>JAZUJH010000105.1:0-60281 GCA_045642665.1 Treponema sp.
TGTGTTATACTTGTTCATGTCTGTAATTTTCTATGTGATAATGTTTTGAGTGGTTACTGAATATTATCACAAATTACAGACTTTAAAAAGTACCTATCTTATCTTGGACACTAGTGGTAATAAATATTCAGTTTTATCACTAACGCTTTTATTCAATAATTGAATTAAATGATTTTTTTCGGCATTACCAAGTAGCATTCGATAATCAAAATTATAACTGTCATTATCAGTATTATTTTGGAAAAGCATTATCATTGTTTGAATACTTGCATTTTCAAAGACCATATAAGTGTTGAAATCGAGGAGTTGTTTTATTTTGGCAGTTTCAATAACTTTTTTGCGTAACAATTTTGCGCCAGCACTTGTAGTCCAATTGTTCTGTGCAATAAAGCATAAATGCCCTTTATAACATAGTAAATCTAAACCATGACAAACAAATCCATACCACAAATCCATTTTGCCCATGTAATATGGACTTATATCTCTGAATCCATCAAATGCGTTTTTATTTTCATATTCCTTTATATACGGAGGATTACCAATCACAATATCAAAGCCATTACATTCATCCGTCCATTTCTTTGCCCTTAAAAATCTGAAAATAGTTGCCACATTCACATTCAATTTTCTAGCAATAACAGCTTTTGGAATGCCAAAGGCAATGAGTTCTAAAATAATATCTTCATAACCTGTTAATTTTGTATAAGAATTGTGGGAACCTTTTATTCTTCCTAAATGAACACCTTCCGCTTTTCTTCTTGCCAGCGCCTCCTTAGTTCTCTGGCTAATCAGGTTCCTTTCTATTTCCGCACTCAGGCCGAACGCAAACGCAAGGACTTTGGATTGTATGTCATCGCCAAGCCGGTAATTGTCTTTTACAGTCCAGACTCTGCATTCCTTTTGCATACAGATGTTCAGGATTTCCATGATCATAAAAAGATTTCTCCCAAGCCTTGAAAGTTCCGCACAGATAATAAGATCGCCTTTTTGAATTTGGTTCAAAAGTTGTCCAAGTTTTCTTTTGTCATAACTTTTTGTTCCGCTTATGGTTTCTTCAATCCAGCCGTCAACAACCAGATTCTGCTTTCTGCAGAATTCATTTATCTCAAAGCGCTGATTCTCAACAGTCTGCTTGTCCGTACTTACTCTTATGTAACCAAAAATCATATAACGACTCCTGAAATTTGTTTTCGGTATATAAGATATATGATGAATAATTTAAATCCGTTCATCTGCTTAATTTTCTTTCAGCCTCCCCACTGAGTGTGAACGTGAACGCAAGTGTCCGTGCCGGTGGAGATTCTCTGATTTTGCTTGCCGTAATTTGCAGGGTCTTGGTGGTGAGTTCCTGGAGGTTAGTTTTCAGGAACAGAAGATCATGAAATTTTGTCCGCCTGAAATCTTGAATACTTTGTTCATGAAAATTATAATGGAAACAAGGTGGCCCCCAGAAATTGCAGTTCCTGGAGGTCAGCATAATCGTGCTGCCCGTAAGCTGAATTCTTTGTCAGAAAAATGCGGCACCATTTTATATTTGTTTTGAGAGGAAGAGATGAATCTGGGACTTTCTGGATCTGAATACTGTACGGGAATTCATTGTAAAACAAAATTATGGCTCGAATCATACAGGAAGGATCTTTTTGATGAAAACTGCGTGAACCGTTCCTCCGCGGAAAGCGCAATTGTTGTGGGAAAATATGCAAGAAATCTTTTCGGTGACCATACAGAAATTCCTTTCTCTGAAGATGCTTCCCGTATGGTTTCAATGACAAGGGAACTGCTTGACGGCGGGGAGAAGGTTATTGCGGAAGCTTCCTTTGAATATGACGGAAATTTTTGCAGCGTAGATATTCTCCGTAATTCCGGGAACGGTGAAGTCTTTGTTTATGAAGTAAAATCCGCCGGGGAAGTGAAGGACAGTTATCTTGATGCCATTGCTTACAAGTATTATGTCCTCACGAAAAATAATCTCCGGGTAAGGCAGGCTTGCCTTGTGACCTTGAATACAAAATATGTCCGGCACGGTGAACTGAAGCTTGATGAACTTTTTACCGTAAAGGACGTGACGGAAACTGTAAGGACAAAGGCCGGGGATGTTGAAGCCAATATTGCGGAGATGAAATCTGTGCTCAGAAATCCTGAACCTGAATGTATTCTGAAAGGTGACTGCAGGAAATCAAAGGACCGGTGCGGATTCTTCGCTTACTGCATAAGAAAGTTTGTGCCTGAAAATACTGGAACCCTTTTTGATGTTTCAGGAATAAGGGACAAGGACAAACTTCTTGAACAGAGGCTGTATACTTTTGAGGACCTTTACAGGGCCGGCGTGCTGAAAGATAATCAGCTAAGGCAGGTGGAAACTGAACTTAAAAATCTTCCTCCCGTGATTGAGAAAAACGAAATAAAAAAATTTCTAGGCACATTAAGTTATCCGCTGTACTTCCTTGACTTTGAATCCTTCAATCCTCCTGTCCCTTTGTATGAAGGCTCCAGACCTTACGAGCAGATTGTGTTCCAGTATTCACTTCATTATCTGGAAAGCAAAGATTCAAAGCTCAGTCACGCTGAATTTCTTGCCCTGCCCGGAAAGGATCCCCGCAGGGAAGTTGCAGAAAATTTGTGCCGGCATATTCCAAAGGATGTGTGCGTTACAGCTTACAACATGAAGTTCGAGAAGATGATCATCAGCGGACTTGCCAATCTGTATCCGGACTTGAAGGATCATCTCATGAACATTCATTCAAACATAAGGGACCTGATGTTCCCCTTTGAAAAGAAGTTTTACTACACAAAGGAGATGGAAGGTTCACATTCAATAAAGCATGTTCTTCCTGCACTGTATCCTGATGATCCTTCGCTGGATTATCATAATCTTGAAGGAGT
The DNA here is from genome assembly GCA_045642665.1 of Treponema sp. Classification (GTDB taxonomy): domain Bacteria; phylum Spirochaetota; class Spirochaetia; order Treponematales; family Treponemataceae; genus Treponema_D. Next base: position 2,884 of record JAZUJH010000105.1, read on the forward strand.
GCATAACGGCGGGGAAGCAAGCAACGCTTTCCTGGGAATGCAGTCAATGGAAGAAGATGAGCTTGGGCTGTGGAGGACTCGTCTTCTTAGATACTGCGGACTTGATACTTATGCAATGGTGAAGGTTTATGAAAAACTTTGCGAGGCCGTCCAATAGTTTTGCTGCAATACTTTTTCACCGGGCTCAAAAACTGGATGCATTTTTTTTTACACTTTTGTTTTATCTTGACATAACATCGGCATTTGATATAATGATAAAACATTTTTTTTTCAGGAAATAAATGGAGTGCATGATGAAATATATAAAGTTCTTGGCTTTGATTACGGGAACAGTTCTTGCTTTTGCCGGCTGTTCGGTTTCTGTGGTGGGAAGTCCTGATGATTATGACAAAATAACTGAAGATGAAGTAGGAGATCCGGGTACAGGTTTGCCGGATGTTCCGCCTGAAGAAGAAGGGTATTCAACCCTTTGCAAGGATTTTTTAAAGGATGTCGGCGGCGGCATAAAGAGTATAGTTTTTTCCAGAGAAGAATATGCAGGTGTCTTCACGGATTCCTGGAAAGGAGCTGAGGCAGGAGATATTACAGTATATTATGATTCCGCAAGCGGAAGTGTTTTTGTTTGCGGTCATGGAAAAAGAATGTTAGCACCTGCTGACTGTTCCAAAATGTTTTCCGGCTGCAGCCGCCTTACAAGTGTTGATTTGAGCGGCCTTGACACTTGCTGTGTTACTGACATGCGGCGTATGTTTTATAACTGCTGCGACCTTGCAAGTGTTGATTTGAGCAGCTTTAATACTTCCGCTGTTACTGACATGCAGAGTATGTTTGAGTATTGCAGCAGCCTTACAAGTCTTGATGTAAGCAGCTTTAATACTTCTTGTGTTACTGACATGCAGTATATGTTTGCATACTGCGAAAGCCTTACAGGCCTTGATTTGACCAGCTTTGACACTTGCTGTGTTACTGACATGCAGTATATGTTTTGTGACTGCAAGAGCCTTACAGGAGTTGATTTGAGCAGCTTTAATACTTCCGCTGTTACTGATATGCAGGGCATGTTTGAGTACTGCGTAAGCCTTACAGGTCTTGATTTGAGAAGCTTTGACACTTGCTGTGTTACTGATATGCAGCGTATGTTCAGAGGCTGCGAAGAATTATCAAGTGTTAATACAGATGATCCTAAAATATTGGCAGAATTAAAAAAAAAATAATGACAGATAAAATAAATATTGCCTGAGAAAAAAATTAGATGGTATTTCGAAAAGAAGTACCATCTTTTTTATGCTGATGTTAAAAAACTGGTGCAATTGTTTTACTTCTGTTTTGTCTTGACATAACATTGGCATTCATTATAATTAAGAAATATTTGTTAATGATTATTAAAAAAAAGGATGCATATGATGAAAAAGTTAAAGTTCCTTTCTTTAGTTATGGGAGCAGTTCTTGCTTTTGCCGGCTGTTCGGTTTCTGTGGTGGGAAGTCCTGATGATTATGGAAGTCCTGATGATTATGACAAAATAAATGAGGTAGGAGATTCAGATACAGGTTTGCCGGATGTTCCGCTTGCAGAAGAAGGGTATGCAACCCTTAGCATGGATTTTAAAAAAAGAATTGGCGGCAGTGTAAAAAGTATAGTCTTTTCCAAGGATGAATATGAAGGTAAAGTCACGGATTCATGGTCAGGCTCTGAGTCAGGAGATATTACAGTATATTATGATTCCGCTAGCGAGAGTGTTTTTGTTTCCGGTCATGGTAAAAAAATATGCGCACCGGCTGACTGCAGTTTTATGTTCCGCGACTTCAGCAGTTTGACAAGTCTTGATCTGAGTAACTTTGATACTTCCAGGGTTACCAATATGTATGGTATGTTCTCCGGCTGCAGCAGTTTGACAAGTCTTGACCTAAGTAACTTTGATACTTCCCGTGTTACCGGTATGAGCTCCATGTTTTTTGGCTGCAGAAGCTTAAAAAGCCTAGATTTAAGCAGATTTAATACTTACGTGGTTACTGGTATGGATTCTATGTTTGCTGGATGCGTCCGTTTGACAAGTCTTGACCTAAGTAACTTTGATACTTCCCGTGTTACGGGTATGGGCTCCATGTTTTTTGGCTGCGGCAGTTTAAAAAGCCTTGGTTTAAGCAGATTTGATACTTCCAGGGTTACCGGTATGAATTTTATGTTTGCTGGATGCAAAAGTTTGACAAGTCTTGATCTAAGTAACTTTAATACTTCCAAGGTTACTGGCATGAGCTCCATGTTTTATGGATGCGGCAGCTTAAAAAGCCTAGATTTGAGCAGATTTGTTACTTCCAGGGTTAGCAAAATGGATAAGATGTTTTCTGGCTGCGAAAATTTACTGGATGTTAGAACATCCGATTCCAAAATATTACGGGAATTTCATAATAAATAAAATCAGTATTGCCTGAGAAAAAAATTAGATTGTATTTCAAAAAGAAGTATCATCTTTTTTATGCTGATGATAAAAGCCGGGTGCCGTTGCTTTGGCGGAACATTGATCGTGATGAGGAATTCCGGCTTAGCCCCGATTGCAGTGGAAATGGGCAGGGCCGATTGGAACGGAAAGCGGGTAATGGTTTTTGCTTCCGGCCGGTTGCAGGAAAAAATAAGGGGAATGATTTTCAGCTTGCTTGTGCCTACTGTTCATTCCCTTTTTATTTTATCTTCCGCTGATTTTTTTTATCAGCTTCTTGTGCCACCATGCCCTGAGTCTTTCCGCTACAGAGTAGAGCGAATACATGAAAGGTTTGAGAGGAACATCATAGCTTCCTGCTCTGTGCGTAATGTTTCCGCCGAAGCCTGTCTTGAAGAGGTAAAGCCCGTGCATAGGATGGTTAGGATCATCTGTAGGAGGCATTCCATAGAAATCGTAAACAGGGCATCCGTATTTCTTTGCGTCCTGTATGGCCGTCCACTGAAGAAGATAGGCTGCCATAAGATTTCTCTTGATATTTCCGCTTGCTCCGTAAAGATAAACTCCTTCCCGTGGACAGAACAGGGTAATGATTCCCGCAAGATAATCTTCCTCGTGCTTTGCAAGGTAAAGTGTTATGAGAGGCCTGTCTGTTCCGTCTCTTTTTGCGCTTCTTGAAAGAAGGTCCCGGTAATAATTTTTTCCGTGGAAACTTACGCCGTCTCTTTTGCTTGTAATTTCAAAGAGCCGGTAGAATTCTTCAAACGAAGTCTCAAAGTCCGCGTCACCGGAATAATGCCTGCTTACTTCAACTCCCTTCTTTGCGGCAAGCCGTATGTTATATCTCCACTTGTTCTTCATCTGCGCAAGAATTTCGTCTTCGGTTTTTTCAAGGGGCAGAAGAACTGTATCTGGCGGCTGGATGTCTACGAAACTTTTGTGTGCACTCCCGCATACCTTGGCTGAAGTCTTCACGAATTCGCTTCTTCCTTCAACTGAATCAAAGTCCATCGGAGGGTCGAAGCGAACGAAGAGTGTGTTCTTCGGAAGAAAGTTCCTGAGGTTTTCAGAAATTTTTGCTATGGAATCAAAATATTCCTTCTGCTTCTGTGCATCGCCTTCCGGTGCCATGGGAATGTATGCAAGTGAAACTTTCTTTATTCCCAGCGAAAACTGGCGGACCATCACTGAAAGAAGAAATTCATCTTCCCCTGAAGTCATGCCGTCTCCGCCAAAGTTTTCAAGTTTCTTTAAAGAAAAATCTTTTTCTGAAACTGCAAAATAATATGGCCTCCATCCGTGGCTGCCCTTGAACTCTGCCCAGAATTCAGTCTGCAAAAATCTCTGACTGTTCATTTTTACTTTCCCCGTTTTGTTTAGTTTACTTCCCCGTTTTCTGTATGAACTGTTGTGATTGCCCTGCCGTTGCATACAAGGTTCCTGCCTGCAATCTGTGCCGTCCTGTTTACGATTCTGATTGCAACCTTAAAGAAGTCGTCCCCTGTAATTTCTTCAGGCTTCCTGAATGAAAGGTCGGAACCTTCAAGTACAATCTGTGTTCCCGGTTCCGCCCATGAAACATCAAGAGGTTCAACGCAGTCCTTTCCTTCCGCGTTCCTGTAGTCCGCCGCAAGAAGCATTCCGCGGCTTTCAATTCCTCTCATCTTGCGGGGGGCAAGGTTTGAGGCAAGCACTATGTTCTTTCCGAGAAGCTCTTCAGGTTTAAGGTATTCTCTGAGCCCGCTCTGGATTATTCGCGGTGTTCCGCTGCCGTCGTCCAGGGTTTCCACGTAAAGCTTGTCGCTGTGGGGATTCTCTTCAATCTTTATGATCTTTGCAACCTTCAGCTCAATGTTGCTGTTGAACCATGCGGCCTGGTCTTCTGCAAGTGCCGGTTCTTCCTTTGCCTTAGGTTCCTTCTTGGCTTTCTTCGGGTTCTTCTTGGCTTCAGCTTCCTTTCTGTCTTTCTGGCTTCCTGCAAACTTCGCGCGGAATGCGTCAGCCGTCTTCTGGTCAAGAGGTGAGAAGTAGATGGCTGTTTCGCCAACTGTTGTAAGCCCTTCCGTTATGCCGAGGTTAGACCAGTCAAGTCCGCCTTCAACTTTTTCTTCATTGAATCTTGGCTCGTTGATTGTCTTTCCGAGGTAGGAGAGGATTGTTTCCGTGTAGTCAGGCATGAAAGGGTGTGCCATGATCATAAGGTCCTTGATCATGTAGCACAGGTTATGGATAAGCTTTGCCGCTCTTTCAGGGTCTTCCGTGCGTGTCTTCCAAGGTTCTCCGTCCTGGAAAGCCTTGTTTCCTATGTCAGAGATTGCAAAGATTTCGTGGAACGCGTCCTTGAGGTTTGCCCACTCAAAGTTTTCCGTGATGTGTGCCTCGTGTTCACGGATCTTTGCCCACATTTCTTCATCAACCGGTGCGTCCGGAATTTTTCCTTCGTAGTATTTGTTTACGAAGAGGAGCGTACGGTTTACAAGGTTTCCAAGGTTGCCGATGAGTTCTCCGTTATACTTTTCACGGAATTCCTTCCATGTGAACTGGTAGTCCTGCTTTTCAGGCCTGTTGTAGAAGATGTAGAATCTCCATGCGTCAGCCTTGATTCCGCTTTCAACTGCGTCCGTTCCGAATACGCCTACGCCGCGGCTCTTTGAGAATTTTCCGTCCTCATAGTTGAGGTATTCCGTGGATGACATGTGGTAGAGCTTCGTCCAGTTGTGTCCGCTTCCGAGGAGTGTGCAAGGGAAGATGACTGTGTGGAACGGAATGTTGTCTTTTCCGATGAACTGGAAGAGTTCAACCTTCGGCTTTGATTTTCCTTCCTCGCTTTCTTCAGGGAGCCACCAGCTTTTCCAGTCGAAGCTTGGCTTTGATTCTGCGATGAGTTCATCTGCAAGCTGCTTTGTGATTGAAATGTATCCTATAGGAGCGTTGAACCAAACGTAGAATACCTTGTTCTCATATCCTTCGAGAGGTACGGGGATTCCCCATTTAAGGTCACGTGTGATTGCTCGTTCGTTGAGACCGTCACGGATCCATGCCTTTGTAACGTTGATCGCATTGTCTGACCATCTGCCTTCCTTGCTTGCTTCGCTCATCCAGCTGTCAAGCTTTGAGGAGATGCTAGGAAGGTCTATGTAGAGGTGCTTTGTTTCTCTTACTTCCGGAGTTGCTCCGCATACGGAACATCTTGGTGACTGGAGTTCTGTAGGGTCAAGAAGGGATCCGCATTTGTCACACTGGTCTCCGCGGGCATCTTCGTATCCGCACTTCGGACATGTTCCGTGAACGTAGCGGTCCGCAAGGAACCTGCTGCACTTAGGGCAGAAGAGCTGCTTGTTCGTGTGTTCCTTGATGTATCCGTTCCTGTTAAGGTCATTGAAGAATGACTGTGTGATTTCTGTGCACTGGTCGTTTGATGTGCGTCCGAATTTGTCTGCATTGATTCTGAACCAGTCGTAGATTTTTCTATGTTCCTCGTAGTAGTAGTCGCAGAGTTCTCGTGGCGTCTTGTTTTCTTCAAGAGCCTTTGTTTCTGTTGCCGTGCCGTATTCATCGGTACCGAAGATGAACATTGTTTCATATCCTCTGTTGCGGCAGAAACGTGCATAAACGTCGGCACTGAGCATCTGGATCAGGTTGCCGAGATGTGGAATATTGTTTACGTAAGGTAATGCTGATGTGATAAGTCTTCTATTCATAAGTGGATATTATAAGTTTTTATGGGGTTATAGTCAATGAACATGGGAACAGGTATCCGTACGGTTGTACGTATTTTTTTGCTTATTTTGATTATTGTTTATTTTTAATTCGGCCAATGTGTGGTATAATTTATGTTGATTTTTATGTCAGGGGAGTTCCTGAAATTTCGCATCGGCAGGTCACACTGAATTTAAAATTTCTTATTAAGATTTTCAATCCGGAGCGGTTCCGGATACTGCATTCTTGGGGCCGTCTCTACAGGTGATGATTTCCGGGGGCCCTGCTGAGCTTAATAATTAAAATAGACTAAGGAGTTCAAAAAATGCCTATTTCTGCTTACATCAAGGAAACAATGAACAGCAAGGGTGCGGGCGTTATCCGCAAGATGTTTGAAGAGGGAATCCGTCTCAAGGCCCGGTACGGTGAAAAGAATGTGTTTGACTTCAGCCTGGGAAATCCTGACCTTGAGCCTTCTGAAGAAATCTTCAGGACAGTGGAGAAGATTGCTGCTTCCCGTGAAAAGAACAAGCACGGATACATGCCTAATCCTGGATATCCTTTTACCCGTAAGGCCATGGCTGACAAGACATCCCTTGAACAGGGTGTTGATGTTTCCGCTGACTGCATTGTTATGAGCGTAGGTGCTGCCGGTGCAATGAACAGTTTCCTGAAGGCGGTTCTCAATGATGGTGATGAAGTTGTGGTTCCTGCCCCTTTTTTTGCGGAGTACCGTCATTATGTAAGGAACTTCGGCGGAAAGCTTGTTGAAGTTCCTGCGGGACCTGATTTTTCTTTGGATGTTGAAGAAATAAGTAAGGCCCTTAATTCAAGGACTGCCGCGGTAATCATAAATTCCCCTAACAATCCTACGGGACACGTTTACTCAGAGGATGAGCTTAAGTCCCTTTCGGAAGTTCTCAATGCACATGCCGCATCGGTGGGAAGAAAGCCTTATCTGATTTGCGATGAACCTTACAGGGCAATCGTATACGACGGAAAGAAGGTTGCATCAGCTTTTCCTCTTTATGACAGTTCCGTAGTTGTTACTTCCTTTGCAAAGAATCTCAGTCTTCCTGGTGAGCGCATAGGTTACATTGCAGTTAATCCTTCATGTCCTGACAGGGAGGAGCTTGTTGCCGCATGTATTTTTACTACAAGAATTCTTGGATATGTTAATGCTCCTGCGTTTTTCCAGAGAGTTGTTGCTGAATGCTGGAACACGGAGGTTGATTATTCTCTCTACCTCAGGAGAAGGAATGAACTTATGGAAGTTCTTGACGCGGCCGGAATTGAGCATGTTGTACCGGAAGGTGCTTTCTACATGTGGTGCAAGGTTCCTGAAAGTTTTTGCGGTGATGACATGGAATTCTGTGACCACCTTAAGAAGCATCTGATCCTTGCAGCCCCTGGCACAGGTTTCGGAGGAAAAGGCTGGTTCCGTCTTGCATACTGTGTGGATGAGGAAAGCATAATTAATTCAAGGAATGCATTCCTTGATGCCATGAAGGATTTTTAGTACAGCGGATTTCATCTGCTGTTTTTGACGGGAATCCCTCGAGGTTGTAATTTTTATTGTATTTTTCAGGGATCCCCTGATTTAATATAAGGGACTTCTATCAGAAACAGGGCTCATGTTTTTTTTTAGTTCCGTCCCGCATTTTTTTATGGAGGAAAGTTTATGAAGATACTTATGGTTAGCGCTGAAGTTGTGCCCTTTGCAAAGACAGGAGGTCTTGCTGATATGGTCAGCGCACTTGCCATCCAGCTTGCTGAAATGGGTCATGATGTTAGGATTGTAATGCCTCGCTATTATAAGATTGACAGAAAAAAGCTTGAACTTGTTCCGGGTCCCATGGCCATTGCTGCAGGACAGGAGGAAACATGGTCAGCGGTTTACAGGACGACAATGCCCGGCTGTGACAGGCTGCCTGTTTATTTTATAGATCATGAAGGATGTTTCGGCAGGGACGGAGTTTACGGTACAAAGTCTGAAACAGATTTTCATGACAACCCATACAGGTTCTCGGTACTGTGTCACGGTGCGTTCCAGCTGTGCCGTAAGCTGGACTGGTATCCTGATGTAATGCATGCGCACGACTGGTCAACATGTATGGTTCCTGTTCTGCTTAAGAATGTATGCCGTTACTGCGGATTTGAACGGACTGCAAGTGTTCTTACCATTCATAACCAGGGTTACCAGGGTGTTTACGGTAAGGACCAGTTCCCTGCATTGGGCGTGGACTGGGGACTTTATTACGGTGCAGGCTTTGAACATAACGGGGCAATCAATTTCCTTCAGGCTGGTGTTTCCTGTTCGGATATGATTACAACTGTTTCTCCTACTTATGCACATGAAATCCAGACTGCTGAAGGAGGTTTCGGTATGGACGGACTTCTTCGCGTAAGGAATGAGGTTATACGCGGAATCCTTAACGGTGCTGATGTAAGCCAGTGGAATCCTGCAGTGGACAAGCGCATTCCGTTTAACTATTCGGATTCAGATATGTCTGGAAAGGCAAAGAACAAGGCCGAACTCCAGAAGAAGATGGGGCTTCCTGTGCAGACAGATGTTCCTGTCATAGGAATAGTGACTCGCCTTGTGGATCAGAAAGGTATAGCCGAAGTGTTTGCTCCGTCCTTCGGTTCAATTTATAGTATCTGCAAGGACATGAGGGTTCAGGTTGCGGTTCTCGGAAGCGGTGAGAAATGGTGCGAAAATGAGATTGCCGAACTTCAGTCAAAGCTTCCTAACTTCAGGGCTTATCTTGGTTATGATGAGAATCTCAGCCATCTTATTGAAGCGGGATCTGATTTCTTCCTTATGCCTTCAAAGTATGAGCCTTGCGGTCTTAACCAGATTTATTCAATGCTTTACGGAACACTGCCTATTGTGCGCAGGACAGGAGGTCTTGCTGATACAGTTGATAACTACAATGAGCAGACCGGTGAGGGAACGGGATTTGTATTTGACCAGCTTACACCTGATGCTGTTTACAATACTGTAGGCTGGGCTGTGTGGGCTTATTATAACAAGAAGGACCATATTGCAAAGATGCAGAAGGCCGGAATGAATAAATACTTCGGATGGGACGTTGCCGCAAAGGGATATCTTGAAGTCTATAAGGAAGCCCTGGCAAGAGGCTGCGGAATCAGATAGTATTCTGTTCGTATTCATGGGCATCCCTGAAAATTGTTATTTCTTGAGGTTCCCTCATCATAATCACAAACAAAAAAAGACCCGGGAACTGTAAATTTCTCAGGGTCTTCTTATTTTGCAGGGCATGAACCGGAGACGGAACTGCCGGGTTCTTGCTGATGCTCTGCTAAGTGTTAACGTCAGTTCCTGTTAGAATTCAATCCATTCGTTGTTCACTGTCAGATACCAGTCTGCAAGTGATGTCTGCGATGCCGGATTATACCAGGAGATTCCTCCGTCCTTGTTGAGAAGGATGAGCCTGTCACCGGAAATCGTAATGCGAACAGGAATTGAGGCTGTTCTTCTGTATACCTTGTCAAGTGAAGTGCTCAGGTTACGTGAGTAGAGCTGATTTTTTCCGAGGTTTGTATAAAGGTTTCCGTTCTGCAGAGAAGTGAAAGCTTTTTCATCTGACTGGTTGAATCTGTATACTGTCCTGGAAGTTTTGTCCGCAAGGGAGTAGTTTATTACTTCCGAGATGACAGAATCTGATTCATTTTTGAGGGTAATTCCGAAGAGCTCAGAATTTTCATAGCTGAGGTTGTATGCATAGTATCCCTGAATCTTGAGAGGTACAGTTTCAGATGTATTAACGTTTACGGAAATAATAGGCGAATCGTTTGCTCCTGACTTTGATTTTGCTACGTAAGCATAGTTCTGGTTCACGAGGACAGCATCTTCAATTGTGTATCCCGAATAAATTATCCTTGATTTTCCCGTTGAAATATTGAATACCACTACCTTACATTTCTGTGTTCCTGTAACATAAATCATAGTGTCACCAAGAACTCTTACGCTTTTGACAATGTCGCCAGGAACGAGGAGCTGTTTAGGGGGTTCCTTTGAACCTTTGAGGTTTACAAGCTGGAGAGCTTTCGAAGAGCCCTTTGACCAAAGAACAGCATTGTCGTCATTGTAGGCCGTAATGTTTGTATGAACCGAAGGGTTTGTTGCCATCTGTGAAATTTTCTTTTCATCATAGGAGCTTTCATAAACACCGTCGGATGTAAGAAGGTAGAATTTTTCCTGTATGCTTGTAATGTCTGAAATGTGTGCGTACATTGAATGTGTCATGGGGGCAACGTTGTCTGCGGATGCGGAATTTTCAGCCTTCATGGAATAGATTAGTCCTTTCTTGCTGCCGAAGAGAATGTTGCCTGAATTTTTTGCGATGCAACTTAGTGCGTCCTTTGCGTCAATTCCCGTGAAAGTTTTTACTGCAGCTGATGTAATTACAGTACTGTCATCCTTGATTTTGGCAGCGAGGTCATTACAGGAAACATATCTTACTGTTCTTCCGGAGCTTGTAGAAACAAGGAAGTAAAGTCCGTTTTCGTCAGTGTTTGATGACTGTATGATAGTAGGGTTTGTAGCACTGAGAGCAGCAAGCTGTTTTCCGCTCATTGTATCTTCAATGTAGATAGTGTTTCCCTTCACACCTGCAAGATACTTGTCACCGCCAAATGTCATAGGCTGTGTAAGTCCTGCTGTTGTAGTAAATTCAGCTTTTGCAACTTTCTTGAAGTTTGTAAGGTTGTAGTAAACAAGTTTTCCTTCGTCGCAGTAAATTACGGCTGTCTTTTCTGATTTCCCGCCCTTGACCAGGGAAGCTTTCTGGGGAAGATCCATGAGCTGCTTTATGAGTTTACCTGTAGCTGCGTCAAAGATATATGTTCCGTAAGCTTCGTCTACGGTAATGAAAAGGAAAGTTCCCTTAGGAGAGTAGGAAATGGACTTGACTGGCTGGATGAACTGCTTTGTATATTTCTTTGTCTGTGATTCCCAGTCAATGACTTCAATCTTGAAGATATTATTCCCGTCTGTCTCGCTTACTGCTATATCAGAATTTGACGGATTGATTGCAATTTTCTGGACTGCAAGATCGCTTGCCTGGTATGAAAGACCTACACCGTCATCCGCCCATTTTGTAATGATACCGTCATTACCTGTTGAGTAAAAATTTTCCTCGCTGACAGAAACAATGGATGTGACAGCTCCGTTATGAGCTTGCGTGGAAACTTTCTTCTGCTGGGCAGATGCAGCGGAGATTGTCAGAACCGAGGCTGTAACAATGGCTGCTGCTCTATAATTTTTTTTAGTAAAGACTTTTTTCATCAAAGGCTCCTTAATTCAATTGTAATTTATTAATCAAAAAAATCTATGTGTTATGCTTGTTTAATAAAAAAATATCTTAAATCTCCAATTATTGCAAGAGTCATTAGGAGTGCAATAATTGTAACACCGGCTATCTGTATGTAATATAAAACTTTGGGATGTATTTTCTTTTTGCTGTAAAATTCAATTAACGAAAAAAGAATAAGTCCTCCGTCAAGAACCGGAATAGGGAGGAGGTTTGAAAGGAACAATGAGATGCTGATTATTGTCAGAAGACTCAATGTATCAAGAATCCCTGCCTTTATGCCGTAAGAAAATCCTTCGTTTACAGTTTCCCCGAACATGGAAATAATTCTTGCAGGTCCGGACAGTACCTGGGTGACATCAACTCCCTTGAACAGCGTCCCGATTGCCTTTACAGTTACTGCAATCATTTTTACTGTTTCAAGGAACCCCTGTTCCATGGCAGGAAAAAACTTGTACGGTCCGTAGTTTACAGTGATAATTGAATCATCCGCCGCTACAACGCCTATTTTTCCTATTCCCGTGGACTTGTCGAGTACGGCATGGACTTTGATGTCTGATATTTCAGAGTCTCTTTTCACTTTAATAGTCAGGACTTCATCTCCATGCAAACCTACAGTGCTGATGATGTCATTGAAAGTTTTAATTTCTGTTCCGTCTACGGAAAGAATTACGTCTCCTGTTTTCATTCCTGCTTCCTTTGAAGGACAGTATACGTCCGAAAATTCAGGGACTTCTGATGCTATTTTTATTTTTGGTCCGTAAGTCTGTGAAGTATAGCCGATCATGGCTGTGACTGTTAAGCAGATGAATGCAAAGAACAGGTTAAAGAGGGGACCCGCGAAGGCAATCACAAGTCTCTTGAGAGGATGAATTCCATAGAATGAGTCCTTTTCACCGGTGATGCACTGTGAATTTTCATCCAATGCTTTCTGATAATCCTTTTCTCCTTTCATGCCGCAGTAGCCGCCGAATGGAATCAGTGAAAGCCTGTAATCTGTGTCCCCGAATCTGTGGTGCAGCAGAACAGGTCCCATTCCGACTGAAAAAGTTTCAACTTTCACACCGAAAAGCCGTGCAGCAATGAAATGTCCTGTTTCATGAAAAAAAACAAGAAATCCAAGTCCCAGTAATCCCCAGACGATGGTCATTTTACAGTTCCTTCCATATAGTTAATAGTTAAAGTTTAGAGGTTCCCTTTATTTAGAATGCCGCGAGCAACTGTTCTAGCCCTTGAGTCCTGTTCAAGAATTGTTGCCAGTGATTCAGGGAATGCTGACCAGTCTTCCTCAAGTGTTTTTGCTACTATTTCGTTTATTGCTGTGTACGTGCATTTCTTTTCAAGGAAAGCATGGACAGCAATTTCATTTGCAGCGTTGAATGCGATTGTGTAAGAATTTCCTTTTTCTGCACACTTGTATGCGTACTTAAGGAGAGGAAAGTCGTCAAGGCGGGGAGTGAAGAATGTCATTTCATTTCCTGCAAGGTCAAAAGGCTCAAGATAATTTTCCTTTATTTCAGGCCATGTGAGTGCTCCCCAAATCGGATGTCTCATATCAGGGTTGCTTATTTGGGCATAGAGCATGCCGTCCTTTGAGCGCACAAGACTGTGTATGAGACTCTGGGGGTGGACAACAACTTTAACTTTGTTCGGGTCCATATTGAAAAGCCTGCATGCTTCTATAACTTCCAGCCCCTTGTTTGCAAGAGTGGAGCTGTCTATTGTAATCTTTGGACCCATGTTCCAGGTCGGATGGTTCAGTGCCTGTTCAACTGTAACGTTTTCAAGCTGCTCTCTCGTGAAGTTTCTGAAAGGACCTCCGCTTGCTGTGATTACAATTTCACTTATGTTTTCCGTTTTCACCTGGCTGATCAGATAAAAAATTGCACTGTGCTCACTGTCCACCGGTATTATATTTGAATTGTGTTCGGCGGCAACTTTCTTTACTACATCCCATGCCATTACAACGGTTTCCTTGTTTGCAAGGGCAAGGTCAATGCCCCTTTCAAGGACTGCGACAGAAGGTTTAAGACCTGCAGCTCCAGCAACTCCGTTTACGGCCATGTCAATTTTTATTGAATCAAGAATTTTTTCAAGACCTTCATGACCTTCTTCGGCAAAACAGGAACCTTTGCAGTTAAATTCCCTGCAAAGTTTTTCAAGTTCGGTCTTTGATGAATTTACAGTAAGCCCTGCAACTTCAAAAAGGTCAGGATTCTTTCTGATTATGTCAAGAGTCTGGCTGCCGATGGAACCTGTGCAGCCAAGAACAAGAACTCGTTTTTTCATTTCAGTTCCTCTCTGTATGTTGTTCATAGAATATTAGAGGGCACCTTCACATTAAAGGTCCCCTCCAGGAATAGATTTAAATTTTAAGTCCAGAATCAAAAGAACATAAGCTTCACAAGAATGTAATATATTGGAGCCGACATAAGGATGGAGTCAATTGAATCCAATGCCCCTCCGCGTCCGGGAATCACATGTCCGCTGTCCTTGACTCCTGCAGAGCGTTTGAATATTGATTCCACAAGGTCTCCAACGATTGATGAAAATGCAATGATTATTCCCATTACAATGTGTATAACAACAGGACCGTCAAATACCTGTGGGGCAAAGAATTTTCCTATGAGGATTGCCGCTATGGAACCGACGAAACCTCCGATGAATCCAGCAACACTTTTGTTGGGGCTGGCCTTTATGAGTCCTCTGTTGTTTTTTCCCAGCAGTACTCCGAAGAACCAAGCGAAGCTGTCGCAGAGGAATACCATGGCAAGAAATGTAGCAATGATTGCGGTTGATACATTTGTACCGTTCTTTTCAAAGCTTGTTATTCGTGAAACGAAAGTTATCAGGTATCCTGAATAAAGCACGATAAAACTTGAAAGAGTTATTCGTGAAATTGACTTTTCAAAGTCCCTTGCAGTAAGTACTTCTGTGAAAAGAAGTGCAAGGTTTGAAAATATATATACATAAGTTATGATTTCATGTGCAAATGGAAACTTTATGTCAAATATGAGCGGCAGTACGTCGTAAAGACATGCCACTACAGGTAATATCAGAGCACATATTACAACAACAGGCTTTGGAAGAAGCTCATTTTTTTGTGCAAAAATATTATAAAGCTCCGTTGCTGCAAAATAAGATATTGTTATTATAAGAATGTGCAGCGGAAGATGGTTCATGAAATTGAAAAATACAATGCCTATTACGAGCGGCAGTCCGATAAAAAATACTAAAAGTCTAGATAAAATTTTTTTTATGTTCATACAGGTACAGCTCCAAAACGTCTAGTTCTCTTCTGGTACTCCATTATGTTATCATAGAATTCATTTTCCGTATAGTCAGGCCATAGGGTAGGGCTGAAAAGTAGTTCTGCATATGCGGAATGCCAGATAAGAAAGTTGCTAAGTCTTTTTTCTCTGCCGGTTCTAATCAGGAAATCAACATCAGGTAAACCAGGCTCATCAAAGTTTTCAGAAATCAAGTCCTCCGTTATTTCTTCTGGAGACATCCCTTTTTCTATAATTTTTTTTACTCCGCGTACAATTTCATCTCTGCCGCCGTAGTTTATGGCAAGATTTATTGTCAGTCCCGTAAAACCTTCTGTATCTTTTTCGGCAGAAAAGATGTCCTGCTGAACATCTTTCGGCAGGCCCGAAACATTTCCAAGGATTTTAACCTTAATCTGGTTTTCCTTGTAGAATTTCAGTTCCTGCCTTAGGTGTGAGTGAATAAGATTCATCAGAAAGCCAACTTCTTCTTGCGTGCGTTTCCAGTTTTCTGTTGAGAAGACATACAGGGTAAGATATTTTATACCCAAGTCTGAAGCGGCCTTTGCAATAGACTTAGCTTTTTTGAGACCTTCTTCATGTCCTTTGGTACGTATCATTCCTTTCTGTTTAGCCCAGCGACCGTTGCCGTCCATAACGATTCCAACATGTACGGGAAGAGCATCTTTATTGATTTCTGATAAATTATTCACTCTTATATCCTTAATCCATTATTTCCTTTTCTTTGGATTCATAGATTTTGTTGATTTCTTCTATATATTTGTCTGTGAGTTTCTGAAGTTTTTCTGTTTCGCTCTTGAGCTGGTCTTCAGTAATTTCACTTGCTTTCTGCTGCTTCTTGAGATCATCGTTTCCATCGCGGCGGATGTTTCTAATCTGTGTGCGGTAGTTTTCAGCAGTCGCCTTTGCCTGCTTAACAAGTTCCTTTCTTCTTTCTGCTGTCAGCGGTGGAATTGCAATTCTGATAACCTTACCATCGTTTGTTGGGTTAAGTCCGAGTTCAGCCTTGTTGATTGCCTTTTCGATTGCCGAGATAAGAGATTTATCGAACGGTGAAACAACAACCATGCGTGCTTCCGGAATAGAAATAGTTCCAACCTGGCTCAATGGAGTAGGTGTTCCGTAGTAGTCAACACGAACTCTGTCAAAAATTGATGCACTTGCACGGCCTGTACGGATTGAATTGTATTCATTCTTGAGTGCATCTACAGCTTTTTCCATACGGCTTTCATTGTCTGCCATATAAATCCCCCTGTTTTAATTAAAATTTGTGGTTTAAAATAATTAGACGACCTGCACCTAAAATAAATAGGCACAGGTCGCCGTTTTGTTTTATTTTCCTAAGAGGAAAAGATTGATTTCGCCGAATGAAAGTTCAGCACCAACTTCCTTGCCAACTTCTGCAAGCTTAGCTGATACAGTCTTCTTGTCATCCTTAACGAACATCTGGTCTACGAAACAGATTTCTGAAAGGTGCTTCTTTACTTTTCCAGCAAGAATTCCTTCCTTAACGTTTTCTGGCTTTCCTGCAACCTTTTCGTCTGCATCCATCTGAGCCTTGAAAATTTCTTTCTGTTCTGCAATATATGCTTCCGGAACATCGCTCTGCTTGATGTAAGCAGGTGTGAATGCTGCAAGGTGCATACAACAGTCACGTGCAAATTCCTTAACCTTGTCATCTGTTGAACCGTTAACGATTGTAACAGCTGCGGACTTGAAGTCAGAGTGTACATAGATTCCGCAAGATGCGTTTGCAGGAACTTCAATAACCTTTACCTTGCTGAGAGACATATTTTCACGTGTGCGTGTAGCAAAGTCGAGGAGAACTGCATTGAGTTCATCGTTCTTTTCTGTGTAGTTTTTTGCAATGATTTCGTCAACAATCTTTTCACCGGCTGCGATGAAGTCACCGTTCTTTGCAACGAAGTCTGTTTCGCAAACAAGTTCAGCGATAACAACTTTGCTTCCAGCCTGGCGAACAAAGATGCGTCCTTCACTTGTAGCTCTTTCAGCACGCTTTGCAACAGCTGCAAGTCCTTTTTCCTTAAGGAGCTTTACTGCTGCATCGAAATCTCCGTCTGTTTCAACGAGAGCTTTCTTACATTCCATCATACCTGCGCCTGTTGTTTCGCGCAATTCTTTTACCTGAGCTGCTGTAACTGCCATTTATTTTACCTCAAAAGTTTAGAAGTTTAATAAATAGGCATGCCTAAAAATTAAGCATGTCCAATTCATAGAGAAAATTTTACTTTGATAAAAAATCTTTATGAATTATTATTTTGAATAAGCCTTATCTTCGTCGATAAGCTCTTCTTCGTCTTTTCTGTCAGCTTCTGCGTCTTCTTCCTTTACTTCTGTTGGAGTATAGTTAGAATAGTCAACGATTTCTTCGTCTTCGCTCTTTGTAGAAGCGTCTGTTGCAACGTATTCATCGTCATTGAGAGATTCAATAATCTTGAGACCCTGTTCGTTGTCTGCTTCGATTACTGCGTTAGCAATGATAGATGTAAAGAGGCTGATAGCACGGATAGCGTCATCGTTACCTGGAATTGGATAGTCGATACCTTCTGGGTTACAGTTTGTATCTACGATAGCGATGATTGGGATACCCATGCGGCGTGCTTCTGCTACAGCAATCTGTTCCTTGTGTGTATCGATGATGAAGATTGCTCCTGGGAGGTCCTTCATTTCTTTGATTCCGCCGTAGTTCTTCTGGAGCTTTTCTTTTTCCTTGAGGATGTTAGAGATTTCTTTCTTTGTGAGGCTCTTGAATGTTCCGTCACTTTCCATCTTTTCAATCTTCTTGAGACGGAGAAGAGACTTCTTGATTGTTGCGAAGTTTGTGAGTGTACCACCGAGCCAGCGATTATTTACATAATACTGTCCGCAGCGTTCTGCTTCTTTCTGAACAGCCTGCTGAGCCTGCTTCTTTGTGCCGACAAAGAGAACTGATTTGCCGGATGATGCTACCTTGCGAATCACTTCGTAGCTGTCTTTGATTGCTGTAATTGTTTTCTGCAAATCGATGATGTGAATTCCATTGCGCTCTGCGAAGATATACTTCTTCATGCGTGGATCCCAACGCTTTACCTGATGTCCGAAGTGTACTCCAGACTCAAGAAGACTTTTCATGGTTACTACTGCCATGGTAACTCCTTCACAGGAACAGACTAATAATTTTGATGAAAGCCCGTTCCTCCAATCCTTATTTCTCGCAATCTGTCTGTCCCTTATAAGACGCTGACAGATCCGGAAGATTACAAATGACTCACTTCACAAACAGTTTCATGAATCACCGGCAAAATTTACTCCTCGATTAGTGAATAATTTTGCGACTTGAGTATATCATAAAGTTCAAACAATGGCAAGCCCATGATTCCTGATTCGGAACCTTCTATTTTTTTTATGAAACATGAACCTATTCCCTGAATCCTGTAGGCCCCTGCCGCACTGTACCATTCTCCGCTTGAGATGTACCATTCGATTTCTTCGTCAGTCATCGGGGCGAATGTTACTTTGTTTGAGCAAGTTCTGCTGATAAAAGTCTTTGTTTCTCCGTTGTAGAGAGTCATGCCAGTTATTACACTGTGAGTTTTTCCCTGGAGCGTCTTCAAGAACGAGAATGCCTCTTCCTGGTTTTTTGGTTTTCCGTATATTTTATCTTCGAAAAGAATTGCGGTGTCTGCACCTAAAATCCATGTGTGTTCCTTTTCTTTTGGAACTGATTCCAGCACTTTTTTTACTTTTTCTGTCGAGATATATTCAGGTACTTTTTCTAAGCATAATGTATCTGGATAAGTTTCATCAATGTCTGCAGGCTGTACTATGAAAGGTATGTTCATCAACTTGAGCAGTTCCTGACGGCGCGGTGAAGATGAAGCTAATATAATTGGATACATATTTTTCCTCTGAAATTTTATATAAAGATTGACAATTTAACGTTTTATATATATTATTTTGTCATATGAGAGATTAGTTCAATTGGATAGAGCGTTGGCCTCCGGAGCCGAAGGTTGTGGGTTCGAATCCCGTATCTCTCGTTTTTATTTAAATGCAATAAAGGACAGCCGAAGAATTTGATATTTTTTTGACTGTCCTTTATTTTTTTTCTTATCTTCCGGCGTCTTCTTCGTTGCTTGAAGATGATCCGGAACCGCTTCCCTGGAGAGTTTTGAGAAGTTCTTTTGCCTTTTCACGTACAGGAGTCTTGTATTTGTAGTTTACAGCAATATTTGTGATGGATTCAACCATAAGGGACTTGTCTTCTGTTGAATCAGCAAGCTTTTCGTATGCGAAAAGAATTTCCAATGCGAGGGAGCTTGTTGGGTTTGTAACCGCATATTTTCTTTCAACAAAATAAATCTGGTTTACAACGTCACCGTTTGTGTTGATGCCGATTTCTCCTAAAGAGTGAATTGCGGCGGCAACGACAGAAGGTTCCATGTCATCCCTTGCAACATCTGTGAGAGTCTTTACAGCTTTTTCGTCTTTTACAGATCCCAGGAGTTCACATGCCTTGCGTCGGACATCAGGAAAGTTGTTGACTTTGCGACCCTTTTTGCGGGAAATAGTTGTTACACCTTCACCTGCAAGTGACTGTAAAGCTGCAACTGTGTCAGGAGAAGTGCGTCCTTCTCCGATTGCGTTTTCCAGATACTGGAGTGCGAGAAGCTTGTTCTCGTATTCCGGGGATGTTGCAAGCTCTGTGATGATAACATCTTCTACGTTGCTCAGGTATTCGTCTTCAACAGTCGTCTCTGTTTTGGACTGAGCAAAGGCCATTCCTGAAACCGCTGCAGCACAAAGACCTGCTGCAATCATTTTTCTTAGTTTCAATTTAGATCCTCCTAAACTCTCTTCAATAGACGGCAGAAAGTTTGATGAAACATCATCCGCCTAAATATTATTTTATAACCTTATCGGTTGAATTTCAATCTGAAATAACCGGCAAATGTAATTTCCATGCACCATTTAACTTAACAAAGTTGTAGTATACGGCATCCTTGTCTCCGTCTACCTGAACGGCCTTTACTTTTGTGTCCGATTCGTAACGTATCTCGTCAACTGCACGGCCCGTTCTTGCAGGAATGAAAACCAGTTTGAAATATGCTTCAAGGTCTTCAATCTGCATGTTCTTTACAGGAAGCCTGGCTGCGGCTTTGTTCAGGTTGCTCTGCTTTGAGTAGTAGCGTATGCTTGATTCGTCAAGGTAGCTGAGCCATTTCTTGTAGTTTTTTGTCTTCATGACAACAGACAGCTCGTCAATGATCTGAAGAATCTGCTTCTTGTCTTCCTCAAAGACCTCCTTTGGAACTTCTACTGTCCCGACTGAGCGGGTATATTCTTCGTTCTTCTTTTTTTCGGCTTCAGAAATCTGCGGCTTGGTTTCCTGCTTGGGCTGTTCATTTGCAGGTTCTGCTTTCGGTGCCTCCTTCTTTTCTGTCTCAGGCTCTTTCTTGGGAGGCTCAGTCTGCTTTGCCGGTTCAGCCTTGGGCTCCTCTTTTTTTTCAGCCTCAGGCTCTTTCTTGGGAGTTTCAGTCTGCTTTGCGGGTTCAGCCTTGGGCTCTTCTTTTTTTTTAGCCCCGGGGTTTTCCCTTGCAGGCTCTGCAATAACTTTTTCCGGCTCCGCTGGAATTTCTTCGGTCTTTTCTATAACCGTCGGTCCGGACGGTGGAGTAGAGTTGTTTGTTGTTGAGCATCCTGCGCATCCTGTCACAAGCAAAAGGGATGAGCCGATTAGGATATACATAAAGGAATTTATTCTCTTCATGACAATAATTTTAACAACATTAAGTGTTTTGGTCAAATGAAAGGGTATTTTTTTGTGTCCCGAATTTATGGGAATTGTTTGATTTTATTTTTTGTGATAGAATCCGGACATTATGAGCATAGCAGTTTTTCCGGGGTCCTTTGATCCTCCTACATTGGGGCATCTGAATATTATCGAAAGGTGCAGCAGGCTTTTTGATGAGATTGATGTAGTCATTGCGGTTAATCCCGGCAAGAAGTATCTTTTTTCGGAACAGGAGCGCCTTGATATGATCAGGAATCTTGTTTCCGGGTACAGGAATGTTACCGTGCATTTAACAAATTCTCTTATAGTGGATTACTGTAAGAAAATTGGGGCGAAGGTTCTTCTCAGGGGCATAAGAAATATGAACGACTTTTCTTATGAATTTGATCTTTCTCTTCTGAATAAATCCCTTAATACTGATGTGGAGACTCTCTTTATTCCGACTGAGCAGAAATATTTTCTTATACGTTCAAGCAGCATAAAGGAAGTCGCCCGCTTCGGAGGGGACATCAGCACCATGGTTCCTCCTCTTGTTGAATCAGCGATAAAGGAGAAATTTAGCAGGGGCCAGTAATTTTTTTTATTTTTCCGATAATTTTATGACAAATTTTAAAAAAATGTCATTTTTTTATTGACAAATACATCAAATTGCCTGTACTATTATTGACAAGAAATGGGAATCTGTAGTAATATTAGCAACGTTATACAGACGACTTAAATTTTATAGCGAGGTTATATATTATGGCAGTACCTAGATCGAAAACTTCAAAAGCCGTAACAAAAAGAAGACGTGGTGTTAACATGCACTTGGCAACACCTCATCTTGTTGAATGCGCTAACTGTGGAAATCTTATTTTGCAGCATCACGTTTGTCCAAAATGTGGTTTCTACCGCGGACGCCAGGTTATCACACCAGAAGTTAACGGCTGATTTTTTTTAGGAGAATACGATGGACGAATTGTTCGAAAAGATGCAGAAAGTTATCGCTGAAAAGCTTGATATCGATGCAGATAAGGTTAAGATGGAATCAAACCTCCGTGCTGACCTTGGTGCAGACAGCCTTGATTCATACGATATGATTTATGCTATCGAAGAAGAAACAGGAGTTCAGATTCCTGATGATGTAGCAAATACATTTGAAACAGTTCAGAATGTATACGACTACATTAAGTCTCAGCAGAACTAATTTTTAGTCTGTAGTTCGTTTATGAGTACGGGAAGCACAGTTGTTACTGTGCTTTTTTTGTTTTAAAATATTTTTATGTGAGGGTATTATGGGTTATGGTAACAAAAGAAAAAGTCATGAGCACAGGAAAAAAGATTCTTCCGATCTTGCGGTAGGTCTTACAGAAACGCGGAAAGCTTTGCTGGATGAATTCTGCAGTAATCTTGGACTTCATTTTACTGATTATGAACTTCTGGATCAGGCATTCTATCATCGTTCCGTTTCAAACGAGAATCCTTCCAGGGGAATTTATAATAATGAGAGGCTTGAATTTCTTGGTGACAGTGTTTTAGGTCTTGCCACAGCTGCCTTCCTTTATTCTGACATGAAGGAAAATCAGGAGGGTGATTTGGCAAAAATTAAAGCAAATGTAGTTAGCGAAGAAAGTCTTGCTCCTGTTGCAAAGAATCTGATGCATCTTGACAAGTATCTGGTTCTCGGAAGAGGAGAGGAACTTTCTGGTGGCAGAGGTAAAAAAGCTCTTCTTGCTGACGCTGTTGAAGCTGTGATAGGTGCACTGTATCTAGATTCCGGATATGAAGTTGCAGAGAAGTTTGTTCTTTCCTTTATCATTCCTGCTGTACGTAATGTTCAGACAAACGGAAACAAGAATTATAAGAGTGCCTTGCAGGAATTCTATCAGAAGAATCACAAGGATTTTCCTGTCTATAATCTTGTAAAAAGATCAGGTCCTGAGCATGATTCAACTTTCTGGGTCACAGTCCAGCTGGGTGATTCTATTTATGGTCCTGAAAAGGGGAAGAGCAAGAAGGAGGCTGAGCAGCTTGTTGCAAAGAAAGCCTGCGAGATGCTTGGCGTAAAATAATATTTTGTACGGACGTTTGTTGTTTATCAATTTGTCCTGAAAAAGCCCCGCAGCTTACGGATTTTTCATCGGCCGCGGGGTCTATACGTATATCTATGCGGGAGACCGGGTTTGGGCCTTAGCCTACTAGAGGTTTGAAACAAGCCATTCCTTGAAGCTTTCATAATCCTTTGACATAGGAATTGCTCTGTCAGGAAGTGACATAACCTTTTCAAGTCTGTCCGGCATGCTAGGCTCTCTGCTGCAGGCCTGGTAGACTGTTGAACCGAATTTTGCAGGATGAGCTGTTTCAAGGATAATTCCGACAGCTTTCTTGTTGGTCACTGAATCTGCCCAGGACGGTACGTTAGGACTGAGTCCAGGTTTTGCAGTGTCAAATGCTGCAGGGTTCTTTATAAGTCTTTCCATTTCTCCATGACGGATGTCGTACCATGCTTTCCATGCTACAGCTCCGTGAGGGTCAATGATGTATCCTGTCTTGTCATGGCATGAATTGATTGCCTCAAGTGTGTTCTCATCATCTGTCCAGTAAGAAGCGAACATTGAACGAACTTCGTCAAGCGTGTACATGGAAGCGATGCGCTCGTAGTTGCTTGGAGCACCGACATCCATAGCGTTGCTGAGGGTTGCCACTGAAGGACGTGCATTGTATTCACCTGTTGAAATCCAGTCCGGCATTGTGCGGTTAGCGTTTGTTGCTGCAACGAAACCTGCGATAGGGGCTCCCATTTCTCGTGCGATGAGACCTGACGTAAGGTTTCCGAAGTTTCCGCTCGGAACGATGAAAATGATTGAAGGATTATCAATCTTGCTGTCGTGCGGAATGCGGTTCTTTACAACTGTTGCCGCATATGTATAGTAGAAGCTCTGCGGAAGAAGCCTTGAGATGTTGATTGAGTTTGCAGATGAGAGACGGAACTTTGACCTGAGATCCCCATCCGTGAATGCTGTCTTGACAAGTTTCTGGCAGTCATCAAAGTTTCCCTTGACCTTGAGGGCCCTTACGTTTCCGTCAAAGGTTGAAAGCTGCTTTTCCTGGAGAGGAGAAATCTTTCCTTCCGGATAGAGAATTGTGACATCTATTCCCGGAACATTGTGGAATGCACTTCCTACGGCAGAGCCTGTGTCACCTGATGTTGCGACAAGTATGTGTAGGTTTGTGTTTTCGTTGCGGTTGAAGTAGGACATTGTGCGTGCCATGAATCTTGCACCGAAGTCCTTGAATGCGCACGTGGGACCGTGGAACAGTTCAAGTACGTAAGAAACAGGATCTACAGGAACTACCTGTGCTGTAAAAGGATATGCGTCCTGGATAATTGACTGGAGGTCTGCATCTGGGATTTCATCTTTGACATAAGGCTGGGCCATGACGTATGCGACTTCCCTGAAGGAGTGTTCAGGAACGCTTTCAAAGAAAGACTGTTCAAGCTTTGGAAATTCTGTCGGAATGTAGAGACCGCCTGTTGCAGCGTTCATTCCGTTCATTACTGCTGTTCTGAAATCTGTTCTGACATTTTTGTCTCGTGTGTCTGTGTAAATCATATCTATACCCTGGATCATAAAAACTATTCGGTTTTGTGATGTGCCCTTCGGCAGTTAGACATAGTTTAACAAAATATGTATTAGTTTTCAATAAGAAAATGTATTTTTATGCAAAATTAATGCAAAAAACTGTGACGCAGATTGAGATCAGTTTGCTGAAAGGATTGCATACAGAATCAGGTTATATAAAAAATGAGCAAGGAAGCCTGTGTAGACGGATTCTGTTTTCTTGTAGCAGATTCTGAGCACGTATCCGCATAAAAATGCGTTCAGGGCCGGCATCATTCCCAGATACAGGTGGGAGAGAGCGAAAATCAGGATACACAGAAATTCCGTCGCGTAAGAAAGACGCTTCGTTTTTTTACCGTCCAGTTCTTTTTCTTCCATATATTTTCTAAGAAATATCTGTGTTGTTTCTGGAAAGAACTGCCTGTATATGCATTCCTCAAAATATGCGCTGAATAAAAAATTCACGGTAACAAGAATCCATGACAAAAAATTGGAAGGTCCGGAAATAAAGTTATGTTCGTCAATGGAACCTAAAGAAAAATTTAGGTTTGCCCGGGTAAAAAGGGTTCCTGCGAAGAGTCCTATGAAATTTATTGTCAGCTGGATTGAAAATAGCAGTAAAAAAGTTAAAGAAAAAATCCGAAAATATTGGAGCGATTTGAAATTTTTGATATTATCATTTCCGGTTCTGATGAATTTCCTGAACTGAAGGTCCAGCAGGAAAGCGGTCATAAATTGAATTATAATTACGGGGGAAGTCGTTCCGTTTCCTGCTATGCTGATATTTTCAGAAGAGCTTCCGCTTGTGAAAAGTGGAGGAAGTATTATGAATATTAAGACTGTGAGATATTCTGGAACTAGATATTTTTGTTTCATAATTTGCTTTGCTATTTTATAGTAAAATGTGTGGGAGGTCAAACAAATTGGCAACTTTTATTTCTCTTCTTATTCTTGCAATAGTTATCTCCGTCCTGGCAGTTCTTTATAGGGTTTTCAGAACTCAGCGTGAATTTTTTACGCACGGACTGGATATCGGGTTCAAGTTTTCAGAAATCAGGACTCTGTGGCAGCTTGCCCAGGAAACAAATCTCAATGACCCTTTCTATCTTTTTGATGATATTCCTGTACTTAACGACTGCATTTCCAAGGTCATAATGAAGGCCAGAAGAAATAATACGGAAAATTCAAAGAACGTTCAGAATTTTCTTAACAGGCTTTACAAATTCAGGACAAGACTTGCCCTTAAGCATGAGAACAGTAAGGGACTTGACAGTACGCTTACTTTGGACAGCGGACAGAGAATAAAGCTAATTCTTCCTGGAAAAGGAGTTTTTTCTTCTACGATTGTTGAACCAGGGCGTGACCTTATTATCACTATGCCTACGCAGAAGGATGTTAAGTTTAATTTTCCGAGGGTTCTGCCTAATGAGAACTGGGAAGGAAAGACTGTTTCAGTTTATCTTTGGCGCAAGGGAGATGCCTGCTATACTTTTGACACGGATGTTATTCGCGCAGAATCCTATATAGGACAGAACTGCCTGTTTCTTAAGCACTGCTACAGTCTCGAGCGTTCGCAGAAGCGTCACTCGATCCGCTGTGACTGTAATGTGAATGCCCAGGCTTATATTATTTCTTCTGAGACAGTTGATTTCAGTGTTGTTGAACGTGAGCCGGGCTATAAATGTATTATTGAAGACATAAGCGAAGACGGTGCCCTTATTCGTATCGGCGGTCGCGGAAAAAAGAATACTCAGATTAAACTTCAGTTCACAATCAACGAGACTTTCATAATGATGTACGGAATTGTACGTGGAGTGGAATATAATCAGAAACTGAACCAGTCAAGGCTTCATTTTGAGTGCGTTCACATTGATTCTCCTATGAAGAATGCGATTCTTTCTCATATCTACAAGATCAATCCCGAGGAGGATGGTTTCATTCTTACGGAAGAGGAGATAGAGGAAAGAAACTTCCTTGATGATTTCCTTCTTGACAGGGATTATGTCATTAAGTCCACCAATAATTACTTCGGAATGGACGGTGCGGAAGGCTTTGACAGTAAGGAAGTTAAGGAAAGAAAATTCAGGGAGCTTCTTGACCGGGACATTTAGTTTGTTTCCATCAGTTTTTATTTAGGTTATTTCTAAAAATTATTTTTTAGGGGTAACCTTATTTTTTTTGAAAGCAGGTATTTTTTTTTACGAAACAGTATTTCTGATTCATATCTATAGGTAAGAGGATTCTTGTTTATGGAAAGCGGATTTTTTAATGCTGTTCGGGAAAAGTGCCTGCTTTTTTTTATGAGGCCATTGTTTTTTGCATCCCTCTGCATTTCTTTTTTGGTTTATGCATGCGGTGTCCCGGTAAAAGATGGAAAACAGTACCACGGTCTTGTGCAGAAGGAATGCCTTGTCGAAATAACAGGTTCTGTTGTTTCAAACTGCACAAAAACTTCTGGCGGGAAGTATTATTCCGTGGATCTTGAGCTTACGGAGGCTGTAGGTATGCCGGGAAATAAAAATTCTTATCCAAGTGAAATCAGGTTTTCCTGTTGCGGAAGGCTGAAGGTTATGGTCAGTGCTTCGGAAGCTGAATCCCTGTATCCCGGAAAACTTTATTCGCTTTCCAGAAACGGAGGTCTTCTTCTGGAATCAGGGGAACGTATAAGGTGCAGCGGAAGATGGTCTGAAAGGATGGGGGCATTTGTTTCGCGAGAGTCATTTTACTGCGGGCACGGTGAAAGTTTATTGGGAAGGATAAAACACTTCAGGGCGTACTGCCGTCTGGTTTTCAGGAGACTTATGTTTTCATGGGGAAGTGCGGGAGGTTTCATTCTGTCATTGCTTTCAGGCTCGAGGGAATATCTTGATGAAAAAGTTGCAGCTGACTTCAGGGGGGCAGGACTTTCTCATATACTGGCACTAAGCGGCATGCACCTTTCATTTTTTGCGTCCCTCAGCGGAAGGTCGGGAAGCTTTGTCTTCGGCAAGAAATTTTCACAGTTCTTCAGGCTGGCAGGAATTTTATTTTTCGTATGGTTTGCAGGATTTTCTCCGTCGCTTATGAGAGCGTTCATATTTTCTCTGATCCTTATGGCATGCCGGAGGAACTTCTGCAGGAACATAGATTCTCTTGAGGTTCTTGGCGTTACTTTTCTTGTTCATGTCTCACTTCATCCCGGCCATGTTACAAGCATTGCTTTTGTTCTTTCCTATACAGCACTTGCAGGGATTCTTATGTTTTCTGGAAAGCTTGATTCATTTTTTGTAAGGTCCGTGCCGCCTAGGATTTCATCAAGCCTTGCCGCATCAGTAAGTGCACAGATTTGTACTGTTCCGGTAAGTGCTGCTGTTTTCGGAGGATTTGCACCTCTTGGGGTTGTGGCTGCTTGCGTTGTGTCACCTCTTGTTACAGTTTTCATGGGAGTTTCCGTGATTTTTATCTTCTTATGTCTTCTGCTGCCGTTCTTTTCCGCTCCATTCGGTTGTATACTTGACTTGTTTTATACTATAATAGTGAAAACTGCGGGAGCTTTTGCCAGGGTTCCGCAATTAAATTTGAACTTTTGAGGAAATGATAGATGAATACACCGGATTATAATTCACCGCAGGCTCTTAAGGCTCTTCTTGATGAAAACGGGATGGCCATGCAGAAGAAATTCGGGCAGAACTTTATGGTTAATCCTTCTGCCAGAACAAGGATCGTAGATATGCTCGGCCTTGAAAGTGGGCAGAGGGTTTGGGAAGTAGGGCCGGGGCTTGGCTGTATGACTACAGAAATCATGTCACGTGGTGCAGACATAAAGGTATTTGAAATTGACAGGGGATTCATAAATCTTCTGCGCACATATTTTGCTGACGAGGAAAATACAGGACGCTTTGAAATTGTTCAGGGCGATGTGCTTAAGACCTGGAAGAATGAGGCGAAGAAATCTAACGGTGACGGTTTCATGGAAGGAATAAAGCTTTTCGGAAACCTTCCGTACAATATTGCAGCAACCTTTATTGCCGATACCATTGCCAGGGGCTTTATTTTTGACCGCTGCGTATTTACAGTTCAGAAGGAAGTCACGGAAAGAATATGTGCTAAGCCTGGTACAAAGAATTATTCTTCGTTCACGGTTCTTTGTCAGTGGAAGTATGTGGTTTCCTCGGGCATTGAGCTTGCTGCAGGAAACTTCTGGCCAAGGCCGAATGTTGCTTCACAGGCAGTTCTTTTTGAACGCAGGGAAAAACCTCTGGAATGCAGCGACAGTGATTTTTTTGTTAAGTTTGTGCATGCGCTTTTTTCTAACAGGCGCAAGACTGTTTCAAATAACCTTAAGTCAATGGTTCCGGCAACAATCAGCTATGACGAAATATTTGATGAAGCCTGTGTTTCTAAATCGGAGAGGGCTGAAAATATTTCAGTCGAAGGGCTTCTCAGGCTCAGTGAAGTTTGCCTGAAAAAGGTTAAGGAAAATTCTAATAAGGAACAATAAAATGTCTGAACTTGTTGATTTCAATGAACTGAAGGAAAATATTGAAAAGGTGCTCTCCGGAATTCGTGAGGCTGAAAAAATTAGCGGCAGACCGGTGGGGAGCGTAAAACTTTGTGCTGTGAGCAAGTTTCATCCGTTTACGGATGTCATCGGTGCAATGAAGTGCGGACAGTTTATGTTCGGGGAAAACAGGGTTCAGGAGGCTGATGTAAAATTTGCACAGGTTGCGGATTACATTTCCAGGAATCCAGAAACCTTTTCGGCCGCACCTGAACTTCATATAATCGGTTCCCTTCAGCGCAACAAAATAAAGAAGGCAGCCGAAATCGCTTCCTGCATCCAGTCTGTTGACCGTGAAGTCATTCTTGTTGAAGCGGAGAAGGCCTGTTCAAAGATAGGGAAGACCCTTAAAGTTTTTCTTGAACTTCATACAGGTGAGGATTCTAAATCAGGATACGCAACAGCTGACGAACTTTTGAAGTCCGCAGAAAATATTGCTCTCGGAAAATATCCTCACATTGAACTTGCGGGGCTCATGACCATGGCCCCGTTTACAGAGGATGAAGCCTTGATAAGAAAATCTTTCGCAGAACTGAGGATGACCGGGGAAAAACTTTGCAAAGAATTTCCGGATCTCGGGGCGGCGGCACTTAGCATGGGAATGAGCCAGGATTACAGGATTGCCATTGAAGAGGGAAGCACGATGGTAAGAGTCGGGACTGCAATTTTCGGGCAGAGAAATTATGCTTAGAAAAAATATTTTTGTTCTGCTTGTATTTTCTTTTCTTTCTCTTTCATTTGTCTTTGCTGATTCGGGTTCAGGGAATTCAACAGATCCGGAACCTTACGCAGAGGATGAGTTTACTCAGTTCATGAAGGATATGAGGCGTTCAGAAATTATTTTCTTCGGTTCTCTTCCGTTTATGACAATGGGAGTGAGCATGGGGTACAGCGGATGGCAGCTGGCGACAGGAAGGTCTTCCTCTTTTGCAGGACCTTTCAGCCCCTCATCGTATTCGTCTGACGATATAAAAAAAATTCTTGGAATTTCTTTGGGCGTCAGCGGTGTGTTCTGTGTTACTGATTATTTCATTACCCGTCATAACAGGAAGAAGACAGCCGCAGCATTGAAGGAGCGGAAAATAAATTACGGCGAAATTACAATTACATCAGTTCCCAATGACGCCTATGCTGATGAAGTATTGCCGCAGGAAGATGTAAGCGAGTCTGTCGAAGTTATAGAAAATTTAACGGAGGAAACTGAATAATGCCTTTCTTTACAGCAAAAGTTCCTGCAGGCTATAATAAAAACGAGCGTTTGGATAAATTTATTGCATCCCTTCCGAACGGAATGAACCGCAGCAAGCTTAAGAGCGGAGTAACAGAAATTCTTGTGAACGGCAGGAAGGAGAAGATTTCCTGTAAAGTGAAGGAGGGAGATGTTATAGATCTTCAGTGGGAGGACAACATTCCTGATGACATTGTGCCGCAGGATATTCCTCTTGATATTCTTTATGAAGACGACAATGTTTGTGTTGTAAATAAGAAGCAGGGCATGGTTACTCATCCTGCATGCGGAAATTGGGATGGCACACTTGTTAATGCGCTTCTTTTTCACTGGGGAAGAGAAATGATTCATCAGCAGAAAGAAGGTTTGGCCTCAGAAATTCTTGCAAAGAGAAGACCCGGAATTGTTCACAGGCTTGACAAGGATACGTCCGGAATTATTATAACTGCAAAGAACAGGGACTCGGAGGAATGGCTGCAGAGTCAGTTCAGGAATCACAGGCTCCTGACTAAGGAATACATTGCAATCTGCATGGGACGTCCCCAGCATCAGCATGGGGTTATAAAGACAAACATAATACGAGACCCCCGTCAGCGCAAAAGGTTCAAGGCAATTGACATTGAAAGCGGTGAAGGAAAATACGCTGAAACTTTTTACGAATGCATTTCATGTTACGGAGAGTATTCTCTTATGAGGCTGCGCATCAAGACAGGAAGGACTCATCAGATTCGTGTGCACATGAAATATCTGAACTGTCCCATCCTGGGCGATGAAATTTATTATAAGAAGGATGCTGAATTTCCCGGTGCGACGCTCATGCTTCATTCACGCATGCTGAGAATCCGTCTGCCTGGAAGCGAAGATTATTCTGTATTCAGAACAAAGACTCCTGAACGTTTTATTGATGTCATGAGGAAGCTTAAGAAGAATTACAAGAAGGTTGTGCTTCCTTCGGACAGATGATTTGGGTGAGAAGATATTATGGAAAATGACATAAGTATAATTCATGAACCTTCAGTGGAAGAACCGTTTGCCGTAATCATAAAGCCGGCAGGACTTCCCTGTGCACCGCTGCAGGAGTATGATGACTGTGCATATTCCCGTGCAGAAAAGATTTTTCCTTCGCTCATTAAGGTGAACGGAAAGAAGCAGATAGAACATGGGCTTGTACATCGTCTTGATACAGTTACGGAAGGAATAGTGCTGATTGCGGCGGACCAAAAATTTTATGATTCAATTACCGCTGACCAGGAGGCAGGAAAATTTGTAAAACATTATTCTGCCTTGTGCGAATCAACTGAAAAAATTTTGGAAGGATTTTGTGAATGTCCGAATTATTTTTCCGCGGAAAACAGGTTTTCAGCATTCAAGCTTTCATCATTTTTCAGGCCTTACGGAGACGGCAAGAGGGAAGTTCGTCCTGTTACAGAAAGCTGCAGCAGGATAATCAGAAAAAAGGCGGGCAAGGTTCTGTATGAGACCAGCGTCAATTCTGTAAAGAAATCAGGAGATTTTTATAAGGTCTCATGCTCTCTTCAAAAAGGTTTCAGGCACCAGGTAAGATGTCACCTTGCCTGGTGCGGACTTCCTATCTGCAATGACAAAGTTTATAGCCCTTTTGAAAGTTGCGGTGAAGATTTTAGGTTCGCTTCAACGAAAATAGAATTCATGTATGAAAACAGGTCTCATGTTTTTGAATATTACCCGGATTTCTGATTTCTGTTGTCATTGGGACATTGGAATTCAGTTCCAGGGAATTTCTGGAAGTTTAAGTTTTCTGAGGTTCCCTAGCTTTTTTAGTTGAGAATAATCGCTGTTTTCAACGAAAAGATTGCTCTCATATAACCTAAAAATCTAGCTAAAAAAAAAGGCTGTCAATCTTTGGTCCAACAGCGATTGTGTCAATATCTGTTCGCAATTTCTTTGAAATAAGTCATGCAGATTATGACGTTTCATGCGTTCCTTTTTCCCATTCTGTTTTCTGTTCATGGAGACCGTCTTCTTGCTTCCCTGCTCAATTATTTCTGAGTGCTGGTTCCGGAAAAATTCCCGGAACCGATTCCTGAGAATCCGTAATACCGGACGGAATCTTCAAATCCTTCTTCCTGACATTCTGCTGCCCTGCCGTATTTGCCGGCGTACTTTTGAGCAAAGGCATCATTAAGTTTCATGGAATCCTTCTTTGTTTCCGCCATCCATATTTTTTCAGTTCGAGTCCGAAAGAATCCTTCTGATTTTTGTAACTGTCGTCATTATGTTCAGCATGAAAGACGGAACATAGCCTGAACTTCGGAATCCGCAGGTCGAATGTCCCGGGGCTTGTGTCAGAACAGCGTTCCCGGGTTCCGCTGTTCACCGTCTGGCAAGTTTTCGCAATTTATGATAATACCTTCCCGGGTCATTGTAAAGCTTCCTTGAGTTTTCTAAAGCAAAAAACATTGTGGTGTTTTCAATGACCTTTTTTAATTTTAAGTACGAAATTGCGAACTGAATTTTGCACTATCGTTTTTCTGTAGGCCGTCAGAAACCGTTTCATTGGAAACAGCGAAAACAATATCTTTTTTGTTAATTATTGTTAATTATTCTTGTATGTGGTATTATGTATGTAATTATTTTTTTTGGAGAAAAAAATGAAAGATTTTAAAAAAAAGTTTTCACTTCTTCTGATGATTCTGTTGACTGCAGCTTCATCTTTTGCATTAACGGGGCTGCTTTCTGAGCGGAAATCTCTTAAATATTTCAGGACCCAGTATTTTGATATTGTATTTCCAGAATGCAGTGAAGAATTTGCGACCCATGTTGCAAAGAATGCTGACCGGATTTACGAAGAGATTTGCAGCGAGTACGGAATCGAACCTGAGTATCATTTGCCTGTGACAATCACTCCTGACATGGAAATGTTCAACGCCTACGCAAACAGCAGGTTCAGGAAGCACATAGTTCTCTTTGATACTATGATGCCATATGTCGGAGTCGTTGATGAAGACATGATGCTGTCTGTTTTTAAGCATGAACTTACTCACGTGGTTACCTCCAACATGACAAAAAAGCATATGAAGCTTGTGCAGCGTTTCTTTGGCGACCATGTTACGCTCGGATTCTTTAAGCTTTCATCCACATTAAATGAAGGAGGTTCCGTTGCAAGCGAAAGCCGTGGCGGATACGGAAGACTTAGCGACGGCTTCTTTTTGCACCAGGTACGTCAGCTTAAGCTGCAGGGCGAATTTCCTAACTGGGAAAGTGCAATGGGAAACTACGACAAGTTGTTTTACAACGGAATCAATTATAGTCTTGGAGGACCTTTCGTTGAATATCTGCAGAAGACCTACGGAATGGAAAAGTATGTGGATTTCAACTACAGCCTGATAAACGATGTCTCAATTTATGTCAACTCTTCAGCTAAGAAGGCATATGGGAAGTCGATGAAGGTTCTTTGGAATGAATTCTATGACTCTGTAAAGGTTTATGATATTCCCGCAAATCCTCTGGAAGAGAATTTTGTTTACGACTTCTTTTCCGCTGATAAGGATTCTGTTGTCTTTGACATAAAGAATTTGAGAGGAAGTAGTTATGCAGACCTCTGGCTTGCAGACAACACATTGTTTTATTGCGATAGAGGTGATGTTTACTGCAGCAAAATAAATCCGGACGGAACATTTGTTAAGTCAAGGAAGCTCATTTCTCTTGACCTGCTTTCAAAAGCCTCTGCAAGTTCAGACGGCCGCTACCTTGCCCTTGAGTTGTATGATATCAATCACATGGCATACAAGAAGGATTTGTGGATCTATGACGTGGAATGCGACAAGATTTTCAAGACCGGAATCAGCGGAATTGCCGATCCTGTTATACTTGACAGGAACGGCAGGAAGGTTCTTGCTGTCATCAAGTACGAGAACCAGAAAGTTTTCATGAACTATTACAATCTTTCTCTGGACAATAAAGGCAGCATAGCTTCTCTTGAGCTTTCTGAATCTGTTTCCGTTGCAGAGAATACAGTGCTGTATGATCTGGTTCCTTTCGGGTCCTGTAACCAGAAAGTTGCGGCGGTTTGTATTGATAATACTGACGGCATTCGATGGTCGGTTCGCGTTTATGACGGAAAGGATTTTGTAAAGTATCCATTGCCTGATGATTTCCGCATCCAGAATCTGAAGTACAATGCCTGGAACAATTCACTTTCATTCAGCTACGTGAAAAAGGAAAACCTTCCTCGCCTTGCATACATTTCTTTGGACGACAATACCCTTTATGCCATGGAGAAGGATGTTTCGGGTGGCGTGTATGAACCTGTTCTCGTGAATGGTCGCGCAATTTATTTAGGACATTTTGTTACAAATTCAAAGCTTTTGGGAATGGACTTGCCAAAGGTGAATTTTATTTCCCAGGGAATTGCTGTTTCAGATGGAGTTCAGGAACCAAGAAAAGAATTTATCGGCGACGGAAGTCTTGAGGCCCGGAAATTTGCGGTCTACAAGAATTCTATTTTCATTCCGTTTATGGGAAACTGTGGCGTATATGATTTTGACGGAACCAGAAAGGATGATTCCTTATTGCTTGG
The DNA here is from genome assembly GCA_045642665.1 of Treponema sp. GTDB lineage: Bacteria > Spirochaetota > Spirochaetia > Treponematales > Treponemataceae > Treponema_D. Next base: position 37,369 of record JAZUJH010000105.1, read on the forward strand.
CGGCACCATGATTTTCTTTGACACATGGGATTCTTCCTTTCATTTTCTGTCCGTCGGATGGAATCCTCTGGGAAATTACGGGGAGGCAAGTTATTCTTTTGTAGTCAGTCCCAACCAGTTTGGAATGCCATTTTCTTTTGATGATGATGTTTCTGTTGTTTTTGATACGGAAGGATTCAAGCAGGCATCAAATAGTTTTTCTGTCAGCAATCTTTATAAATTTGGTAACAGATGTTCCATATATTTTACGGAAAAAAATGATGCTTTCTACGGAAGGAGAGCTGACATTGGAACCAATGAATATGGACTTGCTGTTGCGGATTTCAGGAAGGATGCCACGAACTATTATTTTGAAAGGAACAAGATTTCTCTGGGATTAGCAACTGCTCACACTCAGTTTGACTTTTCATACATAAATACCATATGCGGTTCCCATGGGGCTTGTGCTGAAGGAAATATGATGAATGTTTCCGCGGGAAGTCCTATGGATTTTACTTTCTCTCATAGTTTCAGTCCAAGTTTCAGCTTCCTCGTGCCAAGACTTATTCCTGTGGACAGTCTTCAGGGGTTCAGATATAACCTGCCTCTGCAGGCAGGCTTCAGTCTTACACCGAATGACTATCAGCTTGCCACGGTGGACGCAAGGCTCAGGCTGTTTGAGATGGACGTGCAGAAGGGGGTTCCAGGTATTCTGCCTCTCTATGTTTACAGATTCTCGTTTGACTTCGGGTACAACGGATATTTGTATCACCGGAACAGGAACTTCGCTTTCGCCAGCGCAATATTTGACTGGGGTGATTTAACTTTCAGGGACTATTCTGACACTTATTCCCTGCTTCTTAACGTGGAATTAGGAACTTATGCAGGGTTCGGTGCAAATTCTTCCGTCAATATGAATTTATATGCCGGCGTTATTTATACAGACAAGCCTGAGGACCTGAACAAGGAGCCCGACGAGGATCACAAGTTTAATGTTACATTCGGGTTGTCTGTACCTTTGATGTAACAGGTCCAGATTTCTGGTAGCCGAAAGTTTTTTGAAGCGGGCCTGAAATAAATGATTCCCCGATGCTTAATGTGTCGGGGAATTTTTGTTGAACCAAAATTTCGGAAATAAAAAAAAACACCCTGAAAGGGTGTCTTTTTGCCCGGAACCTGACTCGAACAGGCATACCTTACGGCACTAGTACCTGAAACTAGCGTGTCTACCAATTCCACCATCCGGGCGGTAACAAATATAGGATAACAGAAAAGGCCTTTGCTGTCAACTGCAAAAGACCTTTCCTGTTATTATTTTTATATGATTTTTTATTGAAAATGTATGAAGAATACTGCGATTATCCCTAGCAGAACGACAAGACTTGCTACATAAACCCATAGAGGTGCTTCGTCTGTTGTTGTTTTATTTTTTCTGAAACCGGATCCAAACTCTTTTCCGCCGTTGACCGAAGTTTTGCCGGAGCGATTTGTGTTTGTTCCCGTGAAGCTGTCGTAGTCTGCTTCTTCACCGTATAAGTCAGAATGGGACATTGCGTAGTGGCAGGAAGGGCATCCCCGCTTAAAGTCCTCTACGGTTCCCATTTTGCCGCAGTTTGGACATCTGACGGAAGAAAAGAATTTACCGCATTTGGGACAGAAGCGTGCCTTGGCAGCTACTTCCGACCCGCAGTTTTCGCAAAAAAATTTAGCTTTTTTTGAATCATCCATATTTTAATTTTTTTTCCGTTTGTTTAGATTGCTTCGGAACTGAGATTTGTTACGCTGAAGTCGTAGATCATCCAGATACCGTTAATCTGTCGGACTTCGTACTGGTAGCGTTTCTTTTCCATGAACGTCTTGTTGTTGAACCATTCAATTACCGTAACTGTTCCACGTGACTTGGAATAAGTTGTCGTTTCAATTTCAAACTTTGTTGGGCTTGCAACAATGTCATTGTCGATGCGGTTCTGGCGAAGGTCCGTCTTGTATTTGCGGATCATTTCGTTGCGTTCGTCCGCGCTTGATGAGTTGTATCTGATTCTTCGTGATTCGTTTTTCTTGAGCATCTCTTCCACGTCCATGTAGAGGAAGTATTTGTCCCAGTTTTCCTGCTGGCGGGCAATGATTGTTTGTTCAACAACCTTGTCAGGTCCTATCTCCTCTGCCTGAAGAACTGATACGGTTCCTTTTTCTACGAGAAGAGAATTTGATGCGGCGGCAGCAGGTGAAGGCTTTATTTCAAGTGTAAGACGCTTTGACTTAATTATGCTGTCATCTTTCTTATAAAGTTCGGGATAGAAATTGAGAATCACGTAATAGATGGATGATTCCTCAATCCTGAGATAATCCTTGAGATTTTCCACGAAAGAATATTCTTCGTTAGGTTGGAGCGCTATTTCTCTGAAATATACGGTCTGGCTTGTGGTTCTCTTGCGGATAAGAGATTCAGTCTGTTCAAGCTTTACGTTCTTAAGGTTGTAGGCTTCGAAGTCAATGCTGAACATCCTTTCGTCAGCCAGCTTGAATCTGAGTGTTGAGTCTCCTGTATTTTTGATTGTAACATGAATATCAACAGGATTTGATTCGTCGTTTCCTGTATAATACATTGTCTTGTTGTGGAACTTGATTGATACTTCTGCATTTCTCAGGCTGTCTGCACCAGAATTTGTATTTTGAGCAAATAGAGTCTGTGCAAAAAGCGTAAAAACGGCTATAATTGCTAATGGTGTACGTTTCACTTAAATAACTCCCTTTACTAAACGTCTTTAGTAAGTCTTATTTTATACAAGTATCGGAATATTATGAGCAATACATTATTACCAAATTCATTGAACAACATTTTATCCTCATGGAAATCTTTGGGGAAGGCGGTACGAACTGTCGCTGATGCAGAAAATGATTCTCCCGTATTTCCTGCCGACGTTTTTGGCTTGAGAGGAAGCCTTACAGGTTTTTACGTATCCCAATATATAGAAAGAAAGCATATTCTCAGACTTAACAACGCACAGTACAACCAGAAATTTACTTCCGTGCAGGAAGATTGTGTAATCATAGTTCCCTCCACAAGGGAGGCGATGGAATGTGAAAGTGATCTTCGTTCAATTTTGGGTGACGAAGCTGATTTGTTTATTCTTCCATGGTGGGACATGGTTCCCTACAGACCTTCTGCAAAGGGTGCACAGATTTTTGGAAAAAGGGCGGGTGTGCTTTACAGAATGGCCGTAAGGAACGGAATAAGGAATAAGCCAAGAATTTTTATTGTTCCTTACAGGTCCTTCGTTTCACCTCTTCCGCCTCCTTCATATATTAAGGGTCTCGGCTTTTCGATAACAAGAAAGCATTCCTTTGACTCAGCCGCGGTTGCTGAAAAACTTGTTGAGCTTGGATACATGAGGGTTTCGAGGGTTTCAGGGCGAGGTGAATTTGCACTTCGCGGAGAAGTCCTTGATATTTTTCTTCCGGGAGAGGAAAATCCGTACAGAATTACTTTTGAATTTGATGATGTGGAGCAGATAAAGACCTTTGACATAGAGACGCAGGGGTCAATGGAAAAACTTGAATCAGTTTTCATTTATCCTATGAAGGAAGTCGTATGGACTGATGAACTGGCAGACAGGCTTGACCGTCTTCTTGCCCGTGAAGATGAGATGGGTATTGTCAATGATTTTGCAACTTTTGATGAGGCAAGAAAGCACGGGGAATATAATGTAAATCCTGATGAAAAATATGAATCCGCGGAATCTGATTCCCCGAGTGACGACAGAAGACGGAACGTTCATCTTGCATTTACGGATAATGCCCGCAAGGAAAAGGAGCGGATTGTAACGGAGCTTATGGTTAACCGCCAGAGTGAAGGTGAAGAGTTTTTCTATGGTTATCTCTGGGATAAGGTTTATACTCTCGCTGACTATCTTTTTCCTGAGACAACGGTTTTCTGCTATGACTATGACCGCCTGTTGAATTCGGAGAAGCTTGTCAGAAGAGAATATGAAGGTGCCTACAGAACTGCCAGACAGATTTTTCCGGTTCTTCCTCCGGACCTCATGGTTTTTCCGTTCAGGGATATCCTGGGGCAGCATAGGCGAAGCGTTCTTTTCAGAAGCATAGAAACAGTCAGTACTGATGAAATCAGCGGAGGTTTCAGGTTTGATTTGTGTTCCGAACCGGCACTTTCATTTTTCGGGAACATTAATTACTTCAAGGAGCAGCTTACTTCTCTTCAGAATGACGGATGGCGAGTCTACATTTTTGCTGACAATTCAACCCAGTCCCTAAGAATTTCTGAGGTCGTGAAGAGTTTTATTTTCCCGGAAAACAGGAACGTTTATCCCGTTGAAGTTATGGGCAAGCCTCTGACAGAAGGATTTTCTGTTGCCGAAGAAAAGATTCTTCTTCTGCAGGAGAACGCTATCTTCGGACGAAAGAAGGTAACTCCCAAGGCCTTCAGGAAAGTTCCTTCAAAGGCCATCGACAGTTTCGTTGAGCTTCATCCTGGTGATTATGTTGTACATGCCAAGTACGGTATAGGTCTTTTTGAAGGTATAGAGCGTGTAAAAGCCTTTGACAGTGAAAGGGATTTCATAAAGCTTGAATATGATGACAAGGAATTTCTTTATGTACCCATTGAACAGGTCAACATGGTTCAGCGCTATATTGGTAACGAGGGGTCAAAACCTAGGCTGGATAATTTAGGGTCAAAGAGCTGGAATGCAAGAAAGGCGAAGGTTCAGAAAAAGGTTGAGGAGATTGCAGAAAAACTTGTTGACCTGTATTCAAAGCGAATGGCCTCCAAGGGACATGCTTTCCCTAAGGACGAAGAGATGCAGGCAACTTTTGAGGCAGCTTTCCCTTATGAAGATACGCCAGACCAGTATACGGCTACACAGGACATTAAGGCTGACATGGAAAGCAATGTTCCTATGGACAGACTTGTCTGCGGTGATGTAGGTTACGGTAAAACAGAGATAGCCATGCGTGCGGCCTTTAAAGCTGTGATGGGCGGAAAACAGGTAGCATTTCTTGCACCTACAACGATTCTTGCGGAGCAGCATTATGAGAACTGTATTGAGCGTTTCAAGAACTTTCCTGTAACCGTCGCACATATGTCAAGATTCGTTCCGTCCGGCGAACAGAAGAAGATAAAGGAAAATCTTAGGGAAGGTGCCGTTGATATTCTTGTAGGAACACACAAGATTCTTCAGAAGGATATTGTCTACAAGGATCTCGGTCTTGTAATCATTGACGAGGAGCAGAGATTCGGGGTAAAGGATAAGGAAAAGCTCAAGGAGATGAAGACGAACATAGATTGTCTTACAATGAGTGCAACTCCCATTCCACGAACCCTTCACATGAGTCTTCTGAAAATCCGTGACATGTCTTTGCTTACAACTCCTCCGCAGAACCGTCAGCCGATTGAGACTGTGATAGACGCATATTCTGATGAAAAGGTTGCAAAGGTCATAAGGCAGGAAGTTGAGAGAGGCGGACAGGTATTCTATCTGCATAACAGGGTTGAAACTTTGGATGAAGTGCAGATAAAGCTTGAGCATCTTGTTCCGGAAATGCTCATTGAAACAGCTCACGGTCAGATGACAAGTGATGAGCTTGATGATATTTTCAAGAGGTTCAAGATGGGTGCATTCCATGTGCTTGTTGCAACTACCATCATTGAAAACGGTATAGATATTCCGAACGTAAATACCATTATAATTGACAGGGCCGACATGTACGGAGTAAGCCAGCTGTATCAGTTGAGGGGGCGTGTCGGACGCTGCGAGAAGAAGGCTTATGCTTATCTTCTGTATCCTGAGAACAAGGCCCTGAGTGAAGTTGCAATGAAGAGGCTTCAGGTCATAAGTGATTTTACTGAACTGGGTTCGGGATTTAAGATTGCCATGAAGGATATGGAAATCCGCGGTGCCGGAAACCTTCTGGGAAAAGACCAGAGCGGTGAAGTTTGTGCAGTAGGATTTGAGATGTATCTTAATCTTCTTAACGCAGCGATTGAAAGACTTCATAACAGCAACTGGCAGGCACCTGAAGAAGTTTATATGGAGCTTGAATATTCTGGGTTCATTCCTGACGAATATATCAGCGATGCACAGATCAAGATGGAAATGTACAAAAAAATTTCCGGAGTAAGTTCTGGCCAGCAGGTTGATGCAATAAGTGAGGAACTTTTTGACAGGTTCGGACCTCTTCCTGTTGAAGTTAACAATCTTCTGAACATCAGTAAAATAAGGGCCGTATGTACAAGGCTGGGCATCAGGTCACTGAAAGAGAAGAAGGGGCTTGTTACTGTTGAGTTTACTGATGTAACGAAGATAAGCATAGAAAAGCTTATGAATCTTATAAAGCTGAACAAAAATAAGATTGAGCCGGAACCTGCAAATCCGAATATCCTGTACATGCGCATTAATTCTATTGACCTGAAAACAAAGTGTGAGTTCATAAGGTCGAAGCTTGAATTTCTGGTCTGACGTTGTCGCATCTGGAAACTGATTTCAGAATATGTTTTCAGATTTACTGGAATCTCCAGGAATTTTAATTGCCTGAGATAATTTTGGAAAAGAGTAAATCAGAACTGCATAAATCCGGAGGTTCTGAATAAGGCGGGCATCTCATGAAGAATTACCGGAGATGCCCCTATATTAGGGGGAAAAAAATGGCTATCCAGATTTTTGGTACAAGTAAAAATTTTGATGTAAAAAAAGCGGAACGTTATTTTGCGGAAAGACGTATTCCAGTTCAGAAAATTGATCTGAAGGAGAAGGGACTTTCAAGAAGGGAACTGGAAAGTGTTATCTCTGCAATAGCAAAGAAAACTGGAAGCAGGAGTGAAGCTGTTGAACTTGTTGCTGACAAGAAGAGCAAAGATTATTCCCTGTTTTCATATCTTGATGACACTGAAAAAGAAGAAAATCTTTTTGAAAATCCGATGCTTCTTGTTCAGCCCATTGTCAGGAACGGAAAGGATAAGGCAACGGTCGGTTATTGCCCTGATGAATGGAAAAACTGGAACTGAAAATTTTAAGGAGAAATATTTTGAATATAATTGTCACATATAAAAGTAAGACGGGATTTACTGCACAGTATGCGCAGTGGATTGCTAGGGAGTTGGGATGTCAGGCTGTTGAACTTGGCGGGGTAAAAAATCTGGGTGATTATGATCTTGTGATTCACGGCGGATGGATAATGGGAGCAACAATTTGCGGGGCATAGAATGTCATTGGCTCAAAGTGCAGGTCATTGGTTCTCTTTGGCGTCGGTTACACAGAAGGTTCTGATTATTCTGATGTTTTGAAGAAAGCTGGAAATCTTCAGGACTATCCTGTATTTTATTTCCGCGGCGGATTCCATAAAGATAAAATGAATTTTTCATGAAGGCAATGGTAAAGATGGTAACAAAGAAAGCTGTAAAGGATGCAGACTATTCTTCGGTTGAACAGATAAAATCTCTGATTGATTTTGTGAAGAATTAGTCTGTAAAAAAAATTATTTGTCTATCCAGTTAATTGCATAATCGATTACGCATTCATATTTATGCTTTGTATGTGTATCGGTAAAACCGCAGCCTGTAAATTCGAAATTAGTATTCAAAAGATTTTTTCTGTGACCCCTTGATGAAACTCCGTCATCAACCATAAGCTGAATTACAACGGATCTTGCGGATGCCATACCGTAAGAAATATTTTCGCCTATAAAGCTGTAAGTTCCGTACTGGCTGAGTGCTGCAGAAAAATCTTTGCCGTCAGCTCTGTTGTGACCTGTCGTTCCTGTTTTGCTTTGAGATAGTGCATGACTCTTTGCAGCTTTTGCGAGTCCATTCTGTGGCTTTAATATTCCCATTGGTGCAGTCCCCGTCATTTCTGAAATGCATTCCTCTGCCGCTTTTTTACCTTCATTTGACATGAAAATTTTTCCATCAATTTCATAAGTCTCATAACTTCCGTTGTTTTTGAAAGTCCTTGAGAAAGGTTCTATATACAGTTGCACATATTTTTTTGGGTCACTTCTTGCCATATTCATTTCTAGGATAATATCCTTTTCGGTTCTGGAAAGATAGCTTACATATCTTGCTGTATCAAGCTCTTTTAAATTCCATTCAGTATATTTGGATTCATCAATGTAAGTGTCATTATATCCAAAAGAATTCTGGTCTGGACAGGAAATAAAAATAAGTGCTGTTAGCAGAATCGGCATAGAAGAAAGTAATTTTTTTTTCATGAACGCCTCCCGGTAAAGATTATAAATGTTTTTGCGTTGTTCCGTCAATAATCGTATTGTTATAAGGACGCAGTAATCAATTGACCAGGTTGCCTGGAATTTTTTATTTTGTTCCGCCGTAATCAATGACGCATTCAAATTTATATTCACTGTGATTATCAGTGAATCCGCAGCCTGCAAATTCGAAGCTAGGATTCAAAAGATTTTCTCTGTGCCCTCTGCCGCTTACACCGTCATCAATCAGAAGCTGAATGACAATATCCCGTACGGAATCGACTCCGTACAGGACGCATTCGCCCAGTATCCTGTAGTTTACATATTTCTTGACATCATTCCTGAAGCTTGCACCGTTTATTCTTGTATGACCCGTAACCCCGCTGCTGCTTTGGGAAGCTGCATGTTTTTGTGCACATCTTGAAAGTCCTTCCGAAGGTTTAAGCATTTTCATGGTACCTGTAAGTTTCATTGTTTCAATGCATTCGTCCACGGACTGCACGGTTTCATCGGAAGTCAAAAACTCTTTGTAAGGCTCAAGATAAAGTTCTGCATACAATCCGGGATTGCTTCGAGCCATGTTCATTTCAAGTATTATATCTTTTTCTTTGCTGCTCATATATTTTACATTTCTTGCAGTATCCAGTTTATTGATGTTCCACGGAGAATCTGCTATAGTATCAGTGTGCTCCATGTTTTCTGGTTCGTCATCACTGATGGAACTGTTGCTTGTTGTTTCAGTTTCGTTGCTTGAGAATCGGTCATCATTTATGTTCTCGTTTTTTTTAATGTGGTCCGAAGTGCAGGAAATGAATGCAGATAAAGTCAGGGCTGCAAATATAATTCGGACTGATGAAGTTTTCATTTTAATCCTCCTGTACAATATTATATAATAAAAATCCTGAAAAGGAAATAATGAGGGGCCTTTGGAATTGACTATATTTATGTACGGGAATCTGTGGTCGTACGTTCGGAAAACAGGACACGATATTCTGGATGATTGATGGAAATACATTTCTGAATTCGGCAGTAATCGCATTCAGAATTATTTGGGATATCCTTAATGTATTTCAGAGTTTTTGTTTTAAGGCATACAGGTAACTGGTAAAAAAATTCAAACATAAGAATCTATCATCTTAAGATTTTTTGTCTACGGATATAATTCACGAGGAAAGGTGGGAAAGAATCTGACCGCTCCTATTATGATGAGACGAGAAGAATTCAGAGCTGGCTTGGGGAATATGTGGAGGAAACTTGTTCTGAACTTAACGGAACAAAAAGTATTGCACGTGTTGTTGATGTCGGCAGAGTTCAGTTTAATCCTCTGTACAGGGCATTCAAGTCTGCAAGTTTTACGTACAAGGATATAACTTTTCACTTCATGCTGATGGATGTTCTTGGCGGAAATAGGAAAAGCTTCAGCCTTTCTGAAATAATTAAGGAAATTGATGAGCACCTTAATTTTTTTCTGCTCCAGTTGAATTTGATGAGTCAACATTAAGAAAGATGCTCCGGGAATATTCAGGAAACGGAATTGTGAATATCACAAGAGAAGCCCGCAAAATTTTATATTTACTTGAAATTTTTTTTGATTTTTCTTCTGATGGAAATTCGTGACTTGAAGGTGTTCATGATTTTGCTTCAGAATCGCTTCCTCTTGGATTAATTAGTCCGTCTATGCTGGAAAAATTTCTTGTTCATGAAAATTGTTTCTTGTTTAAGCACAGATATATCGGTCAGGCACTGGAAAGTGAAATTGTTTTCAAGTTTCTTTATGCTATGCATTCCGGGCAGAAAGTTTATGTCCATGCCTACAACCATAACAAGAATAAGAAGGAGAAATTATATTCTTCAAAATGTCTTGTGTCTCCCCATAAAATTTTTTTCTTCATGCCAGAACGGGCGGAAGTATATCGCTTCCTATGAATTCAGTCGCGGAAGATTTAAAACATATCGCTTGGATAATATTATCTAGGTGGAATATGCGGGAACCTGTGATGCATATGATTCTCTGGAGGAAGAATTCTCTGAACCGGAAAAATATATGAGGGGGACAAGTCTGTATGGCTCTTCAGAAATTCCGACTATAGATTTTTCTGTCAGGTTCCGTGATGATAAGGAGTTCATATATGAGAGATTCATGCGGGAAATAAGAAACGGTTTTGTCATAAGGACAAGAAAAAATACCGCAACTTTTGTGCAGGAGTTTATGATGCCCAGGAAATGCTCGGCTTGATCCGGATATTCAAAAAAAATATTTTGCCGCCGTGAAATCTGTGCATGAACTTCCCTTTATTTTTCTGCAGAAAAGATATCTGAAGTCAATTCTTAATGACAAGATGGTTCGTCTTTTTGAAATAGATTACGGGTGTCTTGAAAAACTTATCGGAGACGCTGAACCTTTACGGAATGAGGACGACTTTAAATTTTTTGATGCATATTCTGACGGAGATGATTTTGAAGGTGATGAGTATATTAAAAAGTTTCATCTGATCATGAGCGTAGTGAAAAATAAGTTTCCCCTTGAATTCGTTGTAAGGAACAGGCAGGGAAAGGGATATTCAATTAATGATATCCCGTATGGAATTGAATATTCAAGGAGGCATGACAAATTCCGGGTGCTACTTGTCGGTAAGAGCAGTTCAAGAATTCTTAATGTGGGACGCTCTCAGAAGTAAGCAGGATTTCATCGGATGAATTTAATTTTTCCTGCGGAAGACGTTTATCTGATTCAGGGATGGATACTGCTGTTCTTGGACTCAGGAATGACGGGGATGTACTTGAACTGGTTATGCTTCATTTTTTGAACCTGAAGAAACGGACTGTCAGGCTTGATGAAAATTTATATCGTGGTGAAATTGAATTCAGGTTCATGGAAGAACTTGAGATGGTATTCCTTCTCTTGCAGTTCAGTCCTGTGATAAAGGTCCTGGAACCTGGATATGTTGTGAAGGAAATAAAAAGAAAAGACTGCGGATGCAGTTTGGCTTGAAGAGTGATAAAGATGAACGGATATTTTTTAGCGTTGGTTGTAAAAAAAAAATGCCCTGCATCTGTGGAGCGGTGTCCCGGTATTTCATTTAATGAAAGTTTAGAACCGTAAGAATGTCTTCGCCCTGAAGTGAAGGTTCTTGGAGCAATGAAAGGTGAATGTAAAACAGGATTTATGTCCGAACTTTTTTTCTGTGATTATTTTTTGTGCTTAATGCATTATATCAAAAAACGGAACATCAGGTGGAGAAATTGGTAAAAGATAGGGGTACTGAGTTCCGTGAAGACCGCGGAAGAAATATCAGAAAGGAATACAAGAAACTGTTTGAAAAGAAAATATTTTCGCTGCTGAACTGGAGACTCTGATAATAGACGGCTATGAGCTGATTCTTGCTGTGCCTAGAAAGAGTGATGGGAAAAAGAAAATTCTTGGAGAATGTTATCATGCTCTTGATAACAAAAATTCTGTTCATTTAAGCGGAAAAGATTTCAGGAGATGTGACTGCAGGAATTCAATAGTCCGTATCAGCTCTAAATACAATGGAAGGCGGGACAGGAAATTTGACGTTTTTTTTCAGGGAAGGATGTCTTGTAGCGGCGCATATAGAAAAATTGATCATAAATCAGTCAATAAATATTATAGATCTTTTTGTACATATAACAGAAGCTGAAACAGGAAGTTCACAGAAAATATTATACGGGAATATCTTTCGGACCAATGAGAAAAGGAACTCCGAAAATATTTCTCAGCTTTTTCTGTGAGAACTGCGGAGAAAAATATGTGGTAAATAACAGAAAGAATAACAGCGCAAAAGTTTTTACAGATCCGCTTGAGAATAAACATATTGATAAGCCGGTGCCGTTCATTGAGAGCTTTTTTATAGCATTCAACTAAAATCTGTGATACAATTGCGAAATATAAGAGGAAATAAAAATGAAAAGGTTAATATTTATTCTTTTATTGCTTGCAAGTTCATTTTCGCTCCATGCTAACGGCGGCATTCATTGGTGGGAAAATGGAACAGGAACTTCTGAACCTGCAGTCATTATATTGAAAAATGATTCTGACATAATCCTTAAGAAAGAAAACCTTTCACTTCATTTCGTTGATGATTCGGTAATTGTCAACTGTGATTACGTTTTGAACAACAGGTCGGAAAATGAAAAAGTTATAGATTTTGCCTTCAATATTACCGACGGTCCGCATGCCGCCTTGCAATATTATCATATTCTTGTGGAAGGCAGGAAACTTGATTCCGAACTTCACACGGATGTTATTGAAGACGAAACATATTTCTACAGATATTGGGAGCTTTCTGAAATCAGGCTTGGAGCAGAAAAGGAAACAAAAGTTTCTGTCTCATATCGTGTGGATACACAGAACGACGGAACCTATTACAAAAGTAATTTCAATGACAGCATCTTCATTTACAATCTTTTTCCTGCATTAAGTTTCGGCAATGGAATTATAGAAGATTTCTCCATTACAATTGATGCTTCGGACATTTTGGGCTGGAACGGTAAGATTACAGGAATCGAAGGAATTGATATTCCTTTCCGCAAGTCAGAAAGAACTGTTACAAAAGCTTTCAAGAATTTCGATTTGAATAAGAATAGGCAGCTGAAAATTTCATATAACATAAAGAATTTTTATTTTGCAAAGCTTTACAAAAAATATGGATTCAGAATATATGGAGGAGTAACTGCAACTTCAGAATTGAAGGAAGATTCAACTACATATTCAGCCCGCAATCTGATGGACAACAATTGCAAGACTGCCTGGGTAGAAGCAAATGCAGGCTTCGGAAAAAATGAGAGGATTAAAATCAATGTAACAGGAATTCTTAGTCAGGTCTTGATTGTAAACGGTTTCAGAAAATCTGAAAAAACTTATTACGAAAACAACCGTGTCAAAAAGATCGCTTTTTATGTAGATGATGTTCGGCTCGGAGAAATTACCTTTCCTGACAGACCTTATCATCAGGTCAGCATGTCCAATATTCTTGATGAAGGTGAACTCATAAACTGCAATAGTGAATTCTTCAAAAAAACTTCTGACAAAACATTAAGTAGTGCAAATGCATTCGTTCCTGAAAACAGAATTGTAATTGAAATCCTTGAAGTCTATCCGGGAACAAAATATAACGACACCTGCATTTCAGATATTTACCTGATTAAAGCCCCCCTTCCGGTTCCTTGAGAATCAGGAACAGGAAGCCTCGGATAATATTATACAGGAATGCCTTCTGGATCAATGAAAAAATATTTCCTTAAGTATTTCGCATCTTTTTTTTGTGAGAACTGAGGAGAAAAATATGGTTGAGATAACAGGAAAGAAAAACAGTGCAAAAGTTTTCACAGATGTGCTTGAGGAGAAATCCTATGTACAGATTCAGCAGATGTGTGACATGAAAGAATTTTCTGATTCCAGAATAAGAATCATGTGTGACTCCCTCAGGTGTGCACCCTTTGTGGACATTGAGAGTGGGTACAGAAGCATAGGGACTCTTGGAGGCGGAAGTCATTTCATAGAAATTGACAGGGAGAAGGAAGTAAAATTTTATCTTGTAATTCAGTCGGGAAGCAGGAACATTGGTCTCCAGACTGCTGAATATTATCAGGAGGAAGGATACAAGGCTTTTTTTGGAGTAAAAATCTGATATTGCTGATTCCATTTTAAAGGAGCTTAAGGAAAGCGGCCGTGAAACTGAGATAGAATCAGTCCTGCGTAACCTTAAGTTCAGCATGAATATACCTGAGAATTTTTCACGGAGTACGGCATGGTTGAGTGAAACCTTTTTGATTCCCATATCCACGATATGAAGGTCCTGCAGAAATTTGCTGACCTTAACAGAAAGGCAATGGTGAGTGTCATCATGGAAGAGTACGGTCTGACGGAGGACTACAGGTTCACCACTGTTTATAATTGTATAGACATGGACTCAATGATTCTCCGTAAAGGTGGCGTGAGTGCAAGGAATGACGAGATGCTTTTTATTTCTATGAACATGCGTGACGGAAGCCTTGTGTGCATCGGAAAGGGAAACGAGGACTGGAATTTCAGTGCATCTTATGGAGCCGGAAGAAGGATGAGCCGTACAAAGGCCTATAATTCCTTGATCCTCAGGGAATACAGGAAACAGATGGATGGAATCTGGTCAAGCTGCATAAGCCGTAAAACTCTGGATGAAAGTCCCATGTCATACAAGCCTATGAAGGAAATCATAAGAAATCTTGAGCCCACTGCGGATATAATCAGAATCATAAAGCCTGTTTATAATTACAAGGCCGTGGAATAGGTTCCAGTGCCTGATAATTTTGAGTTTTAATTTTAAAATGTCTGTTAAATTCTGCTGAATGATTGTATAATTCTTCCATGTGTCTTTCCATATTCTTGACGGATGGCTGGACTAAAGACGTGAATCATCCGCTGACTATTGGAGGCGAATGGAAAAGGGGCTGCGGTATTATAAGCTGGGGGCTCTTGTTCCTTTGTACGGATTCAACAGTCCTGAAATCATGGATAATTTCTGCAGACGGCTTCCTTCTTTCGGAAATGCAAAAAAGACCTTCATCTTCAAGACAGGCGGCGAAGGTCTGGGGGCTGAACAATTATTCCAGTATTCCAGCCAGAGAATCATACCGGTTCTTCAGAGAAAGGGCTTTGACATTCTGACTGAGTGTCATTATGTGATGCCATATAACATGATTTTCAGGCACAGTCCTGAAATGGTGAAGAACGAATATATTTATGCTGACGCGTACGTGAGAAGCAATGCTATAGAAATTTCCGGGAATGTTCATGAAAAGATTCTTTCCTTGAGATACTGGTTCGTTTCTTTGGTAAGAACAGAATGGGGCTATGCAAAGTTTCAGGGGCCTGCAACATAAGGTATGAGGACGGAATGTTCCGGTTCGGGACTAACAGAGCACTTTGCGTGTGCTGCTCCTTCGGATGTCCTTCGCCTTGACAGCAAGTTACGGTGCATGGGAATTGACCGCTGTACTGATGCGGATAATAGTTAATTTAGAGGTTCCCATTAATATAAATGTACGATAAATGTACGGAGGAAAATTAAATGACGGAAATCAAGACAACAAAGGCTCCTGCAGCAATAGGACCTTATTCTCAGGGCTTCGTTTCAAACGGATTGGTGTTCACATCGGGACAGATTCCTGCGGATCCGGAAACAGGTACAATTGTGGGAGCTTCGATAGCTGAACAGGCTGAGCGTTCCCTCAAAAACGTGTGCGCCGTTCTTGAGGCGGGAGGCTCTTCTGCTGACAAGGTCATTAAGACTACATGCTTTCTTGCAAACATGGATGACTTTGCTGAATTCAATAAGGTATATGAGAAGTTCTTCACAAAAAAGCCTGCGCGCTCATGCGTTGCGGTGAAGACTCTGCCTAAGAATGTGCTCTGCGAAGTGGAAGCTGTCGCTGAAGCATAGGAAGTGTATGTTTCTTTGTACAGGCCAGGTCTGCTGTAAAGTGTTCCGAAAAAATAAAAAATTAATGAGGGCTTCCGTTTGAAATTACGTTCTGTTTGTGCCATAGTATTGTTCAATCACTGGAATATAATTTTCAGATGGAGGCCGGTATGAAATTA
This sequence comes from Treponema sp., assembly GCA_045642665.1. Lineage (GTDB taxonomy): Bacteria > Spirochaetota > Spirochaetia > Treponematales > Treponemataceae > Treponema_D. Next base: position 53,168 of record JAZUJH010000105.1, read on the forward strand.
AAGAGATTGGCTCTTGTTATTACAGTTTCTACACTTGCAGCTGGAACAGTTTTTTCTCAGCAGGGAATTTCGGCAGAGGATAAGAAGAACATCTCGGATGGGCTTACAGATTTTTCGCATGTTCTGCTCAAGGCTATACCTGAAGCTGCAACCCAGCAGAACGTATGGTCGGACAGCCACATAGGTAATATTTACCCTTCAGGAATTCCTCACTTCGGGGGAGGCCTTACTTTTGGCGGAACCTTGATTGATACGACGGGTCTAAAGAATGCCGGAAGCATCATCATGAAAGAATTCAGTGATTCCCTGGAAAACTCTTTGACTTCCGCTGCAGGAGTTCCTGTGACTGTTACATCGCAAATTGGACTGACCGTGCCCGACAAATTTGTTCTGCCTACTGCGACAGCGGATTTGCGTATAGGCGGACTGGTGTTGCCCTTCGACATAGGAATCTGTGCGATGATGACGAATCCCGGTCTGTTTTCTGTAGATTTATCTGATCCTGAATCTATCAGGAAGATGAGCCGGGGTATTAATTTCAATATAATGGAAACAAATTTTTCTGCGGACTATCTTGCTCTGGGTCTTGATGCAAGGTACAGGCTTGCAGAGGAAAGTATGTTTGTTCCTTCCGTGTCTCTTGGCGGAGGATATTTCATTACCAAGGGTGCATTTAAGGTGGATTCTGTTTCTTCTAAATCTTTAGGTGAGATCAATGGAAAGAATTATGGAACACAAATAACAGAGGCGGGCATTGGTATAAGCTATGAGACTGAGGTTTTCTTTCTGCAGGGACAGGCTTCCAAGAATTTCGGTTTCATTACAGCTTTCGGAGGAGCCAGGGCCCTTGTTTCTAGGACAAGTACAAGCTGGGAATGGAATTACAACTCAAAAAATGACGACCCTGCATTAGTTGCATTGCTTTCATCTTCCGACGGAGATTCCGGGATAATGGTTAATGATACTGCAAGCGGAGTTTATTCGGGGGACGGCAAATTTGATTTCAGCGGAATACAGCCACAGCTTTTTGCAGGATGTTCTTTCAATTTCTTGTGCTTCCAGACAGGGGTCAGTATTTGTGCGGACGTGAGAAGTTTCTTTGACTCCTCTTATGAGCAGCGGTTCATCTGGAGCGGTGCATTGTCTTTCCATGCAAAACTTTGATCCGCCTTAGGTTTAAATAAAATAATTGCGGGGCTGTTCCATCAGTTTCTATAGGCTGCAGGAACAGTCCCCTTTTTTTCCGTACATTAATTTCTGTGGCACTGCAATATTATGGCAGGAAGTTCTTCAGACCGGGAATTTAGTTTTCCAGATGTTCAGAGCCACGGCGGAAAGTTTTTCCTTTTTGTTCATGTCAGGTGAATCTATTACAGTTTCAAAAAGTTCCTCCAGAATGGACCCCATGTGCCTGCCTGCCGGAATTCCTAGTTCCATAAGGTCCTTCCCGTTTATGGCAAGGTCCTTGAGGCTCAGGGCATTTTTTGCTGAAGTAATTTTATGTATCCTCTCTTCAAGTTCCTCTATAAGCTTCCATGAGGGGCTCCGAGGATCGGCCGGAATATTGTGCATGCCGTGAATATCTGCAAGCCTGAGAAGAATCAGGTTGTCAAAGTTTTCAATTCCCACTCTTATTATGAATCTTCTTACGGCCGCATCAGACCATAGGCTTTCGTAATGAAACATGTGCTCCTTTACGAGATGGCATACATTCTTTATCTCTTCGTTCGAGAACTTCAACTTCATCATGGATTTCTGTGCTTTCTCTGCTGAGATGGATTCATGGCCGTGGAAGTGTATATGTTCTGCACCGTTTACGTCTTCAACCCTGCGTGCTTCAGGTTTTCCTATGTCATGGTAGAATGCCGCCAGCCTTACAATCAGGTTGTTCCTAGGTGCACCGTCCGTCGCATAGATTATGTGATCCGCCACATCAAATTCGTGGAAGCCGCGATCGTCCTGCTGCATGCAGTTTCTGCAGGGAGTGAATTCCGGAATAAATATATCCATTATGCCTGATCTTTCAAGCAGTCTCAGGCAGATGCCAGGGTTTTCACAGGTAAGCATTTTGCAGAATTCGTCCCTGAACCTTTCAACGGATATGCCTGCAGTTTTATTGAGTATGTCCTTTTCAGAGATTGCATTGAACGTGTCCTCCTCAATTGAAAAGCCAAGCTGCCCTGCAAATCTTACGGCTCGTACAGGCCTGAGCCCGTCTTCTAGAAAACGTTCCCTTGCGGAACCCACGGTACGGATTATGCCTTTCTTTATGTCCTCTTCACCGTGGAAAGGGTCTACAAGTTTTCCTGTTCCAAGGTCTGCTGCAATTGCGTTCATGGTAAAGTCTCTGCGGGAAAGATCTTCCTCAATTGTAGCCGCGTAGGTAACCTTGTCAGGGTGGCGGCCGTCAGAGTAGTCTGAATCTGTGCGGAAGGTTGTGGTTTCTATTTCCTTTCCGAATATATGTATTGTAACGGTCCCGTGGGCGATGCCTGTAGGAATAACCTTCCTGAAAATTTTCATGACCTGCTGCGGTGTTGCGTTAGTCGCAATGTCCCAGTCATGGCTTTCCTTGTTGCGAAGATAATCACGTACGGCACCTCCGACAAGATAAGCCTTGAATCCGTTGTCATTAAATATTTTATTAACCTTAATCAAATCTGTAGGAATTTTTATCTTATTCATATAATATGAAGTATATAGGGAATGCTAAAAAAAATGAATACAAAAAGGAAAACAAAATGAAGCATGCAGTAATTTTTACAGGCGGCAGGGCTCCTCTCCCTGAAGAAACCGGATATTATTTTTCCAGGGTATCGACAGCAGATTATATTGTCTGTGCGGATTCAGGTCTTGAAACTTATCACAGGTACAAGAAATATTTCCGAAAGGGTCTCCGGTATCCTGACTATATTCTCGGAGACATGGACAGCCTTAAGAACAGGAGACTGCTAAGGTTGTACGGCATGGACAATACCAGGATTTATCCCTGCGACAAGGATTTCACTGATACTGAACTGGCACTTCAGGCAGTGTACAGTCAGGGCGAGACTTTTGTGACTCTGATAGGAGGCAGCGGCGGAAGTCTTGATCATTTTATGGGAATCTATAATACCTTCAACAGGAAAGAGCATGCCCATGTATGGCTTACGGAGGAGCAGTGCATATATTATCTTCAGGACGGAGACCATCTTGTTCTCAAGAACCTTGATTATTCAGGAAGAATTGCCGCTACAGTTCCTCTCGGCAAGGCTCCGGAAGGCAGGCTGAATGCAGAAGGTCTTGAATGGGGAAGCGATATTTTCTTCAAGGACGGGCTTCCGACTCTTTCAAACAGGATAAGCCGGGAATTCTATGAGGGAGGAAGGGATGTTACTTTTACTGCAGAAGGAGGAAGTTATTTTGTATACGCTCCGCTTGATTCCTATGGAAGCTTAACCCAGTCCAAGGGAAATCAGTGAGAGTGTCCTGATTATCACGAATATTACGGGAATGATTATTAGGTCCAGCAGATAGAGGACGAAGTGCAGAATGAACTTGGGATTCATTTGTATGAATATCCTGAGAAAGGACTGCACAAGTCCTGCTATTCCCAGCACTGCGGCAAAGAAGCTGAAAATCCCGCATGCATACAGGAGAAAAAGCTGGGTGGAGTCCATGAAGCCCTTGAAGTTTCCTGAAATGTAGCAGGTGAACACAATAAGGGTCATCAGTGCAAAGAACAGGGCGAATCTGTTTGTGAGGCTGAAAAGCATGAACCGACGGTTCCGTCCGGGCCTGAATTTTTTATCTGTGGAGACGGATTTCTCGGTCATCCTTTTTTCCGATGGGGTCTTCCTTTTTATGGAGGGCTCCGTGTGTTTTTTTTCCGGCTCAGGCTTTTTTACTTTGGCTTTCATAAAATTTCCGTAAATTTTGGTGCATGTCTATTAAATGTTAAAAAATTATGATACTATTATACACATATTCTGTCTGAAAAGCAATTTGCGGGAAACGAAATGAAGAAAGCTAAGAAATTCTTTTTGAATATATTTATACTTGTAACAGCAGCGGCTGTAGTGTTTTATTTTGGCTGGATGCAGTTCAGGGTAAGCCAGGGAACCTATGTGGTCATGACTTCCAAGACAAGCGGCATCAATGAGCAGGTGCTTCGTTACGGTGAGTTCGTATGGAAGTGGCAGAATCTTTTGCCTACGAACGTCACCCTTATTCCCTTTAGCGAGAAGTCCTATGCAGTGGTCTATACAGAAAAGGGAAGCCTGCCTTCCGCAGAGCTCTATTGTGCACAGGTAGATGGTCCTGCGGATTTTACATACAACATTTCAATGGAAGTTTCATCCGTGATAGACGAGAATGAAGTTCTTTCTCTGGTCAAGGAAGGTAAGGTTCATTCCCAGGAGGAGCTCGATTCCTTCATGAAGGAAAGGAATCTTATGTTTGCAAAGCATGTGGCTGAATATCTTGTTAGGAACGGCAGCTCAAAGTATTTTGGCCAGAGCTTCATTCTTTCCGGAACGGAAGCTACGGAACTTTCAGGGAAGTTCGGCAATAATTTCCGGGGCATCAGTTTTTCTATGGTCAAGGTCAATAATGCAAAGCTTCCGGATATGGATGTTTATGAGAGGGCCAGGCAGTCTTTCAATGTTTTCCAGGATGGAGTGGACAAGGAGCTGAATGTTATTGCCAAGGACTTTGCGGATTCTCTTTTTGACGATGACAGAACTATGAAGCAGCTGGAGGAATTTGCCAAGCTGATGGAAAAGTATCCCCAGTTCAGCGAACTTTCCAAGAGCGGCAACCTCATTCCGGTTATGGAAAAATTAAAATCAATGAGCAATAAATAAAAAGGATGACTGATTATGGAAGACAATAAACTTGTAAGCATTCGCGGTGCGGTATGTGCGGAAAATACAAAGGAGTCAATTACTGAATGGGTAGGCACAATGTGCCGGGAACTTTTTATGCAGAACGGCATAGTTGCTGAGAATGTTGTTAACATTCATTTTTCAATGACAAAAGATCTTGATGTTCTTAATCCTGCCACAGCTTTGCGGAGAAGTGATGTTGGCATTGATACGTCCGGAATTCCTCTTTTTACTTCCCAGGAGGCAGAAATTCAGGGGATGCTAAGAAAAGTAGTGAGAGTAATGATTACGGTATGGATTTCGTCCGAAAATTTACCTGTAAAGCCCGTATACCTGAACGGTGCTGAAGTTCTCAGGCCTGATCTTTTTAATAAATAGTTGATGGGTCGGGGATATGCTGTTGGCATTCTGAATTTTTTTCAGTTGTTTCATTTGTTCTGGGGGATTTGTTTTATGAAGGTTTGGCTTGTATCCAGAGAATATGCAGATATAGCAGAAGCGGGCGGTGTAAAAAATGTGGCATGCTCGCTTTCTGAGAATTTGGTTAAGTTAGGTCACAAGGTTATATTGTTTATTCCCCTGTACGGATGTACGAATTTAAAGAACGTCAGCGATTTCTCCTGTGTATGGCGTAAACCTGTTGAACTTGATATTATCGGCAGGAAGATTGTGGTTTCCTTTGCCCATGGTACCAGAAATGGGGTGGATATTGTGTTTGTTTGTAACCGGGCGTTCCTTGAAAAGCTGGCGGTTTACACGTATACAAGGGAAGAGGAGCAGGCTGACCCAAGTCATCGTCAGGGACAGGGCCACTGTGATGCTCTCTATCTTAATACTCTTTTTCAGAAAACGGTTGTCGCTTACGGAGAAACCTGCAAAGCTTCCGAGAATCCTGACATAATTCACTGCCAGGATGCCACAGGAGCTTTGGTTCCGTCATTTCTGCAGCAGAAAATACAGGAGGATTCTCTGTCAAAGAAATTTTATTCCAGGACACGCTGCGTGGTTACCATTCATAATGCAGGCCCCGGTTACCATCATGAGTATCCTGACTGTGACGAAGCCAGGCGTCTTACAGGACTGCCGGATGATGTTCTGTTACAGGCTGTGAACGGATATGCCGTTGAACCATTTCTGCTTGCGGCCCAGACTGCTTGTCTTACAACTGTTTCTGAACATTATGCAACAGAAATTCTTGAAGGTAAAACTGAAACTGCGGGGCTTTCGGATTGCTTCAGAAAAAATTATGTACCTGTTCTCGGAATTACAAACGGAATTGATGTTCAGCGTTATGATCCGAGCGATACAAAGATTTCACTTCTTCCGTTCGCCTATAATCCGTTGGACAATGATCTTGACGGAAAATTTAAATGCCGTGAGAGTTTTTTAAATGAATATGCCTCACTGAAGTGTGCCCAGGCAGATGAGAATAAAGTAAATGCAAGCGTAGAGCAGTACGGTTATCTTAAAAATGATGACGGATGTGTTTACATTGCGTTCCATGGAAGACTGGTTCAGCAGAAAGGAATTTCTGTTCTTGCAAGGGCAGCGGACATTATTTTATCGCGGTTTGAAAACGTTAAGTTCATTTTTATGGGACAGGGGCAGCCTGAACTTGAAATGCAGTTTCTTCAGGTGGCACTGAAATATGAAGGAAACTGTGTATTTTTCAGAGGATATGACAGACTTCTTGCAAGACTTTGCATTGCCGTTGCTGATTTTGCTGTGTTTCCGAGCTTTTTTGAGCCGTGCGGACTTGAAGATTTTATTGCACAGATATTCGGTACAATACCTGTGGCCCATGCAACAGGCGGTTTGTGTAAAATACTTGATGAGGAGACGGGATTCCTGTATGACAAAAATACTCCGGAAGTTCTTGCGGAGGAGCTGCATTCCCTTATAAGCATTTTTTCTGCAACAAATGGGTCCATATTCAGGAGGATGATTTCCTATACGGCGAATTATGTTTCAAAGAATTATTCATGGGAAAATGTAGCACAGGAATATGTTTCTCTCTATGAATCTCTGAGAAAATAAAAAAATATCAGAAAAATCAAGTTTCGCTGTTGACATGGAATCCGGTTTTTGATATCATGTTACACATTAATAAGCCGCTGTAGCTCAGCTGGTAGAGCGCGTGATTTGTAATCTCGAGGTCCTGGGTTCGAATCCCTGCGGCGGCTTTAACTCTTAAATGAGTATGGGGAGTTTCCCGAGTGGTCAAAGGGGGCAGACTGTAAATCTGTTGG
>JAZUJH010000106.1:0-2420 GCA_045642665.1 Treponema sp.
CTTGTATCCCTCAGCGACAAGGTTGCCCTCAAGGAACAGATCATTGAAGTTGGAAAGAAGCTTTCTTCACTCGGATTTGAACTCATCGCAACAGAAGGTACAGCAAAGTACTTTGCAGAAAACGGCATTCCATGTGAAAAGGTTAACAAGCTTGCAGAAGGCCGTCCAAATGTAATGGATGTTATCCTCAACAAGGAAGTTTGCCTCTGCATCAACACACCTTCCGTTCGCCGCGGTGCAGTTGCTGATGAAGAAGCTATCCGCAAGGCAGCCCTCAAGTACAAGGTGCCATACATTACAACAATTGCCGCAGCCCGTGCCGCAGCACTTGGTATCGAAGCAAGCAAGGAAGGAAAAGGTGGTGTTAAGAGCTTGCAGGAATTCCATGCGGCAATTAAATAGGTTACCAAACCGTCAAGAATCAATGTTTTTGCGAAAGCAAAATGACCGCGGACTGCGGGCAAGTTGATTCTTGAGACCACGCCTGCGTGGTCCGAATTCCATGCGGCAATTAAATAAGCTTGCAATAAAATAAGTATTGCCCTAAGAATCGCAAAACTGATTAAAGGAGGGGCCGTCCCAAAAGTATGGGACGGCCCAACTTATTTTAAAGACAAACGAATTTCTCTGTGATAAAATTTAAATATGAGCAGAGGCGTAAGTAACAAAATCACATACAAACCATATAGCCAGAACGAACAGTGGCTTTTACCACCGAGCCTTGATGAACTGGTGCCGGAAAATCATTTTGCAAGAATCGTAAGCAAGACAGTAGACGAACTGAGGATTGAAGAAGTGTTTGCAAAAGGCACAAAAGGTGGCGGCGCAAGCAGGTACAATCCGGTCATGCTTTTGAAAGTATTAATCTACTGCTACATGACGGGAACATACTCATCAAGAATGATAGCCAAACAGTGCCGTGAAAACGTGAACGTGATGTGGCTCACAGGATTCCAGAAACCGGACTTCAGGACAATCAACAAATTCCGTGGAGAAAAGCTTAAGGACTCAATCGAAGAAATATTCATCTCGACAGTAAAACTCCTGAACAGAAAAGGATACGTCAGCCTTGAGAAATATTTCGTGGACGGAACAAAAATAGAAAGCGCCGCAAACAAATACACTTTTGTGTGGAAGAAGGCGGTTGAGAAGAACGAGAAGAAGCTTGATGAAAAGCTGAAAGTGTTCCTGAAGGATGTTGAGGAAATCACCCACAGGGAAAATGAAGTCTACGGAGACAAGGATCTTGCTGAACTTGGAGAAGACATCACAGTCACCAGCGAAGAAATAAAGGAAGCCGCAGCAAAAATCAACGAGCGTCTTGCCGAAATAAATGACCTTGATGATGAAGAGTCAAAAGACGTAAAAAAAAACTGAAAAAAGCAAAACGCCAGATTGAGAAGGACTATCTTCCAAGAAAAGAAAAGTACGAAAAGGCAAACGCAACATTCGACGGCAGGAACAGCTACTCAAAGACAGATGAAGACGCAACTTTCATGCGCATGAAGGAAGACCACATGCTCAACGGACAGCTGAAGCCGGGCTACAACATACAGGTCGGAACAGAGAACAATTTTGTAATCGGTTATGACGTCTTTCCAAATCCTACGGACACAAGAACATTCATACCTCACCTTGAAAATGTGATGGAAAGGTTGGACTGCAAGTTCAAGACTGTGATTGCAGATGCAGGTTATGGAAGCGAGGAGAACTATGACTATCTTGAAGAAAACGAAATAACAGGCGCCATCAAGTATTCAACTTACGAGAAAGAAATAAAGAAAGGATTCAAACGAAAGACATTCAATCCTGAAAACTGGAAATACGATTCAGAGCAGAAGGAATACACCTGCCCATGCGGAAATCCCGTTCCCTATAAAAAGACGGTAACAAAGAAAAATCATTCCGGTTATGAACAGGTTTTAGATGTCTACCAGTGTGATAACTGCGAAGGATGTCCGTTTAGAGAATCGTGTACAAAGTCTGAGTACGGGCGAATGATTCAGCGAAATGAAAATTGGATTTCCCAGAAAACAAAGGTAAAGGAACTTCTTGCAACAGATGAATATAAAGCTCTCATGAAAAAACGCTCGACAGAGTGTGAGACTGTCTTCGGCCAGACAAAGGGGAACCTGAAATTCAGAAGGTTTCATTTACGCGGTAAGGAAAAAGTCGGAATTGAATGGGGATTATTGATGCTTGGGTACGATTTTAAGCAGATTGCAAGGCTGCTGAGAGCCTGAAAGAAAAAAACTACACCTTCAAAAAAACAAAAATAAAAAATTACAAAAAATGGGCTGCCCCTTTTGAAGTTTTAATAACTTCTAGGACAGCCCCTTTTTTATGACTAGCTCCTACGGGAGTCGAAGGTCTACAGTCGGCGACGTCCATGTCGCCTCCTTCCGACCCGTCTTCACTCG
>JAZUJH010000107.1:0-12161 GCA_045642665.1 Treponema sp.
GGTATGGCATGGATAGAAAAAGAGGTTTGAATCGGGTATAATGTTTTTCGAAAAAAAATTACGGCATACCGAAGCAAAACTCTTACGGACAACATTTTACAACTTAATGAGAAAAAAGAAAATAGTCTCTGCTTTGATTTTCCGGAAGGAACAGTCAGGAAAGCAAGCCGGGAAATGATTGAGAAAATCTGCTCCGAGGAAGTCCAGGCTTTTTTGGACAGAAAGGCATTAATCGTAGACGAAAAAGTAAACAGAAAAGCTGTAGGAAACGGTTACAGCAGGGCACGGACAGTCCAGGCATCAAGCGGAAATATTGTAGTGAAACTTCCGCGCGTGGATGACCGGCAGTCAACGGAAAAATTTGTCAGCAGGATTCTGCCGCCGTTTGTGAGAAATACACCGACACAGGAAACACTTATTGCAGCCCTTTATCCTGCAGGTGTTTCAACCGATAAGTTTCAGGAGGCCCTTCGGCAGGCAGAAAAAGGCTGGCGGCGACTGCGAGGCTTTGAAAAGCTTGAACCTGTCGCCGGAGATATAAAATTTGAAAACGGTGTGCTGAAAGAAGCTTCCTAAAACTTAAGCGGTTCAAACTTCAGTCCGCAGCATTTGACAATATCTCATTTCAGATTGTTTCGAAACGGGAAATCCATTTCTGAGAGAATACCGCTTTCATTTCGGAATAGCATATAATGTACATTCTGTCTACTTGTACGCTATATATAGTGTACAAGTAGACAAATTACACCATTAACACACTGCATATAGCGTTAAAAACGCCATGTTTAGCGTAATTCTGCCTAATCAATCCCTTTTTCAGCAAAATAAGCTTCACATTCTGCAGTAAATCCAAGGCGTATATATGTAGCTGCAATTGCTATGACCATATCACGGTCATTTTTAAGAGATAAACATTTTTCAAACTGATCTTTGGCTGAATCAAAATCATGATGGAGAAGGTGGACTTCACCAATAGTTACCAGGGCATCGTCACGGAGTCCTGGTTTATCATCGTACATCACGGAGTTTTCGTAGAGTTCTGCAGCTTTGTTGAAGGATTCGATGGCTGAGTCGTAATCACCCGTTTCCATGAGGCACAGGCCGTATTGATACCAGATTTCTGGGTAGACAGAATACTTTGAAGAAAGGTTGGCGAATTGCTTTGCCGCCTGGGTGTAGTTTTCGGAGATTAAGGCTTCGTAGGCTTGGTCGTACTCTTTCTGAGGGAACTGCTTTGTTGTGCAGGATGTGAGAAGTAAAAATGTTGCTGAAATGACTAATGTTGTTCTTTTCATTGTATCAATTTTTTTGTTTATTGAAAGAAAGTAAATCATAATTTTGTTCATAATATAAAGTTAGAAATTACTATCTGATATTTTACCAGTTTAGATTATTCTGTAAATGTGATTTTCTAAGCAACATCTCTTTCTTCTTCCCCATCGTAAATCTATTTTCTTCGGCTAGATATCCAGAAACTCTTCGTAAACGGCGTATATTATCTGATTCACATTTAGGACATTTACCAGCAATTCTTCCAATAAAACCACAAGAATTACAATTATCCAATGGAAAGTTTATTCCAATATAATTACATCCAGCCTTATACGCATAATCAATTACTTCATAGGTTGCCTCAACATTATTTCCTGGCATTTCATCCATTTCTATATATGTAATACAACCTCCATTACAAAGATTATGAAATGGTGCTTCGAAATCAATTTTTTGAATATAATCACATTCTACATAAACTGGAACATGAAAAGAATTAGTATAATATCCTTTTACGCAAACTTCAGAATTTTCCCCAAGATGACATTTATCATATTCTGCAAAAGATCCTGAAACTCCTTCTGCTGCTGAAGCCAGCAAAGAAAAATTCAAGTTAGTTGATTCCTTATAGGTATCAACTTCTTTACGCATAAATTCAACTATGTTATATGCTTCTAATTCATATTTTTGCATATCATTTATAGATTCAAAACTGCAACTATGTAAAACAGATATAGCATCCCACAGACCAATAAATCCAATAGACAGAGTACCATTCCTTAACATCTCTAAGTTATCTTTGTCTGAATCCTTATAAATCCCATTAGCTTTGATTTCAGAAAAATTACCATGTTCAACAAGGTAGTTTTGTCGATGAAGAAGAAGATTCTTACTATCCTCCATTTTCTCTTGAATTAACGAAAGCAAATTTTTAATAGAATTATTTGCTCGAAAAGCAAGCTGGACCAAATTTATAGTAACACAGGCTATATTTCCACGATTAAGTCCTGATTCTTCTCCATATATATTTGACACTACTCTAGTTCGACATCCCATTATTCCAATCTTATTCATGTCTGCATTTTTGTTTCCTTCTGCATCGCAGTTAAAATAAGTTGGCACCATTCGTTTCGATGTTACAGATAAAGCAAGTTGATAAAGATCATAATTAGGTGTATTTTCTTCAACATTTATTTCTTTTTTAAGTTTGAATACAAGATTTGGAAAGATTAAAGGATTTCCATTCTGGTCACCTTTAGAATAAGCTGAAAGCAATAATTTTGAACATCGACGACCTTTATCTGATGTATTTAATCCAAAATTAAACGTAACATAAGGTTTTTCACAACCTTTACGACTGAAAGTATTAAGATCAAAGAAAAATTCTCTTAATTCTTCTATAGCTAATTCGTCTGAAATGGCATCGATATATTCTGCCATATCAGAATCAAAATCAAGAAATCCTATTCCCCCTGACTGTTGATTTGTTAGCCATACAATTTTTCTTCCTAGTTCTCGAAGAAATTGGGAAAAAGACATTTTTCGGTTATCAAGAAGAGTTGAAACTCGGATTCCAATACAGTTATGAGAGATTCCATAAAATTCAAAATCATGAATGTGAACTGCTTTTGTCTTATGATTAATTGCAGCATACTCAGGAATGACTTCTGATAGCAAAGTATTTTTGATATATTCTTCTCCTGCTTTTACAATATTTTGAGTTGCATTCGTCTGACAATTTGCAAGTTCCTTGTTCATTTTAAGCACACTCCTCCAATCTAAATAAGTTCATTTCTTCTATTATATCACCGAAAATCTTATACATCTTCTGATTTGTTGAACCTACATACATAAATCTTGAATCTCTCTTTGTTATATCAAAATGACCACATTTAAGGTAATTGATATAAGGGAAAACTGATTTTGGAACTTTATTATATTCCCAACCAGTGTATAAGCAGATATTAAATCCTTTAGATTGTAAGTTTTCTAATAAAGGTAAAAGAGATGGGAGCTGTTCCAATGGTTCTCCACCAGAAATAGTGATTTTCTTATTACGGCAATTGGTAATTATAAAGTCTGATACTTCTTTTATTGTCATTATCTCACCATTATCAGCATTATGAGTACAACTGTTCTGGCATCCTGGACAATTCATTCTGCAGCCTTGAAGGAAAAGAACGCTTCTAATTCCAGGGCCGTCATCACATGAAGATTTTTTCCAACCAGCGCATAAAAGTGTTTTCATAAAAAGACCCCCTATTTAGTTCTTTATAACCTAAATAAGGGGCGTTTTTTTCGAGGAGTTAACAATTAAGCGTTAAATTTTTATTTTATTTTTTCATAAAAGCGTGTAAGTTTTACAGAGACACCAGATTTTGACATTGGTTTCCCCTCTTTATTTGGATGTTGTTGTCCTATTTCTTCCTGAGTTGGAAGTTTGAAAGAAGGGTCCTCAAAGAAATTCTTAAGCATTACGGAATTAAAACATGAATATTCGTGAAACATAGGATAAATAGAATTTTCCATAATTCCTTCAGTGATTTTTCCGAATAACCTTCCTAAGATATCTGCAGTTAATGCATCTGATAAAACTCCATCTGTATCTTTACTGAGAATCCATGCATTTTGAATTTTATCTAGAAATAGTTTTAGAGCTTCAGAATTCTCGTATGCTTCCTCAGGTGTTTGAAAGGTTTTTGACTGAAGAAGATCACCGAATGTAGATCCTTCCCCCTCATCTCCTATTGGTTTATCTATTGAAACCTTTTCTCCTTCAATTAAAGGAAGATATGTTTTTAGATCTTCATCAGACAAATTGAACCGAATTTTTATTTGTTCATTCAATAGAACATTATTTTTTATTGTTCTACTTAGATGTTCATATTCTTTTTTCAGCTTTCGAATTAAAAGATTTTTCTCACGTGGAATAGATATTCCTGTTTTATCTTCTAAAGAATTTTTAGCTTCAAGTGAGTTAAAACGCAAGTTCATAAAGTTTTTCAAATATGCTGCAAAGTTTGCATTCTTTAAGGATTTTGTTTCAGGATCGATTTCAAATTTCTTTTCACAAAAACTCTTTAGGCTGCTTTTTGTTACTTCCAAAAGTTTAAGAGAATAATCAGTATATTTTGCGTTACCAGAGTAATTAAAAGGTTTCCCACAACAATCTAAATAACAAAACATTGCTTCATAAATTTTCATAAGCAATGTCTGTTTTTTAGTTTCCATGTTGCTCTCTTCCCTGCTGTTATAATATTCAGAGAAGAGAATATTTACCCTGTCATGATAAACAGTTTTCTTATTTTCCATTTATTAGTCCTCAAACAGAGCTTTTACGGCTTCTACAGCTTTAGCACTGTCAGAACACTGAATTGTATTTGTTATACTGTTTAACATGTACAATGGAGTTATATCATAAATCATTTCAGATCCTGGGATGACTTCTGAAGTACCAGGTTTGAAAATTACTTTTGAATAAACAATATTTCCAATTGTACAATGGAAGAATTTTTCTGCAAACTGAAGTACACTGAATACAAGAAGAACTGGAGTCTTTGGTCCAAATGTAATATCAACATAAAGTTCTGCGTCTTCTTCCAGTTCATCGAGAATGCTTTCATACATAAAATGGAAATTTGTCTTTGATTCGTCAAATGGACGAGTAATTACAGCTTCACGTATATTTGCTCCAACTGTATTAAAATGATGAAGTTCTTCCATAAAAAGATTCATGTTCTTTTTTACAGAGTCATTTTCTCTTGTAGTTCCTAAAAGAATGACTTTGACATCATCATCTTTTTCAAGGTTATTAGCTAAAGCTGAATTTACAGCAAAGTAAACAGGTTCATTTACCTGAATTGAAGCATTTCCATCTACTGGATATTGTCTTTTTACCAATCTGTCATCTGTAGGTATTGTTGAAATTACGATCTTTTTCATTATTATTATCCTCCAAAAGTATCTATATATTTTATAAGGAGCGTTTTTTCAGGAAAGTTGACAAAAAATTTTATAATATCTCAATTTCTTCCCATAAATATTATACAACTCTTCTATGCTTTTCTCCACTTAATAGTGTACTCCAGGATGAGGCACTACTCTCCTGCTCTTACATTGCGGGCATTTTGTTTTTGAAAATAATCTGGAAAATCCATAGCCAGGATTCTTTCCATGAAACATCATCTTACAATCTAGGCACATAAGAGCAATTATGTCTCCTGGCCTTGGTGGAACAAAATTATTAATCACAGTTATGCTCCTTGTTCATCAAACCTTTTGTTAAACTTGCTGAATTTTTTATATGTTTCAATGGCAAGTTTTATAGCATCTGAAAATTCCCGGTGAATAATTGCTTTACCGTTACAATTTCGTACTTTATAAGATCCATCTTTTAGATGTTCAATCATCGGTACATGTTCAACATCAGCAACACTATACCATTTTCCACTTACAAGCTCTTTATGCCATTTTATGTTACTTTTCAAGTTTTACTCCTTGCCCCTTAAAAGCGGGGCATTAGATTAAGCACTTATTTCTTTTGTATCTTCTTCTTTTTCTTTTTTATATTCTTCAACATCAAATCTTGTAAAATTAAGACATGCTGCAAGAATAGCTGCATCATCAAGATAACCAATTACAGGAATAAAATCTGGAATTAAATCTACAGGTGAAAGGACATATAGCAAAGTTCCCACAATAGCTGCAATAGTCCCAACAGGAATTTTCTTATATTTCCCTGTAAAAATGTCACCAAGCATCTTAAAATACAGTTTTATATCATCGAGAAACTTACTTAATGTGCCATTGGAAGCAATTTTCTCAATTTTTTCCTGATTTTCCATAACTTTTTCAGCATCTGCATCTGTATAAGATGTAAATGAGTTAAATTTTTCGTCAATGTCTTTCTGATTGAATTCTTTCATAGTTTATTTCCTCTTTAAGTTTGCTTACCAGTTTATTGGAGTCTGGAACTCCATTCCTTGTTAGTACCAACAATATATATAAGGAATCGAAACTTTATAAAGTTGACAACTTTTTATTTTTAATTAACAGAATTTATTGTACGAATGCTATGCATAATGAACTCTCTCTTTTGATTGCTTGTCAGTTTTCCAGACTCTAAGGCATTCATCGACTGCTTATAACAAAACTCAATAACAAGTTTGTCACTATTAGCCTTCGCTTTTATTTTTTTACAACTTACATCCGTAGCAGCTTTTATGGCTGCAATCTTTACTTCCTTCTCATTATTCGAACAAACAATCCTTGAAACCGAATCAAAAATGCTTGCCGAGTTTGTAGCCAGTGATGATGCTCCTGTTAATACCAATGGATTCATTTTAAGCTCTCCTTAAACATTTCAATTGTCTGGCTACCTGAAATTTTGTCACTCTGAAAAGCTTGCGACATAACTTGAGATTTAAATGCCCATGAATTACATTTGTCTTGATAATCACATTGAATTTTTTCTCTTTCAACTTCTGATCTTGCATTTATTGCTGCAATCTGAACATCACGGTTATTGTTACTTTCAACAATTGTAGAAACAGAACTGATAATGCTTGGAACAGCTTCAAAAGCTGCCGAGGCAACCATTAATTTTCCGCCAGGAATCTTCTTTGGAATTGGAAGTTTTTTACTCATAATTACATCTCCTTTTGACAATTAATACTGTTATAATCTTCTAATCTTGCTTTTATCTCTTCATCTGGTGACTGTTTTAAGAATTCTTCTAGTTCAGCCATTTTTTCTTTAGCTGTCTCAAAATCTCCATCAGCCAGAAGACTAGAAATTAAGTCCTGTTTAAACTTCGTCTGCTTATTGCGATTTTCATAAACGTCTTGCAAAACATTGTTTGCAAATTTTTTTCGAACTTTTAATTCATGAAGAGCATAATCACGTTCATTCTCTTTGTTCTTAACTAATTCAAAAATAGAATTCATTATTTTACTCTCCTCCTTTGATCACAGATCTTGAAAGTGCATCAAGACATTTTTTTTGTCGTCAGGTGTCATATTACTCGAGGAAATATTCTTTTCCAAAGAAACAAGCACATCTGATTTGTAGGTATCAAGATTTTTTCTTGCATTTATTGCACATTTATTAATAATTTTGGTAGAATTTTTTCGAACAGAAGAAACCTCTCGTTCATTTTCTTCCTCTACATAATCAGCATATTTTTTTAGACCAACTGCAACTGCTGTCGATGCTGCGGTTCCTCCGATTATTGCTGATGTAGAAATTGCTGTAGTGGTTGCAGCCACAGCAGCAGCTGCAAAAGGAATTAAGAAAAACATAATATAACCTCCTCGTGTTTTTTCTTACACTATATATAAGGAACTTATTATGTATTTTGTTGACAATATTTTTAATTTTTCTCGAATATTTAATTATAGAATTCTCTATATTTGGACAGGAGTTTATTACCATCTTCTTTGATTATTTCTTCGAAATGGATTTGTTTCTGTTTTGCGTTTGTTGAACCATTTTTGGCTGCTATTTCCAGGTATTTTTTCGCTTTGTCGTAATTTTTTTCAACACCCTATCCATAGATATAGCACTCTCCCAGTATGTCAGCAGATTGAGCAATATTATCTTCAGCAGCCTTTGTCATATATTCAATTGCCAAAGATTCATTTAATCCACCAAATTCACGCCATCCCATAAACAATGCAAAACCAACTGTGTCCATAGCTTTAGTATGACCACCGGCTGCCGCTTTTTGGACCCAGAAATGAGCATTCTCAGATTTTGCCCAGCTATCTCTTGCAATATAAAACTCACTCAATTCAAACATAGATTGAACATCACCGGATATTGCTTTCTTTTTAAGTTCAGCACAATTACCATATTTTTCAATCCACTTATCAGGATTCAAACCAAATTCATTGCCGTAATGACAATTGCATGAAGAACGAATATATTTAACAGCTTCCTCAAGATTATCAGTATATGCTAAATGGTATTTACCTAATTGCAATCGAGCCAACACATACCTATCAGCTGCATTCTCAAGAAGATGAACAACTTTCTCTCCAGGCGCTCTTTTATAATCTAACAAGAACATTGCGTATTCATACTGAGCAGAACAATCTTTATACCGAACAGCTTTCTTAAAATATGATTCTGCAGCCTTTATGAGTTTTTCTCTTTTTGAATAGTCATTCTTTTTATCAAGTTCTTTTAAGCATTTTCTAGCCTGTTGTAAAAAATTATGTGATATTTGTTTTTGGAAGGCCTTTTTTCTGTCTTTTCTTTCTAATTTATTAATGAAGTCCATAGATTTCCAATCATATGAACAGTTATTCTTTAGACAAACTAATGCAATCAATATTTTGGCAAATAAAATATTCTTCTTTATTCCGAAGGCACCAAAACGATAACATCGGATTAAATCTTCACATGCCTGAGGATGTAACCTTTTGGCAGCTTTTTTAATTGCTTTAAGATATTTTTCAATATAAATTGTTTGTTTTTCTTCATCTGACTTTTTATCTCGCTGACCAATACCCCTCAATTTGTCTATTTCCTTTTCATAATCATCAAGTAGAGGTTCCATTGTATTCCACTCATCATTAGGAGCCTGATAAAAAACTCGTTTCCTTTTGTTTGATATATGCCTAAAAAACAATTGTGCCAATTCATAACACGCATCTGAATAACCTTGTTTAGCTGATTTTACTAACCAGTCAACTCTTAAGTTCATTACTTCTTCTTCATAATGGGACCATATTTGTGTTTCGTCTCCCGAATACAAAGTAGAATTTTTGTCATAAATTTCTTGCGTAAATTCAGTTACAATGTAAGGTTCAAACTCGCAGGCAATTAAAAATTGAAGTTCTGGATTATGATTAATTGATTCAGCTTTATAAAAATCATCTGGAGTATATTCTTCAATCTTAGAAAAATCGATTCCATCAATTATTGTGCTTTTCATATATAACCCCCCTGAAATTCTAAAACAGTACAATTTGTGTGTTACTATATTTATATAGCCGGTAATAATTTAACTGGTCTCGAAACTTCTTTAGAAGGTGTCTTTTCAACATAATGAAGCATACGCATTGAATTACTTGATCGAATCTCCATAATTCTTTGCTCAAATGACTTTATTTGTTGTTCCAGTGCATTTATTTCAATCTCAATTAATTCCACTTGTTTTCTGTTTGAAAACCTGCGAAAAATGTTTTTGGTTCTAAAAGATTCTTTTTGGGCATGTAATTCATCTAATTTACATTTTAAGTATCCTATTCTTTGATTCAATTCATCAGTAAGATCTAGTTTTTCTTTGTTAATCTTATGGTCTCTCAATTTTCTATAGACTCCTATCCCACCAGTAATAACTGCCCCAAGTAAGGCTCCAAGTAAAGTTAAGTCTAGTGAAAATCTATAACCACGCATGTATGTCTCCTTGTATAATTTTATGCAACATCAATAACACTTATATTTCCTCTGTATCTTTTTAGTTCCTGATACATTGGATCATAATTGTAAGTATTCTTTAAGGAATGTTTCTTTGATTTTTTCTTTTCTTCCTGGTAATAGGAATCTTCAAAATGAATATCCTGACATATATCATCCCAATTCATAAGTTGTTCCTGTTTACTAAGACAGTTATAGTAAGGACGATTATATTCATAGTTCTGACCTTCCAAATACTCCTGATAACTGATTGGTTCCACAGAAATAATAGCATCTTTATAATCATGCTTTACTCTTGGAAACTTTCTGGTCTTTTCGGCAGCTCTTGTAGCGGTTGGTGCCATAACATAAAATTTTCCTTCGAAGTAATAACCCTTACCTACATGTCCACATTTTGCAACAACTTTAAAGTAATTACGTTCTTTTATAGGTAAATCTCCAGGAATCTCCAGGTATTCATAATTCATATTTACAGGTTTCATAAAGTTCACCTCCGTTTTACAAATCTAAAATGCTATAATCCTGTAGATCATAACCATAAACAAAACTTCCTGAAAAATCCGCTTTTTTTTCCACAGTTATTTGACTTCAATTGCTGAATATAGTTCTGCGTTATTCTTCTATTCCCTGTTTGCGATTTCACATAATCACGGATATCAATAGATTCTGTTTGGTTTCCATTTTTTGTATAAAGAACAACTTTCATATAAAGATGACTTACCGGATAAGAACAAAATGCACCTGCTCCATTATAATAACCACCAAATCCTGGTTCATTAGAATATCCTCGCCCCCCTTTAATTCCGCTTACAGACATTTGACTCTTTTCTGTATAAAAATCAACAATTCTACCTTTCATTTGGTATCTCCTTTTACTTTAATCTTAATTTATAAAATCTTTTGTTACTTGAACTGTAGAATTCCCAACATCTTTAGCAACATCTACGATATCTGAACCAATCTGACGCATTTTAGATTTTCTACTGCTATCTCCAGTTACGTAAGATGCTACACCAATTAAACCCAAAGTAATTACTTCTGCAATCATAAATCCATCCTCCTTAAACTATTTCAGCAATTTCTGATGACTACGAGCCCATATTCTGAAATCTTCAATGTCACTTCTTGCTGCTGCAATACAAAGACCGACCATTGTAGCATCATCTACAAGACCTATAACAGGAATTACATCAGGAATAATATCTACTGGTGAGAAGACATATCCAAGTGTAAGAATAATCATTCCAATTGTTTTTACAGGAATTTCTCGATAATCCTTTTTTACCCATGCTTTTACCATCTCACACATCGTTTTGATATCATCAAAGAACTTTGCTAATGGACCTGTTGTCCCCTTTGATAAAATATCAGCTGTGTTATTAAGAACAGTAGCTGTATCTCCAGCACTGAATTTACCCTGTTTGAATGAATCAAACTTACCCTTTACCTTTGCTTCATCTGCTTTTGTGAAAGAAACCATATCTTTACTCCTTATTTAGTCTTCAGGAATCAAATACCTGGCTTATATAATAAAAAAGAAACGTCAGAATCTAAAAATCAACAAAAATAGAATATTTTTTTTCAAGAATTCACATAGACATTTACTGTGCCCTACATAAAAAACAAAATATCGTGATATAATTACTATATGGACATAGAAATTAATTCTAAAAAAATCGTTCTCACAACTTCGTCAAAATCTTATTCCTTAGAATGTAATCACAACAATTCGAAAATATCCATTTTCATTAATGTTCATATCGAAGAACCACTGCTTTTCTTTGTTACTTTGGAAAAACTACTTCAAAGAAAGGGGTATATTGACATAGAATTAATCGTTCCAAAATCCAATAAAAATATACTTGATTTTTTGATTACTTCAACTTATTTAATACAATCTGGAGATTTTGAGAAAATAATATTTTCAAAAAAAATTACCCAAGAAAAAAGAATACGCTTATCTCTCACAGAACACTGTAACTATCAATGCTTTTTTTGCCATGAAGAAGGTATGGATATGAACTCTATTCGAGGAGAAACCTCAGAAGATGAAATGTGTTCTTTGCTTCTTGAGCTTAAAAAAAAGAAATATAATGCCATTACTTTTACTGGAGGTGAACCACTTTTACAAAAAAAATCACTTATTAGATATCTTGATTTCATAGAAAAAAACAATTACTTCCCATCCGTAAGTATAGTTACAAATGGATACTTTATCGATGATGAGCTAATCACTAGAGTAAAAAAGTATCCTGGTAAGTTTAAATTTAACATTTCTATGCATAGCATAAATTCTAATACGTATCTCTCAATTGTTAATCCCAAAAATAACGACAAGAATGCATTTGATAAAGTTTGCTCTAATTTATACAAATTAAAACTCTCTGGAATTTAGTTTAAATTAAATTTTGTTCTACTTAAAAACATAAACTCTAAAATTGAACAAATAATAAATATTTTAAAAA
>JAZUJH010000108.1:0-2504 GCA_045642665.1 Treponema sp.
CTCAAGATGAATAATCAGATTTATGCATTCAAGTATGACAATTTGATGTACTATCAACTTTCTTTGAATGTTTTCGGAAATCAGATGAATGTTGATGGATCTGATAAAGTTATAGGCTTTACCTGCTGGCCAACATCTGTGTCTAATCCAGAACTTACGGTGCATATTATATTTGCGCAGGAATTGTTCGCAAAGAAGCATTACAATTCACAGTATGAAGCAAGTCAGATAAATGGTGTCTATTTTGCCGGAAGAAAGGCTGATGATGGATACATTGATGCTTGGGGAAAATGGCAGAAGTATACCTGGTCAGATTATTTTGAAAAGATTTTTGGAACAATCGACCAGGATGTTAAAAGAAAGATGTACATGGGGCTTGAGATTCAGAACTAGTAATTTTCAAGAGTTTTCCTAAGTTCTGCAACAACCTTTTCCTTAAGGCTAGGAGGATTCAGGACCTTTACCTTTGAGCCAAACTTCATCACCCAGAAAAGAGTTTCCTGGTCTTGGTTTGAGGTGAAGCTCAGGTAAACGGATCCATCCTCATTCTGATGGCATTCCTGGTTCTTGTGCCAGGTTCTTTCCAAAATATATGTGTTTATTGACTTGTCAAAAAGAAGCTCGATTTTTTCAGGAGGGTTGTCGTTGTTCCAGATTCCAAAATTTGGATCAATGTGGACCTTTTTTTCATAATCAGTGTCTACCTCGAATTTATCTCCAAGTTTTATACTCTTCATTCTGGCTAGGGTGAAAGTCGAAAAGTTATTGTGCTTGGGAGAGAATCCAAGGACATACCAATCACCCTTCTGACAGTAAACTTTATACGGATGCAGTTCATGTTCCTTATATTCAGTTGCACTGATTGAGCGGTATTTGAATTTCATAATTTGATGAAGCTTTGTGGCTGTAAAGACGGAATTGAATACATCTTCATCAATAGCAGGAATAGGATCGGCGATGAATTCAACATCATTCATGAAACTTGTCTGGACTTCGACCTGGTTGGGAAGCATCTGAGACAGAGTTTCATAGACTTTGCTGATAGTTTTCTTTAGTGGTGTGTTATTATAACGTTCCATGAGAGGAAGGATACCTGTAACTGCGAATATTTCACTTTCCGTCAGCATCATGTTTTTGACAAAATAGGTATTGTCGCTGTAATAATATCCCTTTTTGAATGCATCATACTCGATAGGTGCATGATAATAAATCTTCAGTTCATCAATGTCTCGTAAAACAGTTCGTCGGGATACCTCCAGCAGATCCATGAGGGATTCAACATTTGGAAAATTGCCTTTCTGGATTTCCTGTTCAATCTTGAACAATCTTAACGGTTTTGTGTGATTTTCTTTTGTCTTTGCCATATCACCATTATAACACAAATTTTTAAAAGCAGTGCCAATCTTTGGCACATCTAATGATTATACTAATAACGAATGATACAGAAGGAGGATGAAATATATGATGATTTATATTAGCGGAAAAATTACAGGCGACAAGAACTACAAGCAGAAATTTGAAAAGGCCGCCAACAAGCTTATTTCTTATGGATATGATGTTTTCAATCCTGCTATTTTGCCAAATGGCTTTGAGTACGAACAGTACATGCAGATAGATTTTCTCGCACTTTCATTCTGCCAGGGTATATATCTGCTGGATGATTGGGCTTCAAGTAAAGGTGCAAAACGAGAACTTGAAGAGGCTAAACGACTAGGTCTTAAGGTCATAACCGAAGACGATTTCCTTTTTTCAGATACCCTCCTTCAAATCTGTAAGGATACGGAGGATGTTATCTATAGTGAGGCAAATCAGGAAGTTGCAGATGAAAAATTTGATGCCCGGCTGCAGAAAGTTTCAAACATGGCCAGAACAGCTGCATTCTTTCATGATCTGAACAAGACAAGAGAAGAAAATTTCAAAGGGGTCTGCATGGATATTCCTTTTCAGGAACGCGAATTCTTCTATGCTGAGTTTCTGAAAGATGCACATATTATGCTTGATTATGACATTACAGAAGAAGACAGTTGTAGCCAGAAGAAGAGATTTGAAAAGATGTATTCAGCATCCCAGAAAATGAGGGATTTATGTGCTCAATATTACGGCTTTGAGAAAGAAGAAAACTACAGCCTGAGTGCATGAATAAACTAAAGGAGACTCGAATATGAATAAAGCGGAACTTATCAGTGCGGTTGCTGGCGAAACCGGATTTACTAAGAAGGACACGGACTCATTTATTGATGCATTTACAAAAATTATAGGCAGGGAATTGGAGAATGGCGGCAGCGTTCAATTGTCGGGATTTGGTATATTTTACGTGGGAGAACGGGCTTCCAGGGAAGGAGTAAATCCAGGGACTGGGGAAAAGATAACAATTGAAGCTTCAAAATGTCCCCGTGTCAGATTCAGTAAGAATTTGAAAGATAGAGTAAATAAATGACATTTTATAAGGGGGGAAACTATGGAAAAAAGAATCAAATATAGCAAATGTTTGGAAACGGAATATG
>JAZUJH010000109.1:0-6503 GCA_045642665.1 Treponema sp.
ATAATTTTAGAAGGCTCTATGTCTTTATATCCTAATTTATTATTTATCCAATCTACAAAATCCTTTGTATCATATGCACATACTTTTATTCCTTTTACATCTTTCATATATGTAGGATTATTAAAAACCCATGATAAAAAATCATTTTGTAATTTTTCAACATCTTTTATAGAGTCTGAAATATAAATTATATCTGCTAATTCATTTTCATCATATAAACAATTAATCAACATCTTTCTTTTTTCCCCTTAATCAGTTATTGGAATATGACCTGTTTTGCCAATATGAAAGTGAGGATTATGGCTACTAGGTTCAGATCGATTTAAATCGCGCTGTTTAGTCAACACAAATTTTTTACAGGTTTAAGGTGTAAAAATTTATGCAGAGTGTTTTTTCTCCGGTTCATTATAGCGGAAGTATTTATATATTTCATCAGGTACGTTGTAGTCCGGCGACTGATGAAATATATAAATTGAAGTAGCGGTGATTCCTTCCTTCAGTTCCTTTATTGTTTCATGGCGTCTAAGGTAGATGTCCTCGTATTAGAGACTTCTCCAGAGACGCTCAAGTCTGATGTTGTCCGAAGCCCTGTCTTTTGCATCCATGCTTATCGGCAATTTTATGTATGTGATATCCGTTGGCCATACATGATTCGGATATCTGATAATCTTGTTTTTGAGAGGATACGGATATTTCTTATGATATTTGCAGGCTTTTGAAAGGTTTCTGCCCGGAAATATCGCTGTAATTCCAAATCTTCGCATTACACGGCGAACAGTAGCTTCTGTTGTGTCTGTGCCGTGTTCATTTATTTCCCGCCAGATTTTAGGGTATCCGTAGTATGGATGCTGAATCCGGACTTCTTTATGCGGCTCATAGTAATACCGGCTTCTTGAAATCCTTGCTGAATGACTGTTGCTTTTTTGCCATGTGCTTACCGCCTTATTTAGTTTATCGGCTGTTGGCACCTTAAATCTGCTCCTTTTTCTGTGTTGTTTTATGCACCCATTTTAAGTTATAAGATGACCCTATGTCCGTTCAGCTATTTTAGTTGATTTTTATTTAAATATATCAGCGTATTACTTTTTTCAATGTTATTTTTTTGATATAATATATATATATGAATGCAAATGTAATTATTGGACTGCTTATTCCTCTTCTGGGTACTGCGCTCGGTTCTGCATGTGTCTTTCTTTTAAAGAAAAATATTCATGAAAAGTTTCAGAAAATCCTTGTAGGATTTGCTTCGGGCGTAATGATTGCAGCTGGTGTCTGGTCACTCCTGCTGCCTGCTATTGAACAGTCAAAATCTTTGGGAAAATTATCGTTTATGCCACCTGCTGCGGGCGTGCTTCTGGGTATGGGATTTCTTCTTCTGCTTGATATGATTATTCCGCATCTTCATGTTCATGCTATAAAACCTGAAGGCCTGAAATCCAGTTTCAAGGAAACTACAATGATAGTTCTTGCTGTGACACTTCATAATATTCCTGAAGGTATGGCTGTCGGTGTAATTTTTGCAGGACTGATGAATGGTTCTGCCGGAGTTACTTTGACTGGTGCACTGGCACTTTCAATTGGAATTGCAATCCAGAATTTTCCGGAAGGAGCAATAATTTCAATGCCGTTGAAGAGTCACGGAAACAGAAATCTGAAATCATTTTTGCTTGGAGTTCTGAGCGGAGTTGTTGAACCTATTGCTGCCTTTTTGACAATTGCATTTACAAATTTCTTTGTACCGCTGATGCCTTATGTTTTATCTTTTGCAGCTGGAGCAATGTTTTACGTTGTAGTTGAGGAATTGATTCCAGAAGCATCAGAGGGAAGTCATTCAAACCTTGGTACAATAGGCTTTGCGTTTGGATTTGTAGTGATGATGATTCTTGATATTGCTTTGGCATAAAAGATTTGTGCCGAATATAAACGTCATTGCAGAATTTTTGCGGTGACGTTTTTTTTTATTTTTATTATATTGTGGGGAACACAAAAAAAATAGATGGTGCGCTTCCTGTTGTTTTTTAGAAGTGCCCAATAGTTTAGAGAGGTATGGAATCGATGAAAATTAGAAACAAAAAAGTTTTTATACTCTGTCTGCTTGTGTTATGTGCTCTTGCATATTTTGCATCTGATTTTTTTATCGGAAACAAGAGAAGTGAAAATGCTGTAAGTTATTCTGATTTTTGTTTCATGGTTGAAAAAGGTGAAATAAAAAAAGTAACAGTTGAAAAAGATTTTCTTTCCTTCATGAAAAATGATTCGGATAAAAAATTCCGTACATTGAATCCTGAAAGTCCGTTGCTGAAGGAATTTCTTTTGAAGAATGATGTTGAAGTTGAAGTACAGAAAAGTTCGGAAGAAATAATTACAATAATTCTTGATGTAATTTTTTATGGGATATTTTTTGTGATTATCTTTTTTGTTTTCAGAAAATTTATTTCTCCAAATACTTTTAAGGTTGTCAGAAAAACTGGAAAAAAATTTGATGACATTGTAGGAATGGATTCTCTTAAGAATGACATGAAACAGATAATGGATATGATGCAGAATCCGAAGGCCTATGCGAAAAAAGGTATGCGTCTTCCAAAGGGAATAATTCTTGAAGGTGAACCAGGAAACGGAAAAACACTTTTTGCAAAAGCTCTTGCCGGTGAGTCAAAAATAAATTTCATTCCGGCTAAGGCAACTGATTTTGAAAGTATGTTCATGGCAATAGGACCAATGAAAGTTAAACTGCTTTTCAGGAAGGCAAGGAAAGCTGCACCGTGTATTGTTTTTATTGACGAATTTGACGGAATAGGAACCAGAAGAAATTATTCAGGTTCTGCAATTGAAACTGAAAACACAAGAATTGTAACAGCAATGCTGAATGAACTGGACGGATTTGAACAGACGGAAGGAGTATTAGTTATTGCTGCAACAAATAATATTAATGCGCTTGATGAAGCGTTAATTAGACCGGGAAGATTTGATGCCCGCGTAAAAGTTCCTTATCCTGATGAAAAAGCAAGATGCGCACTTGTTAGAATGTATTCGGCAGGAAAAACTTTTGATTCAGCCTGCACGGAAGATGTTCTTGCAAAGATGTTCAGCGGATTCAGCTGCGCTAAAATAGAATCAGTTATGAACAGGGCATGCATGATAGCTTCTCAGGAAAATTGTGAAACAGTAAGTCGGAAACATGTTGAATCAGCCATGGAAGCTTAGATTCCGGTCATTAACTTTAGGGAGAGCAAAATATGAATGAAGTACAGAATGTTTTTGAAGCAAGGCGTCTTATAAATGAACTGATACCGCTTGTTGAGGATGCTGAAAAAAATTTTAAGAGTGCACGTAACTGGGGTTTCATAGATGTTTTTGGCGGCGGATTTTTAACGGATGTCATTAAGCATGTGAAATTAAATTCTGCAAGCTCAAGGATGAATGAAATAACCTGTAAAATGCAGGAACTTCAGCGTGTCCTCAACGATATTTCCATTCCTTCTGATTACAGAATGCAGATGGGCGGCTTTTCAATTTTTGCAGATTTTATATTTGACGGAGCGATTGCAGATATTTATATGCAGTCAAAAATAATGAGCAGCCTTGAAGAAGTTAAGAAACTGAAAAACAACTTGCATAAGGTGCGTGACATGCTCTGCAGAATGTAATTTTTTGTGAACGGGATGAAACTTCTTTGGCATAATTATTTGTCCGGGAAGTTTTATTTTATCTTCCGTTTGTGAAAGATAAGAGTTGCTGATTATGCAGATTATTGTAAACTAAGTATTTATTAATGTGTATTTTTAGTGAATTATTTTCTTTATACTTGCAGAAACCTCGTCTATCCTATAGAATTAAGGACATCTCTGAAAAATAGTTTTTAGAGATGTTTTCGAGTTTTAATCTTTGAAATTACAAGGCTTAGAACATCGTTTTTTTTAAGTTATTTCCAAAAATTGCAAATTTTGGAGATTCCTTTAATGATATTTTTATTAGCTATTTTATTGGTTTGGGGTATTTTTTATGAAACATTTGTATGAAGTTGGACAGCAGATTGAGACTACAGTTGTAGCAATTACAGATGACACAATTTTCTTGGACCTTGGGCTCAAGAGCGAAGGTTTTTTGGATAAAGCAGAACTTTGTGATGAAAACGGAGACTGCAGTGTAAAGGAAGGGGACAAGATTAAGGTATATTTCCTTTCTAACAAATATGAGGAACTTCACTTTACGACAAAACTTAGCGGAAAGGATGCTGGCAAGGAAGTTCTTGAAAATGCATGGAAAAGCGGAGTTCCTGTTGAAGGTCATGTAACTCAGGAGATTAAGGGCGGATTTGAAGTTCAGATTGGATCGGCAAGAGCTTTCTGTCCTTACTCTCAGATGGGATACAAGCAGAGAAAGGAAAGTGCTGAATATGTTGGAGCACATCTTACATTCAGGATTCAGGAATACAAGAATGACGGACGCAACATCATTGTTTCTAACCGTGCAATTTTGGAAGAGGAAGCACAGGAAGCTCTTAGCAAGCTCGCTTCAGAACTTAAAGTAGGCATGATTGTTAAGGGAACAGTTAAGTCCATTGAAAAGTATGGTGCATTTGTTGTAGTTAACGGATTCCAGGCACTTCTTCCGGTTTCTGAAATTTCACGCATCCGTGTTGAAGACATTAACAGTGTTCTCAAAGTTGGGCAGGAAATTGAAGCTAAAATCATTAAGACAGACTGGGAACATGAAAGAGTTTCTCTCAGCACAAAGGAACTTGAAAAGGATCCTTGGGAAGGTGTTGAAGAAAGATTCCCTCTGGGAACTGAACTTGAGCTTCCTGTTTCACGCGTTGCAGACTTCGGTTTGTTCCTGAACCTTGCACCTGGAGTTGACGGTCTTGTTCACATTTCTAAGCTTTCTGTAGAACGTAACACAAATCTCAAGAAGGTTTACAGTGTTGGTCAGGTTCTTAACGTTACAGTGGAAAGCGTTGATGCTGAAGAACGCCGCATTGCTCTTTCTCCTGTTGTTTCAAATGAAGAACAGGACAACGCAAACGAATATCTTTCAAATCATCGTGATGAAGATTTCGGTGACACATATAATCCGTTCGCAGCTCTTCTCAAGAAATAAATGGAACGTTCACCGTTAACAACTTTGTGCTACATTGAAAAGGATGAAAGCTATTTGATGTTGCACAGAGTTTCAAAAAAGAATGATGTAAACAAGGATAAGTGGATAGGTGTCGGCGGACATTTTGAAGCAGGTGAAAGTCCGGAGGATTGTCTTTTGCGTGAAGTAAAGGAGGAAACAGGGCTTTCTCTTAATTCCTTTAATTTTCGTGGAATCGTTACTTTCATTAGTGATGAATATCCTGTTGAATATATGTGTCTTTATACCAGCAAAGATTTTTCGGGTGAACTGATTAAGTGTGACGAAGGAAATCTTGAATGGGTAAAGAAAAGCCTAATATCAGACCTGAATCTTTGGGAAGGAGATAAAATATTTCTGGAACTTCTTGCAAAGGATGTCCGGTTCTTTTCCCTGAAACTTGTTTATGAAAAGAGCAGGCTTATTGAAGCTGTGCTTGATGGCAAAAAAATCAGATAGTTTGTGAAACATTTGTTTCATCATATTTATTTGTTCTGTTATTCCTAAGTCTGTCAGGGGCAACTGAAAAACTCCTCGGAAGACTGAAGTCATAAACACCACCTGAATATAGTAAAAGGGCATCTCTAGAAAAATACTTTTAAAATATGCCTGCGAGTTTTAATCCTTGGATTTACAAGGCTTAAAACATCGTGTTTTCAAAGTTATCTTTAAAAATTGCAATTTTTAGAGATTCCCTATACATGTTTTCGTAAAAATTGGATGGCAAAGTGAATCGTCCGTCTAACATTGTTTTAAACCGCACAGGCCTTGAGCCTGTGTCGGCTTTGAACTTCTTGTTATGCCTATTTTTATTACCGGTATGATTTATTTTTATTATATTTTATTAATAACTTTTATGTAAGGAGTGTAAAACCATCGTTATAATCTATCTTTGGAAGATTTACCTGATGACCAATCTGGTTCAGGAAGACACAAATGTGCAGGTTGTGCATACGAACTTGGAATAAAAGATGGACTAAATCAAAATCCCATAAAGAATAATTTTGATGCTCTTCCAGAAAGCCAAGCAGGAACTGGTAGGCACAAGGATGTGCAACAAGCCTATTTAGCAGGATATAGAGAAGGAGCATCTAAAAGAACTTCGTTATAATAGTCAATCTATCGGTAAATCTATTCCGAAATACGGAGTTTCTTCATGAACTTCCAATATACCTTTTAACGGTTTATCCGAATATTTTACTATTTTTTCTCGATATTCAAATCTTGTTTTTATATCATCAATTTGATTGTGTCAAGATTTGTTCGCGATTTCTTTGAAAAAAGTCATGCAAATCAGGCCGCTTTCTGCTCCTTTTCCCATTCAATTTTTTGTTCACGAAGAGTTTCTGCACTGATGTAACTGGCACCGGTCAGATGGTCTTCGC
>JAZUJH010000110.1:0-10339 GCA_045642665.1 Treponema sp.
TCATCGAACCAGTCTTCTTCCCCATTATTCAATTTTAATTTATACAAGCCGGCAGAAGAGGCAATTGTAAAAACCAAAAGACAAACTAAAAAAGCCCAGCGGTGCTTAAGCTGAAAGCGCCCGAACTTTTCAAACCATTCATTAATTTTCGAAACTTTCAATTATAACCTCCGATAACACTGTTATCTATAACTGATAACGATGTTATCTTAGTGATAACAGTGTTACCTGTCAAGTAAATTCGGTAACTCTGTTATCTGGAGGACTTTCATTCAGAGAGTTTTTGAATATTAAAACTGAAAAATGCTTTTGTCGCTGCAGATGGAATTGAAACTGGAGTGGGTTCAAAAATTCCTTTATGACTGTTTGGATTTTTGTATTAAAAAATTCGGGAAAAATTCCCTACTTTTTATAGGGTGAACACCTCATTACAGACTGTAAAAACGATGAGATAATTCATACTGTCTAAGATTATTTTAAAGACAGGAGAAATTATGAAAAGATTAGTAAATTCCTTTTTAAGTCTTTTGGCGGGAATCGCTTTATTTTCTGGGGTAACAGCCTGTAAAGTAAATGTTGAACCAGATGATCCGGTAGTTGAAATCGGCATTCTTCTGACACAGACACCGGTAACACCAGTAAATGGTGATGTTACAGTTGATGTTACCGTAGTTCCAAAAAATGTTCAGGTTCTAAAATGGCTTGAAGGTGAAAAATCCGTAAAAGATTTTGCCAGTGATGGAACATCGTTAGC
Organism: Treponema sp.; assembly: GCA_045642665.1. Classification (GTDB taxonomy): domain Bacteria; phylum Spirochaetota; class Spirochaetia; order Treponematales; family Treponemataceae; genus Treponema_D. Next base: position 755 of record JAZUJH010000110.1, read on the forward strand.
TTTAACAAACGGAACTGCTTCTTTTACAGTAAGCAAAAGTGGTAATTACACAGTTTACGCAAAAGCTAATTCAAAAAGTGAAGCTGTTAAGACAATCTTTGTAGAAGATGTTGTTTATGATTTAAAGGATCTTATTACACTCAGTCAGAGTCCTGCAGTTCCTTTGAATGGTGATGTTGTAGTTGAAGTAACTTTGAACCGTCAGGATGTACAGCTGGTAAAATATGCAAAAGGCGAACTTGAAGCAGATGCATTTGAAAACGGCGGAACAGAAGTTGTAAAGGATGAAAACGGAAAATACACATTTACTGTAAGCGAAAAAGACTGGTACACAGTTTATGCAAAAGTAAATTCAAAAAGCTTTACAGTAAAAAAGATTGATGTAGAAGATGTTGCTTTTGATGTTTCAGGATTGATTTCTTTGTCTCAGAGTCCTGCTTCAAATGTTCCAACAAATTCAGAAGTTACAGTTACAGCTTTGCTTAGCAGAAGTGATGCACAGACTGTAAAATGGGCAGCAGGCACACACACAATTGAAGACTTTGCCACAATCCGTTCAACAGAACTTACTGCCGATGAAAACGGAAAATACAGCTTTACTGTAACAGAAAACGGAACTTACACAGTTTACGCCCAGTGCAATTCAAAATCAAAAGCCGTAAATGTAATCAGCGTAACAAATATTGATAAGGTTGCTCCTGCAGCAGTTACAAATCTTGCAGCAAATTATGTACATTCTTCAAGAACAATCAATATTTCATGGGGAAATCCTGCAGAAGCCGATCTTGACCATGCAATTGTAAACGTAAAGAACGGCAATACAATAATTGTTGATGATGCAGAAGCAAAAGGAAATTCCTACGCTGTTTCTGATTATACAGCAGACAATACAACAACAGTTTATATTTCTGTAAAAGCTGCAGATAAAGCTGGAAATATTTCTGGTGAAACAACTTACAGCTTTGTTCCAAAAGCAATTCCAGAAGTTCAGTCAATTACTCTGGATAGATACCATATCAGCAACACAGATACAAACCGCAAAATTACTGCAATTGCAAACATTTCCAACATGGATGCTCTTCCAGAAGGGGATGCAATTAAAATTCAGGTAATGGATGCAGCTGGAAATGCAAAAGTAAACAAAACTGCCGATGTTGATAAAGAAGCAGGAACTGCAACAATTGAATTTGATGCTCCATCAGATATTGCAGAATATACAGTCCGTGTAAAGATTGGCAGTAGTGCAGCTGATACAAAACATACAGTAAGACTTGCTGTAACTGTTGGTTATAAGTTAACAAATTTTACAATTAAAAATAAAAATTATACAGAAAAGAAAATAAGTAAGTATATAGATGATGTTAGTAATTTTACTTTAGACATAACTGTAACAGGAACTAACCTTGATCTGGGGCCTGTTTATTTATATTGGAAAAATGATCAGGCAATACAGTATGGTGATGCAATTGAGTTAGATACCTCATCTCTTGCATGGACTGCAACAACTGGAGACAGCAACGAAAAAACACTTAATTTTACAGTTACATGTCCAAAGGAAGAAGGTATATATTATTTAGGTCGGTACAAAGATTGGAACTATATTTATCAATCGGACTATGATAAATTGAAGGATATAGAGTTGTTTATTTATGGAGATGTAGAACTTACAGAGTTATACATCCCTAAAGTTGATATTTCAAAGGAAGACACTCGGGTTTCTGCAATCTTAACAGGTAACAATTTTACATCACCAGATTTTGATATGACAGATATTGAAATTTCATGCAGTAACAACTCTATAATAGACAATGTTACTTTTATGAAAGAATCTGATGATGTAATTTTTGTGCGTCTGACAATTCCAGGAACTGCAGGAGATTATCAGGTTACAGCAAGATATAACGGCTATGCAGCGAGTGCTGTTTTACATGCTCAAGATTACAGTTCATTTACAGTAGGTTCTGTTGTATTGAGTGACAATTCAATTATTCCTTATGCTGAAGACTTGACTTTAACAGATGAACAGAAAGAATCTGCAGTTGGCGTGATTGGTGGCTTTGACTGTTACGGAGTTCCTTTTGTTCTTGGCAAGAAAACAGTTGGAAAAACACCAGATTTAGCTTTTGCAACAAAAGAATATTATGATCCACTAACATTATATCATGGGGGTTATATAAATAGAATTTCTGAAGGATTGGCTGCTTCGGATATACAAAATAAAGAAATTTCTAAACTAGATATTGATAATACTTTTACTGGAGAAGGACGTTTTGGAATGGTGAACACAAAGGTTCTTAAAAAATTATCTTTAAATGGGTATGAAAATGATTTCCCGGCTTTTTATCAGTGTGAAAACTATCCTGTAACTCAAAATCTTACAGGTGAATTAAAATCGGACTGGTATATGCCGTCTATATATGATGCTCTAGAAATTGCAAAGAATTCTATTGTGATTGATACAGTGTTTAATCTGATAGGTGGTGATTGCGTAAGAGGAAAAAACGCCTATAGTGAGGCTAATATAATGTCTTCTTCATTCCGAAAGGTTAATAAGCAGCTCTATTCGAATTACATAACAATTGATATTTTAAGATATTTTTATTATGTAGAATGGTTTAATACGGATTTTAAGTACGTTCAGAATGATTATTATGATCGGTCTAATAACTCAATAAAAATCTATGCAATCAAACAATACTAAACGGAGACAGGCAAATGAAAAAAGCATTCATAGTTGAAAACGGCATTAGAGCTGGTTCTTATACAATTGAAAAATTGACTGGTGGCAGCCGTAAGTATGTTGTAAAAAAAGATGGTTCTGTAGATGAATACGGTGACCAGAAAGGCATTATGGCAGAATATTTACTTGAGCTGTGTTCAAAAGATGCAACCGTAAAAGAAAATATGGAAAAAACAAATCCTGATATGTATGAGTATTTTATGGAACGTCACGAACAAGAAAAAGGTCCTGCCAGTGAAAAGTTTACTACAAATGTAATCGGAGACTTTTTGTTCCCTCTCTTAAAATAATTCTCTGCGTCAGGGATTGCAGCGTGCTGGTAGCACGCTGCGAGTTCTGATTTGCTCGTGAGACTCGCATTTTTTGCTTTGCAAAAAAACATCAAAACTCGTTTATTTGACGTATGCGCTTGCGCGCATGGCCCTGACGCATAAGCGTCAGGGATTGGAACGGTGCCGTTAGGCAAACAAACGCTTGCGTTTGGTCGGAGGCGAGAGCGTATATCGGGTGTAAAATTTTTTACACCCGATAAATAAACGAGGCAAGACTTTAAGCGAAGCGTGTCTTGACCGTTTTTACCTGGAAAGCCCGACCCTTGCGAAAGCAAGGGGGACGCCCATATAATAAAAAAAATGAAAAAAATTAGACTTCGAATTGAATATATTCTTCTATTAATTTCTATTCTCAACTTTGCTGCGACGGTTTGCTTTAAGAGCATGTCCCAGAATAATTTTATTTTGACGGAAAGTAAGCTTTCTCTTTTGAAGGATGGGGAAGAGTCTGTTGAGGATTTGAAAAATGATTTCTGGACTTTGACTTATTTTGATAGAGGGCTTGAACTGCAGCTGGAAAAGATTATTGAAGTTAAGAGTAACGCTCAGGATGATGGGGAAAATTTTCTTTTTCTTGTGAATGAGTTTTCGTCCAGCATCCGTAAGCGGGAACAGCAGCTGATTTTTAGTTACGATGCGCTTTTGTACTGTTCGCTTATTTTGTGTTTTATTGCAGGCGTTGTAATTTTTTATAAAATGATTGTGCAGAAAAATGAGCTTTTTAAGCTTAAGACTATAAATGACCAGCAGGTTAAGTTCAGTCGGGAACTTCATGATGGTGTGGCTCAGGATCTGGCGGCTTTGAAAATCTATCTTAATAAATCGGATAAGGAAAAGTCGGATTTTTATGCGGATCAGGCGTTAAAGGAAGTTCGGTATCTTATTGATTCTATGCATCTGGATTTGTCTAAGAGTTTTGGTGCCATAGTTCGGGAAAATCTTGAAAACTTTGAGACTAATTTTGGTATTAAATCTGAGCTTTTGATTGTAAGTGATAATCTTGAAAAAATTGACAGCGAAGTTCTGGTGGAGCTTTTGAGGGTTCTGCAGGAAGCGTTGAGTAATATTGCCCGTCATAGTGGTGCTGATTTTGTTAGCGTTAAAATTACGGAAGTTGGCAGGGACTTGAATCTGATTATTAAAGACAACGGAAAAGGAATTGATTTTGAAAGTCTTAAAGAGTCTTCTTCTGCTGACGGCAAAAAGCATTACGGACTTAAAAACATTGTTGCCCGTGTTGAAGAAATTGGCGGTAAGGTAGAATTCAAAAATGAGGGAGGAAGCACAATTGCAATCTGCATTGAAAATATTATTCGTTGATGACCACGAAGGAATTCGCGACGGTCTTGGTCAGATGTTTATTCAGAAAAATAATTCTCTTGAATTTGTTTACGCTTCTAATATTTCCCAGGCGGAAGAAAGGCTTGAGAAAAATACTGATATTAAAGTTGCCATTGTGGACATAAATCTTGACGGCGAAAACGGTTTGAATCTTATTCCTATTTTAAGAAAAATTGTTCCCTCTCTTAAAGTAATTGTTTATTCAATGTATTCTGATGCCATTCATATTGAGCAGGCTCTTAAGAGTAAGATTGAAGGATATGTTACAAAGGATTCAAAACTTGAAGAACTGGAAAAGGCAATTTTTGCTGTGGCAGACGGAAACTTGTATTACAATCAGCGGGCAAACCAAATTATGTACCTTATGCTTAATAAAGATGATGCCGACCAGAATGATAAAGATGTTCACATTTTAAGTCTTGTGGAAAATTACAAAATGCTTTCTAAAAAAGAGCAGGAAGTTTTTAAGCTTTTAGCAAGCGGAAAGACATCCAAAGAAATTGCTGAGATTTTAGGAAAGGCAGAAAAGACAATCATAAATCAGCGTTCAAACATTTACGGCAAGCTTGATTTGCACGACAGACTTGATGTGATTGAAGCAGCCCAGGTTCTTGGAGTTATTGCATGATGGCTGAAAAATTTGATTTTAAAAGATTTCTTGTTGCTTCTGGATTTACTCTTTTGTGTGCAGCCATTAATTTTGCCGGTGCCAAGTTTGCGGCTGTGGTGAATATTCCTTTGTATCTGGATTCCATTCTTACAATTTCAGTTGTGGCTTTGTATGGTTTGGTTCCTGGAATTGTTTGAGCAGTTTTGTCTAATATGGCAATGGTTGTTTTTATGGGAAGTTCTCCGCTTTTTACTTTTTGTCATTTAACAACTGCCATTCTTGCCTTTCTTACCTTCTGGTATTTTAAAAAGCATTATCCTAAGGACAGTGAGCAGGTTCTGGATGCATTTTTGTGGGCAGGCTTTTTTGCATCAATTTCTAATGCAATTTTAGGAAACATTATTGCCGATGTGGTTTATGGAGCTTTGACCGGCCGTCCTCAGGCAGATGTTGTAGCACAGGCAATTTTTACTGCTGTTCCAAACCGAGTATTTTGCATTAACGTTTCTGGCATAATTCAAAATCTTACCGACAAAATGCTTAGTGCGGGATTAAGTTTTATTGTTTTTAAGAAAATGGAAAGATGGATTTAGTGTCGTACCATTCTTCTTGAGAATTCGGTTATTTTCCTATAAATTAAAGATATGGCAGATGCTTCAGAAGAAACAAAATCGAAAATCCTCACAAGTGCAAAAGCAGAATTCCTGGAAAAGGGATTTACAAACGCATCACTCCGTACAATTGCGGCAAATGCAGGTTTAACAACTGGTGCAATGTACCGTCATTTTAAGGATAAGGATGCCCTCTTCTGCGCTCTTGTTGATGATGCTATTGATGAAACTCTCAAAATGGTAAAAGCTGGTGGACTCGAAAATCACGAAAATCTTGAAGACCCTATTGGCGGCGTCCATGCAGAAAATGAAAAAACTTTTGCCAATCAGTTTATAGATTACATACTTACTAACAAGGAAGCATTTGTTCTTCTGCTTACAAAATCTGCCGGAAGCACTCACGAAAATTTTCTTGAAGAAATATCAGACATTTATACCGAAAACGTTCTTTCAACCGTTCACTGGATGAAGCAGAAATTCAACGTAACAAAACCAATTGACGATATGTCTATCCATGTTTTTGCAACAGCAACAATAAATGCCTTTGCCGAAGTTATTCTTCACAATATGGATAAAGAGGAAGCTGCTGTTTTTATTGGAAACATTCAGGAATTCTTCCACTTCGGTTTTATGCATCTTTTAGGTTTGCCTTGTGACGACTAATTAAGGGGGATTTTATGATCAGCGTAATTGCAAAAGGATTGTTAATTCCATTTTTAGGAACAGCCTTAGGTTCTGCCTGTGTTTTCTTTATGAAAAAGGAAATGAGCCCAAAACTGCAAAAAGCACTTTCTGGATTTGCCGCAGGAGTTATGATTGCAGCCGGTGTCTGGAGTTTGCTGATTCCTTCAATGGAACAGGCCGCTGAACATGGAATGGGAAAACTGGGATTTATTCCAGCTGTAATTGGATTCTGTCTTGGCATGCTTTTCCTTCTTTTGCTTGATGTTGTTACTCCTCACATGCATATAAACGAAACTGTAGAAGGTCCAAAAAGTAAGCTGAAAAAAACAACAATGATGGTTCTGGCAGTTACTTTGCACAATATTCCAGAAGGAATGGCAGTTGGTGTTTTATATGCAGGCTGGTATACAGGTGCAGTTCAGGTTTCTGCTTCTGCGGCTTTAGCTTTGGCAATTGGTATTGCAATTCAGAATTTTCCGGAAGGTGCAATTATTTCAATGCCACTTCACAGCAAGGGTCTTTCAAAAGGCAAAGCCTGCTGGTACGGCATTCTTACAGGAATAGTTGAGCCAATTGCAGGATTAATTACAATTCTTCTTGCTCAGTTTATTGTTCCAGTCTTGCCATATCTACTTAGTTTTGCCGCAGGTGCTATGCTTTATGTTGTAGTAGAAGAGCTTGTACCAGAAATGGCTGCAGAAGAAGATAACAGCCATTCCAATCTAGGTACAATTATGTTTATGATTGGGTTTTCTTTGATGATGGCCCTTGATGTAGCATTAGGGTAATACTCCACCAAGAACCGTAAAATTAGTTCTGTTTAGATTTCTCGTACTCTTCGATAATCTGCTGTTTAAGCCCTTCCATTCCTTTAGGTTTGCGACCACAGCATTTTTCTTCCTGACAGTAACCAATAACTTCACATTTTGGAACAAAAAGATTTTCACAAATCCATGCCCAGTCATCATCAAGAACTTTGAGAGCATCAATAATTTCGCGGCACATTGCACGAATTTCTTTGTAAGCACGACTGCAAGTTCTAAGATTCATAAAGTGAATTAATGCAGTAAGATTTATTTTCCAGACAAATTTTGAATTCATACCAAGTGGAAGATTGTTAGCTGCATCTTCCTTAGAAATGCCACTGTTCAACAATTCCTGGTAATCGGCAAAAGCACTGTCTAAAGATTTTTTATACAAAGTCTCCTGTTCTTCTGTCATTCCTTTTGGAACAAAGAATCCAGTATTTGAACAATCAACGTAGCGTGTAGATTCCTGAAGACGTGAAACACCAGCAATGTGTGTGTATGCTTCCCGAATACAACGTGCAGAATATTCTGACAAAACTAAATGTACATCTACATATTCCATAACGCGTGTATGGCCAGATTTAATACATGACTTTGCACGTTTAATATTTTTTTCAGCATCTGTAATATCGCTGTTCCAGCAGATACCTGCAATTTCTCCAATATACTGAAGAGGGTTCTTAGTTGTGTTTTTTAATACCTGAATCATGCTTGCAATTTTAACGGAATTTTAATCTATACTCAATAATCATATTAATGATGCATAATGTATTGCACCACAAAATGATTTTTTTTATAATTAAGAAAATTTTTCTAGGAGGAAACCTCATGGGTGATGGTAGTAGTAGCGGCTCGTATCCGGCGAATAACTTGTTAAATCTACTTCTGTCGCAGTTGCACTTTGGTGCCTAGAAGTTTCCCGATTTAACATTTCTATTTAGCCAGATACGGCATTCTGTTTATTTAATCTCATCTCAAAAATTTATAACAGGAGCGCGTTATGGCAGTTTTAAACGCAACATATGAAGATACTCTAAACAAATTATTGGAAGAAAAAAAATACACTTCTATCAAAGATATTCTTATTTTAATGGATTCCACAGATTTAGCCGCAATCTTTGAACTTATTGATGAAAAAAATATTCCCTTGGTATTCAGACTTTTACCAAAAGATAAGGCTGCAGATACTTTTGTAGAAATGGACCCAGACTATCAGGAGCTTTTGATTCAGAGTTTTTCTGATACCGAATTAAAAGACATTCTTGATGAAATGTACGTAAACGAAGCGGTTGACCTGGTCGAAGAAATGCCTGCTATTGTAGTTCAGCGTATTTTAAAACAGGTAGATGCCGCAAAACGCAAGGATATTAATCAGATTCTCCAGTATCCAGAAAATTCTGCCGGTTCAATTATGACAACTGAGTTTGTTTCTTTGCGGCTCGGTACAACGGTAGGGGATGCAATTAAACAGGTTCGTCAGACTGGTGTAGATAAAAAATCTTTCTATGCCTGCTATGTTACTAAAAACCGAAAGTTAATAGGCCGTCTTTCTGTAAAAGATTTGTTGCTGGCAGAAAATGATGATGTACTTATTGATTCTTTAATGAAAACAAACGTTATTCATGTACATACTCATGATGATCAGGAAGAGGTTTCTAAGCTTCTTTCAAAATATAATTTTTATGCAATTCCAGTTGTTGATTCCGAAGAAAGAATGGTTGGTATTATTGCCTTTGATGATGCATTGGAAGTAATGGAAGACGAAGCAACAGAAGATATCGAAATTATGGGTGGTATGGCACCTTCTGATAAAACTTATTTGCATTCAAGTCCGTTCTATCTTTTTAAACACCGTATTTTTTGGCTTATGCTTCTTATGATTTCTGCAACTTTTACAGGAATGATAATTACAAACTTTGAAAGTGCATTGGCCGCTCAGGTAGTTCTAACGGCCTTTATTCCTATGCTTATGGATACTGGCGGAAATTCGGGTTCTCAATCTTCTGTAACAATTATACGTTCCATTTCGTTAGGTGAAGTTGAATTTAAGGATTTAGGAAAAGTTATTTTAAAGGAAATAACAACTGCCTTAATGTGTGGTGTGGTTCTTGCCGTGGTTTGTTTTGCAAAAGTAATGCTGGTAGATCGTTTGTTGCTGGGAAATACGGATGTCACTTTTACGGTAGCTTTTGTAGTTTGTGTTACAATGATGGCTACAGTTCTTGTTGCAAAAACTATAGGTTGCGTTTTGCCTTTGTGTGCAAAGAAACTTGGTTTTGACCCAGCGGTAATGGCCAGTCCATTTATTACAACTATAGTAGATGCTTTATCTTTGCTGGTTTATTTTAGCATTGCAAGGTGGTTGTTATTTTAAGCGAAATGGGTGTGGAGAAATTTTTGTATGAATTGTTGATAAATATGTAATGTATACCTTAATGTGGTATAAGGATTTACTGGA
>JAZUJH010000111.1:0-12528 GCA_045642665.1 Treponema sp.
ATTTGTAAAACTTATTTGGGAAACAAAATCATTTGAGGAGATTATAAATGAAATTTACTTTTGACCGTGATGCAATGATAAAGGAAGTTGCAATAGCTCAAGAAATTATTTCGACAAAGAATGCAGGATCAATTTTATCTAACATTGCTATATCTGTAGAAAATAATACACTCTACATGAAGGCAACTGATATTAAAGTAAATTTTGCTTGCCAGATTCCTGTTCAGGTTGAAGAAGAAGGGTCCACAACAATTTACTGCGACAAATTCATGAGCATCCTTACAACACTGCCTGAAGGTGAAATTGAATTTATTCAGGGCATGGACGAAGGCGAACAGTCAATTGCCGTAACAATCAAGCCTGTTGCCAAGAAAGTTAAATTTCAGATGAAAAGTATTTCCCAGGAAAAATATCCTGCATTTGAAGTTGGAGAAGGCGCAAGCTATTTTGAAATTCCTTCCAAGGATTTGAAGGAAATGATCAGCAAGACAACTTTCTCTGTAAGTACGGACGAAACCCGTTATTTTATGAACGGCGTTTATTTTGAAAAGAAAGGCGACAATCTTAATCTTGTTTCAACAGACGGACGCCGCTTAAGCTTTATATCAAAAAATCTTCTTGCCGGTGTTGATGATTTTGCTCCTGCGCTTGTTCATCCGAAGATTCTTAACATTATTTCAAAGCGCGCACCTGAAGAAGGAAACATTTGTGTTTCTGTTGCGGAGAAAATGATTTTCTTTAAGTTCGGCTCATATAATTTTGCATCAGTTCTTCTTGAAGGACAGTTCCCTAACTACGAAAGAGTAATTCCTCAGAACCAGGAAAAAAGTTTTGAAGTTGACAAGAGTGATCTTGTTGGTGCCTTGAAGCGTGTTGCCCTTATGGTTGACAAGAAAGCCGGACGCATTTATTTTACAGTCAGAGACGGAGTTCTCAAGATTACTTCTCCTCAGAGTGATATGGGAAATGCTGATGAAGAAATTCCTTGCCGTTATGCAGGTGAAGAAAGTACAATCGCTGTAAATTATCGCCATATTGAAGAACCTCTCCACTGCATTGATACAGAGAGAGTAACTTTTGAGTTTACAGAAGAAATGAAGGCTGTAACAATGAGATGTGAACCTGCAGCAGATTACTTCTTTATCATCATGCCAATGCAGAAAGAGTAGCCGTGGCTTTTTTAAGTATTTCTCCCGTAAATTTCAGGAACCTCACTAATGAAACCATAGACCTGTCCGGAAAAGAAATTTTCTTTACGGGAGAAAACGGTCAGGGAAAAAGTAATTTTCTTGAAACTCTTTACTATTCCGCCTACGGTTCATCTTTCAGAACTCACAGTGACGGAGAAATTATAAAAAATGGTAGCAGCGCAATGAGTCTGCGTTCAATGTTCCGTGAGGAAAACGGCATGACTCATACGACTGCGGTCACTTTGGAAAAAGGATCAAAAAAAATCGAGAAGGACGGAAAAATTCTTCACGACAGAAAGGAACTTATAACGACAATTCCCTGTGTGCTGTATAATCACGATGACCTGGACTTTGCTGTAGGAGCTCCTGAACGAAGACGATTTTTTATTGACCAGTCTCTTAGCATGTATGACGTTATGTATATTGACGTCATGCGTCGCTACAAGAAGGTCCTGAAAAGCAGGAACCTTTGTCTTAAGGACAGAAACTCAAATCTCCTTCTGACTTATGATTTCCAGCTTGCTGTCAACGGGCTTGAAATTCTGAAGAAACGAAAGAACGCTGTGTTTCAGTTCAACCAGATATTCGGAAAACTTTATGAGGATGTGAGCGGCATTGAAGGGGTTTCAATTAAGTATGCGCCGTCATGGAAGAAGCCATCTAGTGACGAAGATTCTGTTATGAATGCAAGTGATGCAACTTCTTTTGCCGATGCTTCCCTGCCTTCAGTTGATGATGTTGTGGAAAATTTGAAATCCAAACGGGAAGGCGAATTCGTAATGGGGACAACTCTTTCCGGTCCCCACCGTGACAGAATTGTTTTTCTGCGCAAGGGGCACGTTTTTGTTCCTACGGCTTCAACAGGACAGAGAAGACTTCTTGCTCTTGTTCTTAGAACCGCCCAGGCTTTGTATTACACAAACATAACGGGCAGAAAACCTGTGCTTCTCATGGATGATGTTATGCTTGAACTTGACCCTGAAAAACGCCGTAGGTTTACGTCCATGCTTCCTGAATATGACCAGCTTTTCTGTACGTTTCTGCCGGGGGAACCTTATGAAAATTATCGCCACGCTTCTACAAGGATATATAAAATTTCAGGCGGTGCCTGGGAGGAGACATCATGACTGATGAAATGATTGGAATGGGTGAGCTTGTTTCTAAGACTTTCAGGAACATTCGTGTCGAAGATGTGAACAACGCAAATTCTATTCTCAGTGTCTGGCAGAGTGTTCTCGTGAGAATCCGTTCAAACAGAAATCCTCTGGAAGGTCAGAATCTTGCGGAACATACACGTGTTAAGGACCTGAAAAATGGAGTCCTGTTTGTTGAGTCCGATCATCCCGGATGGACACAGCTTCTGAAGATGTATGAGAAGTTTATTCTTACAGGAATGCAGCGAGCTCTTCCGCAGCTTTATATTTCCGCTATGGCAATAAGTCTCAGAGGTAAAGGTGCAAATGATTTTGGAATTGAGGAAACATCTGTTGAAAAAGTCAGAAGCCAGATGCAGCAGAGGATTGACCGTGAAGAAAAGCTTCTGAGTTCCTTTGAGAATTCCAGAAATTCCGCTGAAGAAAAAAAATTGCCGGAAAAGGAGAAAGAATTTCCTCCAGAACTTGCAGTTATTTTTGAAGATTTAAGGTCTAGCATGTTGACCAATTCAAAAGAATAATGTTAATATCTACACTACTATATTTTGTCCACTAAAAATATGGTTTTAAACTCAGAACAAATTTTTGATATAGGAGTCAATCACTATGTTACGTACATATCAGCCAAGCAAAGTAAAGCGCACAAGAAAATTTGGTTTCCGTGCTCGCATGAAGACACGCGGTGGTCGTATGGTTCTTGCTCGCAGAAGAGCTAAGGGTCGCCATAAGTTGACAGTTTCTGATGAGAAGAAGCCTTATCAGAACGGACGCAACCAGACTCATAAAATGTAATTTGTAGTTACAGGATGGAAGCGGACTTGTTAAAAACAGGGCGTTTTACTCGAAATGAACATATAAAACGTCCTGCTGACATCCAGAAACTTTTTAAACATGGAAAGAGAGTCAGTGTTGGTGGAGCTAAGCTCTTTTTTATGCTGAATGACCAAGATTATAACAGAATTGGTTTCCCTCTTCCCCGAGGCTACGGAAATGCGGTGGAAAGAAATCATTCCAAGCGTCTGAGCCGTGAAACATATCGATTTTTAAAGACACACCTGAACACCGGGTATGATATATTGTTTTTTGTATATCCCGGAAATGACTCGTTCCAATCGCGGTGTGAGAAATTTAAGACATTATGTCAAAAGGCTGGTTTATTAAAGGAGTAAGATTTTTTTTTATAAAATTTTTTACTCTGCTAATACGGTTTTATCAAGTTTGTATCTCACCCCTGTTTCCTCCAACTTGCAGGTTTACCCCCACATGCTCCCAGTATGCCTTAGAGGCTATAAAAATTCATGGTCCTGTTAAGGGTATCTTTCTAACAGCCAGAAGAATTTTAAGATGCAATCCATATCATGAAGGTGGATATGATCCTGTTCCTCCTGTGAAAGAGAAGCATGTGCATTTTAAACATAAGGAAAAAAATAATGGATAAAAATACTATATGGGCAATTGTCCTTAGCGGACTTGTACTCATCGGTTCAATTTTTGTTGAATCAGTGTTCATTGCTCCAAAACAGCAGGCTGCTCGTCAGCAGCAGATTGAAGCTCAGCAGGCAGCTGATGCACAGGCCCGGATTCTTGCAAAGGAAGCTGAGGAAATGATTTCATCCGTTGTAAAGGAGGGTGCTGTAACTGAAGCTGAAAATCTTAATGAAGAACACTTTACGATTACAACAAACAAGGCTGCGGTTACATTTACAAACCGTGGCGGCGATATCATAAGTTATAAGCTTCTTGAACATTCAGACAAGACAACAGGTGAAGGTGTAGAAATGGTGCGTAATGTGACTGATTCTAACCGTGCATTTGCTCTTGCCTTCGGAGATTCAAATGTTTCTTGCGTTAACGATATTTTTGAGGTTCAGCAGAACGGGAACGTGATTGTTTTCTTCAAGAATTTTAACGTGAAGGATGAAACTGGAAAGACTCATGAATTCCGCCTTGCAAAGCGCTATGAATTCAAGGCTGATGATTATGCTTTCCTTCTTGGAATTGAAATTAATCCTGTCGGAGATACAGCCGGTTTTAATGTTGGTGGAGTTGCTTATACTCTCCGCACGGCACCTCAGATTGGTCCTGAATACAATAAGAATGACCGCTATGAAGTTAGACAGTATCTTGCTCTTAATAAGAACAAGAAAATTAAAAAGAATCTTGTTTCAAAATATTATAATACAGAATATGACTGGGCAGGTATTGCTGGAAAATACTTTACAACTTTGGTAAAGCCAGTTGATCCTACAACAATGAGTTCATCTGTCAGAACCATAGTTGACGAAGGAAATGCTCAGCTGTTCCTTACAAGAAACGCAGTCGAAGGAAATGCAATTACTCAGGATCTTTATTATGTTTACGTGGGTCCTCGCAGTGAAAAGGAACTTATCCGTTATAATTCAAAGGACAATAATGCATGGAACCTTGTGAACATTAAGTTCAACCAGGCTTTGTCTACAAGCGGTATATTCTCGTTCCTTGAAGTTGTTCTCAAGTGGTCTCTTGAAATGGTATACAAGCTTGTTAAGAACTGGGGTGTTGCAATCATTATACTTACAATCATCTTGAAGATTATTCTCTTCCCTCTTAACAAGAAGAGCGCAGTAGGTTCTCTTAAGATGCAGCAGCTTCAGCCTCAGGTTCAGGCTATCCAGAATAAATATAAGGATGACCAGCAGAAGATGAGCATGGAAATGCAGAAACTGTACAAGCAGGCCGGATATAATCCTGCAGCAGGATGTCTTCCAATGATTCTCCAGATGGTTATCCTTATTTCCCTGTACAATGTTTTCAATAACTACTTTGAATTCCGTGGTGCAAGTTTTATTTCTGGATGGATTGATGACCTTTCTGTTGGTGATTATGTATGGCAGTGGGACAAACAGATTCCTGTTCTGAGTACTTTCCTGGGTAACAGCATAAGAATTTTGCCTTTCGTTTACCTTCTAACCCAGCTTATTAATGGTGTCATTACTCAGGCAGGGCAGCCTTCCGGTGGAGCTCAGCAGGCTCAGATGAAGTTTATGATGTTCGGACTTCCTTGTCTCTTCTTCTTTATGTTCTACAATGTTCCAAGTGGTCTTATGCTTTACTGGACGGTCAGCAACATTTTCCAAATGGGACAGCAGCTTGCAATCAACAGCATTATGAAGAAGAAGCGCAATGAAGTTGTGGCTGCAAAACCTGTAAACAAAAACGAAGCAAAATTTAAGGGCGGAAAGAAAAAGACTCGCTAAGAATTTATCCGCTAGGAGCATATATGATTTACGAATACGAAGCTGAAACTGAAAAAGATGCCATTGAAAAGGCTGCACAGGAGCTTGGTCTTGAAAAGGATCAGTTCGATGTAGAAATCCTTGAGGCACAGAAGAAATCACTTTTTAAGAAGGGATACGTTAAAATCCGCGTTCATACTGTAGATTCCGTTTCACATGTGGAACCTGAATTTGACGGAAAAGTTCCGAATGCGACAGAACGTGCAAGCAATCCTAATCTTGTGGCAAATCCTCTTCCTCAGGATGATTTTGAACGTAAGCTCCTTGACTTTATCAGACAGATGATTGAAAAGATGGGATACGAAGTTACTGTTGAAGTAATGTTCCGCGAAGAAAAGAAGATTGGCATTAAGCTTACAAGTGAAAGCTCTTCAATCCTTATTGGACGCAAGGGAAAGAATCTTGATGCAATGCAGCTTCTTGCAAACGTTTATGCAGGTCATCTTGGAAGAGAAGATGTCAGAGTTATTCTTGACAGTGAAAACTACAGAATCCGCCGTGAAGAAAGTCTTGTTCGCCTTGCTTATGTTACAGCAGACAAGGTACGCCAGACAAAGAATTCTGTTCTTCTTGAACCGATGAACCCGTTTGAACGCCGTCTTATTCACACAACTTTAAATGATATTCCGGATATTGAAACCAAAAGTGAAGGAGATGGTTTATATAAGCAGGTGCGCGTAATCTATAACGGAGTACGTTAAACCATTTTTTGTTAGTTTTCCGGAGTGGTGTTATGGTTAAAAGAGTAAAGACACTTGTTTTTGGTTTGATTTTTGGTATTTGTTCTGCTGCAGCAGGATTTTCATTTGAGGCAAAATCTATTGTCGGGGAGTCCTTGTATAATCAGCTCAGGCAGAAGGAATGTGTTCAGCGAACTTATTACAAGAAAGGCAATGTAACGCCCGCTCTTGCACCGAACACTGCTTTTGTAAAAAAGACAGTTGCATCATCATGGACAAGTTCCGATGCCCCTTGCTTTGTTGCGGAAAATCTTTATCTTCTTCCGAAGAGCAAGCTTTCTGCGGATCCTTCTGTTGTAACAATTGAAGAATCTTCAAGAGTTATACGCAGAGTTTCTACAATGAAGGGGCTCACGTATTATTCAAGTAATGATAAGAAGTGGGAAACTTTGTACAAGGATGCCTACTGCATTGCAGGCCCACAGGACAGGACAAGGGTTGCTGATAATACAGCGGGAAGTGCAAACGGTAAGGTTGCTTACTGTATGCTGAATGACAATTCCTTTGGAAAGACAAACTACGTAATGAAGTACAGCCAGAGTGATGATGAGGTTTGTGCAAACTTTGTTTCCACTACAGCAATGTTTGTTGGTCCTGTAAAGGCTGTTGAGGCCGGTAACCTTACAATCAATCTGAACATTATTGACTGCGGTGAAGACCTTTTGGTTTACATGCTTATCAAGACAAAGTTTCCTGCAATGGATATTCTTGAAAACATGCTTACAGACTCTTTTACGAGCCGTCTTGATGCAATTTACAGATGGTTCACAAAATCATTTAAGTAAGGTTTAAAATGAAAAAGAATTCAATTTTTTTAATAAGTACAATGGTTCTGCTTTGTTTTGCAAGCTGCAATGCTACAGCAAAGAAGGCGGACAAAAAAACTAATAAATCTAAGGAAACTGTTATGGCAACAACAAAAACTGTAGAAGAACGACTTGCCGGAAAAAAAGGTCTTTATGCAGCAATGGAAACAAAAAGAGGAACAATTATTCTTGAGCTTTTCTACAAGAAGACACCTCTTACTGTTACAAACTTTGTAGGTCTTGCAGAAGGTACTCTTGATGCTGCGGACGGAGAAGCATTTTATGACGGCCTTAACTTTCACCGCGTAATCAGCAAGGCAAATGGTGACGGACAGGACTTTATGATTCAGGGTGGAGATCCTAAGGGAAACGGAACTGGAGGTCCTGGATATAGATTCGGTGATGAAATTCTTCCTGAACTTACATTCAGCAAGCCTGGTCTTTTGGCTATGGCAAATGCAGGTCCTGGAACAAACGGCAGTCAGTTTTTTATTACAATCGTTCCAACTGAATGGCTTAACGGAAACCATACAATCTTTGGTGAAGTTATTGATGCTGAAAGCCAGGAAATTGTTAACTGCATTCTTCAGGGCGACAGAATTGAGAGCGTAAAGATTTACCGTCTTGGTGCAGATGCTGAAAAGTTTACTGCATCACAGAAGGATTTTGATAAGCTTGCATCTGAACTTCAGAACAAAATCCGCGAAGCAAAGGAAAAGGAAATGGCTGATCAGATTGCTGCTGTAGAAAAAGCATTCACAGGTTTTGCAAAGGATGAAAACGGAATCTACTTCAAGACAATAAAGGAAGGTTCTGGTGAAAAGTGCGGTGAAATGAAGAATGTTTCAACTGAATACAAGGGATACTTCATTAACGGTGATGTATTTGACCAGTCTGCAGGAAGAGGTCCTCTTGACTTTACAACAGGTGCAGGACAGATGATCCCTGGATTTGACGTAATGGTTCAGGATATGAAGGTTGGCGAAAAACGTACAATTGTACTTCCTCCTTCCATGGCATACGGTGAACGTGGTGCTGGTGGAGTAATTCCTGGTAACACATACATTGCATTTGACATTGAACTTGTAAGTGCAAAATAAGGTCATCTCTAAAAAACTGTGAGCTGTGTTTTTAGAGTTTACCGGATGTGCTTAAGTTTTGAATAAAAACGAATTGGGTCACTGAGATTATATTTGTCTTGGTGACCCGATTTTATTTTTACTTGTTAAAAAAAAGGAGCTTGCACAGAGTATGCGGAATTTCCGGAAAGATAGAATATGTTTCATGGCGTCACTATGTCTTTTTCTTTCGGCACTTGAACTTGCTATACCGAAGCCTCTTCCATTTATGCGTCTGGGTCTTGCAAACCTTCCGATTATAGTGGGACTAAAAATTTTTTCATTCCAAGAACTCGCTTCCCTTGTGCTTCTTAAAATATTGATGCAGGCATTTCTCAGCGGAACCCTTTTTACATACATTTTTATTTTCAGTGCAGCAGGAAGCTTTGTTTCATTGATTTTTATGTACGGGATATATCGGCTGTCGCAGAAATACAATCTTGTCTCAAACATCGGAATTTCTCTTGCGGGATCACTGGGCAGCTGCCTGGCTCAAATTGTCTGCGCAATTTTTATACTCTTCGGAAAGAATACAAAATATATAGCGCCTGTACTTCTTGTTTCAGGAATGATAACAGGACTTCTGCTGGGAATCTTCTGCAACAGTTTTGAACAGAAATCCATGTGGCTGGAAATCTTCTGTGGAAAAGACTGTGATTCTTCCTGCAACGGCGTAATATCCACAGACTTTATGCACAGCAAATGCTCTGTGGTAAACGAAGTGGAAAAACTAAGGGGAAATCTTACGGTAAAAAAGGTATGCTCAGGTTTTGTATTTCTGAGCGTAACTTTGGTACTCCTTTTTGCTGAATATCTGCCTGTTAGTAACGGGTCGGCTCTCTGTGTAAAATGGATTTGTGTTTTTGTATTGCTGGTTTTTGCAGAAATTATGAGGCATGGTACAGTAAAGCTTGTTCCTTCTCTGGTAATATGTTTTTCAGTCACGTTGTTCAGTCTTTTTGTTCCCCACGGAAAAGTGCTATTCAGCATAGGTTCATGGAACATTACACAGGGGGCTCTTGAAGTCGGATTACGAAAAAGTTCCGTACTTGTCGGAATGGTTTTCGCCTCTCAATGTTTCATGGCAAAGGGGAAATCTATTTTAAATGTTTCACGAACTTTTTCTCGTATAATGGAGTGGAACGGGCTGCTGGGCAAAGAGAAAATCAGGTTTACAAAAAAAGGTTTCATGGAGGCCATAGACAAACGTCTCTGTGAAACATGGAGCAGCGGTTCGTGCAATTAAGGTTTGTCCAAGAAAGTCTGTGCAAGAATAATTGTTTCACGGACGCCGTTGTGACGGAGCTTACCAGGAAATATAAAATCCGCAGGAAATAATATGTTAGTTAATTTTCAGTATAATAAAGAAATACAAAATCTGCCAATATATTCTCATCTTGATGATATTTGTGAAACATTAAAGTCGAGTGTTTCACGGTTTATGGTTTTAACTGCCGAAACCGGTGCAGGTAAATCAACTGCTCTCCCTGTTGCCCTCGTGAAACATTTTTCCAACAGGATATTTATGCTTGAACCTCGAAGGCTTGCAGTTGTGGGAATTGCTGAGCGAGTTGCCTCGTTGCTGGGTGAAAAATGCGGTGAAACATCAGGTTATGTAATGCACCTTGAAAAAAATGTTTCACGGTCTACACGTTTTACGGTAATGACTGAAGCTGTTCTAACCCGGATGCTTCAAAATGATCCTCTTCTTGAAGGCGTTGACGTTGTTGTTATTGATGAGTTTCACGAACGTTCTGTTCATGCTGATTTAGCTTTGGCTTTCTTGAAAGAGGTAATGGCCCTTCGTGATGATTTGTATGTTGTTGTAATGTCTGCAACTATTGATTCTGAACGTATAAGTGAATATCTTGGGGGCTGTCCTGTTTATTCTGTTAAAGGAAAAACATTTCCTGTTGAAGTTGAATACAGGGCTGATGAAAATGTTTCACGGATTGTTTTACAGGAATTCAGGCGTGAAACATTTAAAAAAGGAAACTCAATGCTGGTTTTTCTGCCGGGACTCAAAGAAATTCGCAGGGAATGTGAAGCGTTTACTGAGCTTCTAGAGTCAGAAGGAAGTTGTGAAACATCAGAATGTGAAACATTAATTCTTCATAGTTCTGTTTCCTTTGATGAGCAGAAGAAAATACTTAAAGGGAACAGTGAAACAAAGCGGGTTATTTTTACTTCAGCTATTGCAGAGACTTCTCTTACCGTTCCGGGTGTAAATGTTGTAATTGATTCTGGTTTTTGCAGAATAAAGAGTTACAATCAGAAAGCTAGAATGGATATGCTTACGACTCAGGTTGAAAGTGAATTCAATGCAAAACAGAGAACCGGACGTGCCGGACGAACTATGGAAGGTCGCTGCGTAAGGCTTTGGAATGTAAATAATCTGAGGGTCAAGGAAACAAAGTGTGAGCTTCTTCGCTGTGACCTTATGAATGTGGTGCTTGAATGTGCTGAGTGGGGGGCCTGTGATTTTGGAAAAATACAGTGGTTGGATTCACCGTCCGAGGTTTCATGGAATGTTTCACGGAAAATGCTTGAGGAAATGAAGTGCATAAGAAACGGAAGCATTACCGATTTTGGCCGTGCCTGTCTTGAAACCGGGATTGATTTGCGTCTTGCATCAGTTGCCTTGTGCGGAGTTCCTTACAATAAGATTGAATTCTCCGTTAAAACTGCAATGGATTTTATGCCGTTCCAGAATGAAAATCTGAGGAAGAAACAGGAATTTTATTTAATTGACCGCGTGAAACATTTAGGTGAGAAATATAATGTTTCACAGTACGTATCAAAATGTTTCACGCATCTGACAGCCGGGAATGTACTTCTGGCAGGATTTCCTGACCGCTTCGCGAAACTTTATGACAATGACAAGAAACTATATCAGTTTCCGGGGGGAAGGCTTGCTGTTCTGCATAGAAATATCAGTGAAAAATGCGGCAATGTTCTTCCGGAATATCTTGTGGCTACGGAAGTTGATGCAGGTGATCGTACAGGTCTCATTCTGCGTGCGGAATTTCTTGATGAAACTTATGCAGAAAAATTTCTTGAGGATAAATGTGAAACTGTTCGTGAAACATTTTTTGAAGATGACAGCTGCACTAAAATCAGAAAAGTGGAAAAGTCTGTTTACGGTAAGATTATCATCAGAACAAAAAATCTTCCTGTGGAAAGAGGGGATTATTTGAGTGCATTGTGTGAAAAGGTTCGGGATGCAGGACTTGGAGTTTTGCCTCTGGGAAAAGACTGTGAAACATTTTTGCTTCGTGTGGAATACTATGTGCAGAACTCCGTGAAACATGTGGAAAGTATTGATAATACTTGTGAAAATCGTGAAACACTGGAATGGAAGTTTAATAAGTTGTGTGAAACCTGTGAAACGTGGCTATCTCCCTTTGTTGTGGCTGGGGAAAAAGTCAGTGAAAAATGTGTCTATGACGCTCTCTATTATTATCTGGACGGTTCTTCTGTGGATAAGGCTGTGCCTGTTGAACTTGTTCTTGAGAACGGAAAAAAGCGTAAGGTCTTTTATGAAAAGATAAACGGTACGGTAATGGCTTCCATGGAACTTATTATACAGCAGATTTTTGGATGTTTCACGACTCCTGAAATAATGGGGAAAAAGGTTCTCTTAAAACTGCTTTCTCCTGCAAGACGGCCGCTTCAGATAACCAGTGAACTTGAAAATTTCTGGACAAATACATGGAGTGAAATCTGTTCAGAAATGAAAGGACGTTATCCTAAGCACAACTGGGATTACAGAGTTAGCGAGGATTAAAGTCTTCCGGATTTTCTTCTGCGTGCTTTTGTTTCTCTAAAAACTGGAAGGGTCACAGCTTAAAGTTTGACTCTTCCTCGGCAGTTTTTGATTTTTATAAACTTAAATGTTTCACGCTAACGCCAGGAGATTTCGCTGGCGAAAAAACACAATGCATATTGTCAAATGAGAATGTCAACTAATGAAGAATTATTGGCTGCATTTTGTTGATATGTCCCTGTGAAGTAAAAAGGTTTGCATTAATTCTAGATGTTCTCTGGTCAAAATATTCTCATTTTTTCGTTTTATTTATCAACCATCAATGAAATTAAATTCACATAAAAATTAAAAAAAATTACATATGAGATGTGAACCAAAACCAAACCGAATTTCGATTAAACCGATTATTTCTGTTCAGACTAATTTAATTCGGTTAATGGTTTGAATTTTTAAAAAACCGATCAAAATAATTCGGTTTC
>JAZUJH010000112.1:0-13868 GCA_045642665.1 Treponema sp.
CATCATTTATATGAGGATAAAAAAAACCTTCCTCATTTTCTACCATCTCAATGGCATTTTTAGGACAACTAAAATAACAAGATTTACATGACAAACATTTTGAAGACCCAAGACATTCAACCGAATTAGTTTCCATTTATATTATCCTCTTTTAATTTTTTTAGAAATAAAATCAACCAGCTCTTTTCGTTCTATTTTATTAACACCTATCAACAAAGATAAAAGACCTACAAAAGTAATTGCGATAAAACATGTTGTAAAAAATCTGATTATCTCGTTTGTAATAAAAGAACCAATAAAAATTGTAACAATATAAGAAATAACAAATACTAAAAGAGTACGAATTATTACTTGGTATATGAACTTCATTTTTTGTAACTGAATTTTTTTACTAAGATAAAAAATTCTCCAAAGGGTAATATATATACTAATTATTATACGAATTACTAAAACCCATTCAGGACTTGCACCAAAATAAAGAGCCACTATAGTAAGCGGAAGATTTAAGAAAATATACAAACTAACAAGAAGCTGATAAGTTTTTATTTTTCCTGTCGCTTGAACAGACATCCACAAAGGACCATTCCAGGAATCAATTAGTGACCATAAAATTATTAACTGTACAAAGTGAGTAGAATAATCAGGAATATTTTTTAACCATAACTTTAATACAAAATCAGTATTTGCTAATAATGGGACTGCAATAAAGGAAAGCAGTAAGAAGGATAATTTTGATGTTTTGAAGATGAGGTTCATAAAACATTTCTTCTCATTTTCTGCATAACTTTTTACAATTTGAGGATTGAATGCTGTCTGAAAATTTCCTACAAAACTATAAACTGCACTATTTACTTGATTTGCGATTCCCATTGCTGCATTTACAGTAACATTCGTAAACATATTTACAGCAATGTTTGTTCCCTGGCTATTAGCCATATTAGCAACAGCACCAAAAAGACTCCATCCGCTAAAACCAAGCATTTCCTTTATTAAAGCAATATCTTTTACTTTCTTATAATGAGCTATTTCGAATACTTTATTACAAAATATTTTATACACAAAAGTTATAATTATAGAAATGAGAGTTTGCAAAACAGAATAAAATATCAATTTATCATTCGGGTAAATTTTTAAAGCAAAAACAATCATCAGCTTTAAAATAGCTTCAATAATGCTGAGTAATGCAAAAAAACTCATTCGTTCGTATGCAATAATAACTGCATTATATGGTACTCTCAAGATTGAAAAAAAAGTAGTTATAATTGTAAACTGATATAATACCATTGCAGCATGATGACGTCCATCAGGAATATTCAATTTATAATTTGTAAACCACAGACCTACAGTTTCGGCCACAATCACAAAAATGATTGAAATAAAAAAATGAATCAAAATCGAAGAACTATAAACTTGGTTTGTTTTATCTACATCACCTTTACCAAGATAAAAATTCAAATATCGCTGTGTGCCAGTAGCCATGGCATTATTTACAAAACTAAAAAGAACGACCACCCCAGCTACAACGTTATAAATACCGTAGTCCTCAGCACCCAGAACATTCAATACAACACGTACTGTATACAGACTTACCATCATTATAAGGATCTGGCGGAAATACAGCATCAGCGTGTTCTTTGCGATTCGTTTTGTAGAAGATGTTGTATTCGTATTTTCTTTTTCTTCCGTATCTTCCATTAAATGATTTTCCTTTTACAGTCTTCCAGTTTGTTTCTTTACCTTAAATTTATTTCCACAAACCCGCTTTTACATTCCAATCTTGAACACACATTTCAAAACTTTTTCGCTTTCATGCTTCACGCCGGGCTTGTGTATTTCGTTTGCCAAGAACAGAACAAACTTTCCAGGACGCAGAAGACTCTTTGTATCAAATTTTTCGCTCCTGAAAAGTGTTACATCCTTTACGTCATTATAGGCATCTGTTTCCTCTGCTGCGTCCACTGTATAAACAGTTTCATTTCCGCTCAGGTCAATCTGAATGTCAGCATATTTTTTGTGGGACTCATATTTTGTTTCCTCAAAGGATTTCGGTTCCACATAAAATTTGTTTACATAGACTTCCTTTCCGCATATTTCAGTCTTTCCCACCGGCAGTGCATCCAGATCCGTTTTCCTGATAAAATCCACAGCCCGTGCAAAATTTTCTGACACAGATTCCAGGATTGAAATATTTTTAATTGAATCGTAAATCATAAAGTACCTTCTCCTATAAAATTTTAACTACAGATCACCTTAAAAATCCGGAACTACAGTTCGTCTCCCATTTCCAAGGATTTACATTTCATGGCTTCGCACAAGATATTATGCGTCCTCTTTATTTCCTTCAGCCTTCGCCCAGGAATCTTATATTCATGGCTTTCCAGCGTACGGGTATTCACTTACGAAGGAACAATTCCTGCTAATAATTTTTCATACTGACAACCTCCTGCAAAAAAAAACTCACACGACCAGTGCAAAAATTGATGCAGGCAGGTTATAATCCACAGCAAGATTCTCGCTGTCACCATCCGCAAGGTCTTCGCCGAGTATAACAAAGGTCTCATGACCGTCAGTTCTTTTGCAAGGTACTCCGTCCCTCTCGTACACAAATTTCAGGTCGTACTTTCTGCAGCCTTCTTCTATGAGCGTATCAAGGGAACTTTTTCCGCACAGAATGCAGACAGTCTTGCCGCAGGACTTTGCATTTTTCAGGTGCCGGTCCATGTTCGACCTGTAGCGTTCCAGTTCAGTAAAATTACGTCTCATGAAGGCGATGCTTCTTTTAGTCAGGGCCGCAATTCCCGAGGGGGTTATCAGATACTGAAGTTTAGAGAAGTTCATATTTCTGCAGGCGACCCATCCGCGTTCCATGCATTTTCTGATCAGAGAATTGACAACTCCAACGGAAATACCTATGCAGGAACCTATATCTCTTTGGCTGGCTGCCGGCTTCTGTTCCACTATGGAGCTGAGGTCGCTTAAAAAATCAATTTCGGAATATTCTTTTACTTGTGGCATAACATATTAAATATCTTGAAAAGCTGACCTGAAAATTCAGTTCATGGTACCAGTCCCAAGGCTTAGCAGTACCGCACGCCATTGCTACGGATTATGAGTCAGCACCTGATAATCCGTCATCAGGTGCTGAAATAAATTCACCATGAAAAAAAATTCTGGACATCCTCATATAAAAAAACAGAGCTCCGCCCTTCCGCATTTATTACAGCGTAAATCTGAATATTGGACGCCTCTCTGCACTCATGCATTTTCACGCAGTTATTGCCGTTCTGAAACTTTATTACTGCAGAACAGAATAACATTTTTTTAAGAAATGTTCAAGATAAAAACATCTTAAAGGCTTCAAGAAGCTTATCATCGTCCTCCCTGCTGCGGACAGCAAGTCTGATGAATCCTCCCTGCTCAAAGCATTTTTTTCCGCTCAAATCTTTTATGAAAATATTCGCATCCTCAAGAAGCTTCAGTGTAAGTTCAGTTGAAGAATATTTGCAGTCTTCAAGTCTTATCATCACAAAGTTTGACTGGCTCGGATAAACTTTGAGGCACGGAATCTTTTTAAGTTCAAGAATGAATCTTTCCCTCTCCTCTGCAATCCTGTCACAGCTTGCAAGATATGTCTTTGAATACTTTTCATAAATCTGGAAGAAATATTCACCGAAGCTGTTGATGTTCCAGATCGCGTTCGCCTTTTTAATTTTCCCGACAAATTCCGTGTCATTTGAAGCAAGAATTCCAAGACGGAATCCCGGAATGCCGTAGCTTTTTGAAATTGATTTCACGGCAATCAGGTTTCCGTGTTTTGCAAGCATCTGTGAAGTAATCATTGTGTAGCGGATTTCTTTTTGGGCGAAATCAATGAAGCTTTCATCAAAAATAAGTTTTGCATCAAGTTTCCTGAGTTCTTCCAGAAGATATTCTGTTTCATCCTGCTTCAGGAAATTTCCGCTGGGATTATCAGGATTTATCAGGAGAACGCAGGAACACTTTTCTTTTTTCACAACTTCAAGAATATCATCCGCTGTGTATGTGAAGTCTTCTTTTGTTGGAACAGCAACAGTTTCCATGCTGGCAAAGCGCTCAGGATATTCGTTGAATGTAGGATACGGAATTGCACACTTACCGCTCATAAGTTTCCCCAGACTGGAAATAAGTTCCGCGGCACCGTTTCCGACTGCAACCTGCTCAGGCAAAATATTCCAGATTTTAGAGGCCAGAAGACTTTGCTGTGCAGCACCGCTCGGATACTGGGACATGAGAACATCAAAGCTTGCCTTCATTTCTTCAACCATCTGCCTTGGTGGGAAATACGGGTTCACAAGATAACAGAAGTCCAGCATCTTCGGGAACCGCCAGTAACCGCCAAAACGGTGCTGGAAATTGCTGAGCTTTTCTTTTCCCTTTGCAAAGCGGTCACTTGCTATTGCCAGGTCCGCAGGGTCATCTATTTCGTACCAGTCATCACCCGGAACAACAAAAGCTTTCAGGGTGCTTGAGCCAAGGAATGTAAGAACTTTCAGTACCTGTTCATAATATTCATTTTTTCCGAAGGCCTTCTGATAGGCTTCAAGAAATGGAATGTAATACCGGTCCGCAAATTCTTTGCTGAATTTATAGATGTTCACTGTCTTATAATAATTTTCTGTAGCGTTCCAGCTGAAGGCCTTCTTATCTACCATCCCGACAATGTTACAGTCATTATCAATCAGAGCACAGGTTCCGTCCATCCAGCTTTCAAACTTTGAAACCACGGCAAGATTTTTGTCTTCCGCATTAACAAGATTCAGAATCATTTCCGGCTTATAAATCACATCGCTTTCCAGAAGGATCGTATCATCCTTCAGAAGTTCGTTGCGGGCAAGATAGAAGGAGTAGATGTTATTTGTCTTGTCGTAAACAGAGTTTTCAATGTATTCAATTTTCATTCCGCCAAGATTTGATTCATTAAATTTTGATGAAATATAATTTTTAAGTACATCCGACTTATAGCCCACAACAATAACCATGCGTTCAATTTTTGCCTGAACAAGTGATTCAATTGCATATTCAATGAGGGCCTTCCCGTTTACCCGAACCATACATTTGGTTCCGTTCCGGGTATACATTCCCAAGCGTTTTCCCATTCCGGCTGCCAACATTAATGCCTGCATAATTTACTCCTGCTTTATTTTTATTTATGGATTAGCCCTGATACCTTTTATTGAATTTTTCATCTCCAAAAATACTCTCCGGAGATGCCTGCGAGTTTTAAGGATCCCTGCTGAACTTGACAGGACTGTGTACAATCTTTTTTTTGACTGCTCTACCCGGCTTTAGAAATCATGTAATCTACAATAAGCCTTGCACTGCTACCTATGCTGCTCCATGCTTCCGTCTTTGCTTCTGAACGGGCAGCAGAAAGTTCTTTGCTGTCCGAAGCATTTTTTATGACGGCCTCGATATTTGCAAACTGCTCTTCCTTCAGTTCAATACCGAACTTGCGCAAAGATTCAAACTGCCAGATATTCTTTCCGTTTCCTTTCTGCACAAGGTCGTATGCATCATAAGGACGCAGGTCCATATCCGAATTCACATACATTACCGGCTTGTCAAAAAGGAAGGTATAGTCATATATGATTCCGGAGAAGTCAGAAATCATTATGTCAGATTTTTTCATGGAAACAATATTGTCACCGTTGTAATCCCATTCAACATTGGATTTTGCTTCGTAACGCTTTTCCAGTTTTTCAAGCATCTCTTTTTCTGATTTCCTGCTCTGCGGATGAGGTCGGATTATGATGTGCATTCCGGATTCCGCAAGAGGGTCCAGAAGTTTTTCACCGTAACGTGAAAGCAATGCGTCCTTTCCCCAGCTGGGTGATACAAGCACAGTGAAACTATGATTTTCTTCTTCGGGAAGGCTCTTTATTTTTTCCTGAAGAGTTTCAAGATACGGACATCCAACAACGACAAGTTCCTTTTCACTTATATTTCTCCGGCTCTCCAGTGTCCTTATGTCTTCCTTCTGATATTCTCCGGTCAGCAGAATCGAATCAAAATAATCTATGCCGAAGAGACGGTACATAGTTGCATCGCTCGGTGCATGAAGAATATGGGAATAATGTTTCACATTCCTGCTTCGCTTCAGCTGATAAACCTGAAGTCCTGGTGTCGTCATCAAAACGAATCCGGCACTGAGCATATTAAGTTTTGCAAAGGCTGCATTTCCGCTTCCTATTACTTCAGGTTTTATGAACCTGTAATTCTGTGCAAACACAGGATCTTCCTTCGATTCAACAAAATATGTTACTTCAATCTGCCGTCTTTCCGCTTCATCAAGAATCGGCTTGAATGTATTCCAGTAACGCCTGTCCTCGCAATAGATTACATATTTTTTGTAGGAAGAATCCACAGCGGCACCACTTTTTTTTCCGCTGAAAAATATTTTCAGTTTAAGCCACAGTGCCTTTCCCAAAAAGAACAAAGATGCAGCTGCTCCAACAAAGACAGAAAACAGCATGCTTCCTGTTCCTGGGTCTATGTACAAAAAGCCATTAATCATTCTGCAGCCTCCATTGCTTCTTTTTCACTAACAGAACGGACTGCGTCAGGAGAGAACATATCCTTGCCGACTGTAAACCATCCACCTATTTTAAATGTATTTTTATTCTGATTGTCCGGCGAAAAATGATAAGGCTGCCCACCATAAATTACATCACCAGATTTTCCGTCCATATTTATTCTGTTTCCTGTAAACGGGTTTACAGGATCCGGAATTACTCCATCACAGGAAATAGCCGCAACGTCTGCATTGGTCATGAAGTCCATGTCTGTCTTCAGCTTGCCGACGGCATTAAAATCTTTAACCATCAGGACAGGATTTACTCCTTCAATTCTTGGAATAACCTTTGTATCATTTAATTCCGGGAAAACATCCGTCGGAATGGCTGCTCCATGATCAGAAACAATTATGATTCTTGTATTATCATAAACTCCGTTTTCCTTCAACAGGTTTATCCATTCCGCAAAACGCAACAGGGCTGCGCTGTCTACATGATAATGCTCTTCACGGGAATATTTTCCAGGACCAAAGTCTGTAACCTGTTTTACAGGAACATAGTCCGGAGCCTGAAGAAACAGCGGTTCATGGGTAGAGTCATTTACAAAGAATGTGTATGTAGGTTTTTCCGAAGTAAAATCGGTTAGTTCCGGAAGATAGTCCAATGCAGAATACGGTTCAATAAAATTATTAAGCTTGTTATCTGTAGTCCTTGAATTCCAGTACCGTCCTGAATTGTAAATAAGTTCACGTAACGCACATGGAGAAATTCTAAGCAAAGAATACCAGAAAGAATTTGTTATCAGCATGGAACTGACACTATCCTTACCTACAACCTCCGGATGCTGGCTTGCCCACAAAGCCTTATAGGTACGGGCAGTATTGAAGGCAGAGATATCCGGATAACGGTCAAAGGAAGACATATCAGGAATCCACGAATAGTTTGCAAAGGAAATATCTGAAACCGTTACATTAAAGCCATTGTTCATAAAAAGCACCGGCATTACAAAAGTTGCTTCGTTATGCTTGCTGACCAGCGACTCTGTATTCCGCTGATTCATTTTCTGCGGTGTATACTCGTAGCCGCCAAACATTGGAGGACTGCCTGCAATTGTACCCATGCAGTATGAAGCTGTATTCGGATAAAAGGTGAAGCCAGAAAAAACATCGTAAAGTTCTGGATGTTCATTAAAGATTTCAGGAACAAGGGCACCGATGAAACGGTCAAAGTCCACAACAAATATATTCTGCCCGGTCCTGGAAAGATGAAAAACTGGTTCCAGGGAATTCTTTTCACCCTGACTTTTCCTTAACTCTGCATAATTCCTGTATTCTCTACTGATTTTGCCAAAACTTATGGAGCTGGAAAGCACAAGAGCGGCGGCACCAAAACCGAAGGCAAAAATCACCCACTTTGATTTATTGAGCACAACGATTACAGCAACAGCCAATGCCGCAGCAAACAAAACGGAAAGGTTGAGCAAAACCTGAACCTTTGATGGATGAAGTTTTGCAATGCTTTCCAGAGTAAGTATCTGCGTAAGATTTCCGTAGTTGCCGGGGAAAGCGAATACATTTATAAGAACAGAGGCGGCAAGGAATGCAAAAACAAGACTGATGCAGGCCTTGATTCGTTTGCCGAACAGAAAATAAATGCACATGGGCCACACGACACATAAACCAAGAAGACGGGAAAAATTGCTGCGGATAAAAACAAAGGGGCTTTCCACGGAATCAATGAAAGAAAATTCAACCGGACTTGCAGAAATAACACTTGTAATAATGTAGAGGCCGAATACAAAAAGAATTACGGCACAGGAAGAAGCAAACAAACCGAAGGAAGCCTTTTTATTTTCCACAAGACCTGCAAACGGTTTGTCCAGAAGAATCTTCACAAGCTTCAGAAACAACGGGATAAAGAAAACCAGGGAGAAGATAAATACCAGCGACAGTCTCTTGTAAAGATATCCGCCGTGACGGAACAAAAGGAACCAGTCAATGAAGGCAACAGCAGCACAGGCACAGCAGTAGAATACCAGCAACGGCTTTTTCATTTTGTAAAAAATATTTTTCACCATGCTGAAAATATTGTTCATCGTCCAGTACAGAACCAAACCGGCCGGAGACTGATAAAGAATTACAAGGAACAATGCGGCCATACCGTAGACCTGAATCTTGTCCTTTACCTTAAAGCCTTTTGTATAGATTGCACCGCTTATACAGTTTATAAGGGTCATGGCAATCGGCAGAACGTTTACCGGGAAAGCACCAATATGAAAGGTTGCATCCGGAGCACCCAAATCATTTATGAACAGAAAGGAAAGACCCTTTAATTCTTCCAGATGCGAAAGATAGGTATAGGCTGCCATAAAGAAAGGAATCTGAATCAGCAAACCAAAGCTGGAACGCAATGCCATCATCGGATGATAGCCGTTCTGGCGGTAGAATGTACGCAGAATCATATACTGTTCGTCGCCCTTAAAAACTGCCTTAATGCGACTTATTCCGGGCTCCAGTTTTTTCTGGGTATCCCGTTCTACCTGCTGCCATTTTTCTGCAACAATATACAAGGGCAGACACAAAAGTGTAATGGCTACACTAACACCAATAATTGCATAACCTGCAGGACATGGCTTGCCTAGAAATATTCCATGAACAAGAAGGTAAACGAATTCTATTATCTGGACCAGAGGAAACAGGATGACGTTATACAAAAACTGAGCCATAATCTTCTTCCTATTTTTTTAACAATGTTTCGTATAAATTTTTATAATCAGACCACATCTTTTCCAGAGAAAAGTTTGCGACATATTTTTCTTTGGAACTCCGTGACATTTTTGCAAAAGAATCACCATCCAATGCAAAAATATTTTTTATTGCACAAACTGCATCATCTTTTGTTTTTACAAGACAACCGTTTTCTGTTCCCACAAGTTCGGGTATGCCGCCGACATTGCTTGCAACAACCGGTTTACCGTTACTCATGGCTTCAATGATGGACATCGGAAGACCTTCAAAATTGCTGAACAAAACAAAAAGATCCGCGTAATGAACATAGGAAGAAGCTTCCATGACATCTCCCAAAAGGAAAACGTTTTCTGGAATAGAATACTGTTCCTTAATCTGCTCCACTGTAAACTTGTCGCTTCCGCCAATCCAGACAAAGGCATAGTCATTGGAAAACTCACTGGCAGCATCCAAAAACATCTGCAGATCTTTTGGAGGAGCAATACGGGCAATGGCAAGAACAATCTTTTTTTTCTGGGACCTCAGGTCTTCAAAAAACTGCATCGTTTTCTCTTTTGGGAGAGCTATTCCATTATATATTGTATGAACATTACGGTTAATTTTTTCCGAACGGAGATTTGTTTCGTCATAACGGGAAACACCAACAATTCCATGACAACAGTTCTGCAGAATTCTTTCAAGAGGTAAAAAAATGCGGTGCTTAAGACGGATGCTGTCAAACCCGTGAACGGTATATACAACTTTTGTTTTTGTACCAAAGGCTGCAAGACGTCCTAAAGTTCCTGCCTTGCTTGAATGAAGCTGAAGCACATCAGGCTTATACCGGCGGACAACTTTTCTTAACTCATGCAGACATTTTAAGTCATGTTTTACACTAATAGGCTTAACCATGGATTTAATAAAAAACTTTTCTACTTTTGAATCCAGGGCATCCCAAAGGTAACCTCCCTGCATACTTGCCACGGCAACCTGATTTCCGTCTGCAAGAGCTGCATTACAGAGTTCAATACACACCCTCTGGGCACCACCCAGTTCTGTATTTGTAATTATATGTAAAATCTTCATAACAAACCTGCTCTACTAAATATTATCATAATGAGACCACATTCGGATTATTTTAACGGTTCCATCATATTCAATATCATCTTCAATAAGCTTCTGATCATAAACCTGATATACAAACCTATGCTGTATATTAATTCTTCTGGAAAACAACCCTGCAAAATTTCCAACCAAAGATTCATAAGGAGGAGGATTTTTGAACGGGTCAATGCGAACTACTTCAATCAATTCCTTAGCTTTTTTATCAAGCTTTGCGGACTTAAGATTCTGAATATCTTTTACAGCCTGCTTATCGTAAAGAATTCTATACATTTACCACAGAACTTCCTTTTCAGAAACACAGTCATCAAGAGAAGCTTCCATTCCAGCTTTTAAGGAATCTGCCATTCCGGGAATTGAATTCAAATACAAAGTTTCCTGAATTGCATTCCAGTCGTCTTCACCAATCAAAACTGCATTTTTTCCCTTATTGTTTGTAAGGGTTATAGGTTCTGAATCAGAATTAACGGCTGCGATCAGCTTAAAAAGATTTGCCCTTGCCTGAGTTATATTCATTGCATTCATATCGTACCTCAATGCATAGTATAATGTACGGAATACTGTACGTCAATTCCTGACAATCCTTTTACTTAAAATCAATCGACGTATATATTTAGCGTAGGAATAGCACTTAGCAAAAGCAATGTCACACCATCCAGCCATTTTGAGCTTGCCCATATAGCTGAGATTCTGCAATTCACCTTTTTCCATAGCCTTAAGGTTTGCACTTAAACCAGACTGACCAAAAGAGCTTTTTCCTTCTATATTTTTTGTAGCAAAAAAAGGAACAAACCAGCATTCATTTTCTTTTAGGATATCAATAAAAAACTTCATATCCTCTGAATACTTCATAGCCTCATCAAACCTATACTTCTTTGCAATATCCACAGAAAATACAGAAGTTTGAGGACTAAAATAATTATGAAAAAGTTCTTTTTTTGCTGTAATTTTAAATGGGGCAGTAAAATCTGAGTTTTTACCGTAACTACTACACACAAGCAAAACCTTAGGATTACTTTTAAGAAAATCCAATTGAACTCTTAGCTTTCCAGTAAGCCATTCATCATCTGAATCATTCAATGCAACATACTTTCCCTGTGCCAGAGAAAGTCCTGTATTTCTTGCCCTGGAAGGTCCTGCATTTTCCTGGTAAACATATTTTATACAAGGATTACAGGAAGCCATTCTTTGAACAACATCCTTTGTATGATCCACAGAACCATCGTCAACAACAATCACTTCATATTCAAGTGAATTTGATTTAACTTCATCAACAACAGATTCTATACATCTTTGAATTGTTTTTTCTGAATTATATGCTGGAATAATAATGCTTAAATCCATAATCTACACCTTAAACAATTCAGACCATAGTCTTTGAACAGAATCTTCTGAAAAACGTAAAGCCAATTCTTTAGACTTGAGCCCCATTTGTTTTCTTAAATCTACATTTTTACATAACCTTATAAGCTTTTCTGCAAATAAATCTTTATTACCAAAATCAATAAGATAACCATTTTCAGTTCCAACAATAACATCCGAAGGTCCACAAGGACAATCAAACGCTATTGCTGGCAAACCATAATTCTGTGATTCAAGCAAAACCATTGGAAGTCCTTCAAATCTTGAAGTCATTGCATAGATTGAAGATGACAAATATAAAGATTCTATATCTTTATGATAAGGAAGAATATTTACATATTCTTGCAATTTTTTTTCTTTAATCAATTGTAAAAGATATTCTTTATCTTCACCATCACCGACTATATTTATTTTCCAATCAGGTATAATATTTTTAGTCTTTTCAGCAATTTCAATTAAAAGATTAAAACCTTTTTGATATGACAACCTTCCAACTGCCAAGATATTCTTGGAATCATAATCTGGATATACATTACCAACCTTTGGTATTGAATTAGGAATAACACATGTATTTTTCAAAAAAGAATAACAACTACGGTCTTTTTCCGTCAGCAATACAACTTTACTCAATTTTCCATAATACATCTTAGCTAACAAATGATGAAATAAACTTCCTGATTCAAATGAAAAATGTTCACATCCTACTGTAAACAATTTTGAAAATCGAGAAATACATACATTAGATATGACCCCAGTTCCGACTAAGGAATTCAATGCATACATATTAACTATTTTTTTTATTGTATTAGTAAGCGTGAAAAGTATTTTTATACTATCCTTTTTAGTCTTTGCTTCAGAAAGCCCTAAATGTATTATTTCAATATTTTTATTTAATGAAAAATCACATTCCCCTTCTTTTGATGATATGCTTATCAAAAAAACTTTATGTTTCAAATTTGTCAGAATATTTGCCAAATTTGAAACAGCCCTTTCTGTTCCTGCTTTATTTGTAATATTATCAATTAGTATTCCTATATTCATTCTATTACCTATTGCCTATCTTAAGAATTGAAAGCAAGATATATTTCAGCGGAGTATTACATATCCTTAAAAAGAGAGAACTTTTTTTTGAAATCCTCGGAGCTTTCCAAAGTGGATCCTTATTATATAAATTTATAAACTCAATTCTAGCAGACAAACCATGCGTATTAACCCAAAGTTTTGTAAAAGCTTTTCTTTCCAGTATCGCGTTTTCAATTTGAAATCCATCAAAAGAAGTTCTATACAAAGCATCTTCTATCAAACTGCAGCACTTAATCATATCCATACACTTTTCATAGGTTAACAGCTTTGAAAACGAATTCACATTAGAACAATTATAATGATATAAAGATTTTTCAACATGAAATAATTTACGTGCTGATATACTAGACTTAACTGTAAAAAGCAAGTCCTCACACATATTTAAATCCTTTTCAAAACGAATATGATTCTCAATCAATAATTCTTTCTTAAAAATTTTATTCCAAAGCCAGCCTTCCTGCTTTCCCGACACAAGATCTAAAATAAATGGATCCTTACCATCCATTTCAACTGTCTGCAGAACAGAGTCTTCACCTGTTTCACGATAATAATCACATACACATAAATCTGCATTATTTAAAACTGCAGAAGTATATAATTGTTCCAAGTAGTCATGTTCTATCCAATCATCAGAATCAATAAAAGTTATATACTCACCATCAGATTTTTCAATACCGATTTGTCTGGATACAGCAACTCCTTTATTTTCTGAAAAATTCAAAAGCAAAACATTTAACTTTAATTCTTCATATTTTCTAAATAAATTTTCTATCAATTCATATGAATTATCATTAGAGTTATCATTAATTATTATCAATTGACAGTTTTTAACAAAATCATTTTTCAAAATGGAAGATAAGCACCGTTCTATATATTTAGATGAATTATATACAGGAACAATTACTGAAACTAAAGGTTTATTCATTTACAATCCCAAAAGCTTTTTTATAAAACGTCCAATTTTAAGTTTCTTAGATTGAACTTGTCCATAGTAAATTGAATCATAATTATGAATAAAATATTT
>JAZUJH010000113.1:0-4011 GCA_045642665.1 Treponema sp.
ATTGTGAATATAACCGAAAAAGTGAACGAACTGCGACAATTTCAAGGAATTGTGATGCCAGACTGTTCTCTTTATTACGATATGCCTTTGATTTTGCAGATGGCGAATGTATATCTTGCCCATCAAATCGGACACTATTTACAGTCACAAGGTGTGTATGTGATTCCAAATGTACGCTGGGGAGATGAAAGGACTTATACAAGAATTATTCCAGACGAGC
Source organism: Treponema sp. (assembly GCA_045642665.1). Classification (GTDB taxonomy): domain Bacteria; phylum Spirochaetota; class Spirochaetia; order Treponematales; family Treponemataceae; genus Treponema_D. Next base: position 221 of record JAZUJH010000113.1, read on the forward strand.
CACCTTTTGCTTTCCTTGGATATGAGAAGCATGGAATTTATTCCATCGGAACATATGGTTGTTGCCAATCAAAGGAAGAAAAACGCCATATAAAAGATGGTTTACGATCAATGATTAAAGAACTTGAGCCAAAAATTGTTCTTGTCTATGGTTCTATGCCATCTTCTATTTTCAATGAGTTTAAAGAATCCGGGGTTCAGTTTGTTCATTATGAAAACTGGACAAAATTGCAGCATGAGTAAAAAAACAATGGGTAGCGGTAGAAGCGGAATTTATTACACAAGTCACGGAAGTTCTTATATTCATCATGATGCTTTGATACATGTTATGGAAGGTGAATATGATCCTGATAATGGAATAGCTAGATGGCATATTAATGGTGCTCACGGACAGGACTCTATGGATTTCATGGATAAAAACGGTATAATTTATGAAGTAAATTATACGTACGATAATGGTGTAAGAATAGGTAATATAAAAAACTCTTATCAGTCCTTCAGACAGGATGGGAATAATCATTCTTGGTTTCCGAAAGATTGGAGTACTGAAAAAGTGACTGCAGCTGCAAATCATCTTGCAAGTAACCATAATGGCGGTAAATTACCAGAAAAGGGGACTATTACCGGAACTTACGACGGTGTTCGTGTTATTGCTCAAGTTAATCATGGTGAAATTGTATCAATTTATCCTGATGCAAAGAAACAACCTTCAAAAAAATAGGAGAAGTCAATGATAGCAACGGAATTTACAGATTTGATTAACCAATTAAAGAAAATCGATATAAATAATACGATCGATTACTATGAGATTGTTGATAAGGAAGTTGAACTTCTTACTAGAAATGTTGATGAAACACTAGAATTTATTTCTCAACTTACTGATGAATTGGAATTTGTTTATATGTCTGAGACTTTGGTGAAAATTGCAAGCAAAGAGAGAAATGACACCATAATCAAAGCATATGAAAAAATCACAGATAAATTTCCAAACGCAATGAAACGATTCAATATTAAAAACATGATTGAATATGCAAAGCAACGAATATAAATCTAGTTTGCTTCTGAATGGGATGTTTATTACATTCCATTCAGTTAATTAAATATTTCAAATCTTTATTTTCATTAAAAAAAAGAGGTATTAAGCAGACATGAATACATTTGAATTATTTTCATTAATTTTTTTCATGTTGGATAGTTGTTGGGATGATTGTAAAGATGCAGAATTGGGAAAGTTTTTAAGTGGAATGAATCCGTATGCCTGGACAGATGAATCTTCTGCAGATCCTGCATGGTATGAAGAATTTAAGACATTTATGAAGGATAAAACTATCGAATCAGACAATGGTTTTGAACTTGAAAAAACATACTTAAAAACAATTACAATTTATCCAGGTCTTGAAAAATATCTTGATGAATATGATCAGGATGGATTGGATGATGCAATGCAGCAGCTTATGAATCAACCTCATAAAGGTGCTAAATAATAGGGATAAAATTATAACGATTTTTCTTTCCATAATTCGACTTTGATGGACAAAGATGGGTAAAACATGAGACGAAAAGAACTTTGTGATGAAGATCATAAAAAGGCAATGCAGGAAATTATTACAGCAGGTGATGAAGTAAAAATTAAACTTTGCAAGTTTCTAGCTTTGAGAAAGAAAATGCATCCTGAAAATGACTGGCAACAGGATGATTTTTGGAATAAGTTTTCTGATTTCTATGCGGATAATATGGAAGTCGCAAATGATTGGGTTAGGAATGATTGTTCAGCGGATGACTTTTCTTGGCTTAGTGAAGTTTTCGAGGATATAGCTGAAAAATCTCAGAGTAAAGATTTTATAAACTGTATTGATGAAACATCAAAAAAAATTCCTGAAGAATGTGAAAAATATAGTATCATGTTTTCCATTGAGTGTGCCAAAGGGATGATGAATGACTAATATTTGAATAGTATGATTTCTTGAATGGAAATCATACTATTTCTTATTGATGAGAAAAGACAGCTTCACGCAGAATAGAATTTATTCTGGTTTGATAACCTTTGCCCTGAGCTTTTAAAGCTTCCAGAACATCGATATCTATTTTTAAGGAAATAGCTTTCTTGATTGGAGTAACTTTAAAATATTCAGGATGAGCAGGTGCAAAACCTTTCAAATCTGAATCAGAGAATTCTGGAATATCATCATCATAAGTTATTGGAAGAGCTGCAATCTCTTTAAGTCTTTCATCTGTTAATTTGTTTGATGTAGGCATTGTAAACCTCCTGCAATTTTGGTTCTGCTTTTCTTGCAGAAATAATTCTTGTTCTTCCATTGCGTTCCGTATGAACTGCTGCAATTATTACAATTCCACGGATGCTGCCGACACTAAAATATCTATCTTCTTCAAGTGAAGAATTTTTATCGTCAAATTTTGTCAGAAGATATGGATCGTCAAATACTTCTAGAATTTCTGAAAAAGAAAAACCATGATTTTTTATGTTTAATTCGTCTTTTTCAGAACCCCATTCAAATCTTCCATCTTGGCTGATAACAGTCATTATGGGCCCCTTAATAGTTTCTGATATAAGTATATAACGAGAAATATATAAAAGCAAGTATACTTTATAAAGTATATACTCAACTGTATATAATGGTAATTCTGTCTACTAATACGCTATATATAGCGTTATATTACACTATTACACACTAAATATGGTGTATTTTAACTAAAAATCAGCTAAAATTTGATAAAAATCACAAAAATTTTGAAAATTAACCAGGAAATCAGAGCCAAAATTCAAGAAAATTTGAATAGGGCGATTTTTTAAATTTTTTCCTGGTAAAAGAATTATCTATCGGCAAAATATAAAGCATAATTCCGATGAAATATACGGTTATAAATTGCCGATAGAGTTTTAATTAATGTTTACGCCAGTTGTCCTGGAAGTTTGAGCTTTTGTCTAGCAGGAAATTGTGCGTCAAAAGCTTCGAAATCTTCAGGATTTTCTTCAGCAACAAAGTATGGTTTTGGTGTGGCATAAACTCCGGTAATTCCATCCAGATAGCCCGTTTTCAGTTCCTTGCACAGGAAGAAATCTGCTTCCATTCCTTCAGGTAATCCGTGGTATTTAATGCCGAATTTTGAAGCAAAATCGAATCCACTTTTTCCGTAGAAATCAATGTTTCCTTCAAAACAAACTGCTCCATATCCTAAAGCCTTGGCTTTCTCTAATGAGTAATCCAGGAGGATTTTACCATAGCCTTTTCTCTTGTATTCGTTTGCAATACAGATTGGACCCATGGTTAAGATTGGAAATGCAGTTCCGTCATTCTTTGTGATCTGAGCTTGGACAAATACATTCTGTCCGATGATTTTACCGTCTGCTTCCATAACAAAAGCAAGTTCAGGAATAAAATCAGGATTTGAACGTAAATGATGCAGAACGTAATGTTCTGTGCAGCCAGGTCTGTAAACATTCCAGAAAGACTCGCGGACGAGACTTTCTACAGTTGAATAATCGCGTTCATTTTCAACGCGGATTGTGTAATTGTTCATTGTAATCTCCAAATATTTGATTTAATACCAACTACCGGGAGATGCCGACTATTACTAACCTAACGATAGGTACAGCAACTCCCGGCCTTATACAATGCCCAACTGTTTGCTAGATTTTGACATCCAGCCTTCTTTAACTTTATTTGTTTTATTTTAGCACAAATTACAGAACAAATCAGTTTTATTTCTTCAACTGCTTAAAAGTATAAACAACAACTTTGTCTATCAAATACCCTACTCATCTGCTATACC
>JAZUJH010000114.1:0-1548 GCA_045642665.1 Treponema sp.
TATGTTAACAGGAATCAGATTCTGAAAACAGAAAATGTCCGAAATTGATTTCCTAAGATGGTTATTTATATACTGCAAATCCCCAAATCACTGTCGTTCCTTTTCTGATAAATCCAAATAAAATAATCAGGAAACATGTCCCGTCATCATACCCCATGCAAAGCAGGCCAGTTCCCTTGCACAGGCAACAGCAGCCTTGTTGTAGTTCATTCCACGACATTCAAGCTTACGCATCCTTGATTTTATTCTGGATGCAGCCTTGTCTGCATAATTGATTATTTCCGACGGCATTCCATCCTGACGGACAAGAAGCCGCCTTGATTTCTGACCATGAGATAAGGCCGTAGCACGCTTTATGGATTTTGCCGATTCAACCAGCAGGTGCCGCAGATTCCTGTTTCCCTGTTTTGTAATTCCTGTATTGAAATCTGAAAGCCCGCTGGAATGCTTTCCCGGACAAAGTCCCGTGTAGCTTGCGAATTCATTTGCGGTCTTGAACCTGTTGAAATCTCCCGTCTCAGCTATGAGGGAAACCGCTGTAATTGTATCGATACCAGAAATACATTTCAGGTTTCTGACACCTTCACATATCTCCTCATCTTTTTCCAGATCCTTGAGCTTTGCATCCAGCTGCTCCAGATGCTGAATCTGTCTTGAAACTTCTGCAACATATTCCTCGAAGCAGAAATTCAGATAGTCAGAAGCGAAAGAGATTGTCTTGAGCCAGGTGAAGAACCTGACCGTCCAGTAGGTTTCCCGTCCGCCTCCAGGATAGGAGATTCCGTGATAGAGGAGAAAGGAGAGCAGATTCTGCTTTGCCTTTTTACATGTCTTGAGTACATTTGAACGGAGTCTGACAACTTCCTTTATGGCGAGTATGTTTTCGGAAGGAATGACGACTTCCTTGTATGAATGGAATGCAAGAGTCTTCGCCAGCATCTGGGCATCGGCCTTGTCTGTTTTCAGAAGCTTGTCCTTTGCGGTTTTTGCAATTGAAGTAGGTGCCATTATGACGCAATTGAATCCAAGCCGCTGCAGATCCAGACACAGCCTGAAACCAGTAGGGCCTGCTTCATATCCGCAGACGGTGATTGCATTTCCGTTTGTCAGCGAAACCTTCTTCAGGTAATTTACGACGTTTGATGTCGATGCCTTCATCGTATGCTGGGAGAAGAAAAGATTTCTTTTCATATCAAAACTGCACAAACTGTAAGTGTCTTTGTGGACATCCATACCTACATAAATTATACTTTCCATTGGTGAGTCTCCTTTGTTTGCGGTAATCCGGCCGCTTTTTTTGTCTCAAACTAAAGTTTGCCGTAAATCCACGATTTACAACATAGCTGAGGCTCACCATATTGTGTGTTATGCTCACACGCACTGGCGTGGTTATTTAGATTAATTATTAATATTTGAATATTTAACAGGTATAACGACCCGAAAAATATGGGCTAGCGCCAAACTTAAGGAGAAATAATATGAAAAAAAAGTTGTTAATGCTTTTGCTTGCATTTTTGTCGTTTACGGCATCCTTTGCTCAGTCAGAAA
>JAZUJH010000115.1:0-2595 GCA_045642665.1 Treponema sp.
AATGTTAATTGCATAATTACTTTACACTCACCTGCCCATTCATCAGCATCGGAAGAATTTCATCTCGCATTTTTGATAATCTTACTTGTTCTTTTTCAAGATTAAGCATTTGCGAAAAAATTGGTTTTATAACATCATCAAATTGTTTTAAAATGGACTTCGTTGGAAGCACCATCTTAAAATCTTTGACAACATCAGTTTTAAGATTTAAGAAAATACTTCCATTTGCTAACTTCACAATATTTTCTCTCATTTTCAAAAAGAACAAATACAGAAACTCATTCGATAATTCTGTCTTAGAAAAATACAACCAACCGTCATGAATACAAGTATCTATATCCAAAATACGTGGCATTCCTGGTGTTGCACTATTTGATAAAATTATAGAACCGGCTTTCATCAAAACTGTTTTTTTTAAGCCAGATTCTAAAATGTATTCCTTTGTATTAAGAATAAATGGAGATGAAGATGCCGTAGTATCTGAAATTTTCAACCAATGAAGTCCACAATCTGAAATATAATCATCTATTGGTCGTGGCGACCCACCTCGGTTTACATTCATTACATTTTCAAGTTTCTTTACTTCCCACTATTGCAAACTGGAAAACAAAACCAACTTCACCTTCTGTAGATTTAATTAGCAAAGTTGCAAAATATATGAATGTTTCCATCGACTGGCTCGTAAACGGTGAAGATCCAAAAACAGAAATCAGTATTGAAACATTCAGCCGTCATACAATCATGGACCGCATTGAAACAATTCTTCGCCAGAATACAAACTCATTTCAGACACCATTTGAAGAATTATATGCAGAACATTTAGGAAAAATTGCAGATTTTGATTTTGTAAATAACTGGTCCCTGGGACGCATTAATGTTTCAGAATCAATTATCACAGCTCTTGCTAAAGAACTTAAAGTAACAACAGACTGGCTTCTTACAGGAAGAGAAGAAACAAATCAGGTCATCGACACATATCTTTATAAATTAGCAAAAGAACACGAAGGTGTCCTGAAAGGTTTTGACTGCCTGGACCCAGAAAAACAAAAGGCCATCAGCAAAGATATTGCTGACAGCCTTGAACTCCGCCGTCTCCAGCGTGAAGCAAAGTTGAAGAAATAGTTTTTTATTCACCTTTTGTAAACTGTATTAAATCCGAATAATCACCTGCATCTGCCTTTCGCAGTGCTTCGATGTATTTACTACGAACATCTGAAACATTAACAAGATCCGTATTTCCCCAATAAAGAGATTTGCCATCCAGTTTCTGAAGAACTAAATCCGCCATCAATCTTGAAACACGTCCATTTCCATTAGGGAAGGGATGGATCTGAACTAAACGGTGATGGAATCTTACTGCAATTTCATGATTGTCATAAACTTTATTTTCAATCCAATAGTTTATATCATCAAATAACTGCATCAGTTTTATTGGAATCTGATATGGAGCAACGCCTATATTTCTTTCCGTTGTTCTGTAAATACCAGCCCATTTCCATACTTCTCCGAACATCTTCTTATGCAAATTACATAAAAACGTTGTTGAAAAGATATCTTTAGATTTATTCGACATAAGCCAGATTTGAGCTTGCGCAATATTTCTGGCTTCAACTTCATTCAGTTCAGAACGAAGGGTTATCCATTTTAATTTCAATCCATCTTTTTCATCTGGTGTAAGAGGAGTTGAATTGTCATCTGCTTCAAATATATCCATCTGTTAATCCCATATTTGTTTTGTATTGTTGTTAATGAAATCAGAAACCATATCATCAACAGCTTCTTTTGCAGCAATACTTTGATCTTCTAAAGCCATATTCAGATTCACAGTTTTGAGTATTGCTTCAGCCTTTTGTTTTGCTTGAGTTTCAACAATATCCTGAAAGCTTGTTTTAGGTTTGAAGTAATAAACAAAATCACAATCGATAGCTGCTGCGACTTTTTCCATTGTGGAGATCTTCATGTTTTTTTCATTTTTCTCCATAGCAGAAATTCTAGGTTGTGTAACACCCAATCTATTTGCAAGCTGCAATGCAGTCATTCCTATGGCTTCACGAATTGTCCCAATCCAGCTTTTACCTTTTGGAATAATGTTTTTGTCTGACTGTAAGTCTGCAGTTTTTCTGTCTAAAGCTCTGATTTCAATTATTCTTGTATTCATAAAATATAACCTATATATTATTATTCTTTGCGATAATTATAATATATAGGTTATAATTATTACAAGTATATATAACCTTTTTATTATATATTTCACTATTCTTTATAACATATAAGTTATTTTTTTTAAGAAAATTGTATAGTCCAGCAAACAAATTTCATTCAAAATTGTGCACCAGAGTAAACAACTTCTACGCAAACAGCCTATTTACCGCACCTGCAGCAGGCTGTACGGCTTCAACCAAATCTGAAATATCAGGAATTGTGTAATAATCCGTCATATTCAACGAAGTATGCCCTGCAATTTTCTGAACGGTTTCTCCGGCAACATCCTGGCGAAGTCTTGTAATATAAGTGAATCGCAAAGAATGAGGTGTGAGTATTCGTTTTCCAACATTAATATCAGTCATCCTTATGATTTTTCTAAACCATTCTTCT
>JAZUJH010000116.1:0-48675 GCA_045642665.1 Treponema sp.
AAAATCAAAGCAGAGACTATTTTCTTTTTTCTCATTAAGTTGTAAAATGTTGTCCGTAAGAGTTTTGCTTCGGTATGCCGTAATTTTTTTTCGAAAAACATTATACCCGATTCAAACCTCTTTTTCTATCCATGCCATACCGGGCAATCCACAGCTTCTGATCATGACTCCTTCCAGCATCATTTCCGGATTGAACTGCTGACTTCCGCATCCTCACTCGTTTACATGGAACTCAAGTTTAAGTGCAATTGCTTCTACTGCTTCGATTATGAAATGCACGATATGATTTTCCGGCACCCGGTCCCTTATGTCTACCGGCAACAAAAACTGCTCGGCCCTGTCTGCTTCAACAAAACTTCTCGTACTTAAATTTTAACACATTGGAATCTGTATGTAAATTTGGTTTTAAGATGGCCAGACTCCTAGTGATAGCAAATACTTATTTCAAATCACCATCCATACTTTTTTTCCATACATGTACTATAATTCTAACATGAGATTAAATTTCCAGGTTCTGACATATTTTCCTGCCATTGCAAATGAAGAATCCATAACAGCCGCATGCGAAATTCTCCATGCAACCCAGCCAACTGTAAGCCGACAGATTTCTGATCTGGAAAAAGAGCTGGGGGTAGTTTTATTTGAACGTGGCCCGCGAAAAATCACATTGACAAAGGAAGGCATTTTATTTAAGAGACGGGCGGAAGAGATTCTTTCTCTCATTAACATTACCGAAGATGAAATCGTCCGTGATTCTCAGGAACAGGAAGGAACCATTACCATTGGTGACGGGGAACTTAAGGCGGTGGATTATGTCCGTGAAAAAATGGCAGAATTCCAGAAGCTTCATCCGAAGGTTTTGTTTAACTTCAACACCACAACAAGTGATATTACAAAAGATCAGATGGACAAAGGACTGCTGGACATTGGCATTCTTCTTGAGCCGATTGAAATTGAGCGCCACGATTATTTCAGACTTCCTGTTATTGAAAACTGGTGTGCTCTTACTTACCCGGACTCGGATCTTGCAAAAAAGGATTCTATAGAACCTTCAGATTTACTGAACGAAAAAATAATTCTCCCCCGAAGGAACAACATAAAAAATGAACTGTCCTCATGGTTTGGAAAGGACATCACAAAGCTAAATACAACGGCAATCCACAACCTGAATTCCAATACAGCCGTAATGATTTCAAAAAAAATGGGGACTGCCCTTACCATTGAAACCGAACTTATAAATAATTTTTATGGAACAAAAGTCCTAAAACTGAAACCTGAACTGACAGCCAGAACCGTTGTTGCCTGGAAGAAAAATATTCCTATGAATACAGCAACAACAAGATTCATAGAATTCCTAAGGGAACAGTCTATTAACTTCTACTTTCTATGAATTCCAAATCTGTCTACCAGAATAGAAATGCAATTACCTGAAAAAAGGACATCTTTCCTTAATGCACTGCCGGTTGATTCCGCTGTATTCGCATTTTACTGAAGAATACTCTAAGGAAATACTGCAGTTTTTGTTTACATGTTCGACTGCATTTTTAAATGAAATCATGGCATCTCTTTTGCAGCAGCGAGGACCGTTGATTTGTCCAAGTTCGCCAACTGCAGCTGCCGTAAACTGCATGTGGTTTCCCCATGTACCGTCTGTAGATAAAGGTCCTGTCCCATCAATTATCGCAAGGGCCGCACCGCATGAAGAAATTGCACCACAGATTCCCCAAAGTCCGCACATAGCTCCAGGCATACGAAGTCCTTCAAAAAAAATCTTTTCAAGGGCTGAATCAATATCAATTTTTCCTCCGGCATTGTAAAAAGCCATAAGCAGACATGCACCATCCAGAATATGATGCTCCGGCCCATTAATATTGATGTATCCATTTCTTACAAGATTTCTGAACATTTTGCATGGATCATTCCCTTTTTCATTCTTGATATCTTTGATTATTAGTTTTGCCGTTTCTTCTACTGTCATTTTACAAATCCTTCCTTATTTATCACATTTTCAAACTCAATACAATATCAGTCTTGCCCTTCCCTGCTGCCAGGAAAGTTTTGATTAGCCATCGAAAATGTTTATCGATGGCTAAAACGAATGAGTCAAGGGCTTGAGTGAGCAGAAAGAGAACGTCCCTTGACCATTCGTATTTCTTTTACATCAGTGACATCAAGTTTTCCAAGCATTGTGTAACTCCGGCCGTTGTTGTCATAGAAGAAGCTGATTAAGTTTCCCTGATAAAGAACTATGTCGCCAGGAATTGTATCAATCTGGGAATTATCAGTTGGAAGTCTTGTTCCGAAATTTCCCACTTTTTCAAATCCGCCGTGGTCATCGGTTTTTACAGTTACATTGCCTTTTGCAAGAAGCTCAAGAAGAGCTTTTGTCGCAACATTATCAACCGGAGCTGCTGTTTTTGTTACGCAGTTTACTGTGACGTTTATTGTTGTTCCCATATTTTTTTCGCCTGCTGTTTTAGTGGATTTTGCACGTGCTGAAAATATAAGGTGGAACAGTGCTGGAATTGTAAGCGATAATTTTCATGTTGGATTCCTATCTTAACTGCTATTTCAGCAAATGTCCAGGCTCCAGGACGATTAAAAAAAAGCTTCCGGTGCTGTCTTCTGTAAGAGCCTCCTGCAGGACTCGTGATAAAGTATATTGAAAATTCTTTATAGAATTATTTGAATCTCTTAATATCAAATATTCCAGCTGCTTATTATTTCCGGTACCGTTTGTATTCATATATTCAGTACAACGTCCCCATATACCTTCATGACCATAGGCTGAACCAATGTACTGTTTCCCTGCTAATTTATCTAATCTCAGATATACGCCATTAGGATTTAATAAAGCAGCAGGTTATAATTTTATTAGCCAATACATAAAAAATATATCAGCCGGCAAGTAATTAAAATTGCTTACTACGAAATGTGTCAATCCACACCAGTCTATGTGGAAACGGATTTCCGGATACCATCGGTCTGTGCCAGGCCCTCTGCCAAGACAGTGAATTTAGAAATACCGGATTCCGGTCTGCTTCAGTTTCTGGCCCCTCTCCAGAGGAAGTTCCATTTTTACAGACTTCTCCGGGCATTTAGTAAACAGGCCCTTTATGAAGTCTCTGCAAATTGAAGAACTCCACTAACTGTCCAAGTCTTTTGGCTTGCACCTTGAATACCTACATTTGAATTAGATTCGCCTGATGACGTTCATCGGAAATATCAGGGAAGGAGAATTGTTAAGGCGGAATTATATTCTCCTTTCATTCCTTCCTGCATTAAATGCCGTCCTCCAGAGTGCAATGGGAGCCGGTCATTCCTTTAATGGAGCTGCCTCTTGCGCATCTGCTTCGTCCTTTTTCAATGCTTCCCGTATCACTACGGATGCAATACCAGGAAGCGGTACAACGAAATGAAGGACACCGATATTCCGAACAGAACTGCAGGAACGGAACCTGGGAAAGCCATTCCGAAAGTTACTTCAATTTTTTTCTTCTTCCATGAACATTCTCCGGAAAACATAAAACAATGTAAGCAGAAACTCTGTACGCAATTCAGCTGCCAGTAGAAACTAAATGTCTTCCCCGAAAAAATATTCGCGTATCTCGCAGTTCCTGATTCCGAAGGCAGCATACTCCTCATTTGTCATGTCAAGGAAATATGAATTGACGGCACGGGAAATTCCGTTGTGGGCAACAAGAAGATAAGTCCTGTCCTGACCCTTTATTTCGTCAAGGAGATTATAGATTCTCTGGCAGAGACGCAGCATGCTTTCTCCTCCCCCGTAACTTGAAACGAAGTTCGCCTTCTCCTTCCTGAACTGACCACCATCTCTTGCAGTTCCTTCCCATCTTCCGAAATTCTGTTCACGAAGCCTTTCCTCTTTGCGGGCAGGAACGGCTGTCACCCCTGAAATTATGAGGGTCGTATCCTTTGCCCTGCCCAAAGGTGAATACAATATTTCATCAAATCCTATTCCTTCTCTGACGATTCTTCCGGCAAGATCCCGGGCCTGCTGTCTCCCGAGTTCCGTAAGAGGACTTTCCGTAGCTCCGCAGATTTTGTTTTCAACATTCCAGACCGTCTGCCCGTGGCGGACAAAATAAACGTGCTTCATATTTTTTATACCCCCAATAAATAATGTATCCACGGAAACTGCAATACCTAAGGATGACCCCGGAAATCTGGCGGGCACACCGTTCTGAATTATCAGTAATGCCCGTCATGAACTGCCCCGACACAAGAAATCTCAGGAACATTTTTTTTAAGCGGACTGACATTCTGTATCTACTGGAATTCTTTTCAGGAAAATACCTGCACCCGGTTTTATTCGGCATGATCCGCCCAGTCATTTTCCGTAAAATTCCCCGCGCCGCTTTGCAGATCAAGTTCCTTCTGCCTGTCAAACAGATTTTCCCTCCAGGATCTTACAGTTTCCGGTGAACGCATTGTATCAGGGATCAGAAGAAAATAAAATATCATTCACAGAATGCTCTTCCCTTGCCTGAACATTTTTCCGGAAGGAGTTCCCGCAATTCCTCCAAGACCAGTCTCCCTTAGGCTGACGTCCATTCTGTTTCCCACAGACTTCATCGCATCAGCTATCTCGTCGGAAGGAATGAATGAAGTTATTCCCGCCAGCGCCATATCAGCACAGCTTGCAGCGTTGACGGCACCTATCACGTTTCTTTTTATGCACGGAATTTCAACCAGGCCTGCAACAGGGTCGCACACAAGTCCCAGAAGATTTTTAATTGCAAATCCTGCGGCACTGATTATCTGCCGGCAGTTTCCCCCCATAAGATAAACAAGAGTTCCTGCAGCCATTGAAGATGCGGTACCTATTTCAGCCTGACATCCTCCCTCGGCACCGGAAATTGATGCCCTCTTCGCAATCACCTGTCCTATCCCTGCACCGACGAACAGTGAACGGACAATCTCATCTTCCGTAAAGCGCCCCTCATCGGAAAGAGGAACAAGAACGGCGGGCATTACACCGCAGGAACCTGCAGTAGGACATGCGACAATACGGTTCATGCATGCATTGCATTCCCCCATCTTGAGGGCAGTCTCTATGACCCTTGAAATGTATCCGCCGCAGAGAGAATTTCCCATGGAAGCGTAGCCCTGGAATTTTCCGCCGTCACCTCCGGCAAGACCGCTCCTTGATTTCTGCGCAGGGTCATAATTTTTTACTGCAGAGAACATCGCCTTCCACATTCCGCGCATCTTTTCAAAAATTTCTTCCCTCCGGAGACCTGTATTCCTGATTTCATCTTCCATCACCGCTTCGTAGAAGTCTTTGCCTTCCTCGTCACATTTTTCCTGTATTGATTTAAAACTGTCCATCATTTTTCCGTCTGCTCCATATTCAGATATGTGACCTTGATGATTCCATGAAAGTTCTCGAGCTGGGACACAATCTTCTGGGGAATCTTCTGGTCGGATTCAATTACCATTACAGCGTAACCTCCCTTCTCGTTCCTGTATAGCTGCATGGCCGCAATGTTTATCCTGTTAGCGGACAGCAGAGAAGTTACACCCGCAACATGACCGGGCTCATCAGTGTTGTGCACGATGAGAACCGGCATCTCGCCTGTGAAGTTCACGCTGATTCCGTCTATCTTGTTTATCATTATCCTGCCGCCTCCCACGGAAGAAGCCTGCACACATATCCTGCGGCCGCTTTTTCCCTGGAGATTAAGAAGAACCGTATTAGGATGAGCTCCCTCAATGTCGACATCCGAAAAACATATCCTGATGTTCCTGTCCTCCGCAATGCCAAGGCTTCCAGGAATTCTCATGTCATCAGGAAGCATGTCCATAAGGCCTGCCGTAATTGCGCAGTCCGTTCCATGACCTCTTCCTGTTGCCGCAAAGGACCCAGAAAATTTTATGTCCGCAAAAACCAGCTCATCCTGAAGAAGCTTCAGGGCCGCCCTTCCTATTCTAACAGCCCCAGCCGTATGGGAGCTTGACGGGCCGACCATTATCGGTCCCAAAATATCAAAAATGCTACTCATATTTTTTCCGTAAACAATAAGCCGAAGTGAAGTTCAATAAAGCGGAGTCCTTGGAACCGCCTCCGCTTTTCCGTGCATTATATCACAAAAAGAGAAACATTAATATGAAAAAAATGAATCCCGTGACGCCCCCCCATGAAACTTCTGCGGACAGACAAAGATTGAACATACTTTTTCTGGATGATACAATGAGGAAAAAAATTATCAGGAGGAGAAAAATGAAGACAGGACTTGTTCTGGAAGGAGGAGGAATGAAGGGCCTTTACACTTGCGGCGTAATTGATGTGCTGATTGAAAACGGAATAGTCACTGACGTTCTCACAGGAATATCGGCGGGAGCTTCCTTCGGCTGCAACTTCAAGTCCCGGCAGGCGGGACGCGTAATCCGTTACATCACGCGGTACAGGAACTACTGGAGATTCGCTTCGTGGAGATCATTTCTTCTTACGGGAAACTATTTCAACGCTGACTTCTGCTACAGAAAAATTCCGGACCAGCTTGACGTCTTTGACACAAGGGCATTCAGCCTATGCAGAACCGAAATGTATGTGGCGGCCACAGACCTTGAAAGCGGACAGGCGGTCTACAAAAAAATGGGCGACGGAAACAGCAATGACATTGAATGGATGAGGGCATCATCTTCCGTGCCCATAGTTTCACGTATAGTCGAGCTTGAAGGGCACAAACTTCTTGACGGGGGAATAGCCTGCTCAATTCCAATTGAAAAGGCACTTGAACTTGGCTGCGACAAAAATATTGTGGTCTACACAAAAGCTGACGGCGTTACAAAGAAGGACTCAGTTTTCCTTCCCGCAGTAAAATTTCTGTACAGAAAATATCCAGCCTTCATAAAGGCCTTCGCAGAATGCGACAAGGAATATATCAGGGAAACGGATATAGTTGACGCCTGCACAAAAAACGGAACGGCACTTCTCATACGGCCTTCAAGGAATCTAAATGTAGGCGGGGCTTCATCGGACATAAAGAAGCTCAGGGAACTTTACGATCTGGGACGAAGCGACGCACTTTCCAGGCTTGAAGAAATAAGGAACTTTCTCGGGACCAAATGAAAACTGCACGGAAAGTCCCGGCCGGCATCAGGATTCCGTGCAGAATCTGTATCATGGGGCACAGACTTACGATCACTTCCGGTGGCTCACCTGTAGATTCTAGAACTTTATGACTTCAGGACCATGTGAGAAAGCTGAAATAGTTGCCGTGGCGTCACGGAAATAATATACCACAGCATTTCCGTCATCAGCACTGTACATTGCCTTGAGATTAGGATACGCATCAAGCATAGCCTGACGAACTTCAGTGCGGTCATCCTCCACAAGAGTTCCCGAAACACGGATCCACTCGTCACCTTTCATTGCACAGACCTCGGCCTTTCCGTTTGCCTGGATCTGCTCGGAAACATCCTTCACCTTTCCTGTCTGGATATAGAGCTTCCCCTCATAAACAAGGACCGTTCCGAAAGGACGTACACGCGGCTGGTCTCCGTCAACGGTTGCCAGATAATAAGTTTTTGCCTCATTCAAAAAATCATACACCTTCTGCATTTCTTCTGCTCCTGCATTGAACCTCTAAATTTTCATCCGTACAAGAGGTAATCTTAAAATTGATATGTCAGATACCGCTGAAATCCGGCGGGGACTGACCCTATATAAATCCCGGAAAAGATTCCCGGAAAATTATGCAATCTAAAAACCTTTCATCGCCTCAGCAATTTCCGGTTCGCATGAACGCATTGCAAGAATCATCTTCCAAGGATGATCATCATGTTCCGGGCCGAAACGTTCTGCTACGGTACGAATCACATCACGCAAACAGCCTGCCGTAAACTTCTTGTCCATGAACTTCTTCCTCAGGCTCGGAAGCTCCATGTCCTGCGAACTTTCCGAAAGTCTCATCAGTGCGGCGGACCATACAAGTCATGTAAAAATTCAGGGGCCTTCCTGAAATGCTCCCCGGAATAAAGTCCGAAGTCAATGCCATGGAAAAGACCTGCCCGTCTCCAGTAATCAGAATCCCCGCCGTAGCCCGGTTCCGACAATGATAGCACATAACCACGGCAGAAGAAATAGACAAGATTAACGGGACACAGATTCCATGCGGAAGGAAAATCACTTTCTCCTGTAAAGAGTGGAAGGATGTCCGCCGGTCCCGTAATTGATTGTCTCTTCAAGAAGTCTGACACTGACAAGATAGTTCAGGTATCTCCGGATAGTGACGATTGAAATGCCGAGCTTCTCCGCGACCATATCAACTGACTGCCAGTACGTGGTTCCGGAAAAATAATTCCTGATCTTGTCCAAAGTATTTTTCTGGATACCCTTGGGAAGATTCTCATTTTTTTCGGCAAAGGAATTTGCAATGAAGCTGTCTATCTCGGACTGGTCAAGGACCGTGTTCTGGTTTATCATCTTATACTTCGAGATGAACTTTTCAAGGGAAATCTGGAGACGCTCAAGAGTGAAAGGCTTCACAAGGTAATCAAGAACACCCAGATGCATAGTCTGGTTAAGAGTCGCAGTATCGTTTGCGGCCGTAACCATAATCACTTCACTGCATATCTTCCTGCTCCTTATGTTATTCAGCGCTTCAATCCCGTCCATGACAGGCATGAAGACATCAAGCACTATGAGGTCCACGGGATTCTCTTCCAGAAATTTGAGAGCCTCCTCCCCGTTTCTCGAAATCCCGCTGACAGCGAAGCAGCTGTTCCTTTCCACATAATGCCTGTTTATATCAGCAACCATGGGATCGTCATCAACAATCAGAACTTTGTACATAATCTTTCCTCAGCCCCCGGAGACCGTCACCTATCGCTTCAATTTTACAGTAAAACATGCGCCGTTGCCAACCTGGGATTCAACAAAAATTTCTCCGCCCATTGTTTTTATGAGCTGCCTTGTATGATATAGCCCGACTCCACGCCCCTCACCCTTTGTGGAGAATCCGTTGTCAAAAATCTTTTCCTTGAACCCGTCCGCTATTCCTGAACCTGTGTCCCGGACGGTAATCAGAAGTTCGCCGGGTTTTGTGAAGACGCCCACAGTAAGCAGCCTGTTTTCAGCGGAACTCCTATTCATGGAATCAAGAGCGTTGTCAATGAGATTTCCGGTAATGGTCACAAGAGCTTCCGAAGGAATGATTATGTCCTCCTCACTGTACCTGGAATTTTCCTTGAAAACAAATTTCACGTTGCATTCACTTGCCCTCGCGATTTTTCCTATGAGCAGCGCCGCAAGGGAGGAGTTACAGATATTATGCATTACATAGGAGACAGTCTCCCTCTGTATGATGGAAATATTCTGGATGTAGTTCCGGGCCTTGTCGTATTCGCCTATCTGTATCAGCCCCAGAATAACGTGAAGCTTGTTCGTGAAGTCATGATTGTTTGCCCTCATTGAATCCACAAGAAACTTGGTCCCCTCGAAATCTTCCGTAAAGCTCAGGAATTCTTTCTTTATTTTCTTTGAGATGGTCGTGCAGATTGCAAGCTCAATAAAAATTGCAAGAAGAGTTACAACAACAAAAAGAAAGACAGTATGCTTCATGACATTCCTCATGGAAGTCTTGAGAGCGATGGTCATGATGAAACCCTCATAATTTCCCTGCTCATCATAGACTGCGGAATAGGTTCTTCTCTGGGGACCTGAAGGACCGTTGGAATCTTCCGTGAAATAATTTTCCGGGATACTTGAAAAATCAGGATGGGTTCCGTCGTACTGGGTGTTTATGAGACTGTGGTTGGTATGATAGATTCGCCTGTCGGATTTATCGACGATGGAAAAGATATCGACGTTGGAAATATCAGCAACGGTATCATCCATGTAGACCCTTAATTTTTCCTGCGGCATGTTCTTCGTGAAATGATAGAGCCTTGTGATGAGCTCCGAAGTATTCTGGAGAGTCCTGTTGAAGGCATTGTCAATCGAATTAATGTTAATGAACATTCCGCCTGAGCTAAGAAGAATTGTAATGAGAATGATAAGCGTGAGCTGGGTTCTCGTGATTTCCTTTCTCAGCTTACCGAGATTTCCTTTCCTGCCATCCATGAACGGAATTATACATTTTTATTGAAGATTTGTGGAGTTAAGAAAGTAAAAAAAGTGAGGACAGAAAAAAAAATTTTTTTATCTTTCAAAAAATTGCATATATTCTGAATACCGGTATCATGTAAAGCGTCAAACGGCAAAGCACGATTAAGTCATGCTGAAAACAATTATTATATTAACTTAACGAGGATAAAAATGAATTTAGCTCATCTTCTTGAAGCAGGAATGCTGGTATGTTTCGGATTTTCCTGGCCGATTAATGTTGTAAAAGCCTACAGGGCAGGAACCGCAAAAAGCACAAGCCTTGCCTTCATCTGCCTTATCATCACGGGATATGTGCTCGGAATCGGTGCAAAAATCATCAACCACCAGTTCAACTATGTTCTTGCAGTCTACATCCTTAACCTTGTGATCGTATTCTCGAATGTTCTTGTATATTTCAGAAACCGCTCACTTGACAGGAAAAGGGAGACAGGAACAGTAAGCGCAAAGCAGGAAAACACGGACAAGGTTGCATACGCCCACGAAGAGCAGATCCTGTTTGAATCCGACAGGGAAGAAACTGCAAAGGAATATAATGTCACACTTCTCGGCGGAACCTACGCAAAGGATATTCCCGTAAAGAAGCTTGCAGAGGAATTCAATTTCGACTTCGACATCCACAACAGAAGTTCCTTCGCACTTTCACTCAGAAACGCCAAGCAGTATTTTGAGAAATATGTTGCAGGTCTTGATTCGGACGGAATCATCATACAGCTCGGAAAGGAGGACCGCGAACTGTTCAAGTCAAGCCCTTCACAGTTCGACACAATGTACCTTGAACTTCTTGCGGACATCAAGGCACTTAACAAAGGCTGCCGCCTGGCATTGGTTTCAGTGAACAACTCAAGAAACGACGCAACGCTCAATGACATGAACAATCACATAAAGGCAATCGCTCAGTCCGAGCAGGCAAACTTCGTGAGCCTTGACAACGCTAAGCTCTGGAACCCTAAGTCAGTCCAGTCTTCACTTGACTTCGCTTACGGAATGGGTCTCAAGATAAAGAAGCCTATCTACGATGTTGCAGAGATATTATACAGCTACGCAGCA
This sequence comes from Treponema sp., assembly GCA_045642665.1. Classification (GTDB taxonomy): domain Bacteria; phylum Spirochaetota; class Spirochaetia; order Treponematales; family Treponemataceae; genus Treponema_D. The sequence goes on from JAZUJH010000116.1 coordinate 11,183, forward strand.
CAGAATCTTACGGAAGAAACTCTCGTATCAAGTGTTGCAGTATAAGCCCCTGCCGTAGAAGCAAAAAAAAATTAATACAGTTCGTTCCTGGGGAATGTTCGATGCGACTGGAGATGCAACCAGCTTATCGGGCGTTCCCTGTTCTTTTTGGCAAGGGCAGCAGGAAAAAGATTACAGAAACAAACAAAGCATCAGACATTACCGTTCCTGATGTCCTCTATCGACACGCTGAACAGGTAATCAGATATTATGTCATTGAGACGGCTCCACATTGGAAGCGTCCTGCATTTCCTTTTCTTTGGACACCTGTTCGGCTTGCAGTCAAGACATGCGACAGGAGCAAGAGAATCCTCCGTGAGCTTAAGAATTTCACCTACGGATATGTCGGAAGCCGGACGCGAGAGCCTGTATCCTCCGAACTTTCCCCTGTAGCTTTCAAGGATTCCCTCCTTAACAAGCAGAGCGACAATTGACTCGGCATATTTCAGTGAAATATCCTGCTTTTCGCTTAGCTCCGAGAGGGAAACTTTCTCATCTTCTCCATGGGTGCTCAGTTCAAGCACCATTCTTATTGCATATCTTCCGCGAGTTGAAACCAGCATCACCGTATGACCTTCGAAATGATTCCGCCTCCAATAATCACTCCGTCCTTATACAAAACAGCAGACTGACCTGGGGCGACTGCTCGCTGGGCTTCGTTGAACGTAATCTTCCAGCACTGCCCATTATAATTGTTTTCACCGCCATTTTCAATATCATCAGGACAGCATCTCGATACACGGCATGGGACAGGTCTGCTTGCAAGCCTTATCTTTACGAGGGCCTCAAATTCTTCTTCAGGCTCAATGTTTCCCGGCCAGACAAAATCATCAGCAACAAGGGCAGATGCATTGAGGTCCTCATTCTTTGCAAGGACAACAAGATTATTCTTCGCGTCTATTGAATGAACATAAACCGGATAACCTACAGCAACATCAAGCCCCTTCCTCTGGCCCACGGTATAATGCTCTATTCCCTTGTGGCGGCCAAGAATGTGTCCGTCAAGATCTATGATGTCACCGCTTACGCTCGGCCTGTCAGCGAACAGAGCATCCCTGTATTCCGGAGGAACAAAATCCTGGCTCTCCTCCCTGTTCGCAGCATCAAGGCCTGCCTTCTCTGCAAGCTCAAATACTTCAGACTTCCTGAGTCCGGCAAGAGGAAACCTTACTTTTTCAAGAACGGAAGAAGGAATGCGGTAAAGAAAATATGTCTGGTCCTTTGAAACATCTGTTGCTCCGCTTATCATGAAAGGTCTTTCGGAAGTCCCCCAGAGGCCCTCTTCAGGTCTTACTATCTTTGCATAGTGGCCCGTACAGAAATAATCGTACCGTATTCCGACATCCTCCGCAGCATCAAGCATGGCTCCGAACTTTATGTTCCTGTTGCACATTATACACGGATTAGGAGTCCTTCCGCTCCTGTATTCCGACTTGAAATATTCAAGAACCTTCTCCTTATAAATCTTTGACACGTCAACAACATGATACTCAATGCCGTACTCAAGGCAGAACTTCCTGCATTCCTCAATGTTCTCCTCCTCGCCGGGACCGTAGCAGGCCTCCCTCTCATGAGCATGCGGCTTCTCGCTTTTGATTTCAGCAATGGAGCCGTCCCAGAGACTCATGGTAACTCCTATGACACGGCAGCCCCTTTCCTTCAGAAGCAGGGCCGTAAGAGTGGAATCCACACCTCCGCTCATACCGACAAGAACTGTATCACCTTCACCCGGGAGGCTTTCTGTAACAAAATCAATTTTCTTTTCCATAGGCAAGCAGTATATAATATTCAATTCCCATTATCAAGATAGGAATTAAAAGAAAAATTCATGACATAAACAGCATCAGGTATTAAGCCCCTAACATTCTTGCAGGAAAGAACATTGCATGAACATTCTGCACCACGGAACTGCCAGAACAGGGTGCCCCTTAATGAAGTCCCGTATCATAGACGGAATCTATAACCAAACATAAGAACTAAGTATTTCACATAAATCTTTTAATCTGATAAAGTCGAGCCATGACATAAATCCTACCAGTCTGACAGGATTTAGCAGAAAGCTTATAACGAAACAAACACAGAGGGGTATAAATATGAAAAGATCCGCAAAAATATTTCTGACAGCACTTGCAGCATCAGCACTTGCTTTCACATCATGCTCAGGCTCCGGAAACGGTTCCACAACCATTGCAATTCCCAACGACCCTACAAACGAGGCACGCTCACTTCTCCTTCTTGAAGCGAACGGTTTCCTCAAGCTCAGGAAAGGGGCCGGAATCACTGCAACTCCCATTGACATTGCTGAGAATCCTTACAACCTTAAGTTCAGGGAAGTAGAAGCCGCACAGGTTCCGAATGTAAGAAAGGACGTTGACTTCGCCATCATAAACTCGAACTACGCTCTCGGAGCGAACCTTAACCCGACGAAGGACGGTCTTCTCATTGAAGGCTCGTCTTCCGCATACGTAAACATCCTTACAGTAAAGGAGGGAAACGAAAGCAGGGCTGAAATCAGGGCACTCGCAGCCGCACTCAAGAGCAGGGATGTCATGGAATATATCAGCAGAACATACGACGGCGCTGTTGTTCCTGTAATCGACAATCCTACTGACGGCTATGACCAGGACGTTGACTACGACTCGATCAGCGGAACAAAGATTTCTGTCGGCGCAACACCTACGCCTCATGCGGAAATTCTTGAAACGGTGAAGAAAATTCTCGCCGCAAGGAACGTTGAACTTGACATCGTGGAATTCAATGACTACGTCCAGCCTAACAATCTTGTTGAGTCAGGCGAAATTGACGCAAACTACTTCCAGCATCTTCCTTATCTTGAAGACTTCAACAAGGAACGGGGCACTCACCTTGTATCTGTTGCGGGAATCCACGTTGAACCTTTCGGTCTCTACGCAGGAAAGAAGAGCAGCATAAACGAAATCAAAAAGTAAGCGGACAGGAACCGCCAGTTAAAGGGCATCTCTAAAAAATACTTTTTAAGGATGCCTGCGAGTTTTGGTCCTTGAAATTCCTTGGCTCAAAACATCGCGTTTTCAAAGTTGTCTCTAGAAATTGTAATTTTTAGGGATAACTTGAAATAATTACCAGGGGATCCTCCAGAAATTGCAATCTCCAGAGACAACCCTGATATAGCTTCATATAAAAAAGTTATAACCTGTGCGTGACAGACTGAACCGGAACGTACACCACCTGTAACCTCTGAGAACACATGTTTTTGGAGGTTACATATTTTATGCATCCGGAATTTTCATACGACACACCGGATGCGCATACTACAGGGGAAACAGAAAATGATAGAAGTCAGGCACCTTTGCAAAACCTTTGAATCGGCACAGAACAAAGTTAATGCACTTGATGACATAAGCCTTGATGTTGAAGACGGGGACATATTCGGAATCATAGGAATGAGCGGTGCGGGAAAAAGCACCCTCGTACGCTGCATGAACCTTCTTGAAAAGCCCACGTCAGGTGAAATACTCATTGACGGTACGGACATTACAAAACTTACAGAAAAGCAGCTCAGGAAAGTCAGAAAAAACATTACTATGATTTTCCAGGGCTTCAACCTTCTCCAGCAGGTGAACTGCCTGAAGAACGTATGCTTTCCGCTTGAACTTGAAGGCGTAAGGAAGGCTGACGCTGAAAGGAGGGCCCGTGAACTTCTGGAACTTGTGGGACTGGCGGACAAGGCATCAAGCTATCCTGTGCAGCTTTCGGGAGGACAGCAGCAGAGAGTAGCCATAGCCAGGGCCCTTGCAACGAATCCGAAGGTCCTGCTGTGTGATGAAGCCACGAGTGCGCTTGACCCCAGCACAACCCAGAGCATCCTTGACCTCATAAAGGAGATCAACCGCAGACTCGGAATTTCTGTCATCATGATAACCCACCAGATGAACGTGGTGGAAAGGATCTGCAACAAGGTTGCGATACTTGAGAACGGAAGGATTGCGGAAAAGGGCCCCGTCGAAAAAATATTCAGCCGACCTGAATCAGATGCGGGACGTCTTCTGGTTTATCCTGAAACCCTCAGTGCCAGGGACCAGGTTGTAAGAAGCTCAAATTCTATAAGGGTCCTTTTCAATGGTGCGGACGCCGCAAACAGACCTCTTGTTGCGTCCCTTGCAATTGAAAGGAACATCAGCGCAAACATTGCCTTCGCCAGTACAAAGAGCATCGGCTCAAAGGCTTACGGCTCAATGATTCTTACATTCGCATCAGAAGAAGAAAAAAAGTCTGCGATGGAATATCTTAAATCCGTCAGGGACATAGAAACTGAAAACATCATCCGGGAGTAGAAAAAAAATGATTGAAGCATTACTGAACAACAAAACAATTTCTGATACTTTCAGCATACTCAGAAGCCAGCTCCTCATATCAACATGGGAAACAGTCTACGTTACAATCCTCGCGACATTCTTCTCCTCGCTCATAGGGCTTCCCCTTGGAGTTGTCCTCGTGGTGGGAGAAAAAAACGGAATACATCCGCTGCCTCCACTTCTCATGAAGATACTGGACCTCGTAATAAATATCCTGCGCTCGATTCCCTTCCTCATCCTGATGATTCTTGTGTTCCCGCTCACGAGACTCATAATGGGAACAGTAGTAGGAACCGCACCGACAATCGTTCCCCTTGTAATCGCGGCATTTCCTCTCATAGCAAGGCTGTCTGAATCAAGCCTGAGAGAAGTAAACTCAAACACAATTGAAATGGCACAGAGCCTCGGTGCATCAACGTTCCAGATAATCACGAAGGTGATGATACGTGAAAGCATTCCTTCCCTGATTTCCAACCTCACCATAGCTGCGACGACAATACTCGGCTACACGGCAATGAGCGGAATAATCGGCGGCGGCGGACTTGGCAAGATTGCAATAAACTACGGATACTACCGCTACAAGACTCCGGTAATGATAGTCGCAGTGATATTCCTCGTGATTCTTGTCCAGCTTATCCAGAGCCTGGGAACAAAGATCACAATAAAATCCGACAAACGAAACAGATGAAGCTATAGATACTCTCTATAGCCGGATATAATAACATAGTATTTCACCGGAAACTGAAAATCAGCTATAGTATACCCATAAAACAAATCCTACTTGTCAGATAGGATAAGAACAAACAAAACAGATGAACCGTCACAAGGCTTTCAACCTTGAAGCAGATGATGGCAGAAGTGAGGTTATACTATGGCAGACTACAGATTCGAGACTCTCCAGTTACATGTGGGACAGGAAAGCGCAGACCCGGCAACCGATTCAAGGGCCGTTCCCATTTACCAGACAACTTCCTATGTTTTCCACAATTCAGAACATGCGGCAGCAAGATTCGGTCTTGCGGACGCAGGCAATATTTACGGACGCCTTACAAATTCAACGCAGGATGTACTTGAAAAAAGAATAGCCGCACTCGAAGGCGGGATTGCAGCCCTTGCAACAGCTTCAGGAGCAGCGGCAATCACTTACACAATCCAGGCCCTCGCACAGGCGGGCGGACATATTGTTGCCCAGAAGACAATCTACGGAGGAAGCTACAATCTTCTTGCACACACTCTCAAGGACTTCGGTGTTGAAACAACATTCGTTGACGCACACAACCTCAGTGAAGTTAAATCCGCGATAAGAGAAAACACAAAGGCAATCTATCTTGAGACCCTCGGAAATCCTAACTCAGACATTCCTGACGTGGAAATGATTGCGGAGATCGCTCACGAAAATAATATTCCACTCGTAATTGACAACACATTCGGCACGCCTTATCTTTTTAGGCCCATCGAGCACGGAGCAGACATTGTTGTTCACAGTGCAACAAAATTTATTGGCGGACACGGAACAACTTTGGGAGGCATCATTGTTGATTCAGGAAAATTCGACTGGAAGAGGAGCGGAAAATACAGGAACATTTCAGAAGCCAATCCCAGCTACCACGGAATCAGTTTTGCAGACGCAGCAGGACCTGCAGCATTCGTGACTTACATCCGTGCTATCCTTCTGCGCGACACGGGAGCAACCATCAGTCCTTTCAACGCATTCCTTCTTCTCCAGGGAACAGAAACTCTTTCACTTCGTCTTGACCGTCACGTTGAAAACACAAAGAAGGTCGTCGATTACCTGAAGAATCATCCGCTTGTAGAAAAAGTAAACCACCCTTCCCTTTCTGATCATCCTGACCATGCCCTCTATGAAAAATATTTCCCCAAGGGAGGAGCATCAATCTTTACATTCAACATAAAGGGAGGAAAAGATGAGGCCTGGAAGTTCATTGACGGCCTGAAGATTTTCAGTCTCCTTGCAAACGTTGCGGACGTTAAGTCACTTGTAATTCATCCCGCATCAACTACACACAGCCAGATGACGGATGCCGAACTTGCTGATGTGGGAATCGCCCAGAACACAATCCGTCTTTCAATCGGAACTGAGCACATTGACGACATAATCGCTGACCTTGAAAACGGATTCAGTGCTCTGAAATAATCAGCTGATGCTGCACAAAAAAAACATGGACAGTCCTTGGCGGCTGTCCTTTTTCATTCATGCAAATTTTTTCTGACACCAGCTGAATCATCCGGTCCGTCCAGAATTTTTCCAGTCAATTTCCCGCAATTTCCGGAACACTTTTCGTGACAAAAGTTTCTTTCCTTCCGCAGAATTCCCTTGCCCATTAACTCAGAGTGATTTTTTTGTGAAGCTGGTCCATGTTCTCATTGTCCTCTCGTACATTAAAATTCACAGGAAACTGTGAAAATATTTTTTAAGGATGCCCCATATTTTCATTGCCGTCAGATTCATATAAATCAAAACGGTCATTACATATTGCAGGAAAATTACAAAGTGCTTTCCAGGTTTCATGGGTTCCGACAATATTTGTCCACTCTTTGCACACTGTATCCGCAATGTACCATCTTATTCATCCCGCCCGGAAGTAACTGCACGACAAAGACAGGTTCAGCGGACTGCAAAAAAAATCTGCCGCACCTTGTTTTCATTACAGGCTGCAGCAGATTTTTTATCCGGTCACGCTAGATGCTTTTGCTTATTTTTCTTTCCCTGAGCATGAGTTCCGGAATGTAGGCCGAGACCTTTGAATTTGCCGGAACCGATGAAGTTACGAAAGTATTTCCGGCTATAACGGAATTCTCTCCGATAACGGTCTCCCCTCCCAGTACCGTCGTGTTTGCATATATCACCACATTGTCCTCTATGGTAGGATGACGCTTCACTCCGGAAAGGGCCTGCCCCTTCATGGTGGAAAGAGCTCCCAGAGTTACCCCCTGATAAATCTTCACATGATTTCCGATTACAGTTGTCTCTCCTATTACAATTCCCGTCCCGTGGTCAATGAAAAAATATTCTCCTATCACCGCACCCGGATTAATATCAATTCCGGTCCTGGAATGAGCGTACTCACTCATGATACGTGGAATGTAGGGAACCTTCATGAGGTAAAGGATATGGGCGACCCTGTAAACGAATATGGCGAATATGCCCGGATAAGAAAAAATAATCTCCTCCTTGCTTGCCGCCGCAGGGTCCCCGTCAAGTTCCGCCTGCACATCCTTCATCAGAAGTTTCTGAACACCGGGAAGCTGCCTGAGAAACCTCAGAGTAAAATCCCTGGCCCTCTCCCCGTCATCCAGGGCCAGGCTTATCTGTTCGACAAGCTTCTCATAAATTCTTGCCAGCGTATTGCCTGCAAAATTTTCAAGCGAAACAATTCCGATGTTCTCATGACCAAAAAAACCGGGAAACATCATGCGGCGCACCTCGTCAATTATTTCAACTATCTCAGTTCTGGAAGGAATTCTTGATTCATCTTTCTTTTCGAAAATCTTTTCCTCCTCATAGCTCCTTGCAAAGCATTCGGCTATTCCAGAAATTTCGCTTCTTAAGTTCGTATTCTTGTCCATATAATCTTCAGTCCCTGTATCCTGACCACTCCCTTATCCGTGAAAGCTTTTCAAGAAACCTGTCAACTTCCTCCTCCGTGTTATAAAAATAAATGCTTGCCCTCGCTGTCGCATCAATTCCGAGAAAATCTTTAAGGGGCTGCGCACAGTGATGACCTGCCCTTATGGCAATTCCCTCTCCGGAAAGAAGAGTCGAAACGTCATGAGGATGGACACCGTCAATTCTGAATGTTATGATACCGTTCCTGTCTTCCGCGTCGGTGCTTCCGACAATATTCACGTGCGGAATGTTCCTTATTCCGTCAAGAATTCTTTTTGTGAGCTTAAGATCGTTTTCCCTTATGAAATCATATCCCACGGTACCGGAAATATATTCGGCGGCGGCAGCCATTCCGACGGCGCCTGCAGCATTCACGGTTCCGGCCTCAAACTTGTGAGGAATCTCCGCCCATATTGCGCTTCCGGTTGTGACATATTCTATCATCTCGCCTCCCCTGAGGAAGGGCTGCATCTTTTCAAGAAGCTCCCTTCTTCCGTACAGGGCACCGATTCCCATGGGACCTCCGAACTTGTGTCCGCTTATTGCATAAAAGTCAGCGCCAATCTTCTGCACGTCAACCTTCACATGGGGAGCCCCCTGCGCACCGTCAACAACGAACACGGCCCCGGCATCATGGGCGAGCCTTGAAATTTTTTCAAGTGGATTCTCTGTTCCGAGGACATTTGAAATGTGCGTCACAGAAACAATCCTGGTTCTGCCGCCTATTTTTCTTTGCAGTTCCTCATCAGAAATTTTTCCTGTCTCCCTGTCAAATTCAAGGTAAACGACCTTAGCTCCCGTACGTTCGCTGACCATCTGCCATGGAAGAATATTCGAATGGTGCTCCATAAGAGAAACAAGAATCTCATCCCCCTCCCTGAGATTCTGTAGACCGTATGCATAGGCAACAAGGTTCAGACTTTCGGAAGCGTTCCTCGTGAAAATTATTTCGGAACTTTCCTCCGCCCCAAGAAAATCCGCAACAACTTTGCGGGACCTTTCATAAGCGCAAGTCGCCTTCTCGCTCAGCTCATAAAGTCCCCGCAAAGGATTGGCATTGCTGTTGACATAGAAGTCCCTTACCGCGTCCAGAACAAACTCAGGTCTCTGGCTTGTCGCGGCTGAATCAAAGTACACGAGATCCTTTATTGTCCCCTCATCAATTCCTTTGAAAAATGGAAAGTCGTTTCTGTATTTGTTCATAAAAGTTTCCTTAATCCTAAATCAAAAATTTATTTCCCCGGTGGAATACTCCTTCACCAGAGGATCATGGCTTGCAGCAATAACAAGCCCGCCTTTCTCCGCATAGGACCGCAGAAAACCCAGAACCTTCCTGCAGGACACTTCATCAAGTCCGTTAGTAATTTCATCGCACACAAGAAGGTTCGCGCCCGTCACGAGAGCTCTTGCAAGAACAGCCCTACGCTGCTGGCCTCCTGAAAGTTCGAAAGGAAATTTATTTGCCTGATCCCCAAGTCCCAGTGTCCCAAGAAGTTCACAGGCCTTTTCCCTTGCAGATTCCAGCCCGCCCTTCCTGCCTGAAAAGGAGAAAGGAAGGAGAACATTGCCCAGCACCGTATGTTCGTTGAGCATGGTGTTACTCTGGGGAACGTAGGCGATTTTTGTGTTATGAAGTTCCGAAAGCCTTCTGTCCCTGATTCCGTACAAATCTTCCCCCTCGAAAACAACGGTCCCCTCATCTGGTCTGAGAAAACCTGAGGCGACAGCAAGAAGCGTGCTCTTACCGCTGCCCGAGACTCCTGACACAAGAAGGAATTCCCCCCCTTCTGCCTCAAGAGAAAAATTTTCTAGGACGGTAATCCTTTTTGAAATCCTCATGTATCCCTTGGAAATATTTTTTATGCTGAGCATCATTCCTCCCCTCTGAGAGCCGTATAGGCATCCTCATGTACAATCGTGTATGCAGGTTTCATCTGGGCCGTGACGCTTATCAGAATCATGAGCACAAAGGATTTCAGGAAAAGCATAACCGAAGCGGAAAACCCCGGAAGCAGGAAAGGCATGCCCAGATTCTCACCGATGAGTGCTCCGAAAGGATACACCACAACAGCGGCACCGGCAGTACCAAAAAATATTCCGGCCAAAGTCAGTATGAATGTTTCAAATGAAATAATCCTGTAAAGCCCTGCCCTTGACAGACCTGAAATTCTTAGAAGGGCATAACGTCTTCTCCTGCTCGCCGATGACATGAGGTTGAGCACAAAGAGCACAAGAACTGATACCGTTACAGTGAACACGGAAACAAATTTCAGTCCCACGGAAATTCCTGCAAAACTTTTTTCGATGCTTCCCGCAATACCTCTCGTGGAAACCATCTTTGCTTCGCTTCCGATAATATCCCTGATCCTGTAGGAAACTGAAGACACGTTCGCCCCTTCGCTGTAATTCATGAACACGGCGGAAACCATGTCACTTCCGTCGGAGGAAGAAATAAATCCGTAGCCCCTTGACTTTGCATCCCTCACGAGGTCAGGAATTTTTTCCAGTGAAAAATAGACGCTGGAATCAATCGGCGTTCCTGTTTCGGAAAGTCTTCCGCCCACTTCATATTCGGTTCCGTAAAGCTTGACTGTCCTGTGATCATCCACAGAAACTCCGCTTCCGCAGACTGCCTGACCTTCCTTTATCTTTTCAAGCTGACCTGCACTGAGCCACGGAATTATCAGAAAATCTGTTCCAGGATCGAAGCCTATTATGCTGACCCTTCCTGTGCTGCAGCATTCCTGGCTCAGACTTGAAAGATAAAACTGGGGAGTCGCCGTGCAAATTCCTTCCAGGGAACAAATCTCATCACCGAATGAGCGCGGAAAATATTTATATTCCCTCGGGCCTGAAAGAATAAGGTCCTCAGCGTCATCACTTTCCGAAGAAATGATCATGGCATCAGCTCCAAGTCTCTTCACGGAATTCTCGCATCCCTTTGACAGGCTCCCGGAAAGAACCTCCGTTCCGAATATTATGCAGAATAAAACTGCAACGGACGTTATGTATAAAATGTTCTGACTGAAATTAATCTGCATGAAAACCTCGCCTTCATTCCTGTGACTTTTCTCTCTTAAGAGAACGGAACGCACCGGCAGAAGAGACTATGAATATGGCAGTCCCAACTAACACTGCAAAGGGAAGAGTCGCCTTCCTGCAGTGCATGGAACTCATCTTACATACTCCTGTAACTGCCACCGGAAAGACAGCTGCGAGAATTCCGATCCCGGCTGAGGCAATGAATATTCCTCCACGCTCCTTCCGCCCAAAAAAAAATGAGACAGCCGAGAGAAAAAAAACAAGAACGCCGAGAGCAACTTCAGCTCGTGATGTATAGAAGCATGCCATCTTCTTTTCCTCATTACAGGGATGAAATATTGTAAGAACGCCGGCAGCAAGGGCAATGGAAAGAACTGCAACGATGACGGGGAAAATATTTTTTGTCTTCATGGATACCTCTTCATGAATTAAATTTTGGGAACCTCTAAAAATTACAAATTTCAGAGGTAGCTTTGAAAGCACTATGTTTTTAAGACTTATAATCTCAAGGATTAAAAACTCGCAGGCATCTCTAAAAAGTATTTCCTAGAGACACCCTTTTTTTTTAATCGTAGCCTTACAGGAACAGGCTTCCAAGGTCTATGCAAACTATAGCAAATATGGATGCTTGCTTCCAATATATTTTTTTTATTACTGACTATAAGCAATCAATATTAGCAAAAAAACATCAAATAAGTTATCCTATTAACACCTATCAAGCTAGTAGGAATAAAAAACAAGGGAAACTATATGAACGAAAAACTTTTGCTCGGAAGCCACGGTGCTTCTCCACTTCCTGCTGAACAGAGCGATGATTCAGCAGAATCTTTTTGTGTACGCGGTTACACTCCAACTGAAAAAGAGACCGGAGCTGTAACCACGCCGATATATCTTAGCTCGACCTATGCCCATCCTGAACTGGGAAGGTCAACAGGTTTTGATTACGGAAGATGCCTGAACCCTACAAGGCTTGAACTTGAACGGACCGTTGCTGTCCTGGAGCACTGTTCCTACGCCCTTGCCTTCTCAAGCGGAATGACCGCAATATCCGCCCTCATAAAATACTTCGGAAGCGGCGACGAAATAATTGTAAGCGACGATCTTTACGGCGGAACATACCGCATATTTGAAATCTACGAGAAATACGGAATAAAGGCTGTATATGCGGACACCGCCAACCTGGAAGAAGTCAGAAGCCTTGTAACACCTAACACAAAAGCAATATTCATAGAAACTCCCACGAACCCTACAATGAAAATCACTTCCATAAAGGACTGCGCACAGATAATCCATGACAACGGCGGAATACTCATTGTTGACAACACCTTCCTCTCCCCCTATCTCCAGACCCCGAAAGATTTCGGTGCGGACATAATAGTACATTCGGGAACAAAATTTCTTGGAGGACACCATGACTGCATAGCAGGATTCCTTGTATATGACAAAAAAGAATTCGATGAACTGTTCCGCTTCATGCAGATATCGGAAGGAGGCATACTTTCACCGTTCGACTCCTATCTCCTCATAAGAGGAATAAAAACCCTTTCAGTCCGAATGGAAAAAGCACAGAGCAATGCAGAAAAAATTGTTGCCTACCTGTGCAGGAATCCTAATGTTACAAAAGTTTTCTATCCATCACTTCTCAGCTGGGACCAGAAAAAAATCTACACAAGCCAGACAAAAGGCAACGGAGCCATGATAAGTTTCTGCGTGAAGGACGGGGACAAGGCTGCGGACGTTCTGAAGAAGCTCAGACGCATACTGTTTGCCGAAAGCCTCGGAGGTGTGCAGTCTCTCATGACATATCCTATTGCACAGACACATAACTTCATTCCGAAGGAACAGAGAGAGAAAGTAGGGGTGAATGAAACGCTTCTCAGATTCAGCGTTGGAATTGAAAATGCTGATGACCTTATAGAGGACCTTGAACAGGCTCTCGCATAATTATGGAGGAAAAATGTATAACTTTGAATCTGAAGACAGATACAATACTGACTGCATAAAATTTGATTTCACCAGAGAAAGGAACCACAGGGAGGACTGTCTCTCCTACTGGGTCGCGGACATGGATTTCAAGACCGCACCTGAAATAGTTGAGGACCTTCACAGAAGAGTCGAGCACGGAATCTTCGGCTACACCAACATCAAGCCCCATTATTTTGAGGCAGTGAGAAACTGGCTCAGGGAACAGCACGGTTACGGAGTTGAAAGAGCTGAGCTTGTGGAAACTCCCGGCGTTGTCTTTGCAATCGTAACGGCAATCCGGGCCTTCACCGGAGAGGGTGAAAGTGTTCTGACCCTCACACCTGTTTACTATCCCTTCACCAATTCAATCCGAAATACCAGACGTAAACTTGTTTCGTCAGCCCTCATATGGAAAAGGAATACCGAGACCGGTGACGGTAAATATGAAATAGACTTCGTTGACTTTGAAAACAAAATCGCGGACAACAACGTGAAGCTCTTCCTTCTGTGCAATCCCCACAACCCTGGGGGACGAAGCTGGACAAGGGAAGAACTCTCAATGATGGCGGATATTTGCAGCAGGCATAACGTCATTGTATTCAGCGATGAAATCCATGCAGACTTTGTATGGAAACCGAATATACACACAGTCTTTGCGACAGTCTCCCCGGAAGCCGAACAGATTTCAGTCACCGCTACATCCCCGAGCAAAACATTCAACCTTGCAGGTCTCCAGGTGTCTAACATCTTCATAAAGAACCGCGACCTGTTCAAAAAATACAAGACCGAACGCAACAACACAGGCTACGATGAACCTTCCGCACTCGGACTTACTGCATGCGAATCCGCATACACCAGGGGACTTGAATGGCACAAGGCATGCCGCGGTCACATTGAATCGAACCTTGAGTTTGCCGTTGAATATATCAACAGAAATTCCGGGGGACTTCTGCATGCCGCAAAACCTGAAGCAACTTACCTGCTGTGGGTTGACTGCAGCGCACTTCCCTTTGATGATGCAGAACAGAACAGAAGGATAACGGAGGACGGAAACCTGTGGCTCGATCCGGGAAACGTGTTCGGCACGGACGGCGAGAATTTCCAGAGAATCAATGTCGCAACAGGTCGAGAATATCTTGAGAAGGGGCTTGCAGCTTTCGTAAGGGCTCTCACAGATTGAAACCCTAATCATAAAATGGGACCTCCAAAAATGGCAATCTTTAAAGGTAACTTTGAAAACAAAAAGCTTTAGGTCCTGTGATTTCAGGGATTAAACCTCGCAGTCATCTCTGAAAAATATTTTTTAGAGATGACCAAAATCAAGTGCGGCGTTTTCTGAATGAGAAACCAGGAAGTTGTTATGCAGACAGGACATTTTCCCGGTCTCTCATTTTTTCGGTGACAGAAGCAATTACCTTTCGGACCCACGGCTGTCGCCTGATTTATTTCTGGCAAGGCCCAACAAATTTTACTGACCGTCTGAGAGTCAATAATTCCGCATGGCATGAATTCTCTCTTCCATGCCAAGACGTCTGCGCTACCCATCATCATCTTCTGCTGCAATGCTCCTGACCTGTCCCGTTATAGTCAGCTTTATATTTTTCTCATCAGCTTCACCCGAACTGTAAATTCAGGTACAAAAAAACCGGATGCAATTCTCACATCCGGTTTCATATCATCTGCCATTATTGTTTCCGCTGAGCTTGCGTTATCGTCCGGAGGCCGCAATTTTTTCTGTCATAAGATTCCGGTGCAATGATTCCTGCAATATTCACTGCCCCTTTTGTTTTGGTGAATCCTATCAGCAGGAACTTCATATGGATGTAAACCGAATTCTTTTTTGCAAACTGTTCCTCACCGGAACGACAAAGTGCAAGGACCCCGGCCTTTGTGCAGTTCTCCTTGCACTTTTTTCTGCCGCCCAAAAAGATTACGGACAACGCAGGGAACATTTTTCCTGTGGAAGCCGATTACTTTTTGTTTGCGTAGGGAATCTCAATGAACTTTCCGTCCTCATATATGTATCCGTTCGGAACGTCATCAAAGAATCCGAAATGCTCATCAGCGAACGCAGCATAATCATTTGACTTGAATTCTCCGAGCTCTGTAAGCTCCTTCGCAGAATCTATGAGAGTCTTATAGGAAATCTCAACTGAAGGTGTGTAGTTGTACGTAGCAAGAATAGTTGCATTCATGTCAAGGTCCCCGGCGCACCAGTTATTGTCAATCTGAATCTTCGCAGCATTATAAGGATCAGCCTGGGAAAATGCCGCCCCCTTGAACAGTGCACGCGTATATGCAGCGGAAGCCTTGGGATGTTTCCTGACTGTATCCGACGAAACGATTATCTGGCAGCAGTACTCCTTGCTGAACTTCTCATCAGTAGTCAGGTCGAACACTACATCGAATCCGTATTCCTGCACAGCCTTGTATCCCACAGGATCATGCATTCCTATAACATCAACGGCACCATTTTCCAGCGCGAGCGCAAGATCATTCATGTCATAACCTATGAACTCTACCTCAGGATTCTTCACTGAAGTGCTTATCCCGAAATCGGCAAGACGTCGCTTGGCTGCATAGACTGATGAGTCTCCTATGCCCGGAACACCTATCTTCTTTCCCCTGAAGTCCTCAACGGACTTGATTCCTGAATCAGGCTTCACAAGAAATTTTGTACATCCGGTATGAAGTCCTCCAGTAAAACTGATTTCAAGTCCGTTATCAATCTGGGGAACAAGGATTCCGCTCAGACCGTATGCGCCGTCTATCTTTCCTGCCGCAAGAAGATTTGCAGCGTCCGTCATGGAAATATTGATGATCTCGTAACGGAGACCCGCTTTCGAGAATTCCTCATCGAAGTATCCGTTGCTTATTGCGATATGCTGGGGCACACCGCAGAGACTTCCGCTTCCCACTCCTATCTTGAAAACAAAATCCTTTTCACTTTTTTTTCCGCAGGACGTAAAAGCTGCAGCAGTGACAAGTGCCAGAAAGAATGCCATAGTTCTCTTCATAATTTTTCTCCCGGAAATAAAATTTTTAAATGGAAGTGCCCACTTCATCAAAAGTGCTCTCAATGCGGTATCAGCCGAACAGTCCTGTAGAAAGATAACGCAGACCAGTGTCAGGGAAGATAACGACAATATTCTTTCCCCTGTTCTCCTCTCTCTTTGCAAGCTGCTCAGCCGCATAAAGAGCTGCACCTGATGATTCTCCCACAAGAATTCCGTCCGTCCTTGCAACTTCACGTGCCTTTGAATAAGCGTCAACAGCTTCAACACGTATAACATCATCGTAGATGCTGCGGTCAAGTGTTGAAGGAATTATTTCCTTCGGGACTCCGTCAAAAGGATGAACACCAGTAATCTCATGTTCAGGAACAGGATGCTCGTCACTTGGAAGTGAACCAGGTCCCGGCTGAACTCCAACAACTTTTATTGCCGGATTCCTTTCCTTAAGCACGGCACCGGTTCCGGAAATAGTTCCTCCCGTTCCTGCACATGCAACAAGAATATCAACCTTCCCGTCCGTATCGTTCCAGATTTCAACACCGGTAGTTCTTCTGTGCACCTCGGGGTTTGCCGGATTCGAGCACTGGTCCACGAAGAAAATGTTCTCTTCCTTTGAAAGCACGTTCTCCTTGAGAGCCTTTATTGCAGCAACAAAGTCCCCCTTAGTTTCGTCCAGGGTCTTCCTTATCACAGGCTCGTCTCCAAGCTTTATTGTTTTTCCGCCGAAAGCCTGAATGACCTTGAATCTTTCTTCGCTCACCTGGTCCTGTATATAAACTCTGAACTTGTAGCCCTTCGCGGCACATATTGCGGCAAGACCGATTCCTGTGTTCCCGCTTGTAGTCTCAACAACCGTATAACCGCTTTTAAGTTTCCCGCTTCTCTCGGCATCCTCAATCATTGCAAGAGCTATCCTGTCTTTCACACTCTGATTAGGATTAAAATATTCAAGCTTAGCAAGAACCTTTGCACCAAGTTCATTTTTCTTTTCATAGCCGTTAAGTTCCAGAAGAGGTGTCCTTCCAACCAGCTCACCTATTGACGAATAAATCTTTGCCATAGCATTTCTCCTTCTGCATAAAAAAAAGTTCTGACGGAAAAACTTGTACAAGTTGATTCCATCAGAACCTCCGGTATGTCCAGTCAGTTTCTGAATTTTTATGCTTCATTTTCTCTGACGATAACATAGCAGATTTTGATTTCTTTTTGAAATACTTATTTCTTATTTTCAGTAATAGTTTTTCTGTATAAGCGGCAAAGACTTTCCCCACACCTCCTCGCAGATGTCCCTTATCAGTTCACACTTCTTCCACTGGTCATCGTCGCCGAGACTGTTTCCAATTTCATTTGAAGAGAATCCGCACTGTGGACTGAGGGAAAAATTTTTAAGAGGAACATATTCTGATCATGTATCTTCTCAATGATCCTGTCCCTGTTCTCAAGTTCCGCCTTCTTTGATGTAACAAGACCGAGCACAACTTTCTTTCCTTCGGGAACAAATCTCAGCGGAGAAAATCCTCCCGAGCGTTCATCATCATATTCCAGATAGAAGGCATCAACCTTCTCCTTCGCAAAAAGAACAGGCGCAACAGAATCATAGGGACCTGAAGAAGCGAAGGCCGAATGATAGTTTCCGCGGCAGACATGGGTTGCAACATAAAGGTCCGTAAGCCTGTCCTCAAGGGCAAGATTATTTATCCTAAGATACTTTTCCATCTCCTGCTTCATGTCGACAAACTTCCCGTACTTCCTTGCCATGCAGTTGGGATCAACAATCATTCCCCACGTGCAGTCATCAAGCTGGATATTGCGGCAGCCTGCATCATATAGATCCCTTATCACAATGCGGTAGGCCCCTGCAATGTCATTCACGAGCTCGTCATAATCAGGATAAGCCTCCCTGGTGGACTCTATGTTGTCGCTCCTGAAGAGTTCACTAAGGAGCTGCACCGGAGCAGGAATCGTCTGCTTCGCAAAACAGTGTGCGTCCTCGAACCGGCTTAAAAATTTGTAGTGCCCGACAAAGGAATGATTCTCTCCTGAAATTTTTCCCGTCACCCTTGCAGAACAGTGATAGGTTTCTATTCCCTGAAAAAAATATCCGTGCGGAAGTTCAGCCCTTTCAATTCCGTTAAGGACCCACTAAGGCCCCACATGAAATCAAGATGCCAGCTCTTTCTTCTGAACTCACCGTCAGTGATTACTGCGTAGCCTGATTTCTTCAGCCTTTCAACAAGAGCCTCAATTGCACGGTCCCTCAGTTTCCCTGAGTTCATCCACTGATATCTCGTTCCTTTCAAACCTGAGTCTTGCATCAATAAGTTCCTTGGGTCTCAGAAAACTTCCCACGTAATCATGTTTGTAATCCTTTGGCCTTCCATTCATTTTCACAACCTCCTGCTTGCGGAATTCATTTTCTTTTCAGACGAATTATATTAAACGGAAGGCCGAATGTAAAATGAATAATTCTACTCGCCTACAATAACCTGAAGCTATGGCAATGTTTCTTGAGCCGGGCGAGATATTCCCTAAGGGTGCCGCTTCCCGTAACCTTGCTGCTCATTATGTAACCTATATGCATTTCCCCCGCAAGATCAAGAGGCACGGCAATAATATTTGAATCAAGCTCACTGTCTATTACTCCGCTGCTCACTGTATAACCGTTCAGGCCTATCAGCAGATTGAACAGCGTTGCCCTGTCGCTTATGCGGATATTCTCTGGGCGTACAGTCGTGCTGAAAATTTCTTCCGAAAAATAAAAGAAATTATTCTCCCCCTGCTCGAATGAAAGATACGGATAAGGAAGAAGGTCCTCCATAATAACACAGCTGCGCTCCGCAAGAGGATTCGCACGGCTTATGAAAACATGAGGCCTTGCTACAAAAAATTCAGTGAAGCTAAACCCGTTCAGTTTCAGCAGCTTGAAAATGACATCACGGTTGAACCCGTTGTAGTAAATTATTCCCAGCTCACTTTTCAGGGGTGCAACATCCTCGATGATTTCCTCCGTCCTTGTCTCCCTGAAGGAAAAATCATATTCATCGCTCCCGATGTTCCTTATGAAGTCCGCAAAGGAATAATGCTGGGTGGAAATCGTGAGAGTTTTTTCTGCTGTCCGGGATTCTTGTACTGGAACTCAAGAAGCTCCGCCTGTTCAAGTACCTGTCTTGCGTATCCCAGGAACAGCTCGCCGTCTCTGGTCACCCTTATGCCTTTCGCGGTTCTCTCAAAAATGGATATGCCCATTTCCTTTTCCAGTTCCTTTACGGTCTTCGTCAGACCGGGCTGCGTCACATAAAGTTCCTGCGTGGCGAGAGTCATGGAACCGAGTTCAGAAATCTTGACGGCATACTTCAGATGCTGCAAAGTCATAGGATGCACATCTCCTTTATTTCAACTATTTTCACGGGCACAGGAATTCTTGCATGATCCTCCGTACAAAAAAAAGCTTCCCCCGAAACAGAAAAAGCTTTTTCTTCAAAAAAATTTCCGTCCCCCGCCGCTCCTCAACGGATACAGAAGGTCCGCCGAACTGAAGTGAAGCTATAGGTTATCATAAAGGTCCTCGGTAAACGTGAGGCCTCCGCGGTAACCTGTATATGTTCTGTTAAAGACAAGGCGCTCGTTCATCGGGAATGCTGCAAGAATGAACTGTATATCCTTTTCCAGGGCAACCTCCCTGTCATTGGAGCTTCCGAGGATCAGAGTAATTTCATTCTCCTCATTACGTATTGCCTCGTTGATTTCAAACTGGTCAGTCGCGAACACAATTCTCGGAGGGACAGCATATTCAAGGTCACTGATACGCGCAATGATTCTTTCCTTGTCCTCGGGACGGAATACCGGTTCGGAAACAACGACAAGTACCGGAGTAAAGCTGAAGTCATTTGCAAGATAGCGTGTAAGGCCTACAGCAGTATTCGCATCCGCTACGACGGCAAAACGCTTCCAGCTTACAACACCGATTGACTGTGCAAGATAATGATAAACATAATCCTCCTCCTCCCTGATGACCTTGTCAACAAGTGTGCCGTCAAGTTTCAGGGCCTGTGCAACCTGTCGTACAAATTCAGTTGTGTCAGTTGCACCTACGGGAAGTCCCGGAAAACGGATTGAAGGTACACCGAATTTTTCTTCAAACTTTTTTGCAGGTCCCTTGAAGAGCCACGGATTCATAATGATGTTCAGGGCCGCATTCGAGCTTTTCCTTATATCATCCATGCCCTGCCCTTTCAAGAAGAAGGTGTTCACCCTGAGCCCCAGCTTTGAAAGTATGCGGTCAATCTCCTCAAAGGTTCCTGCCCAGAAAGGATCGTGATATGGAATGATTCCGAAAATATTTACAAGCCTGTCATCCCTTTCAGTTGCAGGCTCGATTACCTGGTCAATGAAAGTATTCCATACGACTTCGTATCCCAGGTTGCTATCGCCCGCGAAACCTGGAGTCTCAATCGCATAGACACTCCGGCCCTTGTCCCGGAAACTTTTCACGACACTGTCTATGTCATCGCCTATGATTCCTGCCGTACATCCGGTTAGAACAAAATATGCCTCCGCATCAATAATATCCAGTGCACCCTGTATCGTAGTGCGGAGCTTCTCTGTACCGCCGAAGACGACTTCCTTTTCAAGCATGTTGCTGGAAGGAAGCGACACTCCGGAAGTGAAGCAGGAATATTTTTTTCCTGACTGCCCCTGGTCAGCTGCAGTAGTCTGCATACAGCAGCCGGGTCCTGAATGAAGAATGGGACAAACCTTATGAAGTGCACCGAGCACTGAATTTATTCCGGCAAGAACACATCCGCCGCGCGGATTCTCTGTAATCTGTGACATAATTTCCGTCCCCTATTTTACAATATATTTGAAAGCATCTTCCTCGTACCATGAATCCCTGTAAGGAAGCTTGACATGCTCCGCAAGTTTCTTGTTGAACCCTGGATTCGAAAGCTGGTCAGCAATCTTGTTGCCCAGAAAGAGAAGTCCGTCATATCCCATGGTAGGTCTCTTTCCGTCAAGGACATGGGTGGTAGGAATGCCAAGCTTTGCAGCCCATTCAGGAACACCGATGAAGGCGTCAGGCTTGAGCTTCTTCACAAGATTCACCTGCTCGAAAGGCTGCATGTTTGCAATGTCAACCACAAAGTCCTTGTGTATTCCGTTAAGATATTCAATGTCAGCCTGGGCATCATCATCATAGGTTGGAGTCTCAAGACCCACCAGCTCCATTCCGAAGTCATCAATAAGAGCCGCAGCCGCAAATGATCTTCCCGTTCCGCCGCAGATGAAAACACGCTTGCCCTGGAGACGTTCACGGAGTTTCGCAACGAGAGGCTCAATGCGTTCATGCTCACGTGCAATGATCTCCTCAACTTCCTTTTCCTTTCCCAAAGTCCCTGCAATTCCTCGGTACCACTTATCGGTGTTACGGATTCCGATCGGCATCACCGTGTGCGAATAAGGAATATCATATTCCTTCTCAAGGGTCTTCATGAACTCATCGGCAAAGACTTTGCATATTGAAGTTGACGCAACGGCAGCAGGAATCTGCTTAATTTTTTCGAGGCTCGAATAGAATGGAATATAATTCACTTCAGCTCCGAGAAGATTGAGCATCCGCTCCATTTCCTTCTGGTCGGCGTAGCTTACTGTTGTAGGGGCAAAAAGGTTCACGAGATTCTCCTTCCTAGGAATCTTCTTCCCCTTGAGAATATATTTGTTGATCGAGATGAACGCGGCATCAAAGCCTGAAGCGCACACCTTTGACTTGAAGCCCTCGCAGTGAATCGGAATGATGTAGACGTCAGGATATTCAGACTGGAGGTCAGAGGCAATTGAATCAATGTCATCACCTATGATACCCGAGGCACAGGAAGCGTAAACGAAAATCAGTTTAGGATTGTAACGCTCGACGGCCTTCTTCACGGACTCACGCATCTTCTGCTCACCGCCGAAGACAATGCTCTTCTGGTCAAGGTTCGTTACGATTATATGAGGATTCCTGATGTTCCTGATTCCACGGTGGGCCTGGCCTACACGGTACATGTCCACAGCCATGATAGAACATCCGACGCATCCCTGAGGGGAATGTGAAATGAAGACAGAATCCTCAAGACTCATGAGAGCGGCCATGCTGTTTATCTGCTGGCACTGGAGCCCTTGGGCGAAAGTTCTGTCAGCCTTCTTGAGACAACCCTTCCTGAAATTTTCTTCCACCTCTTTGCCGGTGGTTCCGAGGTCATTTACACGGCAGCTCTTGCTTTCGCGTACACCTGAGTACTGTACTTTAGCCATAAGTTCGTCCTATAAATCTTGGCTCCTCCAGAACTGGAAAATCTAGGTTCGCCACGTTTTTTATGACCTGAATTATATAATAAAACAAAAAGAATATCCTCTACAAATTTTCTATAGCAAGTTAGAAGATATTCCTATAACGCAAGTAGGAATTAATTTTTCTTATAAAAGGCATCCCCGGAGACTCCAATGAACAGTCAGCCGGAGTGATGCGGAGAATCAGATAATGTATTCCGGTTCATCAAGTCTTCCGCCGAGATTAAGAATATCGAGTATCCTTGAGCGGTAAACCTGGAACACATCCTGGCCTCTGGCTCTGGGACGCGGAAGGTCAATGTCAACAACATCCTCCACCTTGGAAGGGCGTGAAGACATAACCACAACCTGGTCGCTCATATAGATTGCCTCGTCAACATCATGTGTTACCATGATCATCGTCATGTTATATTTCTTCCAGATATCAAGTATAAGATCCTGCAAAGTCATCCTCGTGAACGCATCAAGAGCGCCCAGAGGTTCATCAAGAAGCAGAACCTTCGGATGACCCACGAGAGAACGTGCAAGGCTCGCCCTCTGCTGCATGCCCCCTGAAAGCTGGTGGGGAAAGGATTTCTCGAAACCCGAAAGGCCTACACTCTTTATGAAGTCCTGCACATCCTGCTTCTTGTCCTTGTAGATACCCCTCGCCTTCAGACCGAATGCAATATTCTTTTCAACCGTAAGCCACGGAAAAAGATTTGACCCCTGGAATGCAAAACCCCTGTCGCTTCCCGGCTTCGTGATTTTCTGCCCCTCAAGAAAAAGTTCCCCGTCAGTAGGAGTATCCAGTCCGCCTATTATCCTTAGCAGCGTTGACTTGCCGCATCCCGAAGGACCGATAAGACTTACGAAGGAACCCTTCCGTATGTCCAGCGAAAGATTATTCAGAGCATGAACCTTCTTTTCGCCGTCATCAAATATTTTTGTCACATTGTCTATCGCAAGGCTCACTGTCCCGTTCTCTACCATTTGATTACCCCCTTCTGCCATACGAGAACCCTGTCACGCACCTTGAACAGAAGCGTGAGCGTGAAGGTACAGATAAGGGCTATGAGAATAAGTCCCGCATATACTCCGTCGTAAAGCATGACCTGTTTCTGCCAGTTTATGTACCATCCTATTCCGCTGGAATTTCCGTTCATCTCAACGGCCATCAGAGTTGCAAAGGATGAAACGGTTCCGTAGAAGAGTCCGAGGAATATGCTCGGCATTGAAGCAGGAATTGCAACATGCACGACCTGATATAATGTTGACGCGCCCAGGGTTCTTGCAACCTCGAAGTTCACGTTGCTTACGCCCTGGATTCCGCTTGAAGTCATGAGCGTTACAGGGAACCATACTGCAAAGGAAATAAGAAATACATTGGCCGCATGTGTCGTAGGAAAAACGCTCAGCGCCAGAGGAATCCATGCGGTGGTAGGAATGGGCCCTAGAAATTTTGTTACAGGATTAAGCCAGTATCCTACCTTCTTATTGTAGCCCAGCGCAAGACCCGTAAAAAATCCCACGACGAAACCTATGGAAGCTCCCTGCAGAAGAAGACCAAGGGAACTGAGAACGTTCTTCAGAAGGAACAGTTTGTTCTCAAGAAGAACCGCAAAAATCCTGTCAAGGGAAGGAAAGTACAGGGCAGGAAGAAGCTTCGTCTTTGTCGTAAGAAAATTCAGGAGACAAAGAAAAACAATCACGCCGCTGAAAAAAGGTGCCTTGCCGACAGTTCTGCGGAGAACCTTCCTGCAGAAGAAGCCTGCAACCAGAAGAACTGCATAGACTGCAACCGCAGCAAGAAGCACATACACGAAGTAAGGATGCGCCATCTTCTTGAGACTCTTCACGTCCTTGACAAAATAATATATCAGAATTGTTGCGGCCGCAAAGACAAAAGGAAAAACTGCCTTCAGTGCCGAACCGATTTTCTTATTCATTCTCAATCCTTTTTTGTATAAGGAATCTCCTTGAAGACTCCGTTCTCATAAATATATCCGTTAGGAACCTCAGCAAAAAATGCAAAGTGTTCATCAGCGAATGCCTTGAAGTCTGTGGAATTGAATTCCCCCAAAGCGGTAAGCTCCTTTGCGGAATCAATCACAGTCTGGTAAGAAATTTCTACTGAAGGAGTATAGTTATAGCTTCCAAGAATTTCAGCATTAGTGTCAAGGTCACCTGGACACCATCCGTTGTCAATCTGGATTCTTGCAGCCTCCCTCGGCTCTGCCTGGGCAAATGCTGCTCCCTTGAAAAGAGCTCTGGTGAAAGCCGCAGCGGCCTTAGGATATTTTTCGGCGGACTCAGCTGACACTACAATCTGGCAGCAGTATTCCCTGCTGAACTTTTCATCTGTCGTAAGATCGAACACAACCCTGTAACCGTATTCCTGCACGGCGTTGTAACCAACGGGATCATGCATGGCTATGACATCAACAGCACCGTTCGCGAGAGCAAGAGCCAGGTCATTCATGTCATAGCCGATGAACTCAACCTCAGGATTCCTGATTGAAGTGCTTATGCCGTAGTCTGATAGACGACGCTTCGCTGCAACAACAGAAGAATCCCCTATGCCGGGAACACCTATCTTCTTTCCCCTGAAATCCTCAACGCCGTTGATGTCAGAATCAGGCTTCACAAGAAATTTCGTGCATCCCGTATGAAGACCTCCCGTGAACACAGCTTCAAGACCGTTGTCAATCTGGGGAACAAGGATGCCGCTCAGACCGAAGGCACCATCAATTTTTCCTGCGGCAATGAGGGCCGGAGCCTCAGGCATAGGAATATCAACCAGCTCATACTTCATTCCCGCTGCGGCAAACTCTTCCCTGAAATATCCGTTAGTTTCTGCAACATGCTCAGGAGCACCGCAGAGACTTCCTCCACTCATTCCGATCCTGAAAACATAATCCCTTTTTCCGCATGAAGCAAAAAGAAGAGCCACGCAAGCTGCCATCATTATTTTACAAATCATTTTTTTCATTTCAATTTATCCTTCACGGGAGTCCCTGGAAAGTAATTTCTAGAGACGCCCCTTTATTATAATTACAGACCCGAAAACTCCAGCACAATTTTACGGACAGTGCATGTCACTTGCTGAAACCCCTGAATGCAGTATGGCTGTCTATCCTGCTGTAATAAAAAATTATTTTCCCCAGTGCCTCTTCAACGGAACAGTCCACATCAAAGGCCGCCACAGCTTTCTTCTCAAGCTGCTTCTTGATTCCCGCACCGATTCTCTTGCAGACAACCGCGCGCACATCCTCCAGAAGCTTCACCTTGGGAGAAGACTCACCGTGTCCCCCGCAGCCACCGCCGCTTCCGTTTCCCCCTCCTCCTGCACATGTACATCCGCCAGGCTTTCCGCAGCCGGCAGTTTTTTCTTCCTGAACTTCGTCTGCCGAAGATGCATCATAAAAACGCTCCTCCGTTGACACGATGCTTAAATCCTCAACGAGGGCGACATAAAATTTTTCTGCCTCACCGAAATGGATGTCTATATTCTTTCCGTCCGATGAAGCGTATGCAATTCTGTAAGACATATTTTTCTCCTGGAAGGCCTGCAAAAAAAATTTTCCTGGAAAGCAGAAACTATTCGAACAGGCCGGCTGAAAGATAACGGAGACCTGTATCGGGAAGAATTATGGCAATGTTCTTACCCCTGTTCTCGGGACGCTCAGCAACTTTTCTTGCAGCATAGATCGCCGCTCCGCTTGAAGGTCCCACAAGAATTCCATCCGTTCTTGCAACATCTCGTGCCGCCTCATAAGCTTCGGCTGCTTCAACGCGGAAGCATTCGTCATAGAGCGAAGTGTCCATGTTAACAGGAACACGGTCCGCAGGAACTCCCTCAAAAGGGTGCACGCCCGCGATTTCACGTTCAAGAACAGGATGCTCCTCGCTGGGAATGGAACCGGGACCCGGCTGAACTGCGATTAGCTGTATATCATTTTTCATGGACCTAAGATATTTCGCAGTTCCGCTAAATGTTCCGCCTGTTCCTACACCTGCTATGAATATGTCAACATTTCCGTCAGTATCGTTCCAGATTTCAGGACCAGTGGTCTTGAAGTGGGCCTCAGGGTTAGCCTTGTTTGCCATCTGGTCAGTAAAAAAAAGATGATCGTCCCTGCTGAACACATTTTCACGCAGAGCATTTATTGCAGCCACAATATCACCTCCGCTTTCGCGCAGGGCCTTGGATGAATACGGGTTCTCACCGAGCTTTTCCGTAACACCGCCGAAAGCGCGTATAACCTTGAAACGTTCCTCGCTTGCCGTATCCTGCATGTAGATACGGAACTTGTATCCGCGAGAGGCTGCGATGCCTGCAATACCGATGCCGGTATTTCCGCTTGTAGTTTCAACAATCGTGTCCCCGGGCTTGAGCTCTCCGCTCTTTTCCGCCTCGAGAATCATGTTAAGGGCAGGACGGTCCTTCGAACTTCCGTTGGGATTAAGATACTCAAGCTTTGCAAGCACGTGAGCATTGACATTGTATTTCTTTTCGTATCCGTTGAGCTCAAGAAGCGGCGTATTTCCGACAAGTTCAGCGATAGATGAATAAACCTTTGACATTCTGATGCCTTCCTGAAATATTACAATTCTGCGGAGGCCTCCTGAAGCCAGGCTCTATAAGGCCTCCCCGTTAAACTAGATTCTGTAATCGTCCTTGATGTTGTCCATCATTCCGTACTCAAGGAGAATCTCCTCAAGACGTTCCTGTGTCATAGGAGTAGGGATAACGAAATCAGTATTGTTGATCACAGCCTCAGCAAGATTTCTATATTCCTGTGCCTGCTTTGAATCAGGCCTGTATTCGATTACAGTCTTCTTGTTGATTTCAGCGTGCTGAACGATATTGTCGCGTGGAACGAAATAAAGAAGCTTTGTTCCCAGTTCCTTTGCGAATGCGCGAAGAAGATCCCTCTCACGGTCAACCATACGGCTGTTACAGATGATACCGCCGAGACGTACCCCGCCTGAACGTGCGTAACGCTGGATACCCTTTGAAATATTGTTTGCTGCATAGAGCGCCATCATTTCACCTGAAGCGACGATATAAATTTCCTTGGCCTTTCCTTCACGGATAGGCATTGCGAATCCACCGCAGACAACGTCACCGAGAACATCATAGAAAACGTAGTCAAGGTCCTCAGTATATGCTCCAAGATTTTCGAGCATGTTTATGGAAGTAATGATACCGCGTCCGGCACAGCCTACTCCAGGTTCCGGTCCGCCCGATTCGACGCAGCGTGTTCCGCCAAAGCCTGTCTTCATGATGCGGTCAAGCTCAACGCCTTCACCTTCATCGCGAATTGTATCGAGTACAGTCTTCTGTGCAAGACCTCCCAGGAGAAGACGTGTGGAGTCAGCCTTAGGGTCACATCCGACGACCATTACCTTCTTTCCGTGCTCAGTCAGACCTGCCGTAAGATTCTGTGTGGTAGTTGACTTACCGATACCACCTTTTCCGTAAATAGCAATCTGTCTTAATTCGCCCATCTTTTATTACCTCTCAAATAAACTTTGTATCTGTTCGTATGAAATTATTTTTTTTACAGCCTCATCAATCGGCATGGGAAGTTCCATGGAAACAATCCCGATTCTTTCACCTTCAGCCGCAGGAAGAGCTCCTATCTTTTCGACAAGAAGATATCGGCAGTCTCCCAGTTTCTTCATGTTCTCGGAAAGCTGAGACGCATCATGCTTACCGCAGCTGCATCCTCTCTCCGTTTCTCTCTCCCCGACTTTCTCAAGAACTCCGCTTTCATCCAGCGAGTAGATGAAGAACCTCGTGCAGTGACCGAAGTGCAGGTTCACATTCACGCCGTCAGTCGTTGCGACAGCAATCCTGTATTTATCAGCCATGCGAGAACGTCTCCTTTGTTCCAAGCTTCCTCTGATAAATCTGGTCACCGACTTCACTCTTGCCGGGAACACCCACGGCATCGGCGCGGCAGTGCTGGCAGTGACGGAAGACGTCAATATATTTTCCAGCCCTGGTCCTTGCCTCATCAATCTCCCTACAGACAGGAGCCTTCATGTCCTTCAGCTCATGCTGCGGAATCAAAGGAATTATATTGTAGATTCTTGCTCCAAGAGAACTTACCGTTCTTGCAATCTCTTCTATATGTTCCCCGTTGATTTCAGGAACAAGAACTGTATTTATCTTTACAGTAATTCCGGCCTCAGCAATCTTCTTGATTCCCCTGAGCTGATGCTCAATAAGAATCTCCGCAGCCTCAACCCCCTCATATCTTTTTCCGTGATATATGATGAACTTGTTCAGCCTTGCCTCAATCTCAGGATCAACGGCATTCACCGTGACTGTCAGGGAATCTATACCCGCTTCAATCACCTCGTCAGCTTTCTCGTCAAGAAGGAGACCGTTAGTGCTCATACATTTTATCAGGCCCGGAAATTCATTCCCGATAAGACGGAAGGTTTCAAGCGCATAAGGCGTCGCGAGAGTATCACCGGGACCTGCAATGCCGGCCACCTTTATGTCAGGACAAACATCCAGCGCCTTCTTGAGAATACCGATGCTCTCCTCAGGCTTCAGGACCTTTGAAGTAACACCAGGCCTGTCCTCGGTATCATTTATTACCCTGTCACAGAAACGGCAGCCTATATTGCAGCCAGGGCTGACAGGAAGATGAATGCGTCCCGCATTAAACTGGTGGCCACCGAAACACGGATGGGATTTCTGTAAGTTCTCATAGCTGTTGCTCATATTCGCCTCTGCATTACGGCATCCCCCAAACTTCAGGTTCCGGTTGCGCCTCTTATTTTCATATCCTATCTGACCAGTAGGATTTATACGTAGAACTCTATCAGAAAAAGAATTTTATTTGAAATATAAATTTTTTATTTTCGGTTATAGGTTCTACTTATAGGAGCTGCATTTTTTTTTAATTGAATCTCTGCACCGCAACAGAATAAATATCCTCTATGAGGCGAATTCCTCCGTCGTATCCCACATAGAAACTGTTGAGAACAACCTTGTCCTGAACAGGATATGATATGTTAAGGAAGTGCCCGTCCTTCTTTAAAGTAACCTCCTTTTCATAATAACCGCCGAGGACGAGAGGATAACCGCTGTAGTCATGCTCCTCAATCTGCTGATGGATTTTGTATCCGTCAGTCTCGAACACTGCCTCAGCCTTTATTCCGTAGTTGAGGTTCGAGAATTCATTCCTTATCAGCTCCTGAAACTGCTTAGGAGTGTCATCAGTGATGAACTGCTTTGCAGGAATGAGACCCAGATCGTTCACAAGAAATTTCGTGATACCGAGAGCATAATGAGCGTCAGACACGACACTGAACTGCTTTGACATTACGCGTGTCTCAAGGAACATGTCAGCATAGCGCTCGATGAGATGGTAATAATATTTCTCGTGAGAATTTATTACATCCTCCACCCTGGATTCAGCAACCCCTGCAAACTTTCCGACTTCGCGAAGAAATTTGCTTGTCTCAAATGCACCAATAGGAAGAGTCGGATAATGGAGATAAGGAATGCCCAGCTTCTTTTCCATGTTCTTCATGTTGCCGAGAGAAACCCACGGTGATACAAGAAGATTGAACTGGGCCCTAGGAATTTTTTTGATGTTCTCAATTCCATGGTCATAACCGAATATCACGTTTGCGGTTAGACCGATTTCCCCCAGAAGTTTCTCAAGCTGCTGGATGTTTCCGAGCCAAAAGAGATCCTGGTAAGGAACATCCGCCCAGACGTTTACAAGGCCCCCTATCTTTTCACTATCGTCCGCCCTTGTAAGGTACTGGTCCACTATTGCATCAATAATCTGCTCGTGCCCCCTGTAGTTGTTGCCCTTGAAGCCCGCAGTCGGGGCAAAGATTACAGGCTTTCCGGCATCAGCATAGCGGGACACAACTTCTCCTGAATCATCTCCAACGATTTCCGGAATACATCCAGTCAGAACGACGAACATGTCCGCGTCAATAACCTTGAGAGAATTTTCAATAGTGCTGTCAAGCTTCTTCACTCCGCCGAACACAACATCCTTTTCATTGATGCTCGTACACGGAAAAACGTTCGGCGAAAAATATCCGCTGGAACCCATGGTGCCCGAAAGCTTCTGCGCGCATCCAGGACCCGAATGAAGAATGGGACAAGCCCTTGTAATTGCCTGAACCGTCTGCATTGCACCCAGCGCACATTTATATCTCTGCTTGTCAAGTAACTTTGCCATTTCTACTTTGCCTCCCTTGTAAGAAATTTATCCACGTTCTGTTCATACCACCAGTCCGTATAAGAAAGCTTGACTCTTGCAGCAAGATTCTTTTCAAAGCTCCTGTTCCTGATGCAGTTAAGAAGTTCCTTAGCGAATTCAAGTGTATGCTTGTAGCCGAAGATCATGTACTCGTCAGCAACGTAGCAGGCAGAAGTTCCGTTCTTGATTGCCCATACAGTTGAACCGGGGTGGCGTGAAAGATAAAGGTCCGGCTTGTATCTGTTAAGGATGTTCATAACCTCGTAATTCTGCTGGTCAGCAACGCTGGCCTCGAAGTCAATGTCATTGTCAAGAAGATACTTCATTGAAGGCGGAACGTCACCGTTGTCGTACTTCTTGTCATAGTGCCATGCAAGCGCCCAGACAACCTTCACTCCAAGTTCATTGAGGACTCTGGAAACTTCAAAGGTATAGCCCGGACCCATACCGAGAACTGCTGTAAGACCTGTAAGCTCTTTCTTGATTTCCTCGATCTGAGGAATGTAGATAGTGCGCTGCTCGGCAATATATTTTTCAATCTTTTCGCTGCGACCCGTAACTCTTCCGATTTCACGGAGCCATGTCTCAAAGCCCTCTATGCCGAGAGGATTGATCGTCCTGATATACGGAACCCCGTACTTCTCTTCAAGACCGTTACCGAGATAATTTCCCAGCGTACCGCAGATACAGGTAGTGGCAAGAGATTCAGAAATATGGCTCAGCTCTTCCACAGTGGAGTTGCAGTAAAGGAAAACAGGTTCAAGATCAAAATTGCTGAACATCTCAATAATTTCAGGACGTGCGCTTTCAAAGAAGTTCTTGAAGTTGATCGTATTTCTCTTCTGCTTCGGCGGCTGGACGATTGAACTCAGCACGGCATGATCGGAAATATCGAACCCCGTTGCCCAGATGCGTGACTTGAAGCCTTCACAGTGGACAGCAACAATCGGAACACCAACTTCATCCTTCACATCATCAACGACACTGTCTATATCCTCACCGATGATGCCTGTTGCGCAGGAACTTGAAACGAAAATCGCCTTTGGACTGTAGCGCCTGTTCACTTCAAGAATGATGTCACGCAGAGCCTGCACGGAACCGAAAATCGTATCCTTCTCATTCATGTCAGTTCCGACATAAACTGTACTGCTTGTGACCCCCCTCTTCTTTGCCATCACCTTTGACATGTAATAGCTGTTCGATGCCGCAATGGAACAGCCTGAAGGTCCGTGATGAATCACCGCAACATCCCTTATTGACGCAAGCTGGCTCAGAGCGCATCCCGAAAGACATGTACTTGACTGCGAGAAACATCTTGAACAGCCCTTGAGAGTTCCGCATTCGCTCTGCTGTGCAAGGTCCTTGAGAGAACCTATGTATCCAGTGATGGAACCTATGCGGTTTTCCCTTGTAGCCACATTTGAATTACTTAAATTCAATGACATAAAATATTCTCCTGTTCTTTTTTAGTTTTCCATTAAAAAAAAAATTCCGCAGAACACAATAAAAAAAATACTGCACTCTGCGGAACCTCCGGTTTTCCGGTCAGCTCCTGTCAATAATTTCTATCTGATGTTTGATGAAGTTACCCTAAATTTTTCATTCTTCTCTATCTGAATAACTTTTCCGTCCTGGACCACAAGCGTAATGCTTCCGAACTTCAGATCCTTAAGAAGCTTTTCTATTGCATCCGAATAGGTCTGCTTAGGATCGGAGCTCACAAAACCTGAACCGCACATTAGGATTCCTCCCTGCTAGTTATTTTGAGTGATGATAGCAAATTTGATTTTCTTTTTGAAATAGTTTTTTCTTATCCGCAATAATAGAATTATCTTATAACCTGCCGGCCCCACGGGAAGTTCATGCGGCATAATTTCTTATGATGTTATAGTATACGGCCTGGGCAAATTTCTTATGCCCCTCAAGGTCAAGATGCTCCTGGTCAGTTTCGGAAGGAGAAACATAATCGCTTGCCGCAAAAAACTGCACGCCAAATTTTTCTGCCACCCTGCTGTATTCCTTCTTGAGGTTCCTTGAAACCTCTACGCTGTGACTATCAAACTCAGGGTCATAATCATTTTCCCATACCCTCTCCCCGAGATGAATCGGAGAAACAAGGAGAATCTTTATATTCTCGTTGAAACTTTTTATCTGCTTGATAAGATGCTCTATTCCAAGTGCAATGACCTTCTCGTTGGACCTGAATCCGCTTTTAAGATCATTCGTGCCGAGCATGAGAACTATCAGGTCAACATCGCTGTGGCTCTCAAGAACAAGGGGAAGAGTTTCAGAACTTTTTCTTCCGTACCTGCATGAGTCTTCAAAAACTGTGGTCCTTCCGCAGAGCCCTTCCTCCGTAACGTGAAAACCTTCGCCCAGCACGCTAGAAAGAATTCCTGTCCACCTTTCATCGTATGAGAATCTTCTGTTCTCCCTCGGAACAAGACCGTATGTATTTGAATCGCCGAAACAAAGTATCTCCTTCATGAAACTACCTCCAGATATTTTTCAAGCTCGGATACAGAATATCAGAAAACAAATTTTTAGGATAATACCGATTTCATATTCCCCGTTATAGATCACCTCTATATATCTTCATGGAGGCGTGGCTTCGCATCTGAAGATTCCGGACTGACGGGTCCGCTGGCATCGTGCTTACGGAATCACCTCCGGTATGAACTGCCCGGCATAAAAAACTTCCTTCCCTGACCGTAAGCCCAAATGCGGACAAATATTTTTCGCACGAACCGCTTCCCAAACATGATATAAAAAAAAACTATAACCACTTATAAAAACATAGTATTTTACTAGGAAATAAAAATAAGTTATATTATAGGCATAACAAAAACCTGCCGGACAGACAGGATGCAATCAAGAAATTATGGAACCGCCTTTACGGGAAATCCGGACATAGAAACGTGGCGGAAGTGAGGTTATATTATGGCAGACATCAAAAACAGCGCAGCGGAACTTATCGGAAGAACTCCTGTTCTTAAGTTGAACAAATATGCAGCAGACTCGGATGCAACAATCCTTGCAAAGCTTGAACTTTTCAATCCTGCAGGAAGTGTAAAGGACAGAATCGCGCTCAAGATGATCGTGGATGCAGAGAAGGCAGGAATCCTTAAGCCTGGCGCAACAATCATCGAACCTACGTCAGGAAACACCGGAATCGGTCTCGCATCAGTTGCAGCAAGCCGCGGCTACAAGGCAATTCTCACACTCCCTGACACAATGAGCGTTGAAAGAAGAAACCTTCTCAAGGCATACGGAGCAGAACTTGTCCTTACGGAGGGTGCAAAAGGAATGAAGGGAGCAATCGCAAGAGCTGAAGAGCTTAAGAATGAAATCCCGGGAAGCGTAATCCTCGGACAGTTCGTGAATCCTTCCAACCCTCAGGCTCATGTTGAAACCACGGGTCCGGAAATCTGGGAACAGACAGACGGAAAGGTAGACATCTTCGTTGCCGGCGTAGGTACAGGCGGAACAGTAACCGGTGTAGGAAAATATCTTAAATCAAGGAACCCTGACATCAAGATTGTTGCAGTTGAACCTGCATCATCTCCTGTTCTCACAAAAGGAACACCTGGGCCTCACAAGATTCAGGGAATCGGTGCAGGTTTTGTTCCGGAAACTCTCGACACAAAAATCTATGATGAAGTAATTCCAATCGAAAACGAGGATGCATTCACAGAAGGCAGAAACTTTGCAAGAAGCGAAGGTATTCTCGTAGGAATTTCAAGCGGTGCAGCACTCAAGGCTGCAAAGATTCTTGCTGCACGTCCAGAGAACAAGGGAAAAACAATCGTTGCTCTTCTTCCTGACAACGGAGACAGATATCTGAGCACGGCCCTCTTCGCGGAATGAGGTCAGCCGGACAAAAGGACCAAATAAAATCCCATACAGGAAAATAAAAATCCCTTTCCGGAAAACAACATACCGGAAAGGGGTTCATACACTTTTTACTCCACCACCACAAAATCGTTTTGTAAAAAAATTACAATTCATATTTTAACTGGATGCTGTCATTTTCTATAATTCCGGTTTCCTTAAAGCCGCATTTTTTATAAACATGAAGAGCTTTTGTATTGTCTTTGCCACAGTCTAAATAAATTGCATCATATTTTGTTTTATTTTCTTTTCCAAACTGAATAATAAATTTAACTGTTTCCTGAGCAAAACCTTTGTTTTCATTTTCAACTGGAAACATGATTCTCCAAATCCAGAGTTCTCTGTCTTCTAAATCATCTTCCAATAAAAGAAATCCTACCGGTGTGCTGTCATTACAAATTGCATAAGGGAAAACATCATTGTTGCTTCTGTAAAGCCATGCCTGTGCAAGAGAAACTGAATTTGGTGCAACGTAATGTTCGTTTTCTGGACGTTTCATTTTTATAATTGCTTCAAAGTTTTCTTCTGTTATATCTGCTATTTTAATCATAATTTCATTATAACAAGGAATTCTGTTTGAGACAATTATTTTATATAAAATTAAATTTTATTTGTATAATTAATCAATGCGTCCGTTTTGAAATTTTGAAAGATGTTCAAATGGGAGAATTACACGTCCTCTGTATAAACCTCAGCCGTCATTTATAAGACTGTTGTTTACGGCAGAAAACATGTTTACATCAATTTTGCTTAAATCAAGGGACTGAAGTTTTATTCCTCGCTCGTATGCAGCGTCAAAAAATATGCATTCACCTTGAGGAATTAAATTTCTTTTTGTACGGTCAGCTTCCTGTCGCTTTTCGTAACCTAAATGATTTGCAGGTCCAATTTCTGCGTAGTCATCCATGTCTTTTGTTCTTAGCTGAAGTTCAACATTGCTTCTTGATTCGTTATCATAAAAAGTAACATGCAGTGACTGGTAACCAATATTTTTTGTATTGTGAATGTAGTCTTTGTAGTAAGGACTTACAGTTGGTTTTAGTAATGGAGATTTTTCTGTTTCTTCTATGGTACTTGTTTCTGCAATAAAGCCGTTTTCTTCAAGAATTTCTGGAAGAGCATTTGCAAGTTCGTAAAGAATTTCTTTTTCCTTTTGTTCTCTATCTTCGCCCTGTTTTAAATTGCATTTTGGAAGAGAAATAACGACTCTGTATGCAATAAGATTTCTGAGTCCATTGAGTTTTTCTTTTATCTGAACAACTGAAGGGTAAGTTTTATTCTGGCTGTAAAATTCACTTATATAGTTTACAATGTAGCCGTTAAATTTTTCTTCGGCACGGATGAGACATTTAATTCTGCCCTTCAATGTGAATGCAAGGTATGGATATTGCTCTGTCATGTATTTATAAAATTCAAGAATGCGGTGTGACTGATTTGTTAAAAATTCGTTGAATCGTTCAGGGCTTCCTGAATGTCACGAGCATCTTTGATGTCATACTCTGCCAAAAGGCTTCTAACAATTTCTCTTTTGCCTTCTGTCATCACGACTTTGTGGGGCGATGTTTTTTCTTTTGCCATAGTAGGCTCCTGTGGTTTTATTTTACCACAGTTCTATTAAATTTTGAATTTACAGAAAGACTTTCACAGTCTCGCAGTCCATTGCCTGAGAAATATAATGATGCTTAAAAGAAAAACAATTTTCATGTTCCTCCATTTCATCCAGCAAAGTTGATCCAATAATTCCTGCAGGTAAAATTTCAGAACTAAAATCCAGCACTTTAATTAAAGACTCTTGAAAATGTTCAAGTAATTCAAAATTGTTTTTTAAAGAATAAACAGATTTATTTCCATCTTTTAAAATTTCTACAAGTCCAAGCTTTTCGTATTCCTGAAGTTTTTTTCTAAGAGTAAATTCATCAAATGCAAGAGGTTTTTCAAATTTACTTAAATATTCACTTTCAAGAATTTTAATTATTTCAGAGAGAGGAATATTTTTATTTTCCTGCAACAAATCCATAAGAATAAAATGAAGTGTAATATCTTTATCTGTAAAACTTGCAGATTTCCACGCACGATACAGCGGATTGAAACCAACATTTCTTACATCAATGCTAAGTGCAGTTGTTTTTCCATCAATCCCATGAAATTCTTCCACATAATCTTTCAGCCAGCTTGAAATACGGTGCTTTTCATCATCATAAGAACGGTCAGACTTTCGCCCAACATTTCCTCTGGAATTATATCCGTATATAAAAAACTCTTTGAGGTAATTTCGAATTTTAGAAAAATTTTTTATAAGTTCTTTGTATGCCATTTTTCAAACCATTTGATCTAATGAATAATTCAATTAGAATACTCAGGTCAAGATTCCGCTACCATAAAAGAAAAACTTTCATCAATATTATAAAAAGGAGTATCAACCTTACAACATTGCGCAATATATTTTGAAGGAGTCAGCCCTTTTTCACTGGCACGCTCTTTTATTGCCTCAATCTGATAATCCGGCAAAGTTACCGTAAGATTCTTTGTTCTTTTACCAGTAGGTTTTCTTCCAGCCCCTTCTCTTTTTCCGCCCCAATTTGATTCTTTCATAATTCTATTATATACATAATTTTGATTTTGCAAACTATTTTTTCAAATTATTAAATTTTTTCCTTTTATGATTTATGAAAGATAATTACTCAATTTTTTGAAATAAATAATCTAAATCTTTGAATTCTTAAAAAGATAAATACAACTATGATAGAAATTAAATACACAGATGCTATAATATATGATATATTAATTGATTTTGCCAATACTCCACCAATCATGAAACTTATTGGTTTTACAGTATTTAATGCAAGAGAATAAAAAGAAAATGTAATTCCCTTATGTGCCTGATCTAAATTAGCCTGCATAGCTGATACAATTATAATTTGTCTTATTGAATTAAAAAATCCACTTATAAAAAAAATACAAATTACAAATGAAAGATTATTTGATAATACAATTAAACTTATAGAAACAGATAATAATATTGAAG
>JAZUJH010000117.1:0-30041 GCA_045642665.1 Treponema sp.
TGGGTTTGTAAATTTA
This sequence comes from Treponema sp., assembly GCA_045642665.1. GTDB lineage: Bacteria > Spirochaetota > Spirochaetia > Treponematales > Treponemataceae > Treponema_D. Next base: position 17 of record JAZUJH010000117.1, read on the forward strand.
TTTTTTGCACACTTTTTGTACCTGTGAATTCTGTGGAAATTGAAGTTATGATAAAATTCACAGAAATTCAGGTGTGTTGAAAATTTGTGGAAAATTTATATTTTTTGTACAGGGAACTTAGAAATCGGAGCTGAAATGCGATATAATTTTTTTTATGGAGAGGTTTTATGAGGATGAAAGCTATAGACCGGTTTGACACAAAGGCAAAGAGAAATGTGAAGCTGTCCACAAAATTTTTGGTTCTTCTTGCATTTTCCGTTCTTTTGTGCAGTTTCGGCGTTGGTAATATATTTACGCTGCAGTTCAACAACAATTATAAGCAGATAATCAATGATGATCTGGATCACTATGCGGAAGGAACTGTAAATTTTCTTGACGGAAGGATAGAAGATTTAGGAAGATTTACAGATTTGGTCTGCTATGACCAGCAGATTATAAATTATCTGGCAGGCAGTGATGTTGCGAGTCTCAGGGAGTATGTGAAGAATATTTCCAGGACAATGGGGCTTGATGTCTTTGCCATTGTGGACAATGACGGTAATGTTATTGACGGCGGAGGTTATAATATCCGTATAGCTTCAAACCTTAGCAATAATAAGGCAGTCAGGTCTGCTCTCAACGGAAAAGCTGGCTACTGCTATGATGTGATAGGTAATGACAGCATATTTTCATTGATTCAGGCATCACCTTTTACGGACGGAAAAAAAAATTACGGATGCATTCTTGCTGCATGGGGAATTATTTCAGGAGAATTTACGGATACAATTATACGGGGATATAACGTTGACATGTCCATTATCTTAGGAAGAAAGACAATTTTTTCTGCGGTGGATGCTAGAAATACTCGTTTTCTTGTTGGAGCTGAAGTTGCGGATGAAGGAATTCTTAAGATAATGGACGATGCAATGGCTTCCGGGAAGGTTCAGAGTGCGTTTCTGGATATGGGGCTTGATAATTTTTTTATGCGATTCATACCGCTTGTTTCCGGCGACGGGGTTGCGGAAGGTGTTATTTCAATCGGAAAGCCTCATGGAATTATAAATGATATTTCAATTAGGACATGGAATTTTGTTACCCCAATTATTGTCGGAATAATTCTGGTGATGATAGTATTTTTGTTCCTGTTCATAAAGAAATGGTTTGCAAAGCGTCTGCGTAATGTGGTTAACTTCCTGAAGGATATGTCCGACGGAGAAGGTGACCTGACTAAACGTCTTGAACTTTACAAGAGAGATGAAATAGGTGATGTCATAATTTACTTTGACCTCTTCTGTGATAAGCTCCAGAATATCGTAAAGGAAATCAAGAACGGAGAAGGGTCTCTCAAAGAGGCTGGAGAAGACCTTTCGGCAAGTACGGATGATACAGCAAGTGCAATTACACAGATTATCAGTAACATCGGTTCCGTTAACGAACAGATAAAAAATCAGACTGAAAGTGTAAGCCAGACTTCTGATGCACTGCATGAAATTACGGGAACGATTAATAATCTTGAGGGGCTCATTGAAGAACAGTCTTCCAGTGTTACACAGGCAAGTGCTGCGGTTGAGGAGATGATGGGTAACATTGCATCCGTAAATACTTCTGTTGACAAGATGGTAAATTCTTTCGGAAGTCTGTCTGATAACGCAAAGACAGGCTTCATGAAACAGCAGGACGTGAATGAAAAGATTACGCAGATTGAGAATCAGTCTGAAATGCTTCTTGAAGCGAATCTTGCGATCAGTTCAATTGCAGAACAGACAAATCTTCTTGCCATGAACGCGGCAATTGAAGCTGCTCACGCCGGGGAAGCCGGTAAAGGTTTCAGCGTTGTTGCTGATGAAATTCGTAAACTTTCGGAAACGTCCGGGGCCCAGTCAAAGACAATCGGTGAACAGCTTAACTTTATTAAGGATTCAATTACCCAGGTCGTTTCCGCTTCGAATGAATCAAGCAAGGCACTTGAAGCTGTTAGTGATAAAATCAGGGAAACGGACCAGATTGTTATCCAGATTAAGGCTGCAATGGAAGAACAGAATGAAGGTAGCCGTCAGATTGGTGATGCTCTTAGAAATATGAATAATTCTACGTCGGAAGTAAGGAACACTTCCAAGGCTATGTATTCCCAGAATGAGGGCATGGTTTCAGAAATGGAAAAGCTTCTCGGGAATACTCAGCTGATGGAACAGAGCATGAATGATATGAGCGCAGGCGCAACAAAGATTCATGAAACAGGTGATGCTCTTAGCGGTATTTCTGCAAAGGTTTATGAATCCATTGAAAATATCAGCCGTGAAATTAATAAATTCAAAGTCTGATATCAGGGGCCTTTTCTGGCTTATTTGTCGGGCTTAATGAACAGGTCTATGTGGTAGCCTACGAACAGCATTGCGTAGGTTACTATGGAACCTGTTATTGTAATGATCAGAATGAATCTGAATATTTTTAATGAAACCTTGCTTACTATAAGGCACATTGCGACTAATGCAATGATAAGTATTATTCCGATTATGATCCAGTATATTAACGGCACAGAATGTTTTTTTGGTGCATAGTTCTTGTCCAGCTTCTTCATTATGTCTGTTATTGAATCAGCTTCCACAGGCGGATGTTCGTGCAGAGGTTTTGTTACAAGTTTTTTTGCATGGTTAAGGGTGTGGACTTCTTTCCTGCACTTCTTGCAGGTAAGGAGATGCCAGGTTATGGCAGCAGGAACTTTGTCTCCTTTTTCTAGTCCGATGTATGAGTCCATCATTTCATTACATTTTTCTTCGCTATATTTCATTTGCATTCCCATTAAAATAAAAAATCATGGGCATTTCTAAAAAATATTTTTAGGAGATGCCTGCTGTTTTTGGTCCTTGAAATTCCAAGGCTTAAAACATCGTGTTTTTCAAAGGAATCTCTGAAAACTATAATTTTTAGAGATTCCCATTATGTTGTATAGTCCCGGAGCTTCTGCCTGAGTATTTTCTTTGCCCTGAATATGTGGGACTTTATTGTGTTCACGGGAAATCCTGTTATTATGGAAATTTCGTCGTGGCTAAGTTCGTAGAAGAAATAAAAGTCCAGGCAAATTGCGTACTGTTCCGGAAGTTCTTTCATGGCTTCCTTAACGGCTTCAGCTGTAATCTTTTTTATATGAGCTTCTTCAGGAGATTCGATTCCTGAATACAGAAGATTTTCATCGGCAATGGTTTCGTAATTCTTTGCCTTGTTCTTTGCATTTATTGCGGTTGTATAAGCAATGCTGGTCAGCCACGTTGAAAAGGAACTTTTTCCCTGAAAGGATGCAAGATTTGTGTAGGCCTTTATGAAGACATCCTGCACAAAATCCTTTGTATCATCCTTATTCCGGAAAAAACTCCAGCCTACAGCTTCAACGCGGCTCTGGTAAAGAGCAATAAGTTTCGCAAAGCTTTCGGTTTTACCTTCGAGACATTTTTTAATGAGGTCAGAATCCTGATTTTTAACAGTTTGAGTTTTCATAATCCTTTGGGGAATTGTTAAAGTCAGGGTTTACTTTGTAGAATGTGAGTAGCATTATTCCAAGTATGAAAGGAATAAGTCCTACCAGCACAGAGATTGTGAATCCGTTTACGATGATGAATACAACGGAAAGAACGAATCCTATGCCTGTAAGGCAGAGACCTGTAAGCAGAGAGAAAGCCTTGAAGTTGAAAACCTTTGGCTTGTAAACTTCCTTTATGATCATCAGCTTGTTTTCGTGGTGCTTCCAGAGAATTGCAAAGAAAATCAGAATTGATGCGAATACAGCAATCACTATGGGAAATACGGTAAGCAGAACTTGTGCTGCAGGTGAAATTAGATTCATATATCTTCTCCTTATGAACTAAGTTATGGGCAGCTCCAAAGAATCAGAGATGCCTGTGAGTTTTAATCCTTGAAATTATAAGGCTTAAAACATTGCGTTTTCAAAGTTACCTCTAAAAATTGCAGTTTTCAGAGGTAACTTTATAAACTGGCTTTTATTATTCAATGAACAGGTACTGGCTGAAATAAATTTTTTCAATCTTTCCCAGTACCAGCTGCTGGTTTATGAGATCAAGAATATCATTCTTCACATTTTCCTCACCCATTGAGAGAAGCTGATATCTGCTTCGGTTTGCAAAGTATTCGTTGATCACAGATTTTTCCATCCGTTCTTTTTTTACAATCTCTTCAAAAAGTTCTGTATCTTCTTCAGGATAGGTAAACCAGGGTGCAACAATAAGAATACTTCCGTAACCGTCCGAATCTTCTGCCCTGGTGACGACTCTCATCTGTCCTAGCTCCGTATAAGCTTCAAGTCCTGTTCCCTTCTTCTTGCTGAGATTCACAACCTGCTGTGGTTCAGGGTCAGCTTTTCTGTAGGTTCCGTTAAGGTTTCCGTGGCTTCTGATAAGTGCAACCGCTGTTATTCCTGTTATTGCAATGACAATGCCGATGATGATTATCAGAAGTATTATCGGAAGATAATCTGTAAACGGTTTTTCGTAAACTTTGTCATCCTCAAATTGTCTTAGAGTGGAACCGCCGAATCCGTTTCTATTTTCCATCTTCTACCCTGTATTTGTGTAGGAGTGAAAGAGTTCTTGTTGAAGCGTTTCCTTCACTGTCAAAGGTTCCGGGAATTCTTGCTTCAAGATGGACTCCGTCTTCAAGCCATTCTTCTGTATTTATAGTTCCGTTCTTGCGGACAAGCTCAACTAAATCAGGGCGTTCCATGGGTACAAGATATTTGTGCAGGCTTCCGAGAAGATTTTCTGTCAGCTTCTGGATGAGCTCTTCAAAACCTTCATGTGTATGAGCACTTATCCACAGTGCATCCGGGAAGGTTTCCTTAAGTTCGGAAACTTTTATAGGGTCATCCTTTACGGAGTCCGTTTTGTTGAGGAGAATAAGCCTCTGTATTTTATCAGCCTTGATTTCTTCAAGAACTTTGTTGACCTGCCTGAACTGTTCCGCGCAGTCAGGGTCGCTTGCGTCAACTACAAGGAGCAGAAGGTCCGCAAGGTTTGCTTCTTCAAGTGTTGAACGGAATGCGTCAATGAGTGTGTGGGGAAGATTTGAAATGAAACCTACGGTATCTGTCAGAAGAACTGTTGAACCTTCTCCGAGTCCGAGCTTTCTTGTCGTAGGGTCAAGTGTTGCAAATAGCTTGTTCTCCACGAAAACTTCAGCACCTGTAAGTGCGTTGAGGAGACTGGATTTTCCTGCGTTTGTATAACCTACAAGGGCACATGAAAGAGTTGCAGAACGTTCTCTCTGCTTGCGCTGAATCTGTCGTGTTACTTCAACCTGAGCAAGTTCCTTTTTGATTGCGATGATCTTATCTTCAACCTGGCGTCGGTCAAGTTCAAGCTGTGTTTCACCGCTACCTTTTGCACCGAATGCACCTCCTCTCTGTCTTGCCATGTCACCGTACATGTGGCTGAGTCTTGGGAGAGAGTAGGTGAGCTTTGCAAGTTCAACCTGCAGAACGGCTTCCTTTGTCTGTGCTCTCTGTGCAAAGATTCTGATTATGACCTCATTTCTGTCGAAGACATTCCTGTTTGTTAGCCTTTCCCAGTTTCTCTGCTTTGAAGGGTCTATTTCCCAGTCAAATATAATGCAGTCGGCGTTGAGTTCTTTTGCTTTGTCCGCTATTTCCTGGGCTTTTCCTGTACCTATTCCGTAGGCAGGAGTAGGTTCAATTCTTGCAAGTACGATGGTGCCGCAAACTTCCATGCCCAAAGTGTGTACGAGACCGATAAGTTCTACGGGTTCAGGGGCTTTTGTTTTATCTTTTACTGGTGCTCCAATGAGGAGACACTGAGCTTTTCTTTCTTGTTCTTTTGAAACTTCTATCATGCTATAAAGTGTAAATTTAATATAAAAAAAAGTCTACAGTCTGACTAAACATTTGACTATATTGGAATAATCTCGTATAGTTAGAGTATGTCAAATGGAAGTAATTTTTTTTCAAATATATTTTCAATTTTTATTGGTGGAAACAATCCCGATGCTATAAAACGTAAGCAGTTAAAAACTATTGCAAAGAATTATGGGAAGTCAAAAAATCATTTTTATAAACCGGGAACAAATACAGCTGAAGTGCCGATGGCCAAGTTTTTTTATGAGATGTATAAGGTCATGTCGCCTGTTCAGTTGATGTTCCAGAATATCAGCCCTAATGCTCTTAAAAGACTTGTCGTAAACGGAATTCTTACAGATGAGCAGCATGAAATGGTTGATAGTTTCAGTGAAGAGTCAATAATTGCACGTTCAAGATCGAATACAGATCTTAAGTCCCTTTCCAAGGAGATTGCTGCTGAGCTCAAGGCTTTTAATGCTGAGTTCAATTCAGCTAAGATAAAGGAAATAGATGCTCTTTATTCAAAGATTGTCATGATGAGTAATTTTTCTAAGTATGATTTTTTCTTTATCCTTAAAAAATTTGATAATTCTTTGCGTGAACGCGATTTCAATACTCTTCCGCATTTCAGGGGCATCAATGCTGATTATGTTCCTGAGGATCTCAAGAATTTTCTTGCAATTGCATGGAGCCTTCCTTTTGATGATGATTGGACAGATGTTATCCAACTTCTGAGAAGATATAAGGGAGTGGAGCCTGTTACTGTTCAGGTATGGAAAAAGCTTTTGAACCAGATGAAATCTCTTAGGGACAAGAATGTCTTTGAAATGATAATCCAGCTTATTACACAGGATCCTTTGTGGGATAATGTTGTCAAAGTTGAGCATCATCAGATAATGGACGAATATTTGTCTTCAATCAGAAAGCAGGTTGAGGAAACTCTTGAGAAGATTCAGAAACAGCAGAAGGAAGGCAAGATAGACGGTCTTCTGACACAGGTTTTCGGTACATCAGATATTGATCCTCTTAAATACTACAACGAGGAAAACAGTTCCGCTTATGAGAGAAAGCATCTTGACGGTTACGTTTATGCAGCTCCCCTGTGTTATCTCAAGCATTTTTTGTTGGACTTTGGTAAGAGAGATATCCGTGAACTTTCAGATATTCTTCTTGTACGTGGTGAGTGGGCTACAACTCAGCTGAGCACTCCCATGAGTGAGGCTTATCATCAGCTTATGGAAATTTCTGACCAGATTTTGCGTCTTGATGAAAGAATGAGCGAAAGTTCAGACAGCGGTGCAAAAATAAAGACTCTTCTTCCGAGGGTTGAACGTGACAGGGAGGCCAGAAATATTGCTAACATGGTTATCGGTGATGCAAATGAAGAGGCTGCAAACCTTATAGCTCGTGCCGTACAGAATCTTATTAACTATGACAGAAATCTTAAGATGGCTATTGAAGATTTTGTTAGGATGCCAAGAAGTGAGCTTATTATTAACTGGAAGGACCTTGATCACTTTGCGGAAGGCAAGCTCAAGGCTATGTGCGTTGATACTTACAAGAAGATTTATCAGTTCGTTCAGCTGTTAAATAATTTTCAGGTATCAGCATATGACGGCGAATAGGTTCCGCTCGTCTTAAGTTGCATATTAATTCCCGTTCCTGATGGATTCTATAAGTTCCGTTAGGGCGGGATCTTTTTTTATTGTGGCTGTTCCTATGTTTTCGTTAATGATGAACAGTCCTCCTCTGAGACAGATGGAGGCTGTCGGTTCCTTTGGGTCGGAACTTGTTTGTGAGGTTTCGAGATATTCAATAGCTCTGTTCAGAAGCCCCTTCTTTTCAGGCATTCAATTACTCCGGATTTCCAACTGGTTCTTCCTGGGGAATGTTGTTGAGCCATGTAAAGTCCGGCTCTTCCATGTTGTCGTCAGCTGAATTATCCTCATTTTCTGTGTATTCTGATTCAATGTCATCGTCCAAAGATTCCTTGAGTTCATTGGGAGTCATATCTATGGATGTTCTTTTTGAAAGAATGTCAATTTTATTTTGAGTTCTGCGTTCCATTTCTTTTTTCTCCTGTTCTTCGTCCGTTAACGGTTTAATTATTATTGTTACATTATTTTCTTCTTCAGCTTCAGGATTTTCATGGGAACTGTTTTCTGCTGATGGAATTTCCTCCGGTGAAAGTTCTTTAAGAGAATCTTCTTTTTCTGAAGTTTCAGATTTTTCGGCAGCATCAGCTTCAGGGATTTCTTCAAGTTCCTCAGCGGCATCAGCTTCAGGGATTTCTTCAAGTTCCTCAACGGCATCAGCTTCAGGGATTTCTGAGCTTTGAACAGAAAAAGCAGAGGTAACAGGTGTTGCACTTCCAAGTTTTATCTGTGCGTAAGTCTGTTCTGCTTCCGGCATGATCTGGTTGTTCTGCTTAAGGTTTTCAAGGGAAACTTTGTATGAGACGGACATAAGCATCATGAATTCCTGCCAGGTCTGGTCAATGAGCTTTGAAACTTCCTTGCTGTGTTTCCTGCCTTTGCGTCCAAGATTTTTCATTATTTCAGCCGTAATATCCTGACGGCGGAGAGCAAAATCTTTCTGGAGACTTTTGTAATCTTTTTTGTCACGGTTCCTGAGATATTCCTTGTAGAGAGAAATCTCAAATTTTCTGAGCCTTCCCTTTATTATAACCATGTCATCCTGTCGCAGGTTAAAGAGCATGAAAATCAGAAGGAACAATGTTATTCCTATGCAGGTAAGAATCAGAAGTCTTTCTGACTGTGAAAAAGTGAATTCGTTTTCACTGCATACATAACCTGTTGTTATGTAGCCGGAACTGTTTCCGCTCAGGAGAATGAGAATGTCGTTTCGCTCGGGAATTTCAACCAGCTGTTCAATGCCGTAGCGCTTGTTATGCCAGTTCTTTTCTACTTCGTTGGCAATTATTTCCTTGCCTACGGACGGAATGTTGAATATATAGCCCGTGTTTTCGGCTGTCTCAAGGTTTTCTGAGGAATTGTCAGGTGAAACAAGTTTTGATCTTGTGTTGAGCGGCAGAAGGTTTTTTGCAATAAGATTTCTTGTGAAATCGTTTGCGTATACGTAGAAGACAGCGGTTCCTCTGTATGCTGTGTATGTGTCAAAGTAAGGTACGGAGAAAACAATCATTTCACGTGCGGCGTCGTAGTAAACGCCTGTCCGCAAAGCCATTGCCTGTGGTGTGTCGGCATATTCTCCGTTATCAGAAGTTGCAAGCCAGTCAAAAGGAATGTCACTTGCATCCTTGAAATTTTTGTAGGAGAGAAGATTTTCTGTTTCCCTGAGAATATCAGAGCTGTAGGTGCTGAAGTGAATGTGCTCCCCGTTGCCGGATACTATTCTTATTCCGTCCAGGGCGTCAATTGATTCAAAGAGTTTTCCCGTAACATTTGTGCGCTGTGTTACCTGTTCATCTGTTGCATTGCGTTCAATATAGGTTTTCGTGCTGTCATCAAGAGTGTAGGTGCAGATTTTATTTATGATGAGGTCCGTATATTCATCATATTCCCTTCCGATTCTGTCAAGCACGGAGTTGATTGTATTTACTTTGCGGGGCTGGTAATAGTGCATCTCAAAGTATTTGAATCCTCCGTTAAGAGCAACGAAGCAGGTGAGAGTAAAAAGTAGTGCCGTCAGAAAGAGGCTGCCAATGAATCTTAAAAATGAACGCATAAAAACTCCCTGAATTGAAATCAGTTCTGCTTATTTAATTTCGGCAGAAGGAGATGCCATATAAAGGGCATCTCTGAAAAATCTTTTTAGAGACTCACTAAAGTTAAATTTAAGGGACTTGTAAAATTTCAGTCCTTTTGTACATTGTTCCGGGATTTTTTGCATGCCAAATATTGTGCGTCAAATTGCAATTAATGTTGCTTTTCGTTATAATATAAAAATATGACAGAACTTTTAGCACCAGCCGGAAATATAGAGGCTTTGGACGCTGCTATTGGCGAAGGCGCCGATGCTGTATACATGGGACTTAAGAGTTTTAATGCTCGCTTAAGATCTTCTAACTTTGCATGGAACCAGGCAGAAGCTGCTGTTCAGACAGTGCACAGACTTGGCAAGAAAATCTACATCACAGTTAATACCGTATGCGAAGAAAATGAAACAGAACGCCTGTATCGTTTCCTCTCTTATCTTGATAGAATCCATCCTGACGGACTTATTGTTCAGGACTTCGGTGTTGTCCGTATGTGTCAGGAATTTTTCCCTAATCTTGAGCTTCATGCTTCAACCCAGATGAACGTTGAAAGTGCTGAAGCTGCAAATCTTTTGTGCAGACAGGGACTTAGCCGTGTTGTTGTTGCCCGTGAGCTTGGTCTTGAGGAAATCCGTGACATAAAGGCAAAGACTAAAGCAGAAATAGAAATGTTTGTTCACGGAGCTCTCTGTGTAAGTGAAAGCGGACTGTGTCTTTTTTCAAGCTACCTTGGCGGAAAGTCCGCTAACCGCGGTATGTGTACCCAGGCATGCCGCCGTTATTATACAGCTGAAGTTTCAGGCGGTTATGAGCAGGGCTATTATTTTTCACCTTGCGACATGCAGCTCATTGACCATATTCCTGAACTCATGCAGATTGGTGTTGACAGTTTTAAGATTGAAGGACGCATGAAGAGTGCCGAATATGTAGGTGCCGTTACGGCAGCATACCGTTACGTCATGGACCACTGGGAAAGTGACAGAAAGGGTGCAATTGCTGAAGGAAAGCGTATTCTCAGTACTGACTTTGCAAGAAGCAAGACAGATTATTGGTACGGTTTCAAGGAAGTTAAGGAAGGTGTTGATAATGCCGGTGCAAAGATCCTGAATCCTAATCAGGCAGGCGGAACAGGTATTTATCTTGGAAAGGTTGTGGAACTTAGAGCTGCAACTGATGAAGAGAAGAAGCAGATTCTTGTTACAGCAAAGCGCACTGTGAACGGTGACGGTAATAACAGCAGAAAGAATGCAGAAGAAGACAAGAAGCTTACAGATGTTCAGATGGCACTGATCCGCGGCGGTTCTTATGATCCTGATCCAGGTGACAGTATCCGTCTTCACAAGAAAGATGATTCGGGACGTGTAAGCCATAAGGTACGCATAGTAAAGACAGAAGCAAGCGGCACCCGATGGATTGATATTCCTACAGGCTTTACAAGACAGGATGAAGTTTATCTTCTCCAGACGAAGTCCATGTCAAAGCGCTACAAGAGAATCATCACTGAAGATCTTTCCAAGTTCCGCCGCCAGCCTGGAGCAGAGAGACTTCCTATTCTTGATCTTACTGCTGCACGTAAGGATGAACTTAAGTGGTTCCCGGAAGGTCTTTACATTGCCGTGTCCACTATAGCGGACGCACATATTGTCCAGACAGCTCATCCTGTACGAGTTATTGTTGAACTTAACAGTGAAACGGAATATGACTTCATGAACAAGGACAGACCTGAGAAACCGATTCTTCCGTATCCGAAGAAGATGGTGATGATTAGCCTTGATCCTTTTGTTCCGGAAGGAAAGGTTGAAGCCTTGAGGGAAACTCTTGATAAGCTCATCGAAAAGGGATATACAGCTTTCGTTGTCAATAATCTTGCGCACATTAACATGCTTCGCGGAAAGAAGGTCAACATGGTTGCAGGACCGTTCCTTTACACATTCAACAAGTGGGCTGTAAGTTTCCTTGAAAATGAAAACATTATGGCTCTCCAGATGCCTTATGAAAATTCAGAGTTCAATCTGGAGAACACATTTGCGACTGCTGCAGAACGTGAGCGTGTTCTTCTGCCTGTGTTTGCTTATCCGACTCTCTTCAGAATGAGATTCAAGCTGCCAAAGGATTATGACTTTACGTATTTCGGAGACAAGGAGAACATGGGATTCAAGGTGAACTCTACTCCTGACGGTTCCTTTGTAATGCCTGAAATGCCGTTCAGTCTTGTTGATAAGATGGACAGCCTTAAGACTAAGGGATGGAAAAGACAGCTGGTTGACTTTACTAAGACTAAAGTACGAAAGAACGATATACGTGATATTATCAGTCTTTCTCAGAGCCATGACCCGGTTGAAGGTGCGACACGCTTTAACTGGAAGGACGGCTTCTATAATCCTGAAAGAATTGAAGCTTACAAGGCGATGAACGAAAAACTTGCCGCTGAAAATCAGGCTGCCACTAGAAATGGACCTAAAAGAAAGGTAAATGGTCCTGGACCTAAGGGCAAGCCTGTTAACAGGAAAGGCAAGCACTAGCCTCTGAGCCTGGTTTCAGGTTTCAGAATACAGCTTCCTCCGCTTCCTGCTGGGCTGCAACCGCTGCTTCGGCAAGCATTGCGAGTTTCTGCTTCTTGGTAAGTGGAGGATTTCCTGCTGTAGCACTATCAGGACCTGAATCCTCTGTTTTTTTTGGCATGGGCTTGAATTCAATATGTTCAGCCATGATTTTGATTTTATTAAATTTATTTCCGGTCTTGTCCTGCCATCTGTCCTGCTTAAGTCTTCCGACTACACGGATACCTCTTCCCTTTGGACACCACTTTGAGCAGGCATCCGCCAGGTTTCCGAATGTGTCTATGTCGAAATAGGATACCTCGTTTTCGTATTTTCCTTCCGAGTTCTTCCAGGCCCTGTTTACTGCAAGTGATATTTCACAGAAAGTGCTTCCGTTTGAAAGTGTTTTCTTTTCCGGCTGCCTGACGACATTTCCTTCCAAAATAATCTGGTTCAATGAGTTCATAAAATAAATCCTCCGATATTTTTTGTGGAGCAGTTTCGGCTGCCCTCTGTATATAATATTTGTGTTGACAACGCAGAATTCCCCAAAAAAATCTGAAATTTTTAAAATTATTTTGCAGGGATAACTAAAAACTATAACTAGTTATATGAATATAGTATTTGCTTATATTTTTTTTATATTTTATAATCTTTACGGAATTTTTAATGTCTGCTGCTAAAACTTCAGTCGTTTGGATTTTTGCTGGCATACTTATGGGAAGCTCCAGGAATTTCAGTTTTTGGAGACAATTTTAAACTTGTCGGCATCTCTAACAAGCAATTTTTAGAGATGCCTTATATCTTAAAACAGAGGCTTAATATGGGAAACAATTTGGGGATTGAAACAAAATGCATTCATTCAGGTTATTCGCCGAAGAACGGTGAGTCTCGTATGATTCCAATTGTCCAGAGTACAACTTTCAAATATGATTCAAGTTCAGAAATGGGAAAGCTTTTTGATCTTGAGGCGGAAGGTTATTTTTATACCCGACTTGCAAATCCTACAAATGATTATGTGGCAAAGAAAATCTGCGACATGGAAGGCGGAAGTGCTGCTATTCTTACATCTTCCGGCCAGGCTGCAAATATGTTTGCCATTTTTAACATTGCTAATGCCGGTGACCATATTGTCGCTTCAAATTCAATTTACGGAGGAACCTTTAATCTTTTCAACGTGACAATGCGCAAAATGGGAATTGATTTTACTTTTGTTGACCCCAACTGTTCTGAAGAGGAACTTGATGCTGCATTCAAGCCGAACACTAAGGGTGTGTTCGGTGAAACTATTGCAAATCCTTCTCTGGTTGTCTTTGATTTTGAAAAGTTTGCAAAGGCCGCTCATTCTCATGGTGTACCTTTAATTGTTGATAATACTTTTGCGACACCCGTAAACTGTCGTCCTTTTGAATGGGGCTGTGATATTGTTACACATTCTACTACAAAATATATGGACGGACATGATGCAACTGTCGGCGGCTGCATCGTGGACAGCGGAAACTTTGACTGGATGGCTCATGCAGACAAGTTCCCCGGACTGTGTACTCCTGATGAAAGTTATCACGGAATTATTTATGCGACAAAATTTGGTCAGGGAGGAGCTTTCATTACAAAGTGCACGTCCCAGCTTATGAGAGACTTCGGATGCATTCCTTCTCCAATGAATTCTTATCTTCTCAACCTGGGACTTGAATCTTTGGCTCTGCGTATGGAACGTCATGTTTCAAATGCAACAAAGATTGCTCAGTATCTTAGGGACCACAGGAATGTTGAATGGGTAAACTATCCGGGCCTGGAAGGGGATAAATATTACGAGCGTGCAAAGAAGTATATGCCTAACGGAACCTGCGGTGTTATAAGCTTTGGCGTGAAGGGCGGAAGAAAATCAGCTGAAGAAGTGATGGGAAGACTCAAGCTTGCAATGATTGCAACTCATGTAGCGGATAGCCGAACCTGTTGTCTTCATCCCGCTAGCGCTACTCATCGTCAGCTTTCGGACAGCGAACTTGTTGCATGCGGTGTAAGTCCTGACATGATCCGACTTAGTGTTGGCGTTGAAAATGTGAATGATCTTATTGCAGATCTTGAGCAGGCATTGGATTTCTAGTCTGAATTAAATCTGGGGTTAAAAAAATTAATTTTTTTGATATTCCCGTAACAGAAAATCTGCAGGAATTTTGTAAATGCCTCGGAGATTTTCTGTTTTTTTAAGTTATATTTAATACTATTCAACTGCAGGAAAGTGTGTTAAAATATTTAATCATGGCAACATCTTCAAATATTTTTTCATTATTAAAGTTTTTTTCATCAAAACAACGCAGCCCGATGGTTGACTTTGGGGAATTTTCAGAATACTTAAAGAGATATGTTCAGCATCACGTAGAAGAAAATCCCGAACTCGCAATTTATAATGGGCATGTTGATATAATACAGAGTGAACTTGAAAGACTTAGCCTGGAGAGAAAAATTGTACTGACTACACAGGGAAGCAAGCAGGCTATTTTTGTAGTTTCATATTTCATTGACTTATTTACAGAATCCTATACAGATTTGGGAAGAAATTTTTCCATCCCGTTTCCTAATGTCAACAACATTCCTAAGAATGTTCCTGTTACAATTCTAACGAAAGTTGATTCAAGAGATTTCTTTGAGCACGCCCTTGAGAAACCTGCGAATGATGACTCAATTTTATACTGCATTCAGTTTTCGAAAAACGTACCGGAACTTATTTTGCCGTCAGGTGTTGATGTTTCAGTTCTCATAAATATAGCTCTCAAAAAGCTTCAGGATCTTATGCGCAAGAACGATTCCCATGACTATTTTTTGCGTAAGCTTAATAATTCTAATCCAGGGAAAGAGATTGCAATAAGAAATTTCTATACACAGTTTGTCGCAAAGCCTGAAGAAGCATGGATCAGTTTGCGTACGACAGGTGAGACTTATTATTACTGGAACCAGCTCTGCTATTTTATTCGCCAGGATTATACAAAGCACAAGGACCTGAATACAGAGGATGTAAATATTCTTCAGTCCGTAGGAATCATTGATGCCTGCTCAACTTATTACAAGGCGAAGGTATCTGAACGTATTGTACGTGATGCTGCGTTCAGGCAGCTTGATGAGCAGCTGCAGCTTCCGCCTTATTATACAAATGTAAATGATCTCAGGAAAATGAAGGACAAGAACGGGGCATTCCTTCTTGGAAAATATTCTGATGAAGAACTGAAGGCACATATTTCTGAACTTACGGAATCAACTTCCGGCAATACTCTTCCGAAGGTTCTTATTTTTAAGGTTGAGGACGAACATTATTTTATTTACAAAGAAAAAGTTATGCCTCTTGTAGTGCGTCTGTGCAATGATGCCCGTGAACTTATAAGAAAGAGTCTTACTGATGTATGGTTCAAATATATGCTTGAGTTTGAAACTCTTCCGGAGATGAAGGAAAGTGCGGCCTTTGAAAAATGTCTTGAACGTGAACTCAGGGCAACTTCTCCGATTCTTTTTGGAATGCTTCATGCTTCATTCCTTTCAGTTCTGTTCTTTGATGATACAACACCTGGAAGAGTTCCCCTGTTCCGTGACGGATTCCTGCTGCCTTACAGTGAAATTCTTTTGCTCAGCCGCCAGGAAATATATGCTGACGCAAGGATGAAGCTTCCTGTATGGTACACAATGCCTCTTGTTTCATGGATAGTTTCTCTTTTTGTCAGAAAACCTAAGAGCAGAATCAAGAGAGATTCCCAGCGTTCTGCAACGGCAATGATTATCAGGGAAGAGAATGATGAGAACGAATCTAAGACAGATAAGCTTAATTCTGACGACATGCTTGATCCTAAGAAGAACAGGAAGAGAGAAATCCGTAATGCAGCAACCCTTGTGGAGAAGGAGATTGTTCCTGAGACTTCTACAATTGACCGTGAGCTTGAATCTTACATGCATGAATGGAACGACAGAATTGATGACAAGGCTTATTCAAATCTTGAAGAGGACATAAATGTTCTTGTACGGGATTATGTCAGAAAGATTCTTCGCAGCCTGAAGACGGAAAATCTTACGGCGGAAAGGGTTTCAAGTCTTGCGGACTCGCTTGTAGATACTCCTTCACTTATGAAGATTAAAAATCATCCTGCACTTAAACATTATATTGAGCTTTATATAGTCAAGCTGCTGGAAAATCTTCCGTGATGAAAAAAAAAGAATAGGTCATCTCTGAAAGATACTTTCGGGAATGACTGTTGATATAGGGCACCTTAAAAAAATATTTTTGGAGATGCCTCATGAAAGGTCCCAGATTTTCTGGGATTTTTTTTGGTCATTGAAATTTTTTGTTTTTTAGTGTAGAATGCTTTTGATTTTTGCAAATCAGCTAAGTTTTAGGAGTTTTTTTATGGACGGTGACAGTTCGGAACATAACGCGAAACTTTTCAGAAATCTCTTGGGACAGTTGATTTTGTAGTTGCTGTATATATGTAATTCTGTCTGACACTGTCCCTGCTAAGTTTAAAATTGCAGGAAGGCTAAAATGGTTAACTATTGGCAGCAGGAAAATGGTAAGCTTGTAAAGAAAGATGAATCTTGTTTGGAAAGCGGTTGCAATACATGGATTGATGCACGTTCCGTAACAAGAGATGATATTGTTTATCTGGAAAAGGAATTCGGTATTGACCAGGAAAATGTTCTTGATATTCTTGACCCCGATGAACTTTCTCGCATAGAGCGCAACGACGACTACAATTATATTCTTACAATTCTAAGGCTTCCTGTCTTTTCTCCAAGTGATGATATAAGTTATTTCTGTACTCCTCTTGGAATTATCATCAAGAAAAATCTATTCATTACAATATGCTGGACGGACTGTGAAGTTCTGAAGGATTTTGCTGCGAACCGTGTAAAAGAAATTTCTCTTAATGATTTGCCGGCATTTACAATCAGTTTTCTTTCCAGGGCAGATACAGCTTATCTTCGTTACCTTAAGGAACTTAACAGACGGGCGGTTACAATCCAGAATGAGATGCTTCAGTATGTGCGTAACTATGACCTTATCCAGCTTCTGAACATACAGAAGTCTCTTGTTTATTTTACAACTTCCCTTAAAAGTAACCAGCTTCTTCTTGAAAAGTTCAGGAAGACAAAAATCATTAAGCTTGACGAGGAAGACCAGGACTGGCTTGATGATGTTGAAATTGATAACAGACAGGCTATGGAAATGGCCGACACTTATACAAACATCATGACAGGTATGAACGATGCATTTGCTTCGGTTCTTTCAAATAATCTGAACATTGTAATGAAGACAATGACAGCATGGAACCTTGTGTTTATGATTCCTACCTGTGTTACCAGTTATTTTGGTATAAACGTTCCGCTTCCCTGGGCAAATTCTGGTTGGTTTGGTGCAATTTTTGTTGCAGGAATAAGTATTCTTGTAGCCATTCTTGCATATTTTTGTTTTATGAAAAGAACCCTTACGGCATTACCGGAACCTAAGAAAACCAGGAGGCATATAACTTTTAAACAGAAAAGGGATGCCCGTAAGCAGAGACGTACTATACTGAAGATGGAAAGAAGAGCGGAGAAGCGTAAATGATGATGAACAAAATTTTTAGGAGATTTTCTGTTGTCTTTGGGCTTGCATTTATGCTGGGCGGTTTTTTTTGTGTTCCGAAAATTCATGCCCAGGGACACATGAATTCTACAATCTATGATTCAAAGCGCGGTCAGAAGAGATCTGAAAAAGCTCAGGAGGAAATTTCTTCTTCTGATGATTCGCATACATTTTTTTCAATAGATTTTGCTGTCTTTGAATATACAGGGGGAAAATCTTTCATAGAATATACAATCGGTCAGGATTCACAGTCCTATACTGCAAGGAGATGGCTCAAGGCTTATGCTCTTAACAAGTATGAAACAACTTATGACCTTTGGTATTCGGTAAAAAACTGGGCCGAGAAAAATGGTTACTGTTTTGAAAATGCAGGACAGGAAGGTTCTGAAGGTTCAGTGGGAAAGGCTCCAACTAATGGCGGAAGATATGAACCTGTTACAAAGATTTCATGGCGTGACGCTATTGTATGGTGCAATGCTTACAGTGAAAAAAATGATTTCACCCCCTGCTACACTTACGACGGAAAAGTTCTTCGTGACAGCAGCGATGCCGCTTCGTGTGATCTGGCAGTATGTGACTGGAACTGCAGTGGTTACCGTTTGCCTTCTGAAAGTGAATGGGAATATGCAGCACGCAGAACTTCCCGGGAACTGCACCGCGGAGATTTGTTAAGCGGTCAGATTGATGCTGCAGGATACGGAAATGATAATGTTAACAGTGATGATGTTGCCTGGACCTGTTCCAATGCTTCAAAGACTCAGCCTGTCGGAACATGCGGAATTGTAATAGGGAGGAACAGAATTCCTGTTGCAGGAAGCGGAAGAGCAAACGGTGCTGGTTTGTTTGATATGAGCGGAAATGCTCTTGAATGGTGCTGGGATTGGTACGGTGACTACGAAGAAACTGCTGCAGGTGTCCAGTATTACGGAAAATCTTTTGCCAACGGACGAACCTGCCGCGGCGGAAGTTTTTCTGAGGAAACTTTTTTCTGTAATGCAGGTGACCGTTACGAATTTGATTCCGGTGTAAGCTATAATTTCCTTGGATTCAGAATCTGCAGAACACTTTAAATCTTCTGCAGATTTTATATTGAGGTCATCCTAAAAAAAATACTTTTAGTAGATGCCCGTTGATAAGTTCTGGCAAGCTTAAAACCGCTGAACTTGTGCGGTCCTAAGCTTGTGACTTTGGATTTGTTTCCAGAGAGTATAATTTTCAGAAGGCTTCATTATGTAATGCTTTTAAGTTCAGCTTTCACAACCTTCCATTTGCCCTGGACTTTTGAAATTTCTGCCACAGCATAGTTTCCTTCAAAAAGTGCTCCGGGGTTTATTATTGTAGTTTCACCTATTGTATCAATTCCTTTGCTTTCGTGGATGTGACCTGTAACTACCATGAGAGGTTTTACTGTCTCAATGTATTCTCTGAGTTTTTTGCTTCCCACATGAATTCCGCTTGTGATGGTGTCACATTTTGTTTCAAAAGGGGGATTGTGCATAACAGTAACAAGATTGTCCCATTCGCTTTCATCCTGAAGAATAATGTTAAGGTCTGTCAGAATTTCGTCTTCCTCTCTTTCATTTGGTGTGGAACCGTCAAATGGTGTTCCGCCGCCGCATCCTGTAAACATTAGGCCTTCATAGTTTACGAGTGTTTTCTGTACACTGATGTCACGTTTTTCAATTTCTTCAATAAAATCCGGTGCATCACAGTTTCCGGTTACAGAGAAAATTGTTTCACTTTTTTTGCAGAGTGCTTCAAGTGCCTGGATACCTGTTTCAGGTTCTCCGATTCTTGTAAAGTCTCCCGCAAAGATTATGCCGTCAGATTCTTTGATCTGTGCGTCAAGTTTTTCAAGATTTTCAGGTTTTCCGTGAATGTCACTTAAAATTAAAAATTTCATTTCCTTCCTCCAAAATTATAGGGCTGCAAGAACTTCTTTCAGCTGATCCATCTGTTCCTTTGTACCGATTGTAATTCGTACAAAATCTTCAATTCCTTTTGTCTCAAAGTGCCTGATAAGAATCCCCGCTTTCTTTACAGTCTGATAAATTTCTTCACCGCTTAATCCGTCTTTCCTGACAAAAATAAAATTTGTGCTGCTGTCTATTACAAACCAGTTTCTTTCTTTCAGGAATGCCGTAATGTTTTCTCTTTCTTCCACAATCTTTTTTGCATTCTGTGCGTAGTACCATGCAGCTTTACATGAAGCGCAGCCTGCCGTTTGTGCAAGGGAATCTACAGGGAAGTGGTTGAATGAATTCTTTGCAGTGAAGATTGCCTGTACAAGAACAGGATCTGCTATAACATAACCTAATCTCATTCCTGCAAAAGAAAGGCTCTTGCTGAAAGTTCTGACTATTACAAGGTTCCTGTAGTCCTTCAGAAGAGGAATACAGCTTTCACCGCCGAAATCGCAGTAAGCTTCATCAACAATAAATATTCTGTCCTTCGGAGCTTTGTCCAGCATAGCTTTAATTTCACTGCGGGCAAGTGCAAGTCCTGTTGGTGCGTTAGGATTTGCAAAGATAATGCTGCTCTGGTTTTTTTCTGCTTCTGACAAGATTTTTTCTTTATCCAGTGTCCAGTCAGCTTTTAGAGGAATTCGGTTCATTGGAATGTTGTAGTATCCGCAGTAAACAGGATAAAAGCTGTATGTATGTTCCGGAAAAACCAGAGGCCTGTCGCTGTCAAAGAAAGTGTAGAAAACAAAGCTAAGAACTTCATCACTGCCGTTTCCGCAGAAAATCATTTCAGGTGTAATTTCAAAAGGAATAGCATCTTTCTGTGAAGGTTTGCACATTGTACCGCTGATTTCAGTGTTATAAAAAACTCCGCCAGTTGCATTAAGCATAGCGGCAATTTCTTTTCTAAGTTCATTTGAGTCCGGATCAGGATAGAATCCAAGAGACTTGAAGTTTGTGTCCACAGCATTTGTGATTGCTTTTCCAACGCTTTCGTGAGGAGGATATGGATTTTCATTTGCATTTAATTTTATATATTCCTTATCTTTAGGCTGTTCACCAGGAACGTAGGGATGTAAATTTTCAAGTCTTTTTGCCAGCATTTTTTTCCTCTTAATGAAGTTATGGGAACTGGTGAAAAATAAGTTTAAAAGTTCCCGCTCAATGGAATCCATTTTATTAATAATTTTCATTTTCTACAATAGAAAAAAAATGTTTTGAAAAAATAAATTTTTTTTGGAAATTTTTTGGGGGAAAATGAATTCCGGAACAAATAACTATATAGGGAGAAAAAATTAGGAGATGAGTTTGAAGTTCAAGGAACTGCACAGAAATTTTTTTCTTGTGCTGATTCTGATTTTTATTTGGGCTGCCAGAATAAATGCTGATGAGCTGGAAGGCTTTGAATTTTCTGACATGAGTTGCAGTGAAATTTTTTACACATTGAGTATGTATTCCGGTAAGGAAATTTTTGCGGATGATACTGTTGACGGGGATTTTGATTTTTGTTTTGCAGGCGGAAGTTTTGAAAGTGCCTTTGAAAATTTTTTGAAGGCCAACAGACTTTATGTCCAGAAGAATGAGCAGAAGTGGATAGTCAGCAGATTTTGCATAGAGCCTTCGGAAGACGGATTATTTTTTCTGGATGCAAGTGATGTTGATGCTGCCGTGCTTTTGGAAAAAATCAGCTCATATTTTAAAACTGAAATTGCTTACCGGATTTTGCCGGACAACAGAATTTCAATTCATACGACCGGTGCTGATGTTTTTGATTTATGTGAAAGTGTATGCAGAAGGTTAGGAAAAAATTATGAGTGCAGCCAGATGATTTCACGTGAAAATGAAAATTTGAAACGTATTCTGATTGAATGCAAGGAAGAAAATAAGGTTATTGATTTTTCTGAAAATTTTGCAGGAATCTGTTCAGTTGAATTTTCTGATGAAAAGTTTGCATGTGATTTACTGGATGCGAAAACTGAGACGGTTCTTGATAAGATATTCACTCTTGCTGGCAGGGAATATTTTTTTGCTTTTGACGGCGGCGGTATTATAAACCGTTCACAGTTTGCGGACAAAACTTTTGAAGAGACGCTGGAACTTGTCTGCAAAAATAATTCGCTGTCCTATACACTTTGTGACGGAATTTATTATGTTTATAAAAATGAAAATGCGTACAGAATTGAAGATGCAGATAAAAGCTGGCATAAAGTTGCTGTTGAAAACTGTGATGTAGCAAAAATCATTTCGGATGTGAAGGAAAGATTTTCTTTGCAGAGAATTATCAGCCTTGAAAATGAGAGCGGCTTTATTTTGTTCTGTAATAAGAAGGTATTATCTGAGGTTGAAGAATTTGTAAAGCTTATGGACAAAGAGAAAAATGTCTTCATCGTGAACCTGAAGTATATTCGTACAGATGAATTGCTTGCAAAGCTTCCTCCTGATGTTGCAGCTTCAAATATTGTTTCCGGAACAAGCGATAATGTTTTCTTCTTCACGGGAACAGAGAATCAGTATAACAAACTTATGTCACTGCTTGAAACTGTGGATGTTCCTGTAAAGCGGCTGCGCTATGATCTTCTTGTAATTCAGTATCAGGGAGAAAATGAATCTACCTGGAATATCAATTTTTCTGTGGACAGGCTGAAGATTGATGACAGAAACAGTGCGTCTGCTGTTTTAGGTTCCGTATTGAATCTTAACCTTGATGTTGTCACTGCATTCGGTTTTAAGTTTGCGGGAAAACTTCAGACGGCAATAAATGAGAATAGGGCAAATGTTTTCGCGGATACAGTTCTCTATGGAATCAGCGGCGGAACAATAAGTTTCAGGAATTTCAATACCTACCGTTACAGGGATAATAATCTTGATCCTGATACAGGCAAGCCTGTTTACACCGGAATTACACGTGAAATAGATTCAGGGCTGAAAATTGATATTACCGGATGGGTTGGAGGTGACGGAATGATTACAAGCAAAGTGACGGCTTCTGTTTCACGGCAGGGAACGGATCTCTCTTCTTTAACAGGAAATCCGCCGCCAAGCAGTGAGAAAGTTATTACAACGGAAGTAAGAGGTCCCAGCGGTGAACCGATAGTTCTTAGCGGACTTGTACAGAATGAAGAAACTTTTATTCAGGAACGCACGCCTGTTGTTTCCAGAATACCCTTGATCGGAAGTCTTTTTAGAAATGAAAATAAAACATCCCAGAAAACAGAGATGGTGATTTATCTTCTGCCTCATTGGGAAAAGGATGAAGTTACTTCTGCTGGAAAAAGAAAGTCAAAGGAAAACAAGAATAAATGGGCTGAAAGAATTTTGAAAACTTATGCAGGAGAGCTTTATGAAGACTGATTCTGGTGCAAAAAAATTTTTGCTTTCGCCTGTCTACTGTATGCACAACGGTGTAGTTGTAATCAGTCAGAAAGAAGATAAAATTGTTTTCGGAATTATAGATTTTAATAATATTTTGTTGAAGGAAAGTCTTGCTAAGTCGGTCAGGAATTTCTGCGGACTGAATAATCTTATGCTTGCTGCAGAATTTATTCAGATAAGTGAAATTGAATTAAAGAAAAATATTTCTGTTCTTCTGGGAAGTGGAAATGAAACCAGAAAAAATGATGAAGATAAAATTTCTCAGGTTTCTGATGAAGAAAATGCTGCGTCTGTTCTGCTGGAAAGTCTGATTGATGAAGCTATCATGCAGAATGCAACTGATATTCATATTGAGGAAAACTGTGTAAGGTTTAGGGTTCTCGGAAAGTTGCGCAGATATATTCTGATTGAAGAAAAAATGAGAAATTCTTTGGTGCAGAGAATAAAACTTTTAGCATCTCTGAATGTTGTTGAAAAGAGACGATGCCAGGACGGACAGTTTGTTTATGCAAGAAGCGGGCACAAGAATATTTACGTGAGAGTTTCTTGTATGCCAGTTATTTCTATGGAGAAAGAGGAATTCTGTGAGTCATTAGTTTTACGTCTTCTTGATGTTGAACGTATGCCTCTTGAAATAGAAGGGCTGGGCTTTGGTTCAGAGAATCTCTTTCTGCTGAAAAAAATGTGTGCCAGAGAGAACGGTCTTATTTTGATATGCGGAGCAACCGGTTCAGGAAAATCTACAACTGCCTGTGCAATGCTAAGATTTATTAAGGAAAAATTTAATGATGAAAAAAAGATATTAAGTCTAGAAGATCCGCCAGAATATGTTATGGAAGGTATCTGTCAGACAAAGATTCATAGAGAACTAAATATGGATTTCGGAGAAGTTCTGAAAGGTGCCTTCAGGCAGGACCCTGATGTAATTTTTGTTGGTGAAATAAGAGATTGTCTTACAGCAGGTACAGCTGTGCAGGGAGCTCTTACCGGGCATCTTGTCATTGCAACTTTTCATGCTGGTAGTTTTAATCAGTGTGTTTCGCGCTTAAAAGATTTGTGTGAGAATAATGAAATTGTGGATGAAGTTATTCAGGGAATAATTCTTCAGAAACTTAGAGAAGGAAAACTTGATGCAAAAATTTTTATGTGTGAGGAGGAAAATGAAAATGTTTTTTAATGAAAGCAAGCTGATAATGTTCACAAAAATTTTTGCATCTCTTCTTGAAAATCATCTGAGTGTGAAGGAATGTTTTATGTGCATAAACAGAATGAAGGGTATTCCTGTTTATATAAAAAAATGTGGTGCAGAAATTTCGCATTCCCTTGAAGAAGGAATCTCTTTAGCTTCTGCATTTTCAGAATGTGAAATCATTTACTTTGATGCAAAGTATGTTTCTTTTATTTCATGTGCTGAGCGTACAGGAAATTTAGCTGATACAGTGAAGTATCTGCTTAAGCGTTATGAGAGTAACAGGAAAAACAGAAATGAATTTGCAGGAAACTGTTTGTATCCTTTTTTTATATTGCTTTCTGTTTTTGTGTTAAGTGTATTTATGTTTTTTAATTTTGAAAAAATAATTCCTGATTTTTCATTAGGTTTTGATTCTTCTGGTTACAAGCGGAATGCTTTTTGTGGTTTTATCAGCGGAAATATATTTTTGTTTGCCTGCTTAATTATCTTTATTCTTTTTGCAAATAAATGGATAAAGGAAAATGAAGTTCTTGATTCTATCAACGCAATAAGTTTTATGGTGATAAACAAAATTGATATGAATGAAGTTTTGGAAACATCTATGATGTTTGCAAAACGGAACAGGGAACTAAAAAAAACTTTGGTGAAAGCGAGAAACAGTATGAATACAGGAATAAGTTTTTCAAAGGCATTTGAGGATTTGGGATACAATTTTTCAGTTTATCTTGAACTGTCGGAAATTTCTGGGAACATGGAAAATGCATTTTTGCAGATACAGCAAAGTCTTGAAAAAAATAATAAGGAGGTGAATAAAAAAATAAGCAAGTTTCTGGAGCCGGTGCTTATCGGGATTCTGACAGTTTATATTTTGATATTACTTAAAACTGTAATTATGCCTGTAATGTTTAGCTACGGATTTTAAAATACAAATGGAGGTGGTTTTGAAAAAAATATGTGGACGCAAGAAAAATGATGACGGTTTTACCTTTGCAGAAACTCTTGCAGTTTTAGCAATCGGAGCTGTATTAACTGCTGGAGCAGCAATTTCTGTTTCAAAAGTAATGGAAAACGCTAGGCATTATGCAGCGGTGGAAACAATCAGTCAGTATAAGGCCGCGTTACAGTCCTATTATATTGACTGCGGAAATTTTCCGACTTCGCAGCAGGGACTTCAGGCTTTATGGAATAAACCAATACTGTATCCTGTTCCAGAAGGCTGGAAAGGTCCTTACGTGGATAAGGAAATTTCAAAGGATCCCTGGGGATTCAATTATGTTTATGCAAGAAATGATTCTTCTGCTTTTCCGGCCGGATGTCCTTCAGGATTGCCATACGTGATTATGAGTTTTGGTGCTGACGGAAAAAAAGGTGGAGAAGGTGAAGGCTCTGATATTACATCATGGAAATAAATCGGAGGAGAATAAATGATGGATAAAAAAACAAAAGGTTCAATATTTGCATCAGTTCTGGGTGCTGTCGTAGTTTTTAGTCTTATGTCGTTCTTTTTACTGAAGAATAACGTAGCACAGAGTAAAGTTATAGAAAGACAGTCAGAAGTATTTTATGAAGGCGGAAATCCTATGCCTTATCTTGGTATCATAACAAATTGAAACTTGCAGAAGTAATAGCTTCTGTTGTTCTGCTTGCTTTTTTTACTGTGAATTTTACTTCTAGTTATGCCCAGAATGTAAAACTTGTAAGCAGAACTTTGGAGCAGAAAGAAAAATATTCCATAGATTATTTTGTTCATAAGGGTTTCATTGATTTATGTAAAAAGAATGAGAATCTGACTTGTGCTGGTCTGAAAGATACTTGGGGCAGGATGTGCGGCGAAATGTTTTCTCTGGATTACATATACTTTGAAGAAGATGAAACTAATTTCTATCAGATATGGAGTTCAGGAGGAAAAGTTCTGAAATCAGTTTATCCAAAACAGAATCAATGATAAAGGAGGCAAGGTGAAGACATCTTTTGGAAATCAGAAAATAATTCAAAAAGATGATTATGATTTATATAAAATTCTGATTCCGTTTAATTTACATGGAAATAAAAGAAAAAAATATATAAACAGGGAACTTGAAAAAATGCATCCTGGTTTTTCTGATCTGTGTGTATATGATTTGAAATATACTTTCGGTCATAAAAAACTAATTGCAAATGTAGCGGTCATGAATGCCCTTAAACTTGCAGAGTATCAATTCAGAAGCAAGAAATCTCTAAAATTGGAAGGCTTGGGTAAGGCAAGATATTTTGGGCAGAGAAACACATTATTAAACATAATTTTTATATTAACATTTATTTTATCAATAAGCATTGGAATATCGGTCGTTACAAAGAATCATAGAAAATCATTGCAGGAAAAATTAGAAAATATTGGGAATGATGAGTTGCTGCTAGAGGATAATGAAACGGAGTCCTTTAGTACGGCATACATTATACCTGAACTTTTTCTGAATATCGGGAAACTTGGTTGCAAAATAAAAAGTTTTTCACTAGAAGTTGCTGATGAATTAAGTTCAGAAAAAAAACTTGCTTCAAATTTTACAGCGGAAATAAGTTCAAGTACAGATTCTTTTTCCAGGGAAAGTATATTAGATTTTTTTAACAGTCTGTTTCTTGTAAGCACAAATAATGTTTTGAATGAGCAAAATATTTCGTCATTTAACTTTGATAATGAATTTACAAATTATTCTTTGAATCTTAAATCTTCTGAGAAGTTTGCATCGGGTATTTCTCTTTGTGGAATTGATGTTCAGACTCAGAATAAGATTGTATCAGAATTAATGAAAATGGGAGCTTGTGTTGAAATATCTGATTTTGAAGCGAAAAAAATAATTTTTACAGTGAATGAAAATAAAATGAAAGAAGTGTTTGAGTATCTTCATGAATTTTCTGATGCCAACAAGATTTTTGCAAAGAAAATAAATTGTTCCGTCAATCAGGATTTTGAATCAGAAAGTCTGAACTGTGCAATGGAATTTGCAGTTCATTCCAATGATATGAATCCATTTTCCTGTATAGGTTTGATGGCTGAAAACTGTAATATTTTTTTACAAAATAAAAATCAGAAAACTGCAGCGGATATTCGAAAACGAATAGAATCATCTGATTATTTAGGTCAGGAAATCGTTATGGAAAAAAGTTCTTTGTTACTTGGAAAGGTGCGCAAGAAAAATGGTAAGAGGATTTTGTTTTATAAAAATCGGGATGGAAAAATTATTAAAATGGAGGAGTAGGTGAAAAAATATTTGACTTTTGTTTTTTTAGCAGCTAATTGTATTTTTCTTTTGTCATGTGCAACAACTAATAGAAGGATGGATTCAAATAAAATGGTGGTAATGCATGGACTTGTCTGTGATAGGGATAATGAAGGTGTCGAAGGTTATCATATTTTTTCTGACGACAGCATAGGTGCAGTTACTGATGAGAAAGGATATTTTGAGTTGTGCATTTTCGGAAGCTCCAAAGTGAATATCTATGGCGAAAAAGATGGCTGGGAATCTATTGATGCAATTGAAGAAAATATAGATGAAACAAAACTTTATGTCTATAGAATTGATGATTACGATGCACTTTTTTCTATGGTTGAATCGGCGATAAAGTACGGTGATTATTATGAAGCTGATAACCTGCTTGCAGGAGTTGAGGACATTGATAAGAATTACAGGGCCTTGTTTTATAAGAGTTTAATTTCTTATAAGCAAAATAAATTTGAAGAGGCTTTATATTTTTTGAAGCAAAGTAATCTGGATTATTCCGTGGACAGTATTCTGAAAATTTATTATCAGAATATCAATTCAGGTATGAGGAAAAAGTTATGAAAAAAGTTTTTATGATTTTGTGCCTGGATCTTGTTTTTCTTTCCTGTGAAATGGGACAGCAGATGAAACGCCCCTGGTATGCATCGGACATTGAAGTTGTTTCTGAAAAATCTGAAGATTATACATTTGCGGCAATAGGTTTTAATCTGTTCAATAATTCCCGTAAAAGTATATCCGATATTGAATTTTCATTTTTCCTTTATGACTCAAAGGGTGAGATAGTGGGGTATTGTGGAAATAAAATTATTTGCAAGCTTCAGGAAAATATTTTGCCTGAAGAAAATAAAAAAATTCTTGTCAGTATTGATTCTGCATTAGGTTCTATTGTTAAAGAGAAATACCGAGTCGGAAATTTTTGTGTAGACAAAATTATTTATGAAGACGGGTCTGAATGGAAGGATACATTTGCATTTTTTTCAATTTAATAAAGGGGGGACAGGTGAGAACCGGAAAAATATTTTTGTTTTTGTTTCAGATGATATTTATTTCATGTTCCTTTGAAACGGAAATTATAGTGGCCAGGGAGAATAAAAATTCTGTTTCAAGGACGGCAGAGTGGACCTATATAGTTTATATGGCCGCTGACAATGATTTAGATTTTTATGGAGCTGAAGATTTAAATGAAATGGAGGCAGCTGAATTTGATAGAAGTAAAATGAATCTATTGGTTTTATTTGACAGAAGCAACATTTATTCTGCTGATGAATCCTGGAGCGGAACTCGTCTGTATGAAGTCCTGAAAGATAAAAATGGTATGAACAAAAAAATCGTTTCAAAACAGTTATCGTGTCCTGAACTGAATTTAGGAACTGAAAAAGATTTTGAAACAGAACTGAATATGTCAGACGGAAAAAATCTTACGGTCCTGATTAATTTTGCAAAAGCGAAGTACCCGGCAGAACATTATGCATTGATTATTTGGGGACACGGAACTGGATACAGAAATGTAAACAGAGCTGTTGCAGTTGATGATTCTTCCAATGATTTTATGCAGATACCTGATTTGAGAAAAAGTTTGGAAAAAGCAGAGTGCAATTTTGACTTAATATGTTTTGATACTTGTTTTGCAAATGAAATTGAGATTCTATATGAACTTAAGGATTGCGGTAAATATTTTTGCGGGGTCCCCGGACTTCAAAAATCTTCGGGCTTTGATTATACCAGGTGGCTGTACAAAGATATTTATGAATGTACAGATGGAAAAACTGTAGCATTTAAATTGAAGGAGTCAGTGTCAGATGAATCTTTGGTTTCGGTTGTGGATTTATCTGGAGTTGATGTCTTAGTTCAAAATCTTCTGCAGTATTTTTCGATATCTGCACTTTCAATTGATTCCAAGGAAAAATCTATTGCCCTGCGTAAAGATATTATGAAGAATGCACAAAAATATAGAACTTTTAATGGAACGAATAATCCTGTATATGTAAATCTGTTTGATATGTGCAAAGTGATTTTCAATGAATGTAATGTTCCGGAAGAATGCTTTGAACATCTGAAGGATAGTTTCGGAACTTTGATTGCAGATGAATCTGGTTCTATGAAAAATTATGAAGAATTTAATACAGGAATTTATTTTTGTAATGTTAATGGAGTTTCTGAAAGTGAAACGGATTTTGAAAAAAATATTGTCCTGCCATATTCACCTTGGTATATTAATGGGTCGAATGTAAATAATCAATGTAAATTTGTTAAGGAAATAAATTCTTATGTATGTACAGAAAATGTAGGAGGGTCTTTATTGGATAAATTATTTTTGGATTTTGATTTTAAAAAAAAATAAGGAGAGATTGTTATGAAAAAAATTACAAAAGTTATGTTGACATTTGTTTTAGGATTAAATTTTATTATTGGTGATATAAGTGCTTTTATTAGTCAGGCGTATACTGGAATACCGGTAGATGAATATGGTGAATTCGATTCGGGAAGTTCCGGCAGCACTGGAAGTTCCGG
>JAZUJH010000118.1:0-2555 GCA_045642665.1 Treponema sp.
CGGGCTTTAATATAAACCGTATGTTTCAGCTGAACTTCAGAGAAAGAAAGCATTTCCTGTTTAAGCATTGTAGTCTTACCAGTTCGGCGGAGACCATAAACTACACATACTTTATCTACAGTAGGACCATTTATATATTTGTCCAGACGTTCGATGCAGTCACGGGTTTTATACTGGCTTGCAGTCTGAATAAGATCCTTAAGGGCATCGCCAACAGTTACGTTACAGTTAAACTGATCTTCAAACTCGGAAATATCAGGAGTCATTTTTCGAACAATCTTGAGTTCTTTTTCGAGTTTCTTGCGCTCTTCTATCTGTGCCTTCAATGGTTCAACTTCTTCTTCTGTCAAAGTGCGGCTAAGATTTTTCCCGTTACTTTTCCACTGATGATAATAATAAGGCTTATTGTTGATTACTTTTCTGGTTACGTAACCTTCCGGCAAAGAGGAAATTCTTTCTTCTAAATCTGCAAGCTTGTTCATAACCTGATTATAACCCTATTTAACCGCAAATTCAATGTAAATTGCGGTTAAATTCGGAAAATTTGGGGCTTAAAAAAATCCGCCACGATGCCCCCACTCAAAATTTCCATTTTTTATTGATTATTCAGTAATTCTACTGTTTTTTCGTCTTTTTCACTGTAAGCAAATTTACTGTTCAGTCTCATTTGTATAATCTCAAAAACTTCTTCATGAGTAGCCAGTCTCAGTTCTCCATTCACTTCTATTGCAAACTGAGGATATCCAACACAGGTCCCTTCTTGTCGTTTATTCCATAGATGATATACCTTATGTCCATTCCAATCTGATTCTGCTTCAAAACTGTCATATCCATAATAACGAAGAAAAAGTTCTATGCTTTTCTTTTCTTCATCTGATAAAGATGGTAAATATTCAGGAAAAACATCTTTTGCAATTTCAAAAGCTTCTTTATCAAAAAGAACCAGATATACTTCTATTTCTGAAGCATATTTCTCTATGTTAGATACTGCAATTTTTAAGGCTTCATATTTGGGATATCCATAAACTCCGGCACTAATCAAAGGAAATGCCATACTTTTACACCCATTATTTGATGCCAAATAAATAGCATTTTTATAACAGCTTCTAAGTAACATTTCACATTCAGCTTTTCTGTCTTCTCTATAGATAGGACCAACACAATGAATTACATGCTTTGCCTTTAATTTATATCCTTTTGTGATTTCAGCACATCCTGTCTGACATCCTCCAAGAGTTCTGCATTCTGCCAGTAATTCAGGACCTGCTGCACGATGAATTGCTCCATCAACGCCGCCACCACCTAAAAGCGAACTGTTAGCGGCATTTACGATTGCATCCACTTCGTATTTTGTAATATCACCCTGTTCGATTCGTAATCCCATTCATCCCACCACACAATAATTGTTATTTTCGATACTTTTCGAGCAACTTTTCTGCATTTTCACGAATTTCTTCTATTAAGAAAGCCGGCTGCAGAACTTCTACAGAATTTCCAAAACTCATAACCCAGCTGGTAACCTGCTGCTTCTGATTTGAAGAAAACTTCAGTAAAACAGAACCGTCTTCTCTCTGTTCCATTTTCTGATCTTTGTGCCATTCCCTTTCAAGAATGTAATTTGCCATTTTTGCATCAAAAAGAAGTTCGTAATCACAGGCTGCTTCTTTGTTGTACCAAATGCCGAAGCTCAAATCCACTTCTTTTGAAATATCAAATCCCTCTGGAATTGTATATTTCTCACTTGTAAGAATTATTTCCTTAAATCTTGAAAGAGCATAAATTCGTTTTTCATTCGAACCATGGTCAAATCCAAATACATACAAGTTTCCTTTCTGTCAAAGAACATGATATGGATCCAGTTCCTTATGTTTATATTCCTGGCTTGATGCAGAACGATACTTACATGAAAGAACATTTCGAGTTTTTATAGCTTCAAATATTTTTTCAAAAACACTGCTTTCGATTTCCGGCAACGGATCAGAAATAAAACTGACATCCTTATTCAAAAAGCCGCTGTCTACACTCACCTGGTCAGGCAGCAGCTCACTGATTTTCCCCATCATATTCTTGAACTGATTTTCAAGAGGAGTATTCTTATACTGTTCCATCAATGGCATCACTGTAGAAATAGTAAAAAGATCACCTTCCGTCAGCAAAACATTTTTTATTGCGAATGTTGAGTCTGTGTAATAATAACATTTACGAGTTCTATCTGCTTCAACTGGAGCATTATAACGGTCTCGCAGGAATTCTATATCCCTCATAATCGTTCGTATAAGTAATACCACTGATTATCGTTTTCTGATGGAGTTATGTTTGATAGATATTTTTCTGGAAACCATTCTGGTCGTTCATATTCAATATAGTTTTTGAAATTAATTAAAATTTGATTAGAAATGTTAAGACGTTTCTCAAAGGTAATGACATCAAGAATATCTGTAATAATTTTCTTCCAATTATAGTCCCTGATGACTATTTTAGCATCATCCGAGGAATTTGCTTTAACTATTTGTGCCTGTCTTTTTAATTGTGCGGTACAGTCTTCATTAGTTCTC
>JAZUJH010000119.1:0-3123 GCA_045642665.1 Treponema sp.
AGGGGTTTTACAAATTTAGAGAAACCAATCTTGGTGGAATATTCTATCTATGAATATTTAAAGAATAATGATGATAATTCGATAGAATCTGTTTGTGCAGCAATTTTCAAAGAGCCTATTGGAAATCCTGATATTTTTGTTAATGCAATAAATCATTATTCAAAAATTGTAAAAGTTGAAAGTAATCATTGTTTTATAAAAGAAGGAATTGAACAAATGGAAGTAATGAATTCTCGTGATGATAGAAAAGCATTTTTTGAGAATTTTGATGAAAATCAAAATAATATTTCTACAAACAGTAATGCAACAAAATATACTTCTCCAATTCAGAAAATCTTTTATGGTGTTCCAGGATGTGGAAAAAGCCATAAAATTTCTGAAATGCTGGAAGACGAAAGCATTTTCGAGATTACTTCTGAAGAAAATCAGATTGTAAGAACTGTATTCCATCCAGATTATACTAATGCTGATTTTGTTGGCCAGATTTTACCAGAAGTGAACGGTTCAAAAATTGAATACAACTTTAAGGCTGGCCCATTCACTGAAATTCTTGCTAAGGCTTTAGTTCATTCTGAAAATCAGTATGTTTTGATTATTGAAGAAATTAACCGTGGTAATTCTGCTGCAATTTTCGGCGAAATCTTCCAACTTTTAGACAGACTTGAAGGAACAAAAACTTCTTCGGTAGGTGGTAATAGTTTTGGAAAGGGATGGAGTGAATACTTCTTCATGAATGATTTAATCAATGAATATGTAAGAAAAATGGCTTCATCCTCTGATACAATTGAAACATCAGTTCAGATAAATGGAATTACATTTACAGAAAATACGGGAATCCGTCTTCCTCCGAACCTTTCACTTCTGGCCACAATGAACACAAGCGACCAGAATGTTTTTACTTTGGATAATGCGTTCCAAAGACGCTGGGATATGGAATATATCTCAAACAAATATGACGAATCTAAGGCAAACGATAAGCAGAAAGCTCAATATAATTCTAAAATTGGAGCAACTGCAATTTCTTGGGGTAAATTCCGTGATGCCATCAATAAAGAAATTTCAAATCCTGAGAATAGTTTTGCCAATGCAGAAGATAAGCAGCTCGGACTGTTCTTCATCAAGGCTGAAAATAATGTGATCAATGAATCTGATTTTTCAAATAAAGTCTTAAAGTATCTTTGGAATGATATTTTCAAAAGAGACAAATCTATCTTTAATGATGATGTTTCAACTTTTGGTGATCTTCTGGAAGCCTTTAGTGGTGCTGATGCTTTTACAAACAGTTTCAGTTCAGATTTTGTTTCAAAGATTGCAGAATAAAGTAAATGGCTGATAGTTTGGTGAGTAAAAAAATCTCCCTTAATGTTGCCACATCAGGAAATCAGTTTGTTGGATTGAAAATTACTAATACTGAACGAATGATTACATTTCCTATGGGCTACAATCTTGAGGAAAACGAGGTTTCTACCGAAAAATTAAATAAGTCTCAAAGAATGGCAATTCTGAATCTTCTTTCAAGAATTAACGGATGTAAGAAACTGAAAGAAGGGGAGAAGATTTTTGAATTCAATAATCAGAAAAGAAATTCTTCCATGCCGTTACAATCAATGATTTATATCATTGAGGACTTTCTTGAACGGAATACT
This sequence comes from Treponema sp., assembly GCA_045642665.1. Classification (GTDB taxonomy): domain Bacteria; phylum Spirochaetota; class Spirochaetia; order Treponematales; family Treponemataceae; genus Treponema_D. The sequence goes on from JAZUJH010000119.1 coordinate 1,647, forward strand.
TATTACACTGAAAAAGAAATTCTCTACACAACGGCAAAAAGTGGAAAGATAAGCTGGAATAGAACTGTAAAACAAATCCAGCCGACTGTCTCAGAAAGTGGAATTGCATTCTTAGATTTCATTGTTAGGAAAAATCATATTCAGGAAAATCAGCTCATTACTGAACTTCATATTTACTGTGTTTACAAGTGTTTTGAAGTCTTAGGCTTTTTATATACTTCTTTTCTTCCTGAGAAGGGTCTTCTATCAGAATCTGACATTTCAAAGGATAAGAAGTATTTTTTGAGTTTTATTCAGGAAAAAATTGATAATACCCATCTTGAAGCAAACATTGAATTGTTCTCGGCAATGTATGATTTTCTGAATAATTTCAATGCGGATGCAGAATTGAGTAGTGCAACTTATGGAACTAAATCTTTCCAAACTGTCTGGGAAAGCATGGTAGAAAAACTCTTTTCAACTGTTTCAGAAAATGTGAAAGAAAAATATTTCTATCCTCGAACAAGATGGAATTTCAAGACATTTAGAAATGCTCCGCTTCGTCCTGATACAATTATGATTGAAGATGATAAATGTTTCATCTTGGATTCAAAATATTATTCGTATTCAAGAAATGAATTTTCAGAAAATACAGAGAACGGGGAAGAAACAAGCGGTTCAATTCCTGGCTCCGATTCAATTCAAAAACAAATTACCTATGCAGAATTTATTGATAAGGAAATAAACAATAATCCAAACAATAAGCGGAAAGAAAAATATCGTTTTGCTGCTGCTGATATTTTCAATGTTTTTATTCTCCCAGCTAAGATTACAAAAGGAAAATTTGAATATCTTGGGTATGCAAATTCTGAGTGGAAAGATAATTCAAAGAATTACCATTATGTTCATGCAATTACTCTAGATACAAAATTTCTGATGTTGAACGGAAATAAGAATGCTGTTGCATTATGAAAAGAATTGATTGATTTTATTGAAAGAGAAAATCAAGTCAATTTATAAATTCACTTTTTCGGTCATTTTGTCTGGAACAGTCTTTCAGGACTGTGAAAGACTGACCGACTGTTATAAGACGGAGTAGAGTAATGTTTACAGAAGAAAAAGATTTTAATAAAAGAGTTCGTCAGGCTATTACAATATCATGGGAAATTTTACAACAGAAAATAGCTTCTGGTTTTCTCGAGATTAACAAAGAAGCTTCATTGCAGTTGCAATTTGCTAATATTTTTCACAGTCTCATGGGGCAGGCATTTGGTGAAATGTGCATTATGTACGAAGGCCGTCTGCCCGACTGATTATAAAAAAAAGACAGCCTGCTTTTTACGGGCAAGTTGTCCTTAAATCATTTGACTCTTGAAAAAAATCAAATCTTATTTTATATTCGAAGCATAAACAGTAGCTGTCAGCTGCAAGCGAGTAATTCGCACTAATTTTTTTTACCGCAGCCTGCTGAATTTACAGAAAAGAGTTCACACACTCA
>JAZUJH010000120.1:0-94235 GCA_045642665.1 Treponema sp.
GGAATTTCTACGGACAGAAATCATTTTTCTCATTTGGCTATTATTTTAGCTTTTATGGTTTCTCTATGCGTCTGCGGAAAGTTTACTGAAAATCAGTGAAATGTGTTTACCGGAAACAAGGTGAATTGCAAGGCTCTCCGCAAAGGGGGGCCTTTTTTTGTTTTCACGAATATTTTCTGCTGCAGAAGATAATGTTCGGGAAGACGGAAGGTCTGGTAAAAAAGTGTCGGGAACCTATGGAAACTTCCGTTCAGGTGGATTCAGATGTTCCGTATTTAATTTTCGGAGGATATTATGATTATTGTTGTCAGGAATGGTGCAGGCAGGAATGCTGTTGACGGACTTATTTCTGAAATAAGGGGAAAAGGTCTCGGGGTTCATGTGTCGGAAGGCGTGGACAAGACTGTTATAGGACTCCTGGGGGACACCTCGAAGCTTGATCCTGAGGATTTTCTTGTAAATGATATAGTGGAAAGCGCGGAAAGAGTTTCGGCTCCATATAAGATGGCGAGCAGATTTTTTCATCCGCAGAATACTGTCGTGACTGTAGGTGCGAATCAGGAAGGCATTATTCCCTGTTCATTCGGTGACGGTAAAACTGTACCGGTAATTGCGGGGCCCTGCGCCGTAGAAAATGAGATGCAGATTATGGAAGCCGCCGCTGCAGTTAAGAAGGCCGGTGCACGCGTACTTAGGGGCGGTGCTTACAAGCCAAGGACTTCCCCGTATAGTTTCCAGGGGCTCGGAAAGGAGGGGCTTGATCTTCTTTCGGTGGCAAAGAAGGAAACAGGCCTTCCTGTCTGCACGGAACTTATGGCTATATCAGAGTTAAAGTATTTCGGTGACGTTGACATTATTCAGGTGGGCGCAAGAAATTTTCAGAACTTCGACCTTCTCAAGGAACTGGGCAAAACGGACAAGGCTGTTCTTCTTAAGAGAGGTCTTTCAGGTACGATAACAGAACTTCTTATGTCCGCTGAATATATTATGGCAAACGGCAACGGAAATGTTATTCTCTGTGAAAGAGGAATCAGGACTTACGACAATTACACCAGAAACTGCCTTGATTTGAGTGCGGTTCCTTATCTTCATAAAGTAACTCACCTTCCTGTTGTAATCGATCCGAGCCATGCATGCGGTATTCGCTGGATGGTAGGAGATCTTGCCAAGGCTGCAGTTGCAATCGGAGCTGACGGTCTTGAAATAGAAGTCCACTGCAATCCGGAGAAAGCTGTAAGTGATGCAAGCCAGCAGCTTACTCCCGTGCAGTACGGAGACCTTATGTCAAGGCTGAACAGAATTGCCGCCGTGGATGAAAAGACCATGTAGCTCAGGATGTAAAGAAATCCGCAGGCAGCCTTGTAACTGTAAATGAGTCACTGCGGATTTCTTCTGGCGGAACCTGCGTAACGGTGGTTAGGGGAACCTTTTAAATGTTTTCTTTAATTATACTTATTTTTCTTGATTAATATTTATATGAGGCTGTTTATCTGATATAATGGAACAAAGTATGGGCCTCCGTGAACTTTTGTCCTGGAGACGAACCAGAGGATGATGCGCTTAAAGCTGCACCAGTTCAGAGGCCATAAACTTGGCGGGCATCTGGAATGAATTTGTTTGGAGCCCTGAATCATTTATAGGAATGTTGAAGGTATGAAGAAGCTGAAGGATTTCACTTACGGCATTGTTGGTCTTGGACTTATGGGAGGTTCTCTCGGAAAGGCTGTCCGTGAGAATATTTTGTCACAGAACGGTTCCTCCGGAAAAATTTATGGTACTGATATAAATCAGTCTTCTCTGGACCTTGCACTGGGCCAGCATATTTGTGATAAGGTGTATAATATAGAAGATTCTGATTCAATGTTAGCGGAATGCGATTTTGTTTACGTATGCCTTTACCCTCACGCCACCGTAGAATTCATGCGGAAACATATAGGTGCATTCAAGAGCGGGTCGATTGTAAGTGACATAAGCGGTATAAAGACTCTGATTTCAGAAAACCTTTCTTCCATTACCCGTGATGACGTTGATTTTATTCCGGGACATCCTATGGCGGGAAGCGAGAAGGAAGGCTTCGTTAATTCTTCTGGCGGAATTTTCAGGAACCATAACTACATTCTCATGCCCCTTGAATCGAACAGACCCGAGAATGTTGAACTTTTTAAGCTTCTCATTACCAGCATGGGCTTCACCAGGATCGTTGAAGCCGATGCACAGGTTCATGACCATAAGATTGCTTTTACCAGCCAGCTTTGCCATGTAATTGCCAGTGCCCTTGTTGACAGTGCAGAGGATACTCAGGTTACAGCTTTCGGAGGCGGAAGCTTTGAGGACCTTACACGTATTGCAATGATCAACGCGTCTCTTTGGACGGAACTTTTTATTGCAAATAAAAAAGAATTGCTGGGACACATTGAAAAATTTGAAGAATCTCTTAAACTTTTAAAGGAAGACATCAGTAGTAATGACGAGGAGAACCTTAAGAATTATCTTGAGAACGTCCGCAACAAGAGACTTGCCATGAGCCGTCTTGATGTAAGGTGATTTAGGTTCATGCCGGACGGATACGGTTCCGTATTCCTGGTACCGGGCACTGGTTTCTTCGGCTGTGAAAATTTGTGTTGACACCGTGCCCTAATGATATTAAAATGTGCGCTTGTGTTGGCAGAACATTTTTGCCTGTCCTGATTAGTCGGGATGAAAATTTATTTATTTTGGGTGTGATTTATGGTTGATAAAGATTTTGAGGTCCTTGACAAAGTTGTAGGAAGAATTCCTGATTTCCCGAAGCCTGGTGTACTTTTTTATGACATTACCGGAGTTCTTCGCCATCCGGATGCATTCAAATACAGTATTGACCGTATGGTAGAAATCTATAAGGACAAAAAGATTGATGCCGTTGCCGGTATTGAGAGCCGTGGATTTATTTTTGCAGCACCTTTCGCAGAACGCATGGGGATTCCTCTTGTCCTTATCAGGAAGAAGGGGAAGCTTCCGGGAAAGACTTATTCATGCAAGTACTCTCTTGAATATGGTACGGCAGAAATCGAAGTTCACTGTGCGGATCTCAAGGAAGGTCAGAATATTCTTCTCGTGGATGATCTTATTGCTACAGGCGGAACTCTTAATGCAGCAAGAAGCCTCATTGAACAGGGAGGAGCATCTGTCAGTGATGTGTTCGGTGTAATCGGTCTTCCGTTCCTCAACTTCCAGAAAGCCCTGGGTGATATTAAGGTGACAACTCTCGTGGATTATAATTCAGAGTCAAAATAACAGGAATGTCGTGTCATCTGTTTTTTCTAGGGAAACGGTGAAATGATTCCGGTGTTCCGGTACAGAAAGGGAACCTACGGAGCTTGAGCTGCCAGGGTTCCCTTGCTTATTTTAAATGTGGACGGCCCTGAAAATTTCAATTTCCGGAGACGCCCTTAATTTATTTCCATGCGGAAGTGTCTGCTGTTTTTTCGATTCTGTTTTCAACGGAATCAGGAATCAGTGAGAAGAAGTCAAGGCCTGTTCGCTTTTCAATTTCATCTATGCTTGCTGCATAATCCCAGATGGAGCCTCTGCATCCTTCGTTGGGCATTATGAAACCTAATGCAATGTGCGTCTTCTTTCCTCCCGATGAGGTTTCTGCAAGGAGAGCCTTGTAGAAGTATTCAGGTACGCATACATTGTTCTTTCCGATGGTCCTGTATTCAGATGCAGGCTTCTCAAGGACAGGGCCTGTGATGACTGTAACTTCACCGAATCTTTCTGCCCAGTCACGGATTGCGGATTCAAGATCCTTCCATAATCCTCTGTTAAGTTCAGCAGTCTGGGGAGTCATGTTGCTCATGAGAAAGCTTTCGCTTGTTGCCTTCTCGTTCCATTCCATGTCTGCGGCCGGAGCGAGATGTCCTCTGTCATATCCGCTTCTCCGGTAATCAGAAAGTTCTGCGGAACCTGTGGAGATTAATGTATCAGGCCTGAAGTCATCAGTGCGGCCTGTAACTTTTTTAAGTTCGTCCCTGGTGATTGTGTAGGCTACCCATTCCGAAACTTCGTAGCTTTCCCTGTAGCAGAGGGTGAAGCCCAAATAAGTGTGAACCTCGTGGTCGTCGCCGTTTTTCCCGCTCAGTGTTGCCCTGCACAGTGGTATCTCAATGGAAGAACTTGACCTTCCTTCTGAATCCTGCCGTGCTTCATCAGTTGTTCCGGTCTGCGTCAGTTCATCAAAATAGCCGTCCTCCCGCATCATCCTGTAGGTGGCAATGCATCCGATGAACAGTACGCACAGAAAAATCAGGGCGGAACTCAGGGCGTTTCCTTTTTTCTGTGGCCTTCTTTTTCCTTTTGGACTCCCGGACCTTGAACTTTTTGTTTTATTTGAAGATGTGCGTTTCTTTCTTTCTGTCATAAAAATCTCCTGCGTCTGTTGATATTACTTTAGGGAACCTCTAAAAATTTCAGTTTTTGGAGGTAACTTTAGAAATGCGATTTTTAAAACCGCGCCAATTCAGCGGTTTTAAACTCGACGGTGCACCTCAATTAGAGTTTATAGAGGTGCCCTTTAAATAATATATGCAAACACTGAACAGGTCAATTGACTTTGTCAGTAAGGCTCTCCTGTTTTCATGAACTGATGCTATCGTTTGTTAATTGACATACGGTTGAAATATACTTAAAATAAAGCATTATGAGTATTTATCAGAACATAAATTCCCTTGTAGGTTATGGTTTGTCTGCGGGATTAATTGAACAAGAGGACGTTGTCTATACACAGAACCGTCTTCTTGAATTATTTGGACTTGATGGTTTTGAAAACGAAGAGCAGAGCACTGATATTCCTAATACAAAGGTCGGGGAGCTTGAATCAATTCTTGCGGGCCTCCTTGATTATGCGGGAAAGAACGGACTCTTTGAAGATGAGGGAATCGTCAGCAGGGATTTGTTCGATACAAAAATTATGGGATGTCTTGTAGGCCGTCCTTCTGAAATTGAAAAAAAATTTGTGGATCTTTATAAGAGGTCGCCTAAGGAAGCAACTGACTGGTTCTATAATTTCAGCCAGAACACAGACTATATACGCCGTTACAGAGTTTGCAAGGACCTTAAGTGGAAGTCAAAGACTGAGTACGGTGAACTGGATATTACAATAAATCTTTCGAAGCCTGAAAAAGATCCTAAGGCTATTGCAGCTGCACTTAAAGCTCCTGAGGGCGGATACCCTGCATGTCTTCTTTGCAAAGAGAATGTCGGTTATGCCGGAAGAATAAATCATGCCGCAAGACAGAATCACAGAATCATTCCCATTAAGCTTGCGGGAACTGAATGGGGATTCCAGTATTCTCCTTATGTATATTACAACGAGCACTGCATTGTTTTCAGCTGCAGGCATGTTCCCATGAAAATTTCAAAGGAAACTTTCCAGTGTCTCTTTGATTTTATTACTCTCTTTCCTCACTACACGATCGGTAGCAATGCTGATCTTCCTGTTGTGGGAGGTTCCATTCTTACTCACAACCATTACCAGGGAGGAAACTATGAGTTCCCTATGGCACGTGCGGGAATGGAAGAAAGATTCCGTGTAAAGGGATTCGATGATGTTGTCTGCGGGACTGTCAAGTGGCCTATGAGTGTTATACGTCTTGTCTCAAAGAATCCTGACAGAGTTGTTGCTCTTGCTGACAAGATTCTAAGAACATGGCGCACATACACTGATGAGATGGCATATATTTATGCGGAAACTGACGGTGAAATGCACAACACGATTACTCCTATTGCGCGCCGGCGTAACGGTGAATATGAACTTGATCTTGTTCTCCGCAACAACATCGCTACAAAGGAGCATCCCCTCGGTGTGTTCCATCCTCATGCTAAGCTTCATCACATCAAGAAGGAGAACATAGGTCTCATTGAAGTTATGGGCCTCGCTGTTCTTCCTGCACGTCTCAAGACTGAACTTTCTGACCTTGCGACTGCAATTGTTGCGGGGAAGGATTTTGAAGATGATGAGGTCCTTGGAAAGCATGCCGAATGGGTAAAAGAATTTTTGCCTAAGTATGAAAAAGTAGATGCCTCGAACATTGCAGAAATTCTTCAGGATGAAGTGGGCATTGTATTTGCCCGGGTCCTTGAGGACGCCGGCGTTTACAAGAAAACTGAGGAAGGAAGAAGGGCCTTCAGAAAATTCATTGCAACTATTGCATAACTTCTGCGGCTGAAGAAAGGTTACGCATTTTTGGAGGGACTTTTATTGTGAACCTCCTTGGACCAGGTTTCCGGGAGGTTTCTGTAATTCATTCGGGCCCGGGATTTCATTGTTTCTTGGGTTACTTTTTGGGGTCTATAAAACTTTTGCTTTGTTTTTTAGACGCGCTTCTTTTTTATTTTCATTATGGCTAACAATTCTATTAACATTTCATCAGATTCAATTTTATCGGAGATTCCAAATTTTACCCGGAAGGGCATAAGTGAATTTACAGTTCATGATCCGGATGCGGCTTCGGACAGGAAACGTATTTTCGCAATAGCTGACGCGGTAGAAAAATATTGTCCCGATGTTTTCATTACACTTCCCGTGGACGTTGAGATAATTGATCAGGCTCTTGTGAAGAAGTTCATGAATATCTGCTGCTCCATAGAAATTTCATTGCGGGGCAGGGTGAAGGATAATGTTCTTCTTTTTGACAAGAAGCTTTTTGCAAAGAAGATAGGGCTCCTGAATGAAGCGGGCCTTGTTTTTGGTTTTGACATGGACTGGGGAATGCAGAAGGGGGATTCCTTCAGGGCCTTCAGGGACAGGCTGGATTTTGCCCTGACACTTTATCCTAACCACATTGATTTTCCTCAGTTTGACACAAAGGAATTTGCTCCTGCACCTACGGGAACTTTTTCTTCAAAGGATCTTGAGTTTGCTCGGGAGATGGCATTCGCCTGCAAATCTTTTTATTCCTGCGGAAGAGCCGTTCCATGGTTCAACAGTGTGACGAAGGTTCTTAAAATTTCTGCATCGACTTTCTTTTCTGATTTCGGTGAATGGATGAACTGCAACAGCTGTTCATTTGAATCGGGCTTCGATCCTGAAAATTCTGCTCATGAGGACATTGAAAAAATGCAGATCAATTTTCTTGCACAGAAGTTTGAAGAAAAACATAAGTCCCATTTCTTTGAGGCCGTCACTGATATGGTTGCCATTAACGGTGCCTTCAGCCGTGCCGTTACAGACGGAAGTGAAAGCATAATCGACACCTCATATAATCCTGATTATCTGCTTTCACCTTTTGCAATGGACATAGCACGTTTCTGCGATACCTGCTCAATGGAGCCGTGCAAAGTTAAGATATTTTTGGGAGAAGATTCTCCGGACTATAAGATATTATGAATTTGGGAAGCAAAAAAAAATATATGCTGACGGAAGGCTCCGTCTGGAAAAGGATGGTTGTGTTTGCTCTTCCTATTTTTCTTGGACAGCTCTGCCAGCAGCTGTATAACACGGCGGACTCTCTGATAGTCGGTAATTATCTTGGCAGCAATGCCCTTGCTGCTGTAAGTTCTTCTGGGAACCTTATATTTTTGTTCATAGGTTTCTTCGGAGGACTTTCCCTTGGTGCCGGGGTCATAATTTCAAGGTTTATTGGTGCGGGTGATGAAAAAAATACCAGCGAGGCTGTCCATACGACGGTCGCCCTTGGTCTTGTGAATTCCGTGATTCTTACTGCTGCGGGAATCATTTTTACGCCATTCATTCTCCGCATGATGCAGACTCCTGACTCTGTTCTGGACAGCTCTGTTGTTTATTTCAGAATTTATTTTACAGGTGCCGTAGGTTTTGTAATGTACAATACGCTTGTGGGAATACTTCAGGCTGCGGGAGACAGTTTTCATCCTCTGTGCTATCTTGTCTTTTCTTCCGTGATGAATATCGTTCTGGATATAGTTTTCATAAGGTTCTTCAACGGCGGCGTCGGTTCTGCGGCTCTTGCGTCAGCAATTTCAAGTGTGCTTTCTGCGGTGCTATGCTTTATCCGTCTGTGCAGAACGGATGAGTCTTATGCAATAAGGATAGGTAAAATAAGATTCATTCCGAAGCATTTAAAGGCAATCATAAAAATCGGTGTGCCGTCTGGTGTCCAGAATTCGATTATAGGTTTCGCCAATGTGGTTGTCCAGTCTTATATAAATATTTTCGGAGAAATGGCGGTCGCTGGTTCCGGTGCCTATGCAAAGATTGAAGGTTTTGCATTTCTCCCTATAACCTGCTTCACTATGGCTATGACAACTTTCATAAGCCAGAATCTTGGAGCGGCAAAAGCTGGCCGTGCAAAACAGGGGGCTGCCTTCGGAACTGTATGCTCCGTTGTTCTTGCAGAGATAATCGGTGTAGTAATTTATTTTTCTGCCCCGGTTCTTATAGGGGCCTTCGATTCGGATCCTGAAGTAATCGGATTCGGTGTGGGAAGAGCGAGAATATGTACCCTGTTTTATTTTCTTCTTGCCTATACCCATGCCATGGCATCTGTTTTCAGGGGTGCCGGAAAAGCAACGGTTCCAATGGTCATAATGCTTGTCTGCTGGTGCATCATAAGAGTCGGGACTCTTGCAACTGTAAATCTTTTCTGGCATTCAATTTATTCCGTGAACTGGATTTATCCTTTCACATGGAGTCTAAGCACGGTTGTGTTTACGGTTTATTTTTTAAGGTCCGGACTGTTTTCAAAGATTACCTTGAACTAACTCTGTTTTTTCTGATATAACTAGGGCGTTCCTTGAGGGAGTAGCATGCGTTTTTAACGTAACAAGTCAACATACTGGTTTCTGCCTGGCTTGTTTTAATTTGCGAGACTCTTGTATAACGGCGCAAAGCTATACATTGAGTTGAATTTGTTTTAAATATTTCATACCTGATGCAGTTTTGTGTCAGGTATTTTTTTTTGTGGACGCCTAAAAGAATATTCCTTTTTTTTAGGCGTTCCATATATTTTGGAGGCTTTTTATGGATTTCGTTTTCTTTTTTAACAGCGTACTTCTTGGTGCAGGTCTTGCGATGGACGCATTTTCTGTTTCAATTGCAAACGGTCTTAACGAACCTGGAATGAAGAAAAGTAAAATGTGTCTGGTTGCAGGGACCTATGGTTTTTTCCAGTTTGCAATGCCGATGACAGGCTGGCTCTGTGTCCATCTGGTTGCAGAAAAATTTGTAGAATTCCAGAAGTTTATTCCCTGGATTGCATTGATTCTTCTCGTTTACATCGGAGGAAAAATGATTGTTGAATCTGTCCGGGGAAGCGGAGGGGAAGAGGAAGAAAAATCAGGTCCTTCTGTTCTGGGTTTCGGTACTCTCATGGTTCAGGGAATTGCGACTTCCATTGATGCACTTTCTGTAGGCTTCACAATTTCCGACTACAACCTGGCTTCTTCTATTGTTGCCTGTCTTATTATTGCGGCAGTTACTTTCATGATTTCAATGTCAGGTCTTGTCGGCGGCAAGAAGATTGGTTCCAGGCTTTCAGGAAAAGCTGAAATCGTTGGCGGAATTATTCTTGCCGGCATAGGAATTGAAATTTTCCTTAAGGGAATGTTCCTTTAGTTCAGCGGCTTCAGGTCCGTGATGTGCCTGCTGATTCATCAATGCTTTTCCTGGCGAACTGTTTTGAGAAGTCAGGTCAATTGAAACAGGTCGTCTTCTGTGTTAAAATTGTCAGTGAATGCTAGGTTTAAGAGGTAGTTATGGCTCGCAAGGAATTGGACAGATTTGAAAAGAATCCGAAAAAAAATATTTCAATCAGAACAAAGCTTATGTTTATTTTCGGGCTGTCATCTTTTGTGACTGCTCTGGTGGCTGTTATTTTGTCATTGGGGACGTTTAATAAGTATTATATTAATTCGATAAGTGATGATCTTGATAAACTTTCAGAGGGGGTGAACAGTACTCTTGTGGACATGCAGTCTGATGCCCAGAAGTTTGCGAAGAATCTTTCCGATGAACTGGGAAAAGATAATGCAATGGCTTCCACCGAACTTCTTCCTAATTATGTTTCCGGGAAAAAGGCGCTCCTCGGAACAGATTATTATGCGATAATAAATGAAAGGGGAATAGTTGTAGCCTGTGACCCTCCTGTTCTTGTCGGAACAAATTTTAACTCAACAGGCTCCATAAAGTCAGCTCTCGCAGGTAATTCTATAAAATCTTTTGAAGTTCTAGGAAACTTTGAATATTGTGCAATCGCTTGCGAACCTGTTTATATGAAGGGTACAAAGACTGTTGCAGGATGTGTACTGGCTGCATATAATCTTGAAAGGAGCAGCTCATCAAATAAGCTCAAGTCCTTTTATAATTCTGAGATTACAATTTTCCGCGGCAGTAAGAGAGTTTCATCTACTCTCAAGGATGCCAGGGGAAACTCCTATGTCGGAACTGAAATGGAGAATCCTGAAGTCGTTTCAAAGGTTCTTGAAGCCGGAGAGGTTTTTAAGGGAGTCAATGATGTTAACGGGGCAGCCTATCTTTCCATTTATTTACCTCTCAGGAATGCGGACGGCAGTAATACGGGAATGCTTCTGGTTGCAAAGGATCTTACTCTTGTAAATTCTTTACGGCTTCAGGCCGGACGTTTCATTATTCCTGTTGTCCTTGGAATAATCATCATAATAATTTTCTTCACAGGCATGTTCGTTAGATGGCTTATGTGGAGAATCAGGAACGTTACTGATTTTCTCAGGGAACTTGAGACAGGTGAAGCTGACTTGACGAAGAGATGTAAGCTTTTTATCCGTGATGAAATCGGGGATCTCATTTATCACTTCGACCTTTTCCTTGACAAGCTCCAGCATATTGTAAGTGAAGTGAAGCAAACAAAGGATGAGCTCAATAATACCGGTGACCTGATGATTTCTGATACGCAGGAGGCATCTGAAGCTATCTCCGAAATTCTTTCTAACATTGAAAGCGTTAACTCTCAGATCAGCGAACAGAATTCCAGTGTCGAGCATACCACTAAGGCTATCGGCGGGATTACCCAGAATATTCATAGCCTTGATTCCATGATAGCGGACCAGAGTTCCTGCATTACGGAGGCAAGTGCCGCTGTTGAAGAGATGATCGGTAATGTGGGGGCGGTCAACAGCTCCGTTGAAAAGATGTCCGTTTCATTTGGACAGCTTTCAGGTGATGCGGATACAGGTTTTGAGAAGCAGAAGAATGTTAATCTCAAGATACAGAAAATTGAGGCCCAGTCAAAGCTTCTCGTTGATGCAAACAAGATGATTGCAAGCATAGCGTCACAGACCAATCTTCTTGCAATGAACGCGGCAATTGAAGCTGCACATGCAGGAGATGCGGGCAGAGGTTTCAGCGTAGTTGCAGATGAAATTCGTAAGCTCTCAGAAACTTCCGGTGCCCAGTCAAGAAGAATCAGTGAGCAGCTCAAGGAAATACGTTCTTCAATTATTGAAGTCTTTGAAGCTTCCTCTGAAACAAGCAATGCCTTGCAGTCTGTTTCTGAAAGAATCAGGGAAACAGAGGAGCTTGTTCTGCTCATAAATTCCGCAATGCAGGAACAGCAGGAAGGTTCCAAGCAGATCGGTGAGGCCCTGCGGAATATGATGGACAGTTCAAGCAATGTAAATTCTTCTTCAAAGGAAATGTCTGTAAGCAGCGGAGATATTACGGTTCAGGTCACGAATCTTGATTCCTCGTCACGTATGATGCAGTCCAGCGTTGAGCAGATGATGTCAGGTGCCAACAGAGTAAGTGATGCGGGTAAAGCTCTGGGAAAAGTAGGTGACAGACTTCAGGTGGCAATAAAGAAAATCGGTGACCAGATTGATTTGTTCAAGGTTTAGGCAAGTTAATTTTTTTCTTATTGTATAAAAAAATATTTTAAACTATAATGGTAAAACTATGAATATTACACATGAGGAAAAGGACTTGTGTCACTGGGCAGATCAGGTGGCAGCAAGAATTATAAAAGAAAAAGGTGACCTTGATTCATATACGTGTGCATCAGGCATTACACCTTCTGGAACTGTTCACATCGGTAATTTCCGTGAAATTATCACTGTAGACCTTGTAGTACGTGCACTCCGTGATAGAGGCAAGAATGTTCGCTTCATTTATTCATGGGATGATTACGATGTTTTCCGTAAAGTTCCAGCCAACATGCCTAAGCCTGAAGTTCTTCAGGACTATTTGCGCTATCCGATTACAATGGTTCCTGATACTTTTGACCGTGATGAAAATTACGCACGCCATCATGAAAGGGATATTGAAAACCAGCTTCCGCGTGTTGGTATTCATCCGGAATTTTTGTACCAGGCAAGCCGCTACAGAGGCAACCGTTATGTTGAAGGCATGAAGAAGGCTCTCCAGAACCGTGATCTCATTAAGGAATGTCTTAACCATTATCGTGATGACGAGCACAAGATGAAGCCGGAAGATGTTTACTGGCCTACATCAATTTTCTGTGGAAAGTGTAATAAGGACACAACAGAAATTCTTTCCTATGACGGAGAATACGGAGTTACTTACAAGTGTGAATGCGGTAACGAGGAGACCGTTGATATCAGAGAATTCGGCGGAATCAAGTTGGGCTGGCGTGTTGACTGGCCGATGAGATGGAACGAAGAGAAGGTTGTTTTTGAACCGGGCGGAAAGGATCACATCAGTCCGGGCGGATCTTATGATACAGCCAAGCTTGTCTCAAAGAAAATCTACGGATGGGATGCTCCTGTTACAATGAAGTATGACTTCGTAAAACTTAAGGGTGTTCCGGGAAAGATGTCATCTTCCAAGGGAAAGGTTATTTCTTTGGTTGACGCTCTTGAAGTATACCAGGGTGAAGTGCTTCGCTATATTTTTGCACAGAACAAGGTTGACCACGAATTCTCAATCAGCTTTGACCTTGATGTTGTAACACTTTATGAAGCATACGACAAGACTGAACGCATTGTATGGGGACTTGAGGAACCTAAGGAAAAGGATCCTGCCAAGAAGGCTTCAATCATTGCCCGTGAGAAGCGTGTTTATGAATTGAGTCAGATTGACGGTATGCCTTCAGTTATGCCTTACCAGGTTTCATTCAGGCTTCTCACAACGCTTCTCCAGACATATTCCGGTGACATTGAAGCTGTTATTAATTCTCTCGGAGATGTCAAGGAAGAGCAGAAGGATACTCTCCGCCGCCGATGTGCCTGTGCATGGTACTGGATCAGGGAAAGTGCACCTGACTGTGCAGCAGAATTCTGTTTTTCATTAAGAGATGACGGATCAAAGGCGGAAGATGTGACAGGTGATATGGCAAAGGCTGTAGCACGTGTCCGTGATGAAGTCGTTCCTAAGCTTGATACATTTGCTCTCGACAAGGAATGCCAGCAGGCAATGTATTCAATTGCAATTGAAATGGGGCTTGAACCGAAGGCTCTGTTCACGGCACTTTATCATGCTCTTATAGGAAAGGACCAGGGTCCTCGTCTTGCAGGATTCTTTAAGATTATCGGCAAGGAAAAGCTTACGAAGATTCTTTCAGTTTACTGATTTTATTCAGGTTACGGGATTTCCGGGAATTCAGGTTCACGGAAATCCCTTGTACAAAAAAAACGGTCAGAGTTGATTTAACCTGCCGGTTTCTTTTATTTTAATGGAAGTTCATAAGAGTTGTAATTTTTAGTGACAACCTTAATTATGCCTCTATCTGCTTGCTGTTTCTTTTTTCTGCGGAATCACGATTATGAGGAAAAGAGAAATAAGATAGGGCAGCGAAAGCAAAACTGATGAAGGGACGTTCTCGAAAAATGCAATGTTCTGTATGTGAGAGCTTGCATATTCTGCAACTGCAAAGACCAGGACTGCAAGAACAACAATCACTGGATGCTTTCTGCCAAGAAATACCGCTGCCAATGCAGTCCAGCCTCTTCCTCCTGACATTCCGGGTACGTAGCTTGAAACTCTCAGAGCCAGTGTGCAGCCGCATAGTGCACCCGAAACTGCTGCAAAAATCCATGAATATAATTTGAATCTGTCCGAAGAAAGCCCCCTGGATTCAAGAACATCACTGTCGCTTCCTGTTATGCGCAGTGCAAGGCCGAAATTCGTGAACCGCAGCATAATGATTTCTGCCAGACAGACTGCATAGCATATTACGCTTGTTGAAATCATTACAGGTTTTACCGCAAAGGAGAAGATTTCGGAGTACAGAACACCTCTTGTTCCAAAAAATATTGCGGAAAAGAAAGTTGTGAATGATGAGAACAGAAGGTTCATTGCAAGAGAAATGAGGAACATGTTTGCCCTGAATTTTGATGAAACTCTTTCAAGGGCAATTACTGTTGCCGTGCAGATTGTTGTAGATGCAAGAACTCCCAGAGCTGTGCTTCCTGTTTTTACAGTGAATGCGTAACATACAAATGCCCCCAGGTTTATAAGGCATTCCAGGAACATTGCAAGTCTTCCAGCATATTCGCTGATGAGTGCTCCCATCGTAATAAGTAGCAGTGGTGCGGCAATTGCCAGTACGGAAAATATTAAGTTCATTTCATTTCTCCTGACTTCTTGTTTCTCTGGATTTTCTTGCAGATTCCAGTGAACCTGCGGCAAAGGGAATTGCAATTGCAAAGAGAATGCATCCCTGAACCATTCCTGAAATATCAAAGTTAAATCCCTGTGTAAGAGCAATCCTGTCTGCAGAAGTGTAGAGCCATGCCAGTACAAGCGATGAGGGTATAAGCATCAGAGGATTTGCTCCGACTATAAGTGCCGCACTTAATGCATCCCATCCCATTCCTGTATAGAAGCCTTTGTGACATGTATAGTATGTTCCGCATACAGCAATGAATCCTGTAAGTCCGTGCAGGGCTCCTGAAATCCCTAACGTCAGGTAGGAATTTGCTTTCGATGAATATCCGCAGTATTGGGCAAAGAGAGGTGCCTTTCCCCATATTAAAGTTTTTCTTCCGGTGAACGTGTGTTCAAAGAAAATGTATAATCCTGCACACACGGCAGCTGCAAAGAAGAAACTCATTGTGAGTGTTGACGGCTGCAATATGCGTCTGAATTTGAAGCAGTCCTTTATGTAGGGCAGCGCAATTAAATTCTGGTTTGATTTTCCGTTTATGTAAGTTATTATTCCGTCAATGAGTGGAAGAAATGCAGCACTCAGCAGAAATGATGTAAGCAGAACTTCTGCTCCTCTTTTTTCTTTGAGGAATGCGGAAACCTGTGCCATTGTTCCTGTGCAGATGATGCATAGAAAAAGTGCAGCGGCGAACTGTAGTAAGGGAGAATGAAAATTGTCGGAACTTAGTATAAGTCCTGCAATGAATCCTCCTAAATAAACTTGTCCTTCTCCGCCAAGGTTCATGTTTCCGCTTTTAATGGCAATGCATGCACCGCTTCCTGCAAGCATAAGAAATGCAGCTGAATTGAGCCATGCACCTAAATAATATTTTGAAGTGAAGGTTCCGGTGAATAGAGACACGATTGCTTCTCCCGGAGTTTTTCCGTAGAAAATAATAATCAGTAAACAGACAATGAATCCCAGTGCAGGTGAAATGAAACTCATGTACGGAATATTTTTTTTCATGATCAATTTCCTTTTTCAAAAACTAATTTCGTTTTTCCGCTTTCAAGTTCGTAAATTCTTGCGCATGTTGAAAGAGGGAAGTCTGCTGAGCCGATAATCAGAACAGCTTTTCCTTTTTGTGCCTGAGCATTTATTTTTGCGGCAAGCTTTCCCTGTGATTCCACGTCAAGTCCCTGCATAGGGTTGCACAGAATCAAAAGCTTTGGGTCAGTTGAAAACTCCCTCGTGATTATGAGACGCTGCTGCATTCCTCCGCTCAGGGAACTGCAAAGGTCTTCCGGAGTAATGTTGACCTGTGTTTCATCTATAAGTTTCTGTGCAAGTGCAGCTGTGTTTTTTCTGCCGTCAAAGGATGTGAGCATCTGTTCTACAGTAAGCTTAGGGTTTGACGCTCTGAATGTTCTGTCGGAAGAAATTATCGCGCATCCGTTTTTTCTTAGGAACCGGGAAGTCAGCTGGCCCTTTGAGATGCTAATGTTTTTGCAGCTTCCGTCTGTGCCGTAAAAAAGGGCTTTGCCCTTTGAATATGCATTCTCAATTCCCGTGCACAGGTCTTCCAGTGTATCAAGGGCTGCTTCCTTTAATCCTGATACAGCTGTTATTTCTCCGTACTTTACTGTCAGGTCAGCATCCAGCAGGACGGGACGGCTCCTGGGTTTGCTGGATGCATGTGACAGAATGAAGCATGGCTTATGCATGTCCGCAGGTTCAGATGAAGATGTTTTTTTTTCACAAGCATTCATGGACTGGTAATCTTCACTTCTGCTTCTGTAATTCTGTTCAAGGCTTTTAGTATATTCCTCTCTGCTGCCGAAGGTCTTAAAAAGTTTTCCCTTCTTCAAAACTGTAACCGTGTCAGGGTAGGTGCAGGCTTCCGCTGTGCTGTGAGTTATTATAATAATGTTCATCCTCTTTTCTGCAAGCTGACGGAGTTTCGCGTAAAGTTTTTTTCTTTCATCCATGTCAAGAAACGCGGAAGGTTCGTCAAGAATCAGGACTTCAGGTTTTGTAAGAAGAGCCAGTATAAGTGAAATATAGAATCTGTTGTTGCCGCCAAGGTCCTTTACTTTTTTGGAAAAATCCAGTTCAGGTGCATATTCTTCCCGGAGACTGATAATTTCCGTGGGAATCTTCGGTGAAATGAAAAAAGATTTTCCTGACCTGGAGAGCATTATGTTTTCGTAGCCGCTCAGGCTTAAGGCAAGGCTGGGCCGCTGTTCAACAATCGCAATGCCCCGGTCAAGAGAATCCTTCTGTCCTGTGATTTTTATTTCCTCCGAATCAAGTAAGATTTTCCCTTCGCTTGCAATTACCTTTCCCGAAATTATTCCGGCTAGAGTAGATTTTCCGGCACCGTTTTCACCCAGGAGCGCATGTATTTTTCCTGAAGAGAAGTTTACGCTTACATTGTCAAGTGCGGTCTTTTTAAGATAATGTTTTGAGATGTTTCTTAATTCAATGTCCACAAAAAAACCTCAAGGTAAAGAATGTAAAAAACTTTGGCAAGCACAGTGAATACTTGTCAAAGTTCAAAATATTTTGCTGATTGATTTATATTTCAGATAGTTTACAGAACTGGTGCAGAGATTTTTCCGCTCTGGAGGCCTTCAATAAGTTCCCTGACCTGTATCCGAATTTCTTCAGGAACAGCTTCTTCATAGAAAGGATCGTCCTGAACAAATTCAATGTAACCTTCCCTGATTCCTACATCCTTTGTTGTTCCCCAAGGTGTTTTTCCTTCAAGATACTGGAGAACTGCTTCCTTTGTTGCTTCCATCTGTTTTGTTGCGCAGCTGGAGATGATTGTTCCGGGTGCTTTTACGAATGCATTCTCGTCAAAGAAATTAAGATGAATGCCGTGTTCCCTTGCAGAAGAAATTACACCCTGTGAAGCACCTCCGCAGATAGGAAGAATAACATCAACTCCTTCAGCGTTAAGTGCATCAGTAATTTCAGCACCTTTCGAAGCGTCATACCAGTTTCCAACGATTCTGAAGGCACATGAACAGTCGCCTGCATCTTTTGCACCCTTTGCATAGTATGGAAGGAAAATATTGTTCATGGCAGGATATTCCTGTGCAGCCACAAGTGCGACTTTCTTTGAGCGTGAATAAAGACCTGCAAGGTAACCTGTAATGTATGCCTCTTCTTTCTGGTCGTAGTTTATGCAGTATATGCTGCTGTTGTTTTCAAGCTTGCCGTGCATGATAATGTATTTCTGGTCAGGGAACTGACGTGTAATAGGTTCAGCAATTTCTGGAAGCGATTCATTTGAAGAAATGATTACATCATATTTGCCGAGAGCAGTCGCCTCAGTCAGACGTACGGACCATTCAGCCTGGTTCGTTCCTACTTCCATGATGTCATATTTTACTTTGAAATTTTCATCTGAAATTTTTGCGTTGTATTCTTCTACTGCACTGATTACGCCTTGCGCAAGTTTTGCATATGTAGGTGAGTCCGCCATGATTCCTGGTACGAACACACCGATGTATGGAGCCTTTGCAGTATTTTTTTTTCCGCATGAAGTAAGTGAGATGCCTGCCGCTGCAACAGTAAGTGTTACGGCAAGTAATAATATTTTTCTAGCTTGCGTTTTCATGTTCCGACCTCTTGAAAAGAGATAATAGTTTTATTTCGAACTAATGTCAATACTTTTATATAAAACTAATTTTCTCTCTGCATAATTTCTTTTTCAAGATTGTCATTTACCTTGCACAGAAGTTTCAGAAGATTTTCCTTTTCTGCTTCCGTGAAATTTTTCCAGCAGGCTTCCTGAAGCTCCGAAGAAATGGCTGAAGTCATTGCGTTTGTCTTCTTTCCTTTTTCTGTAAGCGATATATATTTTTTTCTGTTGTCGTTTTTGTCCACGGTTTCCTTTATGTATTTCTCGTCAAGAAGTTTGCGTAACAGGACAGTAGTGGTTGACCTGTTCCTGTTTATTCTTTCCGCAATTTCACTTTTCGTGAGACGTCCTTCCCTTGAAAGAAGATATAAAATGAATCCGTGTGATGAAACAAGCTTTGCCTTTGTGGAAAGTCTGCTGCCTGTGAAGTCTGCTGCAAGAGTGTGGATATGAGATATGAGCGAAGGGATTGTGTCCTTTGAATAGTCCATTTGTGTAGCCTTTTTATCTGGATTAATAGATTTTCAATGATAACAGAGAATTCCATATAGCACAATGTATAAACTAAATTTTTCCTTGACCTAAACGGTTTAATATTTTATCTTATAGGAATGTTTAGATTTCTTTTGAAAAAAAATTTTGCTGATATTTGGGACAATATGTTTCATCTTATTATCCTGAATCTTGTTTTCGTTGGAGTTCTTGGTCTTGTCCTTGGCATTGGATATCTTCTGAGTGTTTTTTCACCGGAAGGAGGATTTCAGAGTATAGTCGGAATCCTTTATGCCGTTATTGCTTGTATAATAATAAGCATTTCTGTTTTTGCGGAAGGCGATAACTGTGCGAAGATTGCAGGCTTTGATGCACCTAAGCTTAAATCCTATTTTACAAACATTCCTTCAGTCCTGAAAGATGCAACTCTTTTCGGGCTTCTGATAGGACTTCTGATTTGTGTTACAGTAAGTTCTCTTCCATATTATATCAGTCTCTGGGCTCCTGCGGACGGTTCAAAGGGTTCCATGATGGGACTTCTTCTTGCTTCCTGCGTATTCTGGTTCCTGCTCATAACTGTAATTGCGTTGCAGTGGTTCCTTCCTGTGAGAAATCTTATGCATAACAACTTCGGGAAGTGTCTACGGAAGTGCTACATCATTTTCTTTGATAATGTTCTTTTTTCTTTGGGGTGCGGACTCAATAATCTTTTGATTTTCTTCATCACTTGTGTGACTTTCGGAATTATTCCGGGCGTACATGCAGTGACTCTGGCTTCAACAAATGCTCTCAGGCTTCGTCTCTATAAGTATGACTGGCTTGAAGTTAATCCTGACCTGACCAGGGAAGAAAAGAAGCATGTGCCTTGGGATGAGCTTATTGCAAATGATAAAAAGACTCTCGGACCAAGAAAGTTCAAGTCCTTCATCTTCCCTTGGAAAGAATAGTTTGTGAATTAACGTCCGGGCCTGAAAAATAAAGGGCTTTTTTTGTACTGCAAGAATCTGTTCAATTTCTGATGGAATGTTGATTTTTTTCTCTTACTAGTCAAAAAGACTTTTTTTTGATAGAATAGGCATCTGTATTCAGTTAGCACAATCCGGTGCTGACAATAGGAGATTTAATTATGGCAAAAGTCGTTGATCATTCTTGTACATTGGACAAGATTATTTCATTGTGTAAGAGACGTGGTTTCGTATACCAGGCTTCAGAAATTTATGGCGGTATGGCAGGTGCATGGGACTACGGTCCTCTCGGGGTTGAATTCAAGAGAAACATTCAGAACGAATGGTGGCATTACATGACACAGCTTCATGATGATGTTGTTGGACTTGATTCAGCAATTTTCCAGCATCATACGACATGGGAAGCTTCAGGTCACGTTGGACACTTCTCGGATCCTATGGTTGACTGTACAGAATGTAAGGCACGTTTCAGGGCTGATACAATCATTGAAGAATATTTTGCTAAGACAGGAACAGAACCTGAAAAGCCTGTTGATACATGGTCACATCAGGAAATGCATGACTTCATTGATGCAAATATGAAATGTTCTGTATGCGGCAATGAACATAAGTGGACTGATGTCCGTGAATTCAATCTCATGTTCAAGACATATCAGGGACCGGTTGCTGATGCATCACACCTTGTATACCTCCGTCCGGAAACATGTCAGGGTATTTTCACGGACTTCAAGAGCATTGTTCAGTCCAACCGCATGAAAGTTCCTTTCGGTGTTGCCCAGGTAGGTAAGTCTTTCCGTAATGAAATCATCTTCAAGAACTTTATTTTCAGGACATGTGAATTTGAACAGATGGAAATGGAATACTTCTGCAAACCGGGTACGGAAGATGAAGTATTTGATTTCTGGAGAAAGGAACGCTGGAACTTCTATTTGAAGTACGGTATTCCGGAAAAGCAGCTCAAGTGGCATCACCATGACAAGCTTGCGCATTATGCAAAGGACGCTTATGACGTTACATACAACTTCCCGATAGGTTTCGAAGAAGTTGAAGGCATCCACAGCCGTACAGACTTTGATCTTTCACAGCACGAACAGTATTCAAAGAAGGATCTTCACTACATTGACCAGGACAACGGAAACGAACGCTATGTTCCTTATGTTGTCGAAACATCCGCCGGCCTTAACCGTAATTTCCTCATGTTCCTCTGTGAAGCCTATGAGGAAGAAAATGTTGGAACAGAAGAAAAGGAAGACTACAGAACAGTTCTTCATCTTCATCCTAAGCTGGCTCCTGTTACAGTTGCTGTTCTTCCTCTCATGAAGAAGGACGGACTTGCAGAGAAGGCCAAGGAAATTCAGAATTCTCTCAGAGATGACTTCGTTACAGATTATGACCAGAGCGGAACTGTAGGCAAGCGCTATCGTCGTCAGGATGAAATCGGTACACCTTACTGCGTGACAATCGACTATGATACAGTTACACCGGACAGTCCTAACTTTGATACAGTAACAGTTCGTTACCGCGACAGCATGGATCAGGTTCGCGTAAAGGTTTCTGAACTTACAGGATTCCTCTACAATTCTATCAAAAATTACAAGCCGGTTGTAAAGAATTCATAAGGGAACATCTAAAAAATTCAATTTTTAGAAGCAACTTTAAGAACGCGATGTTTTAGGCCCTGTAATTTCAAGGATTAAAACTTGTCGGCATCTCTGGAAAGTATTTTTCAGAGATGCCCATAACTTTTTGAATTATAATATGGCTAGAGGATAGTAAAATGGAATTTGTTGCCCTGGGAAAAACTAAACTTCTTGTTAGCAGAACCTCGTTCGGTGCTATGAGCCTTGACTGTAAGGAAATTGAAGCCTTCGGTGATGAAGCTGATGAAAAAGCTTGTGCTTTGGTGCGGCAGGCTTATGTTGCGGGAATAAATTTTTTCGATTCATCAAGAAATACCCCTGTATGTGAAAAACGTTTGGGGGCGGCTCTTCATGGAATCAGGCAGAATGTTTTGCTTTCCACTAAAACCAGTGCAGATTCTCCTGAAAAACTTTTAACGAATTTCAATGAGAGTCTGGACGCTCTTGAAACCGACTGCATTGATCTTTATCAGTATGACGCAGAAAATTCTTTCGTTCCAAGAAAGGATGGTGCAGACGGTCTGTATGCTGCTCTTCTTTCTTTGAAGGACAAAGGACTCGTAAAGCATATTGGTTTTGTTTCAGAGGATCTTGGTCTGGCAAAGGAAGCTATTGAATGCGGTGATTATGAGACCGTGCAGTTTCCGTTCAGCATGATCTCCGGAAAGGAAAATCTGGACCTCGTGCATCTTTGCGAAGACAATGAGGTGGGGTGCATAGCAATGCAGCCCCTGAACGGCGGTGTTGTTTCCAATATACCGCTTGCATTGGGTTTTTTAAGCCAGTTTGAACACGTTGTTCCTGTCTGGGGAGCTCATACACAGGAAGAGCTTGATAAGATTATACATTTTTCAAATCATCTTCCCGTTATTGATGACCAGTTTCTTAAAGATGTTGACCGGATAAGGGATTTTTTTAATTAATCCCCCTCCAGAATTTATTTGTTTTCAAGAGCCTGTATAATGCCCGAAGCTTCAGATTTGTTCATTACACGAACAATTTTTATGTCCACGTTATTTGTATAAGAAACTTTAGGCTTTCCTTCTTCATCAGTTTCTCCGAGAACATGGACTCTAGGATTTTTTATGTCACTTGGATTTGCTTCAATAACCTGGGCAATCTTTCCGTTTGAAAGATATACATAGGAGCCGATAGGGTAAAGGGAAACTCTTACAAGAAGAGCCTCAACAAATGTTCTGTCGTAGGCACCGTCCTTGTTCTGCAGAAGTTCAAGAAGACCTTCGTAGGCTGTCTTCTCATCCTTGAAATCTCTCGGAGCTGTAATCGCCTCATAGGAACAGGCAATTGCAATGATTTTTCCGTAAAGTGAAATCTGGCTTCCTTCAAGGTGACGAGGATAGCCTGTCTTGTTTTCTCTTTCGTGATGCTCAAGAACTCCAAGCTGAATGCTCAGAGGAAATTTTGCACCCTTTATAATCTGATAGGAGTTAAGAGGATGCTGGAAAATTTGTTTCTGTTCACCGATTGTAAGTTTCTTGGAGCTTGTATAAAGTTGCGGTGAAATTGACAGCATACCGATTTCATGCAGAATGCTTGTAATCCCAAGTTCTATGAGCTTTGATGTAGGCATCTTGATCTGAAGACCTATGATAATAGAAAGGCAGGTTGTTCTCATGGAATGTATTACAAGAAATTTCTTGTTTCTTTCTTCAACGGAATGTGTAAGGCGGAGAACATATTTTTCGTTCTCCATTATATAGACAATAAGTTCCTTGACATTTTCTGTTATAAGTTTAAAATCAAGTTCCTTGTGAGTGGCGTAGCGTGTAAAGAATCTTATAATAAAATTTTCAAAATCGTCATAGACTTTTTTTACAAGCTCCAAACGTTTTGCATCTTCCTTAACGGAAAGGAGAATATCAAATTTCTTACGGGTCTCTTCATTTATGAAGCTTTCGTTCTGTATGTTTATTACTTTTTCAACTATATCCTGTGTCTGTCCTGAAACAGGAAGACCCATTGTTTTAGTTTTCGGAGCTTTCTTTGCTTGTGCAGGGTCAGGAGAACTGGGAGTTGCATTTAAAACAGTGGGCGCACTGTACATCGGAACATTGTCAAGGCTGAATTCTTTTAAGGCTGATAAAAAAAAATCTGGAACCGGACAGCCGGCAGG
The DNA here is from genome assembly GCA_045642665.1 of Treponema sp. Taxonomy (GTDB): domain Bacteria; phylum Spirochaetota; class Spirochaetia; order Treponematales; family Treponemataceae; genus Treponema_D. Next base: position 23,418 of record JAZUJH010000120.1, read on the forward strand.
AATCAGCAAGAATGATTTATCCAGCATTATGTCTTCGTTTAGGACTGCATTTTCCTTTAGGTTTTCGAAATTAATAGCACCCACTTTTTTACTCCTTGCTATACTACGCATCTATTTTATCGGAGAAAAATAACTTCACGTTTAACGAATTGAAGAATTTAATGTTCCTTAGTTGAATTTGTTGCAAAAATTTTTCTGGCTTATGTTTTCTGCACGGCTTTAGGATTTTAATGAAGACCTGCATAAAATAAAATAATTATTCCCTCAGGAAATGAAAGTGTCTTTGGATTTATGGTGAAATTTTCTGCACAGGATTGTATGACGGGGAATGTATCTGGATCAGATAATGAACAAGAATAATGCCGGTTCTGATGCAAGGAAACTCCGTGAATATATGACGCGGAGTTTCCTTGTGTCCAGAATTTCCGGAAGTCCGGAGGCTTATTTATTCTGGGTAAACGGTTCAGTCATTTCTGAAACTGGTTCAATTGCATCAAGCTGCGGAAATTTTTTGAAGTACTCATCTGTCATCTGTGCCACAACTCCGCTTAGGGCAAGAAGTGAAATGATGTTCGGTATTGCCATAAGTGCGTTCGTGATGTCAGCGATAGTCCATACTGCGTTCAGCGTTAGGTAAGGGCCTGCAAAAACCGCAAGAATGTAAAGCCATCTGTAAATTTTTACTGCACCCATGTTTCCTTTGAAAAGATATTCGAGACATCTTTCTGAGTAGTAGTCCCATCCGAGGATTGTTGTGAATGCAAAGAATGCAAGGCAGACCATCATGATACCTTTCACAATATACTTTATTATTTCTTTTTCACCGAATACTTTCATGAAAAGAGACTGGAATGCGGCCGTTGAAAGGTCAACACCCATAAGACCTCCTGCAAATATTTCTTCACCTGAGATGATGATTGCAAGTCCCGTGATTGTACAGATGATGATTGTATCAATGAATGTGCCTGTCATGGAAACAAGTCCCTGGGCTACAGGTTCTTCAACTTTTGCTGCAGAAGCCGCAATCGGAGCGGAACCCAAGCCAGCTTCATTGGAGAAGATACCTCTTGCAACGCCCTGCCGCAGTGCAAGTATGAGACTTGTTCCTGTAAGACCTCCGTTAAAAGCTTTGGCGGCAAACGCTGACTGGAAAATAAGTTCAAAAGCTTCGCTGACGTGGCTGAAGTTAAAGAGAATTACAAATACGCCAATCACAAAGTAAAGAATGGCCATGAAAGGTACGATTACCTGTGCAACTTTTGAAATTCTCCGGATGCCGCCAATGATTACAAGGGCGGAGCATACGGTTACAACAAGTCCTGTAAGTACAATTGCCAGTGAATATTCTTTTCCGAACAGTGTAATTATGTGCACGGAATCAGGATCGAAGAAACTTTTTGCTGCACTTGCTATACCGTTCACCTGTGTCATTGTTCCTATTCCAAGAAGACCTGCCATTGCACCGAATATTGCGAAAAGAACTGCAAGCCACCTCCATTTTTCTCCCATACCTTTTTCGATCGTATAGAAAGGTCCTCCGAGAATGTGACCGTCGCTCATTGTCTGCCTGTATTTTACGGCAAGCATACATTCTGCATATTTTGTTGACATCCCAAGAAGGGCTGCAATCCACATCCAGAACAGAGCTCCAGGTCCCCCGACTGCAATGGCCGATGCTACACCGACAATGTTTCCTGTTCCTATCGTTGCTGAAAGTGCTGTACAAAGGGCTCCGAAACTAGAAACTTCACCGTCTTTTCCGCTCGGTTTCTGCATGATGGACTTGAGTGCTCTCATGAGTTTCTTGAACTGAATGCCATGAGTTCTTAGTGTGAGGATGATTCCTGTTGCAAGAATCAGAACGATTAAAGGAATACCCCATACAGCGGATTTGATTTTGTCAAGGATTTCTTCAAAGTGTTCCATTTTGTCTCCGGTTTTTGTATCGCGGGGATTTCTAAAAAATACTTTTCAGAGATTCCCGTGAGTTTTAGTTCTTGAAGGTGCAAGGCTTTATACATCGCATCTTCAGGGGAACATCTGAAGGTAACAATTCATAGAGGTTCCCCTGAATTTAAAAAAAATAGTCTCCGCAAGGTCTGCACCTTTGCAAAAGACGTTGGTATAAAAATATCATAAAAAAACAAGGAATGCAATATAGTTTAAGAAAATTTAGTATAATTAAATTCTAATGCTCGGAAGAAAAAAAAAGAACCAAAGCCAAGCAAAACTTTGGTCCTTATGAAGACATTGTGCCAGGTCCAGCAGACGCCTGGATGTTGTCACTTTCGTGAATCGCCCGCCGGCATTCCATATTGCACGCTTTAATTATCGGTGGAGGTTTTGGAAACTTAAATGAAATTCTCCAGAATTTCTTCTGCTGATTTTAGGATCCGCCTGTACACTATTCTTGAAAAATAAAGCTGGTTCAGCAGCTTGTCTTCAGGGAGATTTTTTGTTAACTTTTCGAGCTGCCGTTGCGTAGGAAATACCAGTGATGCAGAATCCTTTGAGCCGGAGCCAAGAATTTTCTGGTCAATAAGATTAAGTTCCTGAAAAATCTCATTTGCTCTGGTCCTGTTTTCAATTGCCTTCTGGCAAAGTGAAATACCTTTTTTTGCAAGGAGGCAGAAATTGTTTAAATCGCTCCTGAATTTTGAAAGGGCTTTCTCAAACGGAATATGATTTTCATTAGGGGCAGCTTTTTTTTCCTGCTGCAAAAAAATTTTTCTTTCCGTTTCTTTTTCAGGAAGCTTAAGGAAATCTTCAAGTAAGAATTTTTCTATATTCTTTATGGCCATGCTCTGCGGCGTGAGACAGTAGGTTAATGTTCCTTCCTCCTTTGCAACCCGGCAGCTCTGTTCGAACCACCATGAGAAAAGGGACATTCTTTTGTCAGTCAGAAAGTCTTCATCAAAATAATTTTTTGCCCGGCCGGGATAAGCTGAAAAAAGTGAAGAGACGTTATCGTTTTCTGCTGTTGAAAGCTTTGTTGAAGTCCTGTGTGAACGTTCCTCGAACTGTGAACCCCTTATGTGTGTCTGCTTTCCGGGAAAGCCCAGGTCCATTCCTGCAATAAATATTCTGTCTGTTCCGCAGTGCCTTGCAAAATCCCATGAACTTGTTGCTACACTTCCGCCGCTTTTTAGTGTTCCCTTGTACAGTCCGTCCTTTTCAAAGAACTGGCCGACAGGAAACATTGATGATGCAAGAATTATTTCCCTGCACCTGAATCTGAAAACGGAAGGGTAGGCAGCTACTTCTGTAATAAGGATAGAGCTTTTTGATTCAAGGAACTCAAGGTGCATGGCGCAGGCGTACTGGGGATCAAGAAGTACAATGAAATCCGGTTCGACATTTACTCTGAGGCATGCATGGAGTGCTGTATCAACGCAAACAATTATTGCTCTCTTCTTTATTTCGGATAGATGAGGAAGAATTGTTTCAAGACTTGGTCCTGCAGCAAGAATAACAAAAGGAAGGTCAAGATTTTTTTTTCTTACGCTCTGTGAATACCGGTCTACTCCTTCAAGGCTTCCGATGTATCTAATGTTCCTGCAGCTGTTGGAAAGCCACAGATGAGCAAATTTTTCTAATGTGTTTGTGTTGATTTCTTCTTTCTGCTTCAGTTTCTTCAGCTCTTCGGCAACAGAATCAAAGAAGTTACTGTCATGTGCAGTCTGTGCCTTCTGCGAATAAATCTGGATCCTGTCAAATGAGAATCTGTTCACCAAAGATACAATGCTTCCTACATCCCGTGTCACTGCAAAAACAATCTGCTTCATTGAAAATACTTTTTCCCAATCCAGATGCATGAAGGAAAACAGCAGTCTTCTGCAGTCGCTTTCAATTATGATCAAGGATGTTCCGGGAAAGGATTCTGCAAAACATATGGGTGCATAACCTAATCCGAATCCCAGAAAAACTGCAGCATCTTTTTTTTCTTTGTCAAAGGTGCTGCAAAGTTTTTGCGCTTCTGCAGCAGGATTGTATCTTGAATGAAGGGGCACATTGTTTTCAAGGAGAATGGGCATTCCGTTTTTCGCTTCCTGTATCTTAAAATCTGATGCGTCACTTTCCTTGAAAGAATTTATTTCATTTCTTAGTACGTCAAACAGGGCGGGGAATCTTTTTTCAAATAGACCTATGTTTTTATTCCAGATTGAATTCAATTGTCATGTTCTCCGTAATTGGTGTTCCTGCTTCCGGCGTCTGACTTACAACCCAGCCTTCGCCGTTTATGACAACCTTTATGTCTTTTCTGTCAAGAAGTGGAAGCAGGTCTCGTTTAGGCATTCCAATGAAGTTCGGAACATATTTGTTTATCTGAACCGGTGCGGAACTTGTTATTGATGAATGCCCTGAATGTACAACGCTCGGAGCTTTTTCACGGCTCATTCCCAGTACGTCAATTATTTCGTCCGCAGCTTTCGCAATTACAGGTGCAACAATTCGTCCCGCGTAAGTTTCACCCTTTGCCTTTTCAATGACAATGTAGAGAACCACTTCTGGATTCTCGATGGGGAATACCGCGATGCAGTTTGAAATGAAATCCGTTTCACTGTAACGCTTCGTGTTTGCATCATAAATCTGAGCCGTTCCTGTCTTTACACCGATTGAAATATCTCCGAGGGAAGCTCGGTGTCCTGTTCCTGTTTTTGCAGTCGTTTCCATGCAGCTGAGAATATAGTCAGCCGAAGCTTTTTTTATTACACGGCTACCGTATTCAGGTACATGAACATATTCATCTTTTCCGTCCTTGTCCTTTATGCTGTGGATGAATGTGAGCTTAACAGGAAGACCACCGTTTGCAATTGTGTTCGTCGCCTGTACCATCTGCAGAGCACTTACACCTATTTCCTGTCCGATGGATATTGTTGCCTGGCTGCGGGCGGACCAGAGTTTGCTGTCTGGATTCTTTATGGAACCCTTCGCCTCTGAAGGAAGTTCAACTCCAGTTTTTTCACCGAAGCCGAATTTATGCAGGTATGCGAGAAACGGTTCCGCATCAAGAGTTTCGCTCATCTGCGCAAGCGCATCGTTGCAGGAATATTTGAGAGCTTCTCGTGTAGTCAGAGTTCCGTGATGGTCAAGACATTTGATCTGAATTTTTTCTCCAAGGTTTGTTGTCTTCTCATAAATTCCGTCACAGACAAAGGTTGTTTCAGCATTAATTGAACCGCTGTCAAAATAAGCTGCGCTTGAGAAAATTTTGAAGACACTTCCCGGCTCATAAGAACGTACTGCAGGTCTGTCTTCTCTTTGTTCAGGCGAATAACTTGGATATTCATTTAAATTAACTGCAGGAAGACAGACATAGGAAAGGATTTCTCCGGTTTTGACCTGTGAAGCGATTATCGTAATGTTTTCGGCCTGCGTTTCTTCCATTGCACTTCTGGCAATTTTTTCAAGCTCGTACTGAAGATTCGAATCAATTGTGAGATAAATATTTTTTCCGTAAACAGTTCCGGTTTCACCTTCCCTGATTGGAGGTGAAAGTTCTGTTTGCATTGAGTATTCGATCCCGCTCAAACCGAATCCGTCTTTTCCCATGTACCCGATAAGCTGGCTTGCGGTTTCATTCATCGGATAGATTCTTCCCGGAACAGGGTCAAAGCTGCAGTATGTCCTGTAGGAGTAGGTGTTTAAAATCTTTAACAGCTCGTCGTGCTGCTCCTGTGAAATTTTCTTTTTTATGTAAGTGAATTTTCTTTCATTCTTTGATGTCGTATCAATGATGTTCTGTATTTCAAGCGGAGCCATGCCTACGACGGGCGCAATGAGTGATGAAAAAAGGGCGGGATCTTTTATAAGGTTCGGCGTAATTCCGAAGTCATAAAAAGTTGTCTGGACTGCAACAGGTTTCCCGTTCCTGTCTACAATTGCACCTCTCTCAACTTTTGCAACAGGTACCGGAGCTGCTGTCACGGGTGGTTTTGATGCAAGTTTTCCGTAGTAGTAAGTAATGTATGAAAAGAAAGCCGCAAAGAGAACGGCCAGAATAACAACTCTTCTTTTTATGTAAAAGCCGTTCATTTTTTTATTACCCTGCCAATTATGTTTTTTGTATTAACAAATCCGTAGTTCCGTGAATCAATTGAGGTTTCAGCGTTGTCACCGATTAAAAGTACATATCCTTCAGGCACAACAAAACTTCCGTTCATCTTGTGGAACTGTTCTTCGGTAAGCGGAATTTCTTTGCCGTTTACAATGAGAGTGTAACCTTTTTTTGCTGAATAATCTAGTGGAGTTCCGGCAAGGGCTGTACATCTTTTTACAATCATCCTGCCGTTTATCTTGCAGACAACAATGTCATCCACTTCAGGTTCGGCCCAGCTTATAATTCGTCTCCCATAAATTGGAATCGTAATTCCGTAGGACAATTTAAATACTGCAACCCTGTCATCGGTTTTGTAGGTCGGTTCCATTGAAGTTCCCTGGATTCTGTAGAAGTCCAGCACGAAGAGCTTGATAAATATGCCAATAAAAATACCTATACAACAATGTAGTAAAGCTTGTTTTTTTACACTCATTTCTTCCATATAGTTTATCGGCATAAATGTTTAATATGTGAAAAGAAAAATGCCGATGTATTCGCTATGGAGATTTTAAATTATTCAGAAAGCGGAAGAAAATCAAATTTTAATGGACTGCTCAAAAGTTTTTCAGGAAGAGGTTCTGGCTCATTTTCTGATAGAATTTCTACATATCCAGTTGATTCTTACGACGGTTATTCGGATGTGAAGTCCGGACATGATTTTTCATTGAGGGCCTCATTTCTTTTTTTTGGAAGAGTCCTGAAGCTTTTATTAAAGTTTTCATGGGCTGCAGTTTTTATTTTTCTCTGTGCCCTGATTCCTTTCGGCATCTTTAAATATTTTTCATACAAGGACAGTTTCGCAAGGCCTGTAAATTTTGTTGGGGGTGCTGAAAGTGATTTCCGGAAGATTGAAGAAATTTTACCTGTCCTTGCGCTCTCGGACGGATATTCGTTTAACGGTGACGGAGATATTTTTGATGCGGAAGGAAATATTCTTGTTTCTTCAGCGGACTTCAAGGAGCCTGTAAGCTTTACGAATTATAAGGTCCAGGCAGGTGATACAATCAGCGGAATCTGCCAGACATTTGGACTGTCAAACATTTCAACTCTCATTGCCATGAATGATATTGAGAATGTCCGTTATCTCCGTTCCGGTCAGAAACTTAGGATTCCGTCTGTTGACGGAATGCTTCATAAAGTCGGAGCCGGTGAAAATCTTCAGATGCTCTGTGCAAAATATGATGTCGCTGTTGAAGATCTGCTTGATGTAAATAATCTGGAAACTGATGTGCTTTCTGTAGGACAGGAAATTTTTATTCCGGGTGCAAGAATGGATTCCGCTTTGCTTCAGAAAGCGATGGGTGAACTTTTTATTTGTCCCATCAGTGCAAGTTATCGTCTCACTTCAAAATTCGGAAACAGGGAAGACCCTTTCAGCGGTGTAAAAGGTCAGTTCCACGGAGGAATTGATATGGCTTGTCCTAAGGGAACTCCGATAAAGGCAGCAATGAGCGGAACCGTTGTGTTCACAGGGTTTTCCAATACATACGGAAATTATGTTATCATAAAGCATGTTGACGGTTACCAGACTCTTTACGGTCATATGAGCAGGATTACCGCGAAGAAGGACTCCTTTGTTTCTCAGGGAACTGTAATTGGTCTTGTAGGAAGCACAGGCTATTCCACGGGCAATCATCTGCATTTTACGGTTTATAAAAACGGAAGCCGTATAGATCCTCTTACGGTTCTGAGAATCAAGAAATAGTTTTTATGATGAAAAGAAAATATTTTTTTTTACAGTTTCTGTTTTTACTGATTTTTTTTGATCAGCTTATTTTTGCGCAGATTTCCTTTGAAACATTTGACCTTGATTCCGGTAATCAGCTATTGTATAAAGCTGACTATAAGAATTTTAAAGGCGAATATTCAACTTTATTTTCTGCGGAACTTAATCAGAACGGACAAAAAAAATCCGGAGATTCAAGACGGATTCTTACTTGCAATCCTGAACAGCTGCAGCTTTTGGATTCGGGAAAATTTCTTCGGATAAGCAATGAATGGGGAAGCGGAAAGTATAGCTTCGAAAAAAAATCCTTCGAGTGGACTGATTGTATTGAAGGGTTTCCGGAAACTTTTATGTGTGCTTATCCTGTGTGCGTAAGCCCTGACGGTAACTGGATTTGTTCTGTGAAACCTGATGACAAAAAGTTTTCGGAAGGTGTCCTGTTTCTGGAGAATGTGCAGTCCGGCGAAGTTTTTGAGCTTTCCGGAAATGTTCCCTTCAGTTTCAGCGGCATAAATGTAATATGGTCTTCCAATTCCAGGGCCCTGGTTTATGAAAGCGGCGGTGAACTTTATTTTGCTACAGTATCTGCCGTAAAAAATAAAATAAAAATTGATTCCGGATTAAGGAGAGTCGGCAAAGGCTCCATCAGAAATGTTCAGTGGGCAGACAGCGGCGATCTTATTTATATTGATTCAGATATTGTATATCTAATAAATGAAAATGAACTTTATACCCGCGGCATGTATTCAAAGCTTCTGGGATCAGGAAAAATAGTTGGAAGGCTTCCGATTGTCTTTAATCCTGGTGAGGATTCATTTAGAGTCAGGAAGAGTTCTGATTATGTTTTGGGCATGGAATCTTTTGATGTTGCTGTGCTCAGCGGGAACAGAACATGCAGCGTATATTATTGCAGGGGCGGAAATGAATTCGTGGACATAAAAGGAATGTATTCCTTTTCTTCGGTTCCCGGAAGTGTTTTTTCTTGCGAAGTTTTATGGGGAAATCCGGGTGAGGTTTTTTTGTGGCTGAATTATTTTTCCTACGGGAGCGGAAAGAAATTAAGCTGCATTTATAGTCTGGGAAGCAAATCTGAGTTGGTCATGGACCTGGAAGATTTTTCGGAACCCAAAGTGTCTTTTGACGGACGTTTTGCTGCCTTTCCTGATTCTGATTCCCTGCAGGTTTATGAAATATCCGGATGGAAGAAGAAGTCTGAATGTTCTGGTGAAAAAATAGTCTCATTTCTGTGGAAAGATTCAGAAAACCTTGTGGTCGGAGGAAATAATACAACGTTCCTCTGGAACATTTATTCCGGCAGGGAATTTCTGTTTTTGTCTTCAGCAGACAAGGCCTGTTGGATTGAAGATAAGGTTTATGCTCAGAGGGGCAATGATTTTTATGTTTTTGATTCTTCAAAAAATATTTGGGAGCAGAGCCTTTCAGGAAAGGAGTTTTCTTCTTCTGAAAGAAATGCATCCTTCAGAGTGTATACTAGTGACTCGAAGAATGAAAAATTTTCTAATGCAATTTTTGTCCGCTCACTTTTGAAAGGTTCCAGAACTTATTCACTTTTTGCAGAGACAGAGATCATCAGAAAGAGACCTAAAACAGCTTATCTGATTGTTGATGCAATGAACAGTACGGAAGGATTGTCACAGGTTTTGAATTCTCTCAAAGAATTTAATGTTGATGCAACTTTTTTTGTGAACGGTGAATTTATAAGACGCTATCCGAAGGAAACAAAAGGAATTGTGCTGGCCGGATACAAATGCGCGTCTGCGTTCTACACGGACATGGATTTCAGCAGCAGAACTTTCTATATTGAAAAAGACTTTATAAGACGCGGTCTTGCCAGAAATGAAGATGAATTTTTTGATGCTACAGGAAAAGAGCTTTCATTGATGTGGCATTCACCGAATTATTATGCTGATGAAAAAATTGTAACTGCCGGTGAGGAGTGCGGTTATTATTATATTCATGCTTCACCTTGCGGCAACATGGAAGAGCTTCTGCAGAAATTGAGTGACGGAATCATAATACCAGTTTCTCCTGCACTTTCAGAAAAAACCGGTACTTTGATTTCAGAGATTCTTAGAAGAGGTTACAGAATTATTCCTTTGGAACGGAGTCTTTAAGCTTTCTGCGGAATATGAGTTTTTCAAAGAGCTGTCTTGTTCCGCTCAAATCTGTTGTCGTCCTGTCTGCAACCAGGGGAACGGTGTAAAGAGGTGTTGTTCCTGAATAGAAAATAATTTTTCCAAGTTCCGTTCCGGCCTGTACACTTCCAAAAATATTTTCATCGTATTCAGCTTTATGTGTAATATTTTTTGCACATTCCGAAGGATTTGTTCCGCTTATTGCAGGAACCGTAAAGGCTGTTGAAAATGCGGGAACAAGCTTTATAGCTTTTTCCTGTGTCCCGAAGTTCTGTACAGAAAACATTTTAGCTTCTTCTGGCTTGAGACCTTCGTAGTCTGCGAAGCAGTTGAATGCAAAATCCAGAAGGGCTGTATTGTCTTTTACTCTTACATTGTTTCCTTCCCGGATATTTTTTCCTGGACCTCTCATTGTTACCGAAAGAAATCTTGTGCCGTTGCGCTGTGCCGTAACGCTTATGTTGTAGCCGCTTTCATCTATGAAACCAGTTTTTAGTCCGTCGCATCCCTCGTAAGTTTTAAGAAGAAGATTTGTGTTCGGCTGACGTATTGCAAGACTGTCTCCGTAGGATTTCATTTCCCTGCTCAGATTAAATTCCTTTGGATAAATCAATTCACTTTGTGCATGAAATTCCTGCAGCGCATATGGAAACTGGTTTATATAAATTCTTGCGAAGGTTGCAAAGTCTCTGGCAGTAGTAATGTTTTCTTCGCTGTAACCTGATGACTCAACGAAGTGTGTGTTCTTCAGTCCCATGTCTTTTACACATTTGTTCATCTGTTCCACAAAGTTTTCCATGGTTCCGGAAACATAATGTGCAACTGCAATGGATGCATCGTTTCCGCTTGCAACTGCAAGTCCGACAAGAAGTTCCCTTAAAGTGACAGTCTGGTTTTTTTCAAGGTGCATTCTTGTTGCATCATGAGGAATGTTTTCAGCCCAGGATTCTTTTGGCAGAGGAACAATGTCATCCAAAGAAATTTTTTTTTCGCTGACAGCTTTTAATACTACGTACATCTCAATTATCTTTGTCATGGAGGCCGGAGGTATTTTTATGTCCGCATTTTTTTCGTAGAGAACAGAGCCTGTCAAGGTGTCAACAAGTATTGCACTTTCCGAAATCAGTGTAATTTCTGCCGGAATTATGCCGTAGGGAAGTTCGGAAAGTTGTCTGGAAGATCTTCTTGGATATTTTGCATCCAGTATGCTGTTGAGCAGTGAAACATCATTCTCTGAAAGATTTTCCGGTTCAAAATTTTTTTTTGATGCGCCGGTGATATATGTATATGAAGCGCATATAACAGCTGCAGTTACACCGGATAATATGAGGAGAACGAGGAGTAATTGTTTTAAGGAATTATTTTTTTTCATAAGCTCAAATTAAATCCTTGAAGTCTCATTCCTTAAATAAAGATCAGCGATTGTAATTGCCGTCATAGCTTCAATGACAGGAACTATTCTTGGACAAAGGCAAACATCATGTCTTCCTTCAATTTCAATTTCAACATTATTACTGTTAACGTCAACAGTCTGCTGTTTCATGTAAATGCTTGGTACAGGCTTTACAGCTGCATTGAAAGTTATTGTATTGCCGTTTGAAATTCCTCCAAGAATTCCTCCGGCATGGTTTGTTTCAAAAATAACTTTCCCGTTTTCATTTTTCATGAAGTCATTGTTCGTAAAACCTGTTGAGTCTGCAACATCAAATCCGTCTCCAAACTCAATACCTTTTATGGCTCCTATGGAAAGAACTGCCTGTGCAAGAAGTGCATCGCATTTATCAAACACAGGTTCTCCTAAGCCGGCCGGGAGTCCTGTAACAATAGTTGTAATCATTCCGCCTGCGGAGTTTCCCTGTTTTCTGAGTTCACTGATTTTTTCCTGCATAAGGACAGCTGCATCTTTGTCCGGTGTGCGCATTGTATTGTTTTCAATTTCCGAAAAATCAATCTTCTTAGCTTCAATTCCTGCTGCACGGGAGGTATATGAAATAATGTTTATTCCTTTTGTCTTCAAAAATGTTTTTGCAAAAGCACCTGCCGCAACTCTTGCACAAGTTTCTCTCCCGCTTGATCTTCCTCCACCTCTGTAATCACGGAATCCATATTTTTTGTGGAATGAAAAGTCCGCATGTCCTGGACGGAATTTATCTTTTATGTTGTTGTAATCAGAAGAGTGCTGATTTGAATTTCTTATCAGGATTGCAATCGGTGTACCTGTTGATTTTCCTTCAAAAACGCCGCTAAGAATTTCAGCCTTGTCGCCTTCACTTCGTCCTGTTACGGCCGCATTGAAAATTTCTTTTCCGCTGGAATCCTTCTGTCTTGCTCCAGGCTTCCTTCTGTCCATTTCACTCTGAAGAAAATTTTCATCAATTTCAATTCCGCTGGGACAGCCGTCAATAATGCAACCCAATGCGTTTCCGTGGCTTTCACCGAAAGTTGTTACTCTAAAAATTTCACCGAAAGTGTTTCCTGCCATGTTTTTTCCTCCAAGAACTTTTTTATTCCATTTATTTTACCGTACTTTGTTGATTAACTCAACACGGCTGTGTACTCCGATTTTCTTGAAAATTTTTTTGTTGTGTGTTGCGACTGTTGCCGGTGAAATGTTTAATGAGGCTGCAATTTCCTTGTCAGTTTTTCCGGCTGCAATGAGATATGCAATTTGTTTTTCTCTGTTGGAAAGATTTGAGTTCGCAAAAAGACCGCTCTGGGAATTTGTTAAATTCATTTTTCCTGTGTCAGGTGTGTCTATCTGTTCAATTTCCTGGACCGCAGTTTCTGTAACGGAAATGTTTTCTCCTTCATGAACAAGTTTGTTTATCTTTGAGAACAGTTTGTTCTTTACCTTTTCATCAGTGTTTGCCACAGCCATTATTGTATTGTACAGTTCATTCTTTTGGAGGGGCAGCTTTATGACAGCAGCAGCTCCTTTCTGCATTAGCGTGTCATAAAGCTGACGTTCAGTTAAATTCAGTATGAAAATAAAATGAACGTTCTTTAACTGCGGGTCGTCATTGCATTTTGCAAACAGTTCCTGTCCTGAAAGCAGAGGCAGGTCTGAGTTTGTAATAATCAAATCCGGCAGGGAATTTAAATTTTCCTGCAAAGCATTCCAGGCGTCCGTTCCGTTTGGGAAGCTGCTTGTCTTGAAATCATTTTTCAGAAGGTTTTCAATGAACATTCTTTGTTCTGCATTTTCTTCAATGATATAGACACTCTTTTTTAGGCTCATATCCTGAATCGTGTTGTAGTAATTTATGCAGTTGTCTTCTTCAGTGAACAGAGTTCCTTTTATCATGCTCCGTTCTGATGGCGTGTAGAAATTGAAATTCATTTTGAGAGTAAATATTCCGACTTCCTTTTTTACGTCAAGAGAAAATTTTCCTCCATAAATTTTACATGCTTCCTTAAGAATTTCAAAATCGTAGTAGGAATTTCCTTCCGGATGTTTTTCTTCTGAAATAAATTTTCTGATTCTCAAAAGCATGTCAGTGTCTGCATTTATTGTTCCGCTTAAGATAAAGTCATTGAGGTTGTTATAAAAATTTAATTCTATCTTGGAGCTGCTGTATGCAACCTGCATGATTGAGAAAATGAATGTCGTGTAAATGAATTCAAGTAAATTATTCTGTGCACAGATGCAGCAGTCCGTGGAGATGGCATTCTTTATTGACAGAGTGTTCTGTTTTGTTGAACTGTACTGCCTGACAAAATTCAGGCATTCATTGAAGAAGTCCTGTATGAGAATAGGGCAGTCCTTCGGGTCCATTGAATTGTTCATGATGCAGAGGGTTGTAAGCAGATCTGTTCCCTGGATGTTTGTTCTTTTCAGGATTTTTATGATTTGTTGTGCATTATGGTTTTCAGTTTTCAATTCAGGAAGGTGAAGAAAATTTTGTGCATTGAGATTTAGTTTAAGAAGAGTGTTCATGCATTTTTCTGTCATCTTCTTTTGGTTGGACAACTTTCTGTTCGCATGCTTCAAACTTTTTATTGTCCTGTTGAGATGGTCTATTTTTACGGACTCCCGCTGAATGTTCAGATAAATTGCAGGCAATGTTATGATCATGAATCCTGCGAAGAAAAACATATAGTGCTCATTGTCAAAGATTGTAAAAATTCTGCTTTTTGAGAAAGTTCTGATAAGAATGAAAGAAGTGATTACACCTTCAGTGAAAAAAGCTATAGGCCAGAGAGAGAAAATAATTGAGGCTGTGGTTGTCCTGTTGGCTTTGTTCCATGAATTTCTTATGATTATTCCCGCAAACACGAAGCAGCATAATATCATGTTGATGCAGAAAGTTATATGCATGACAGCAGGTGAGCGTACAAAAAAAACTGATATGCTGTTTAGTACAATCAGGGCAATCATTATGAATGATGTAATCTTTACTTCCTCATTTATTTTGTTTTCCTTTGTGATCATCAGATAGTCTGCAATGAGTGTGCAGAACATGGTGTCCGCAAATATGTACATTATCTTCTGGCTTGAAACTTTTGTTGAAAGTCCGTTCCAGAGATATATTGAACCGACTCCCGTAAGGTTCACAAGAAGGCACAGGACCAGGAATGAAGCAAGTCCAAGGAGAATATATATTTTATCTCTGAATACTATTCCGAAAACAAAAATTGCAATTGAAATTATCAGGCAAACACCCAGGAGAAAAAAAACGAATGTCGTGAAAATATAAAGATATGAATAGAATTGTCTTTGGGTATAAAGATTCAGGTTTACGGGAGCTCCTGTATATGATATGAAACGTATGCGTGCCCTATAGTTTTCTGGGCCGTTCTGCTTTTCCATGTCAAGCATGTTGAGTGGTATGTTCAGTATCCATATAGGTGAACTCATTTGTTTTCTTGGTATGCTTCTTCCTGTTTCTCCGTATAAAATCCATCTGCCGTTTTTTTCTATGTAGAGTTCGGCACAGTCAATGTGTTCTGCACCGAATGTCAATGAATAGTATGGGCCGTATTTGTCTATTGTGTCTTGGAATTCAATTTCCAGCCATAGTGCACCTGAATAGAAGCTTGGGTTAAATTTTTGTTCTGAAAGTGAGAACAGCTTGTCATCCAGATTTGCACACTCTATGTTTCCCGTAAGGTCGTAAAAGCTTTTTACCTGCAGAGGAAGATTTACTTTGCCGGATGTGTGACTGAGTTTTTCATTTGCCGCCAAATATTCACCGGGATTTAAATATTTTCTTGGAGCTGAAAAAAGATTTGCAGCGAAGAAAATTGAGAAAAAACTATACAAAAAAAATTTTACGGATGGACGAAAAAAAATAGTCATATTCTGATTATAAATATATTTTTTTATTTAATAAAGTGGGAATCAGGTAAATTTTACCTAATTTTAGGTATGAATATACCATATTTATGGTATGGTATTCCCATTGTTTTTTTATGCCATACCACGTAAATTACAAGCACATACGTAGTTGGCCATTGATACCTAAAGGAGATATACGAGAGAGAGTTTATGTAAAAAAATATTTAAAAAAATGTCAGATTTCAGAAAGCTGATGTCATTGGTTTTCTCAAATTGTCCTGCGGTCACTGATTCATTTCAGTGACCGCTTTTTTTTCCTTTAAATAATTCACATAATTTTTAGTAAGAATATTGAATAATTTGCATAAATATGTAATAATAGCCGAAATAATGTATATTTGGCTTATAAAATGATTTATGGAGGTATGTGATGGCTAAATTGCAGGGTGCCTTTACAGCTATGATTACTCCTATGTTGCCAAACGGTGATGTAGATTTTGAAGGCTTCAGAAAAAATGTGCAGTTTCAGTTGGAGCAGGGAATTGATGGAATTTTGCCTCTCGGTACAACAGGAGAAACACCGACCCTTGATGAAGATGAAGAAGAAAAATTAATTGACATAGCAGTTCCGCTTGTTCGTGAATTCAATAAGAAAAATGATAAAGACGTTAAAATTATTATAGGTGCAGGAAGCAATAATACACGTGATGCTGTTCGTTATGTTCAGCGTGCAAAGGATAAGGGTGCAGATTATGTTCTTGTTGTAACTCCTTACTATAATAAGCCTAGCGATGAAGGTGTTTACCGTCATTTTGAAGAGGTTTCAAAAGTTGGTGTACCTGTCATTGTTTATAATATTCAGGGACGTACAGGAAAAAATATTCCTGCAGATCTTCTTGAAAAGATTGCGGATCTCCCTAACATAGCGGGTGTGAAGGAAGCCAGCGGCAGTATTCCTCAGATGATGGAAGTCATCGGGAATGTCGTTTCCAGGCATCCTGATTTCTTTGTTCTCAGCGGTGATGACAGTCTTACACTTCCTCTGGTTGCAGCAGGTGGTGACGGTGTAATTTCTGTTGTAACAAATCTTATTCCATCACTCATGACTGAAATGGTTCATGACTGTCTTGACGGAGATTTTGCCGCAGCAAGAAAGATTCATTATCGTCTTCAGCCGTTCTTCAAGGCTGCTTTCTGCGACGGAAATCCGGCAAGCATCAAGTATGCAATGAATGTCAAGGGAATGCCTTCCGGTACTGTACGGCTTCCACTTGTTGAAGCAAAACCTGCGGCCCGGGAGATTATCAGGAAGGCTATTGCGGACTGTAATTTGTAGTTTGCGGAAAGTTTGACAGGTTCATGGTCCTTAAGTTCATGGACCTGGTTTACATTAAGTATTTATTTTCTACTATATTATTAAGAGGATTGTTATGGAAAAGATAAAGGTAGGTGTTCTTGGTGCAACAGGTATGGTTGGACAGCGTTATATTAAGCTTCTGGAAAATCATCCGTGGTTTGAAGTAACTTATGTTGCAGCATCTCCTCGCTCCGCTGGAAAACTTTACAAGGATGCTGTATCCAGCCGCTGGCTTATTGGAGCAGATATTCCTGAAGCTGTTGCAGGTCTTACTGTTGAAGATGCAAATGATGAAAAGAAGGCTCTCGGGAAGTGCAAGTTTGTTTTCTCCGCACTTGAAATGGGGAAGGATGAAATCAAGGCTCTTGAAGCAGCTTATGCAGCGGAAGGTATTCCTGTAGTTTCAAATGCATCTGCAAACCGCTGGACGGAAGATGTTCCGATGCTGGTACCGGAAATTAATTATTCACATCTTGACGTAATTGCTGAACAGAAAAAGCATCACGGATGGGACAAGGGATTCATTGCCGTAAAGCCTAACTGTTCCCTCCAGACATACATGATGCCTCTCCATGCACTTATCATGGCAGGATACCCTGTTAAGAGAATGATCGTTACAACTCTCCAGGCAACTTCCGGTGCTGGATATCCGGGTGTTGCATCATTTGATATGATTGACAATATTGTTCCATATATCGGTGGAGAAGAAGAGAAGACTGAAAAAGAATGTCTGAAGATTCTCGGAAAGGTTGTGGACGGAAAAATTGAGAACGCTGAATATCCTAAGGTTTCTTCTACTTGTACTCGCGTGCCTGTAATTGACGGACATACGGCATGTGTTTCTTTGGAATTCGATTTGCCTGAAGACAAGAAGCCAAGCCTTGAAGAAATAGAAAGAGTCTGGACATCCTATTCTTCACTTCCCCAGGAACTTGGTCTTCCTAACGCTCCTAAGCGTGCAATCGTTGTCCGCCATGAAGAGAACCGTCCTCAGCCTCGCCGTGACCGTGAAACAGAAAACGGTATGGCTTGTGTAATCGGACGTCTTCGTCCGTGCAATGTATTTGACGTTAAGTTTGTTGCCCTCAGTCATAATACAAAGCGAGGTGCAGCTCTCGGTGGTATTCTTAATGCAGAACTTCTTAAGGCAAAGGGATTCTTTGATAATCTCTAGTACATGGATGCCCTTGTCGGAACCTGAAATTGCATGCCTGTAACTGTATGTAATTTCAGGTGTCTCCCTGAATAAAAAAAACGGCGCAGTAGATTTCATTGTCTGATTCTGCTGTGCCTTTTTTTATGAATAAAGGAATCCCTGTTTTTGTTGGGACTGTTTATTTTATTTCATAGAGCTCTATGTTTGCATCCTGGAAGTTTGAAAAGCATAAGTATTTTCCGTCTCCAGAAATTGCAAGACCTGTGGGCTGGTTTCCGCCTTCAAATATTTTTATGGCCTCCATAGTCCGGGTGTCAATTACTGTGATTTTTCCGTTATACGGGCTTCTTTTGGTATAGTCTTCAGGGTTGTTGTAGCCTCTTGATGATACAAACAGATAGCGGTTATTGCAGAGCTCTATTGTGTTAGGGTTTATATAAACTTTTCGCTGCCTTGTAATTTTAAAGCTTTCAAGGTCTAGTTCATAAATTACTGCATGGTACATGTTGCTTATATAGGCCTTCGTGTTTTCCTTGTTAAGAACTATATGACGCATGGCTGCATTTGTGATCGGTATGAATTTGAGTTTTGTTCCGCTGTCGGCATCAAATTTTTCAATTACTCCGCTTTCAAAGGAGAGAGAGATAATGTATTTTCCTTTGTCAGTAAAAACAATTCCCCGGGGAGCTTTTCCTGTCTTAAGTTTACGTACAACTTCTCCTGTGGTGTAGTCAATAAGGGATATATCATTTGAACACCAGTTGGAGACTGCTAGCATATTTCTGTCACTGTTCCATGCAATGAATTTTGACCAGACCCCTTTTGTGGGAATTGTTCTCCTGAATTCAAAGTCAGGGTAGGTATATTCATAGATGTTTGCAGTTGTCATCTGTGAAATGAAGAAAGCTTTTTTCTCGGGAATGAACAGTCCTTCTGCGAATCCGAGTTTTTCTGCGTTGGGAGGATTTATTCTTTTTATGATCTTCTTTTCCTCCATGCTGAAAACGTCAAACCCGGTATCATCAAGAAGCGGAAGTATAACAAATTTGCTGTCAGGAGAAAAAAGAACCTGCTTAGGCTGTCTTCCGCACCTGTAGGTTCCTATTTTTGTGAGCTCCGGAATTTCCTGGGCAAAAAGACATGCCGCCGCAAGGGTCAGTGCTGAAAGAATGAGAATCATTCTTGTTGAGCGAGAAAAAAAACTTTTTTTATTCATGATAACTCTCCCCACGAAAATCAGAAACTTCCTTTGTAAATTATTTCTGCAATTTCAGTTGCATCTGTTTCTATTGAAAGCTTCTGATAGTTTTCATCAATCCTCTTTAGCGCCTCGTCATTGTTCATAAGGTATTCGATTTTCCTGAAAACGTTTTTGGGTTTGCGGATAAAGAAACCTATTCCGTTCCTGACAACAAATCTCATGTTACCCAGCTCCTGGTTATGAATGTATTTGCTGATTATGACAGGCTTCCTGAGGCTCATAAGTTCGTAGAGAGAACTTGGACCTGCTTTTGTAACTACAAGGTCGCTTATGCGTTCAAGCTCCTCTATGAAATTTACGAACCCGTAGATGTGCAGGTCGGTTTCAGGATTCTGTCTTGCAAGCAGCTCAAGTCGCTTCTTCTGGACCCTGTCTCTTCCGCAGACAACGGCAACGGAGAAGTTTGCTTTATTCTTGATGCAGTTCTTTACAATTTCAACAGCCTTTGGTAGACCTTCGCCTCCGCCTACAAGAAGGACAATCCTCTTGTTTTCTGCAAAGCCGAATCTTTTTTTCAGCATGGAAATTTCTTCCGGTGTACTCGGACGGCGAAATTTTTTTTGCATCAGGAAAGGAACAACCTTTATGTTTTCCGGCCTGATATGACATTCATCTGTTCCCATTCTTTTCATTTCGTCAGTCGGAACCATGTATTTCTGTGACCTGTCATAGAACCATAAGTACGGTCCGTTAAATGGGTCGCTGATGTATGAATTGATATTTATTTTCCATGGAGCATCACGTACAATTCTTTTGAGGGCAGGCGCAAGCAGGAAGTGGAAGCATACGATGTCCGTGATCTTGTTCTTATAAATATAATGCTTCATGTATTTGGCTACAGAGAAGTTAACCATCTGGATGATTATTTTTCTGACACAGCTGAGTTCCTGCAGGTCGTATACCAGAGGAAATGCTCCTATGTAGTTGCAGGAAATTTTGTATCCCTTTTCGGCAATGAATTGTGAAACGGGAGTGGCTTTTCCTGTCGCATTTATCATTTCTATATGGATGCCGGGATAAAGTTCCTCCATTTCATTTTTCAGAACAGTTGCAACAGCTCTGTGACCGTTTCCTGTATTCATATAAAAAAAAGCAAATTTTCGTTCCATATTTTTTCCTTCACAGTTGGACCATGTTAATAAAAAAACAAAAAATATTCACCTTATATTTTGTATGGTGTTTTATGCTGTACGTAATTTGATTGAAAACAAATGCAAAATATGATATTGTTTACGTTGCTAAATATTTTCACCGGTATTATTTTAATTGATGGACCATAAAAAGATGGATTCCCGGGCTGTTCGGGCCTGAAGGTTTCACAGGAGAAAAACAGGATGAATTTTAGAAATTTTTTTTCTGGAATAATTTTAGCTGCTGCCGGATTTGTTGCGTCAGCTCAGATAACAGTGGATGCTAAGAATGAATTTTATAATGATGTGCAGAAATGGAGCACCAGGGGACTGATTGATTATGTTCCGATGCTCAGACCTTTTTCAGCTCAGGATGCAGAAGAAATTCTTGTCAGGGTAATTGAACGCGGAAGTGAAAAGGACGTTGAAACAGCTAAAGTTTACTTGGATGAACTTACTGCAGGAGCCCTCTACGGAAATCTTGATGCCGAAAGTTCCGGGGTTTGGGGCACAAAGGATATTCTGTTTTATTTCATCAATCCGACCGGTTTCGGAAACGTGATGCTTTTGGATGATCTTGTTGCTGTAAGCTATGATATTGGTGCAGAAATTCGGAGTTCTTCAGATTTCAGGAACCATCTTCCGCAGTTCATAAATTACGGGCATGACACAATCCAGGATGCTGCAAACGTGGCCGGTCTTGCCGCTTATTTTGAAGGAAATAATGTAGTATCATTGAAGAAGGGAGACTTTCTTTTTCAGGCCGGCGTTTATTCAGCAGGTTACGGAGATTTCCTGCAGAGAGGGCTGGCCCTGAATGAGACGGCATACCATGCAGGAAATTTTTCATTGAGCTTCACTCATCCGAAATTTTCTTATTCACAGATTATGAGTGCAATAGGTGCAAGCAATTCCTATGACGGATCATTTGGAGCAATGCCTGATAAATTTCTTTCCATGCATTCCGCTGAGATTCGCTTCAATGATGTCGTGACTTTCGGTTATTATGAAAACATGATCATAACAAAACGATTTGATCCGACGTATCTTTTGCCGGCCCCTTTCATGGCTGTACAGGGAATTACGGACTGTAATGATAATCTGCAGATGGGAATTGTACTGAAGGTTAAACCTTTTAAGGGACTCCTCTGGACAACTGATATTTTTGTTGACGATGTTAATTTTAATGAGGACATAAAATTTAATTTCGATACAAGAAACAGAGTCGCAGGCCAGACGGGCATTGTGTATGCACCCGGGAAATTATTTTTTGACAAGCTTGATTTGTCTTACACTCTTGTTGCCCCTTATACATTCTCTCATCTTCAGCGTGACGAGAATGATGAGATAAAACCCGGTACATATAATTATCAGGATTACACGAACAATGGCATTTCCATGGGAAGCTCATATTATCCCAATTCGGATGCTCTCCGGCTTTCTGTGGACTTCAATCCCCTTCATAATTTGAAACTTAATTTCACGGGACTGTTCTCACGTTTCGGTAATGTGAATGAAAGTATTTCTGATGATGAGGCAATGGCTTATATTCTTTCTGAATGGGGAGCATATAATACGAGCGGAACAATTTTTAATCACCATTATCACAAGGACCTGGGTTTTCTTGATACGGCCATGAATAATTTGAATCTCTTTACGCAGGATCATTTCATGTATACTGTGCAGGCCGGTGTGAACGGGGAATACGTTTTGCCAAGATATGGCTGGGGTAAGCTGAGCCTCAGGCTGGGATATAATTTTGAATACATCCATAACAAGGGTGTTGATGCAAATATGTTTGACGGTTATTATACGGATTCCAATGGAAATAAGTATGGAGTGAAGGAAATATCAGACGGAGTTTATAGTTATAACGGAAGCGGTTCCTATACGAAAGCTCAAATAGTTCAGCTGTACAAAGATAACTGGGTTGCAAATTTCACTGACTGTTTCAATAATTATTTTACTTTGGGACTTAAGTATTCATTCTAGTTTTCCTGATGCATGAATTTCATAAAGACTTTCAGGAATAAATGCTTTTGTAAGTTCATGCATAAATCCCCGGAACTATTTATGGCATCTCTGTAAATTGCAATTTTTAGAGGTTCCCTTTAATTGTTTCGGGGATTTCTAATTCATGAGGCTGCTGTTTCTGCTAGAAGGTAATGAATCTTTCTTCCTTCTGCTTGGTAAAATAATCCGCAACTTTTTCTTTGCTTTCTTCTATGGAATGATAGTTCAGCATCTGGCTTTGGAAATAATGGCCGAATGCAAAGTTCTGGCAGAAGTAAGTAAAAAATCTCTGTATGCGGGTCCTGTAGAATTCTTCCGGCTGACATTCAACTACATCATCAATAAATTTTATTGCAAGTTCCTGCGCATCGAAAGTTATTTCCTCCTGCGAAAGTTCGGGATTCATTTTTTTCTTAAGCTGCGCAAAAATCCATGGCTTTTGTGCGGCGGCCCTTGCAATCATAAGAGTATCACTTCCCGGACATCTGCTCAGTGCAAAACGGGCGCTGTTTTCGTCACAGATGTTTCCGTTTGTGTAGACTAGTATTCTGTTTTCATAACGCTCACAAAGTTTCTGGACATATTCATATTTGGGTGTGAGCCTGTATTTTTCTTTTACAGTTCTCGGATGGAGTGTTATAAGTTCGACTCCGTTTTCAACAAGCATGTCCGTAAATCTGAAGAGAGATTCTTCGGTAAAATTTTCATCTCCCAGACGGCATTTCACGCTGAATCTCAGATGCCTTCCGGTTTTCTTTTCTGATTCATCCAGCATTTTCTTTACAAGGACAACAGCCTCTTTTGTTTCTTCAATGGGTTTCAGCATCCATGCGATGCCTGCTCCTGTTTTGTAAATCTGAGGAGCTGAGCATCCCATGTTCAAGTCTACGCCTATGCCTCCCATTCTGCTGATTATTTCGGCAGCCTGTCCCAAAGTTTCTGCCCTGTTTGATGTAAGCTGCCAGACTATTTTATCGGGAGCAGAGCCGTTGAGAAGGTAGTATTTTTCCCACGGACCCATTGTGAGTAATGTTGATGCGTTGATCATTTCATTAAAATATTCATCACATCCTCCGAAGGTTTCAACGCACCTTCGGAAGGCTTCGTGGCTCAGTGTTGCCATAGGGGCGCAGACTAGTTTTATCATTACAGTGATTCGACAGCTTCTGCTGCTCCTGCAATATATTCGCTGTTAACTTCTTCAACCTTTCCTGCATCAATAAGAGAAGAAACTCCCGGTTCGATGGGAAGTTTTGCAAGAACTTTGAGATTGTATTCATCAGCAATTGACTGGATGTTGCTTTCACCGAAGATTTTGATCTCCTTGTTGCAGTCAGGACATTTTACATAGCTCATGTTTTCAATGAGACCGATGATAGGGATGTTCATTGTATTTGCCATCTTCACTGCCTTTTCGACAATTGTTTTCACAAGCTGCTGAGGAGATGCAACTACAATAATTCCGTCAACAGGAAGTGTCTGGAATACAGTGAGAGGAACATCTCCTGTTCCAGGAGGGCAGTCAACGAACATGTAGTCAACATCTTCCCAGAGAATATCCGTCCAGAACTGTCTTACGGCACCTGAAATGACTGGGCCTCTCCAGATTACAGGATCGCTTGCATCCGGAAGCAGAAAGTTCATGGACATAACCTGAACTCCTCCTTCACTTTTTACGCTCTTTATGTACTGGCTCTGCTGTCCGAGCTCATCAATTGTTTCTTCAACTTCAGCAGGCTTTCCAAGAAGACCGAATGCTGTAGGAATGGAAGGTCCTGTAATATCAGCGTCAAGAATTGCTGTCCTGAATCCGTCTTTGCTGACTTTCGAAGCAAGGAGACTTGTTACCAGTGACTTACCGACTCCGCCTTTTCCGCTGACAACAGCAATCACTTTCTTTACTGAAGATCCTTCGCAAAGTTTTTCATGCATATCTCTGCTCTTGCAGCCATTATCACCGCAGCTTGAACATTTGTGGTTGCAGTTTTCTGCCATATTTATACCTCTAAAAAAATTGTGGAAGCATCCAAAAATTGTAGCACTTGGAGATGCCCCTATATGTTTTTACGTTGCATAAAATATAACCATTTTATTGAAAATTTACAATAGATAATTTTCCGAGAAATCTTCCGGCGTCCCTTCCCAGATTTTTTTTCCTTTCTTCATTGCAATTATTTTATCGCTTACGGTTTTTGCTTCGTCAAGATCGTGGGTCACCATTATTGCTGTAAAATTATATTCATTCTGCATATCTTTTATTTCTGCCGCCAGCTTTTTCCTCAGAGGTGCGTCAAGAGCACTTAAGGGTTCGTCAAGGAGCAGGAGTTTTGGTTTTACAATTAGCGAGCGGGCCAGGGCAACTCTCTGGCATTCGCCTCCGCTTAATGTTTCAGGGAATCTGTCTGCAAAGTTTTTCATTCCTATCTTCTGCAGGAATTCTTTTGCAAGTCGTTCGCGCTCCGTTTTATTTATTCCTTTGCATTTCAGACCGTAGCTTATGTTTTTTATTACATTCATGTTCAGGAAAAGTGATGCGTTCTGGAATACCATTCCGCAGTTACGCTTTCCGCATTTGACTGATGTAATGTTCGTTCCGTCAAGAATAATTTCAGTGTTCCTGTTATCAGAACTTTCAAGTCCTGCAATTATTCTTAGCACTGTAGATTTTCCGCTTCCGCTTGGTCCCACTATTGAAGTGAAAGATTTTTTTTCAGCGGAAAATGATATGTCAAGACTGAAGTCGCTCCATGATTTCTGAATGCTGTTGCAAATAAAATAGCTCATATTTTAGTCCCTGTTTTTTCCTGCACTGAAAATTATTATGCAGATCAGTCCAAGAATTAATCCGCTTGCACAGGCTTCATTGAATTTGTATGCGGCTGCAAGTTTGTATGTGAAAAGTGAAAGAGTATCAAAATTTTGTATGGACAGAAGCAGAGGTAAACTTGAATCTCCAGCGCTCATTGCAAAGCAGAATCCTGCGGCACTTAAAATATTTTTCCTGCAGCAGGGAACCAGTATGTCAAATATGCAGTCAGTTTTTCTGCCCGACAGAATTACTGAGGAGTCAATAATGTTCTGCGGAATTTTTGAGGCGGCGGAAAAAATTTGTCTGAATGCAAAGGGCCAGAAAAGTGATGCCTGGATTAAAATAAGATGTGCAGGTTTTCCTTTCCTTACAAGCATCAGCAAACCTATTCCTGTGACTACAGAAGACACAGACATTGGAATCATGGGAATTGTTCTTGATAAAACGTCCTTCCTGTTTTTCAGCCGGATAAAAAAAGCCCAGGTGCAGCCGCAGATTATGCAGAGAAGAGAAGTGGCGGCCCCGACAGAAACTGTATGCCCTAAGGCAGAATAAAAACTTTTCATCGATAAAATCTTTTTCCAGGTTCTGGTTCCAATAAAACTTTTGCCCCTGCTTTTAAAGGAGAAGGATGAAATGCTAATTGAAACAAGAGGCAGCAGGAAGAAGATGAAGATAAATATCATGAAAGCCAGAAAAATAATTCGTTCCGAGACTGAAAAATTTTTTCGCATATTTCTTTTGAGAGAAATTTCCTGCTGCTTCAATGATTTTTTTTCCAGGAGGCCAAGGATAATGATGAATAAAAGTGCACATGAAGTTTCAATTGATGCAAGTACCGAAACATTTTTGAAATTCAGTACAGACCGTCCAGCGTGATATATTGCAACCTCTAAAGTTGTTCCGCCTACTGTCCCGAACAGCAGGACAATCATGAATGAAAAGAAGCAGAAAATGAAAATGTTCATGGCAGAAGAAATTATGGAGGGCATAAGCTGGGGCAATGTCACGGTGAAAAAGATTCTTAATCTGCCGGCTCCCAGAAGTTGTGCGCTTTCCTTCTGCCGTAAGTCGAGCACGCTCCAGGAATCTGCAACAGTGTTCATTATGAGCGGAAAGTTATAGAAGCCCTGTGTTATTACGATTCCCCAGAAAGAATATAAAAAATTTAGCGGAGGATTTTTTAGGGAGAAAATTTTCAGAAGGCTTCTGTTGAGTATGCCTGACATTCCGAATGTATTTATGTAGCCCAGCGCAATAATGAGCGGAGGAATGCAGAGTGGAACTGATGAAAGTGAAACTAAAAATTTCCTCCCAATGAAATTTCTTTGTGAAACAAACCATGCCGCCCATATTCCAAAAAAAATTGCCAGCAGAGTTGATGCAACTGATTCTTCGAAGGTATATAAAATTATTCTCAGAATCTGTTTTGCTGAATAGATTGAACTGAAATTTGAAGTGAAAATTTTATTGGGAACAAAAACTTTTGCAAGGGGTAATATGAATGCGCTTACTGTAATAAAAAAAAGCAGAAGACTTCCGCAGCAAAACAAATACCGGGGTAGTGATTTAAAATTCTGCGTAAATCTTCTGCCATCCATAAATCAGTTTTCCAGAATGCTAATTATTTTTTGAATCACATCAGATGTTTTTTCTGAATCAGTGTGCAATGTTGTTGCAGGAACAGGGGCTGCCTTGCTGTAGCTTTCTGGGAGCTTAACATTTTTGTTGGCAGGATACATCCATTGTGTAAGAGGCAAAGTTTCCTGAGCTTTTTCTGAAATCATGAAGTCCATGAATGCCTTGGCACCTTCTGGGTTCGGTCCGTTCTTGACAAGGGCAAATCCTTCAACCTGCTGTACATGTCCGTGGTCAAATATCAGTGCAGCGTAGCGGTAGTTATCTTCATATTCAACATTGTATGCAGGACTTGTTGTGTAACTTATAACAAGAGGTGCCTCGTTTTCAAGGAACATTCCCCATCCTTCGCTCCAGCCTGAAGTCATCGTAAGGATATTCGGCTTAAGTGCTTTCCAGAAATCTTCATAGCCGTCACCAAATTTTGAAACCGTCCATGAAATGAACCCGAGTCCAGGTGTTGATGTGCGGGGGTCCATGAGAATAATTTTTTTTCGGTAAATATCTTTTGTAAGATCTTCCAGTGATGACGGGAATTCAATTCCGCTTTCCGTGTCAAAGATCATTGCAAAGTGACTGTAGTCATAAGGTGTAAGGAATCCTTCGGAATCAAGTTCTTCCTGAAGCTGCGGGTCAATTATTTTGCCAGCCGCCTTCGGTGTGTAAGGTTCAAGTATGCCGGATTTTTTTGCCACGGATGAAAGGTTGTTATCGATTCCGACAATTACATCGGCTGCAGGATCGTCTTTTTCAATGACTGCCTTGTTGAAAGCCTGTATTGCATCTCCGCAGTCAACGAGATTCAGCTTGTATGCAGGATATTCTTCTTCAAAGCGTTTGCAGAGTTCGTCTCCCGGGCCCCATTCTCCAACGAAACTGTCATAGCTGTAAACCGTTACGATGTTAGTTTTTTTTGTTCCGCTGGCTCTGTCTGATTTCTTTGTGCAAGAAGTTGATAGAAGTGTAAGTGCTGAAACAAAAATAATTCCGGCTGCAAATAATTTTTTTTTCATGTTTCCTCCGCCAGTATTATCCGGATCAAGTTATGGGTATGATTTCAGGCTTTTTTCAGAACCACCCCGTTTTTTGACGCTCAAAGTATAAAGAAAAAATAAAACTTTTACAAGTGTTGAATTTTTTTTTACGCCAAACTAGAATAGGAAAATGCTTTGCAAAAAATGTACCCGCTGCGGATTGTGTGAAGGTGACGGAAGTTTTCCTGTGAAGGAAAATCTTGTAATCGTGTCTTCGTCTTTTACTTTTGAAGATGTTCCCGGAAGAAAGGATTCACGTATAAATGAAATTGGAATTGCAATTGACATAGGTACAACAACTTTTGCTTCCTGTGCAGTTCATTTGTCCAGCGGTAAAGTTATTGCTGAATATAAATCAGAAAATTTTCAGTCGAGTTTCGGATCTGATGTTATAGCAAGAATTTCAGCGGCATCAGATGACACTGCCTTCCGGAAGATAAAGGCAATCACGCTTGTTCAGGTTAACAAGGCTGTGCAGTATCTTGCCGGTGAGTGCGCCTTTTATTTTATGCGCAGCAGGATTCCGTCCTGTTCTGTTCGGGAAATTATTATAGCAGGAAATACGGCGATGGAAACTTTTGCTGCCGGTGAAGACGTTCAGTGGATTCAGTCACTGGGAGTTTTTCCTTTCAGGCCTGCAAGTCTTTTCGGAAAATATTACAGGGCTGCGGATTTCTTTGCATCCCTCAGAAATATTCCTGTCGCAGTTAATCCAGAGTGCCCGATTTATGTTGCTCCCTGCATAGGAGCTTTTGCTGGGGGCGATTTGGTTTGTGGTATGGTTGCAGCGGGAATGGAACGCGGACTGGACAGCAGGGGCAGTGCAGTGAAGTATATTGCTGATGTAGGAACGAACTGTGAGATGGCGGTTTTTAATTCTGAAAAAAATATACTGTACTGTACATCTTCTGCTTGCGGACCTGCATTTGAAGGTCAGGGAATTGAACTTGGAATGGCTGCCTGTGAAGGTGCTGTTGCAAAAGTTATGGATGGCGGAGAAATTTCTGTAATCGGAAACTGTGAGGGGAGGGGAATCTGCGGAAGCGGATTATTGGATGCGTGCTCATGGTTTTACAGGAAAGGAATAATCAACTCCAACGGAACTTTTGGAAAAGATGAGGACAGATATTTTCTGACGGAAAAGGTTTATCTTTCCCAGAAAGATGTCCGTAATTTTCAGCTTGCAAAATCAGCTGTATATTCAGGGCTTGAGGTTCTAAAAAGATATTCATTCTCTGATTCTTCTGAACTGGAATTATATCTTGCAGGCGGATTCGGAACTTGTCTTGATGAAGCTAATGCAGTTTCTGCAGGAATGATTCCTGAAAACTTCAGGAACAGGATAACTCATGCCGGAAACTGTGCCCTGAGCGGTGCCTGCATGATGCTGCTTGATGAAAAATACAGAACTGCCGCAGAGAATATTTCCTGCAAAACTGTTTACATAGATCTTGCCCTGGAGGAAGGCTTTCAGAAACTTTTCATTGATTCCCTCAACTTTCCTGAATAAAAAAAAACTGCAGCCATATGACTGCAGCCTGATGATATTTTTGTCAGAAATTATCTGGCGTATTCAATGATGCGTGTTTCGCGGATCATTGTAATCTTAATTTTTCCCGGATAACGGAGATCAGTTTCAATCTGCTTTGCAATGTTCTTTGCAAGTTCACGAACCTGGTCATCAGGAATCTTCTCGTTGTTAACAAGAATTCTAAGCTCACGTCCGGCCTGAATGGCATAAGCCTGTTCAACGCCCACGAACTTCTTTGCTGTCTCTTCAAGGTTTTCAAGACGCTTTATGTAGTTGTCAACAGTCTCACGTCTTGCACCAGGACGGGCAGCACTGATGGCATCTGCAATCTGTACGATGATAGCTTCGAGAGTCTGCGGGTCAGTATCGTTGTGGTGAGCGGCAATTGCATTTACAACACGAGGTTCTTCGCCCATCTTGCGTGCCATTTCAGCACCAACTTCTGCATGGTTCTGGTCACTGTCATTTTCTGCGCCCTTACCGATGTCATGAAGAAGAGCAGCACGCTTTGCAAGTTCCCTGCTGGCTCCGACTTCCGCCGCAAGAAGACCAGCAAGTTCTGCTACTTCCTTTGAATGTGTGAGAACATTCTGACCGTAGCTTGTCCTGAAATACAGTCGTCCTAAAGCCCTTACTCCTTCCTGATTCATGTTGTGGATCCCGAGGTCGAAGAGAACTTTTTCACCTTCCTCATAAATTTTCTGCTGAACTTCACGGGTTACCTTCTGTACGATTTCTTCAATGCGTGCAGGGTGGATGCGCCCGTCAGTAATGAGGCGCTCCAGTGAAGTACGTGCAATTTCTTTGCGTACAGGGTCGAAACAGCTTATAACAACAGCCTCCGGTGTATCATCAATGATAATGTCTACGCCTGTAAGCGTTTCAAGTGTACGGATGTTGCGTCCTTCGCGCCCGATGATTCTTCCTTTCATTTCATCGCTCGGAAGAGAAACTGTAGCAACTGTAAGGTCGCCTGTTGTTTCTGTTGCAATGCGCTGAATCGTGGAAACCAAAATCTCCTGAGCTTTTTTTTCTGCCGAAAGCTGGGCTTCCTGGTCAATTTTGTTCAGAAGAGCCTGGGCATCATGGCGAGCCTCATTTTCCAGATTCTGAATGATGAGTGCCTTTGCTTCATCGGCTGTAAGTCCTGAAATGCGTTCAAGTTCTTTCCTGAGGGTCTCTTCCTTCTCAGAAAGAACCGATTCCCTTTTGTTAAGTTCATTGGTCCTGTGACCGCATTCCTTTTCCTTTTTTTCAAGTTCCAGGTTTTTCTGCTCAAGAAGTTCTTCCTTCTTGTTTACCCTATTTTCATAGGATTGCAGTTCCTTTCTTCGTTCACGATTTTCTCGTTCCTGTTGATTTCTGTCCTGAATGAGTTGTTCCTTTGCCTGTAGCTGTATCTCCTTTTTGAGAGCTTCAGCTTCTTTTATGGCATCCTGTTTAACGCGCTCAGCTTTTTGTTCTGATGCGGAAAGTTGAAATCTGGCATAAATCCAGCGAATAGTCCATCCAAGAACAATTCCTGCAACAGGGAGAATGATGTACAGTAATATGTGCGACATTATGAATCTCCAAATTGTTTATAGAATTATTCAATTGTATAGTAAATTATTAATCGAGTATTGTCAAATATTAAATCGGCATTTTTCCAAAAATTATGGAATAAATATTAAAAATATCTGAATTTGATGAAGTTTTTCTCAAGAAAAGGTTATGGCATCCATATAAAATACTTTTTAGATATGCCTGCGAGGTTTAATCCTTGGAATTACAAGACTTAGTACATCACATTCTACGAGGAATCCCTAAAAACCGCAATTTTTGGGGGTTCCTGCTGATGAGGATTCATGCGCATCCGGTTTCGTGAAAAATTAACAGCGTGCCGTCTTTGGAAATATATTCAGCTGGACCGTAATTGCTTTGCACCGGTTTGTTGAAAAGCGGACGGATTTCTGATATTATGTCTGCCTGCAGTTATTTAAATTGTCTTTAAGAAAAATTTTGTAAAAAGCATAAAAATGCATTATCTTATTGGTTAGTATGTTTGACGGAATTACACAGAGAGCTATGGTTGATAAATTTCTCAGAACTTATGAAGATGTTTTTTCTGCTGAAGACATGTCAGTTCTTTTTGCGGAAGCAGGAATCAAAATGTCTGCTGAACAGTGGGTAGATTATCTTGAAAGCTGTCCTCTTGTGTTCCCGCTTGAAGGCGGTCTTTATGTAACGAGGAGCGGGGCTTTTACTTCAAGGATTTTCTGCATAAAGCCGACCCTCGATGAGTATAACAGGCAGGTGCTTATACCTGGTTCACGCTGCATGCCTTTTGTTGACAGCGAGATTCTGCCTGAGCATTTCAGTTTTTACTTCAGAAATAAAAAGCTTTCACGCAAGGTGGAATCATTTGACAGTGATAACGCCATTGATTTTTTTATAATGTACGGAGAAGAGTATGCTCCCCAGTGCATTGCCCTTGATTCTGCGAACAGGGACCTTAATCTTGTTGACAGGGGCTTTGAGCTTCCGAACCGGGTGAACCTTACGGGTGTTGATATTTCTCCTCTCATAAAGCAGGGCCTTGCACCGGGAGGCAGGATTTTATGTTCCGTCACTGACTGGGACAAGTGCAGGATAAGTGTTGTCGCCCTTAATGACGGTGAAGGAATTTTCGGAGAGGGAGCCTTTGCAAGGAAGCGCCAGAAATGGTATGCGGTTCTTGAAAAGTGTTTTGAGCAGTCCTTTGAGAGAATGGGCCCCTGTTCTTCCATTGAGGAACAGCTTTCCACAGTTTTCTTTGAGAACCTTGAGAGTCTTTGCGTTCCTGCTTGCGGTTCCGTGGAAGAATTTATTAATTCCCGCAGCGAGAAGATCGGTTTCCAGAATTTCGGTGTGGAAACCCGTCTCTGGTATAAAGGTCAGGATGTTCCGGCCGTGGGGACATGGAATTCCGGCGAACTTGATTCCATTAAGAATGCTGTTGACAATATGTTTGACAGTGAAAAAGTCTTCAGGGTGTCTCAGGATGTTTTCACGCAGTATGTCCTTGACATGCTTTTCATGAGAAAAGATGACCTTGAGGAACTGGTTAAGAGAATTTATCCAAAGGATTACGTTTTCCGTGATGACGAGAAGAAGGTTCTCATTGCGCAGGCCAGGGAAATAAAGAATAATCTGGTCCCCGGATACAACTGGTTTGCGGACCATGTTTACGGGGATGTGAGGAACCAGTCTCTCAGGCTTCTGTCCAGGATAAACGATCTCGTTTACAGGATTGATTACAGGAAGGAAGTTCTTGAGAACTTTCCGCAGCAGGAAATGGTTATACTGACCCAGCTTTATTCTCATCTCATGCGCATAGTTTCAGCCATTTCCAACGGTGAAAATATTTCTGATGAAGTGCCGGCAATCCTTGCAAGCATTGAAGGAATGGCATGGAATTTTGAGGACATACGCGATGTTATTGAATATGCGATCCGTGCAGAAAGGATGAGACTTTTTAGGGTTGTGAAATAAATATCGTAAAACAGTCTTGTTCCTGTTTGTGCCGGAATTAAAAAAATGTCGGGAGATGGTCTGTAAAAAATACTGTTGAAAATTTCTCTTGTAAGTAGTAGAATATTGTGAAAACTGATTTATATCAATTTTTTTAGATAAATATCTTATTTTTATAGTTTTATTATTTAGGAGAAAATTATGAATACAAAGGGAATTGAAGCCACAGCGCTTTCTATCCGCAGCCTTTCAATGGACGCTATCCAGAAGGCAAAATCTGGTCATCCTGGACTTCCGCTTGGTGCAGCTGAACTTGCAGCCGTACTTTACGGCGATGTAATGAAGCACAATCCTTTAAATTCTTCTTGGGTTGACCGTGACCGTTTTGTTTTGTCTGCAGGACACGGATCAATGCTTTTGTATTCAGTTCTGCATATTGCGGGATACAAAGTTAGCATGGATGACATCAAGTCTTTCCGCCAGGTGGGATCAAAATGTCCGGGGCATCCTGAATATGGAATGACGGATGGTGTTGAAGCAACTTCAGGCCCTTTGGGACAGGGTGTTGCACTTTCTGTAGGTATGGCTATTGCAGAATCCATGCTGGCAGCCCGTTTCAATACAGCACGGCACACAATCGTTGACCACTATACATACGCCCTCGTAGGTGAAGGATGTCTTGAAGAGGGTGTTTCTTCTGAAGCATGTTCACTTGCCGGTACGCTTAAGCTCGGAAAGCTCATCGTATTCTATGATGAAAACAAGATTTCAATTGACGGAAATACGGATATCACATTCAGCGAAAACATTGAGCAGCGCTACCTTGCATACGGTTGGCAGGTTCTTCGCGGTTCAATGTACAATGTAGGAGAAATTGCTAGTCTCGTTGAACAGGCTAAGCACGAAGAAAACAAGCCTACACTCATTATCCTTAAGTCAACAATCGGTAAGGGTGCTCCAAAGCAGGGTACAGCTGATGTTCACGGTGCGCCTCTTGGTGACGAAGGATGTAAGGAAGCTAAGAGAAATCTTGGTCTTCCGGAAGATGAACAGTTCTATGTTGTTCCTGAAGCATACAAGTTCTTTGAAGAAAGAAGGGCTGAGCTTGCAAAGATGGAAGCAGAATGGAATGATACGTTCGCTGAATGGAGTGAAGCAAATCCTGACCTGAGAAAGAAGTGGGATGCTTACTGGAACGCTGAACAGACAGCAGATGCCGCTGCTCCTGAATATAAGATTGGTGATTCCCTTGCAACACGCGATGCAAGCGGAAAGAGCCTTAACTGTATGTCCGACCGCTTTGAATGGCTTGTAGGAGGATCAGCAGACCTTCAGGGACCGAACAAGACAAAGGTTAAGAATGATGACGGCACATATTCTCCTGAGAACCGCAAGGGGCGCTGCATTGAATACGGTATCCGTGAATTCGCTATGAGCCAGGTAATGAGCGGTATTAATCTTCACGGAGGTCTCAGAGCATTCGGCGCTACATTCCTTGTATTCAGTGACTACCTCCGCCCGTCACTCCGCGTGGCTGCACTTGCTAAGATTCCGAACATTTATGTCCTTACACACGATTCAATTTATGTTGGAGAAGACGGTCCTACACATCAGCCAATTGAAACTGTTGCAGCACTTCGCTGTATTCCTAACGTCCAGATGCTCCGCCCGGGTGATGCTGAAGAAAGTCAGGTTGCATGGGAAATGGCACTCGAAAGCAAGGACCATCCGGTTTGTATGGCATTTACACGTCAGGGACTTCCTGTATATGAAAAGGCGGACAAGAACTGGAAGGAATCATGCCGCAAGGGTGCTTATGTAGTTCAGGAAGGAAGCACAAATCCTGATATCACTGTTCTTGCTACAGGTTCTGAAGTTAGCATGGCTCTTGAAGCAGCTAAGTCTGTGGATGGAAAGACTGTGAGAGTTGTTTCTGTATTCGACAAGACATTGTTTGAAAAGCAGGACAAGGCATTCCGTGATTCAGTTATCGGAAACGCAAAGCGCGTTGTTGTTGCTGAAGCTGGTTGCCGCTACGGTTGGGAAGGATACGTTTCTGATTCAGCAGATCTCTTTACACTTGATGGCTTCGGTGAATCAGGTCCTGCAAACAAGGTTGCAGAACACCTTCACTTTACGGCAAAGGATTTTGCTGAAGTTCTTAAGAAATAAATTTTCTGTTGAACATATAGTCTGAAACAAAAACATCAGGGATGCTGGGTATGTCAAAGCGTCCCTGATGTTTTATTTTTATTTTGTCTTCCTGTAAGAGTTGTTAAATAATTTTAAAACGAAACGATTTCCTCGAATACGGAAATCGCAAACTGGTCGGTCATTCCGCTGATGTATTCGATTATACATTTCTCGTAGCTCTCGTCACTGAATATATCAAAGACCTGTGCCGTCTGGCATTTCATTATTTTCTTCTGGTCCTCATCATAGTTTGTGTATTTTATGAGCCAGTTGGTGAAAGTTTTTCCTAGTCTGGGCATGTATTTCAGGCACTGCTCAATTCTGTGGTTCTTTGCATAGACCTGAGTTCTCTGGAGGGTTCTGTAAATGCATCCCAGAACATTTTCTGCGTATCTGCCGAATTCAACCAGGCGCCAGTTGTTGTAGATGTTTGCGAAGCAGAATTTCTTGAGCTCTATTATGAACTTGAAGTACGGGTCGCTGAAGCATAATCCCTTTTCAGGGGAGCTCTGTTCGCATAAGTCCACGATGAAGTCATTGATTAGAGTCGTTGTGTTTACGATGCTTCCTGAACGGTGGACTCCGCTTGCGGTTGTGATTTCTTCTTCTGATTTTTGGCCGTCTGCAAATCCGAGTGTGCTTGCAACAATTTCATGCAGCTGACGGTAGCAGGCCATGTCAAGGATGTGATACTTTCTTGCATCTTCCAAATCTCGTCCGAGGAAAGCAATTTTATCGCTGACCTTAACGACGCAGCCTTCCCACGTGTAAGGCTGAACAATTCCCGGGCGCCTGATTGTATAAAGGTCTGCTGCCTGTTCCCTTGGTTTAAGTCCCTGCTGGTCGATTTCTCCGCAGTGACAGATCAGGCCGTCCCTTACAGCATAAGTAAGATCAAGGTTCTTGTGGTGACCTTCAGGGTCCTGCAGAGTGTCAATGTAGTCCGCAAAGAAAAGCGAATTCCTTTCGTGCCAGAATTTTTTGGGAGCATTCTTGCCTTCCTTCTGGGTCAGAAAGGAATTGAGAATATCTTCCCCTGTATGACCGAAAGGTGCGTGTCCGATGTCATGTCCGATGGCTATTGCCTGTGTAAGATCTGCGTTAAGTCCAAGATGACGGGCAATGGTTGAGCTTACACTTGCAACGTGACCTACGTGTTCCATTCGTGTACATATATGATCATTCTGCGGGGCAAAGAAGACCTGGGTCTTATGTTTAAGGCGTCGGTATGAATCGCTGTGAAGAAGCCGTGTGAAGTCACGTTCAAAATCAGAGCGGATACCGTTGCCTCTTTTGTAAAGTGAATTCTCTCTCTTTATGCACTGTTCAAATTTCGGATTATCTTCATCAGTGCGTACTTTTAAAAATGAATTTTTCATATCTATAATATAGATTCTTTTTTTTTGAATTTCAATAAAAATGCGGAAGCGGCAGAAAGTTCTTCTTACCGTATCTAGTTTTTTGAATCAACGGAAGTAACTTTCATCGGAGGTGTCTCAGTGAAATATTCTTTGATGACAGAGAGAATTTCTTCGGCTGAAATATTTTCCATTGCGGCATAGTTTTCAAGATAAAGCAGCTTGTTTCCCTGAAGAATGCTCTGCTGTATAAGTGCGGCGGTTCCTTCATTGGACTGCGTGCCCGAAAGATTCTTCTGTATCCACAGGTTCCTGATTCTCTTGCTGACGATTTCCTTTTTTTCAGGACTTTCAAGGTCCTTCCTTAATTCTGAAAGAGATTTTTTGTAGATGCTGTTGAAAATTGAAATTCTTGTTGTGCCGCTGGATTTGATTGCTCCTACAGGAAAAAACATGGATGCTTCTCTGATTGAAAAGTTCTCGTTTCCGTCAAGCTCATTGCAGCGGAGACAAAGTTCGTAGAGGATTGCGTTGTATATGTTCTGCTTTCTGGTTGCCTCCGCAGTGATTCCGTAGGGGGCTGCAAAGAAATACTGGCATGGGTCGGTGAATTCTTTTGTTGGTACAAGGATTGGGATTCCTCGTGCCATGTCAGGAGTTTTGTCTGTTGAGTAGATATGTGAAAGCTGAACTCTGCGTGTCCTGTTCCTGAAATTAGGTACAACTATTCTTTCCTTCGGATTGTATTCTGCATAATAGTCTCCGATGTTTTTCTTTTCGGAAAGGTCATGGCTCTGCAGAAGGGCAAAATTCTGTTCGGCACTTGCACTTGCTTCTTCAAGTGAAATGTCTCCGGAAAATACAATGGAATACAGGTCGCTGTTCAGAAGTTCCGTGTAGGCGGCAAGAATGGAATTCATGTCCGTGTTTCTTAGAGCCTCGTTTTCCTGACTGAAGAAGACTTCATATTTTGTTCCCGAGTAAAGATATTTCAGCGCATTATATTCCATCTGGTTTGATGCGGACAGGAATTTGTTTTTCCACAGGTTCTTTTGTTCGTGAACAAGCTTGTCTGCTGTGACAGGTTTCATTTCCCCGTAAATTATGGCACTGAATATTGCATCCATTGCACGCGGCACATCATTTTTTATGCATTCCACCGTGATGTACGAGCAATAAAAATCTGTCCACGCCTTGAGCTGGGTTGCTGCGGTAAATTCTCCGCGGATTTTCATGGCCGTAATTTCTGACTGGATGTTTCTTGCAAAGGAATTGACTATTACGCTCCGCAAAA
The DNA here is from genome assembly GCA_045642665.1 of Treponema sp. Classification (GTDB taxonomy): domain Bacteria; phylum Spirochaetota; class Spirochaetia; order Treponematales; family Treponemataceae; genus Treponema_D. The sequence goes on from JAZUJH010000120.1 coordinate 60,944, forward strand.
ATTCTTCGCCTTCTGGGGACGCACTTTCTCCTCCGTCAATGGCAATTGAAATTACAACGCTCTGTGAGGATTTGTTCTGCTTAACCGTCAAAGGAATTCCGTTGCTCAGGTTTCCCGTAAAGAATGTGTTTTTGTTCTCAAGCAAAAATTTTTCTGCACTGGAAAATTGTTCTTCCGAAGGTATGTCTTCTCCCGAAAGTTTTTCAGCGTAAGACTGTGTTCTCTGTGAAAGATAGTTGTGGTACCATGAAGAATCTGATGCTGTTACTGGAACGTAATTTCTTTCTCCGAAACTGTCCTTGTATTTTTCGTAAGTCTCCGTGTTCACGAGAAGAAAAATATACGGGGCCTCATTTAAAATATTTTCATGGATCTTTAATTTTTCCTGTGACTGGACATCATGGACAAGGTTCTGAAATTTTTCATAGAAATTATTTTCTCCAAGACCGGAGTCAATGGCCCAGAAGTTTGCAAGGAGTTTCATGCTCTGAACTGAATTGCCGCTCTGTAGTTTGTATTTGGATTCAATGTTCTGCAGCGCAAGATAAAAATCTTCGTCCGTCAGATCGGATGCTGCTTTGATGTTGGCGGCAAAAGCGTCGCACTGTTCAGCAGGACTTACTGCTGAAGGGTCGGCAGGAAGAGGGTATGCGGAAAAAGAGTAGGGGGCTTCAAGAAGAGCCTGGAATATCAGTCTTGTTGTTGAAGACTCGTATGAGCTTGCGCATGAAAGATATTCTCTTGACCTGATTCCTAGTTTTTCGTCAGCCAGTTCCTTCTGTGCGTAAGGAGAGTAATAGGAATTGAATGCTGATGAAAGAATATCTGCCTGGCTCATTGGGAGGGATGTATACTGAACAACAACCTGGCTGAGGTCTTTTGAAAAATAATCATCGACTAGTACAAATTTTTTTTCTTCTGTTCGAGTTCCAGGGGTTCCGGCAGAAGCTATTTCTTTTTCACTGTCAGATCCTTCATCTGCTTCATCCGGGCCGTGAATTGCTGTGCTGAAAATTTTTTCGTCTCCAGAAAAATATGTGTTCCATGATGAAAAATATTTTACTGCAAGATTGTATGCGTCCTCGTGGGAGGTGTTTCCTGTAAGAAAAATCGCGCAGTTGTCCGGGGTGTACCATCTTTTTCCGATGTCGTAGAGTATGGTTCTTACCTGGGCTTCGGAGTAATAAGAAAAAAGTTGTGGATATATTCCGCTTTCGTGTTTCCATGGAGCGTCTGAAAATATTTTTGAATCAATTGTTCCGTTTATGAAACTGGCTCCGGTTGCCGCATAACTTTCGGTCTCCTCCTTAAGCTTTTCGTATGCTTTCTTTATTTCCTTGTCAGAGAAATTAGGATTCCTTGCGCACAGTGAAATGCTTTCAAAGAATGCTTCAAGGTTTTCCGGATTAATGCTGCAGCTGAAGTTTGTGCTGTCAGAGTTGCAGGATGATTCAACTTTGAAGGTCCGTAAAAGTTCGTTTGTATTTTCGGTGAGCGTTGCCGAAAACAGGTCCGCATAAAGCGGAAAGAAGCCTGCATTGTTTGCTGACTGAGAAGAATAGCCTGCACGGCAAACAAATTCTGCATACACCAGGGCGGAACTGGTGTCCTCTTTCACAAAAAGTGTCAGCCCGTTCTGCAGTGTCATTATCTGAAGGTTTCCTGAATTATGTTCAAGGAATATATTTTCTTTTGCATTTGTGCAAACTTCTGCTGCAAGTAAAAGCAGAATCGAAATGAATGTTTTCTTTACTGATTTTTTTGATGTCCTCATGGGATGGAATTATATCAAAAAAACAGCTAAATGCAAAGTTGCGCAGCATGCCTGCCGGAATCTCCAAAAACTGCAATCCCTTGGGACAAGCTTGGAAGTCCGGCGCTGGGACTTATCAGGAATGCTTTATTTTTCTGAACTGCTGTTCCTGAAAATCAGAGAGAATATTGCACGCACGAGAGGACCCGCAAAGAAGAGCTGCCAGAAGAAGGCCATAGGAAAGTTCCTTGCTGTAGTTTCAATCCATGCTGCTAGGAATTCAGCTCCGGGATGCTTGAATATTATTGTGGCCGCAAGACTCATCAGCGGACACATCATGGTAATTGATGCGCAGGAAATGGAAAGTACAATGAAAAACGGATTGTCATTCTGCGGATTGAATTTCCTGAAGGTAAGCTTTTTTGCGGCAGGTCCTACGATAAAGAAATCAATGACGAACGCCAGCGGACCCATGAAAATAAGTTCCCTGAATGTTGCGGGGAAAATAAAATTCTTCAGTCCTCCGGTGCTCAGGGCAATGTTGTAGCATATCATTGCGTAAACCATTACGAAAACCATTAGAATTGTGAAGATGACTTCCTGAAACTTTGTTCTTGGCATAAGAGCCCTCCAAAAAAAGATGATTACGTTTCCTGTGTTGTTCGTTATCATCCGTATTCTTCCGGCAGCTTTGGCTGTGCCTGAAGAAATCTGGAGTGTGCGTTTCCAATTTTACCGTAACGTGGGTTCCGATGTTATCAGAAAAAGAAATGTTTGTCCATAGTTACATTTCCGGGGCCTGACTGTTCTTTGGTCCGGTGATGTCCTGTGCCTAGTCCTTGTTACATTGATTTTTTTCAGTCTTTGTAATAGAATAAGGGGCTTCTTTCTGTAAAAGAGCGGCCTGGTAAAACTTATGAGGTAAGTCCGAATGAAGAAGTAAAATTAAAGCTACCTCTGAAAATTGCAATTTTTAGAGATGCCGACGAATTTTAATTTTGTTCCGCGATTTTAAGTTGTTGATATGCAATGACTTGGATTTTCGTATTTTCATATAAGCCTCAAGAGTGCAGAAAATTCCTGGGTCCCTATAAATATTTGAAGGTGGTAAAAATGCCAAAGATTACGGTTTTGTCAGATAAAGTTCAGAGAGTGCTTCCTCCTGCTGAAATACTTTCAGGAAAGAGACATCTTACTCCGAGTGAAATAAACATTCTTATAGGGAACAGAAACATTTCATCGGATCCCGACTGGCAGAACATTTATGTAAGCGCTGAGCCCGGGGCCTTTAATCCGGAACAGATTGTCCAAAGTGAATTTTCAGGTTGGATTGTGCTTGGAACAGTGCGAAACGTGAGCCTCAAATATCATGACCTGGAACTCAGGACCGGTATCATCCGTTCGTACGTGGAAAATGTTTTCATCGGTGACGACTGTGTTGTCCATAATGTGAACTATCTCAGGAATTATCATCTCTCCGCAAGGGTAATGCTTTTCAATATCCAGGAGATGTCCTGCACACGGCATTCAAAATTCGGTGAAGGGCTTCTCAAGGAAGGCGAGAGTGAAAAGAACCGTATATGGATTGAAGTGGGAAACGAGAATGGCGGAAGAAGTGTTCTTGCCTTCAAGGATATGATTCCAGCGGACGCTTATCTTTGGTCCCGCTACAGGGACGACAAAGAACTTATGGAGCGTTTTGTGGAACTTACGGAGTCTTCAGGGTCCAGGAGAAATGATACCTACGGTTATGTAGGCGAGGATGCTGTCATAAAGAACTGTACTCTCATAAAGGATGCCAGAATTGAAAACAATGCATACATAAAGGGTGCCTTCAAGCTTAAGAACATTACAGTCCTCTCTTCCGAAGATGAGCCAAGCCAGATAGGTGAAGGTGTTGAACTTGTTAACGGAATTATGGGCTACGGATGTCATGTTTTCTATCAGGCAGTTGCAGTCCGTTTCGTTATAGGAAGAAATTGCCAGCTCAAGTACGGTGCAAGACTTCTCAATTCAGTTCTGGGAGATAATTCCACAATTTCTTGCTGCGAAGTTCTGAATAACCTGATTTTCCCTTTCCATGAGCAGCATCATAACTCCTCGTTCCTCATTGCATCAACTTTGCAGGGACAGTCCAACATTGCTTCGAATGCGACCATAGGTTCCAACCATAATTCCCGTTCTCCTGACGGTGAAATGATTGCGGGACGCGGATTCTGGCCGGGACTCTGTACGGACTTCAAATTTGTTTCCAAGTTCGCATCCTTTGTCCTTGTTGCAAAGGGAAGCTACCAGAATGAGCTCAACATAACATATCCTTTCTCTCTTCTTGCGCCAAGCTATGACGGGGACTGTACAGTTCATATTATTCCCGGATACTGGTTCATGTACAACATGTTCGCGATTGTCCGCAACAAGTATAAGTTCGCTTCCCGTGACAAGCGCTTCGTGAAGGTTCAGCACATAGAGACCAATCCTTTTGCTCCTGATACGATCCAGGAAACCTTTGAAGCTGTGAACAGGATTGTTGAACTTACGGCCCGTTATCTCAAGCTGCCGGAGGACCAGTGCGCAAAGAATACCCAGTCAAACCCTGAGCCAAAGCTTCTGCAGGAGACTCGTGAACTTATACAGTCAGCGGAAAGCGAGGAGGAGGCACTGAAGATTGCAAAGAGTTATCTCCATTTGAACAGGGAGACGAAATTCCTTCTCTTTGATTCACGCTGCCAGAAAAAAAATGGGGCTGTAATATATAAGCCTGCCCAGGGATACAGGGAATATAGAAGGATAATTAAGTATTTCTCAGTTGAAGCTCTTCTTGACTGGGCAAAGGAAAAGAAAGTTTCAAGGCTCACTCTTGACCACATAAGGGTAATTGAAAAGGTTCCTCTCTATACAAAGTGGCAGAATGTTGGCGGCCAGGTCATTGCTGAAGAAAAGATTGCGGAACTTTTTGACCTGGTCAAGAACGGGAAAATAAATAACTGGCATCAGGTTCATGATATGTACAATGAATTCCAGGCAAGCTATACCGAATACAAGGCAAGATATGCTCTTTATCTTCTTTCTCATCTCTATACTTTGCCTGTATCAGAATTCAGTGGGGATATTTATCAGGACATCATTGACGATGTGACTTATGTTTCTGATTACATGTACCGTTCGTCAATTGAATCCCGCGAAAAGGATTACACTGATTTCTTCAGGTCGGTTACATTCAGGAACAAGGAAGAAATGGAGGCGGTTCTTGGGACTATCAAGGATTCTTCGTTCCTTCAGGATCTTGAGGTTGCCACAAAGGAATTTGATGACCGGCTCCATAAAGTTTTTGCTCCTCTTGCACAGTAGTTTTGCATAAATATTCAAAAATGTTGCAGAAACGGTATATATTTTATTGACAAAGGCTTGTGCTGATAGTATAGTTTAACTATGACACATTCACTTCTACTTCTAGCTCTAATTTTCTCGTTCGGTGCCGAATGATAGGCTTCTGTAGTTAGGTGAATCTTTAATCTAAAATTGCAGACCTGTTGCTTCGGCGGCAGGTTTTTTTTATGCATTTTTACTGTCATTAAAGTTTTTTAAGTAATGATAAAGAGGAGTAATTTATGACAAGCATGAATCCACGCGGAAAGTACGCACCCATCGCTGACATTCCTTTGGAAACAAGGGATTGGCCTTCAAGGAAGATAACAAAGGCACCTCTCTGGTGTTCTGTTGACCTTAGAGACGGTAACCAGGCTCTTGTAAATCCAATGGGCATTGAAACAAAGCTGTCTTTCTTTGATCTGCTTGTTAAGCTTGGTTTCAAGGAAATTGAAGTAGGTTTCCCCGCTGCAAGTGACACTGAGTATGATTTCATCCGCCGCCTCATTACAGAAAACAGGATTCCTTCTGACGTGACAATCCAGGTTCTCTGCCAGGCAAGGGAGGCTCTGGTCAAAAAGACAATCGAGTGTCTCAGGGGTGTGCCTAAGGCAATCTTCCATATTTACAATTCAACATCACCTGCACAGAGAAAATATACTTTCGGCAAATCAAAGGAAGAAATCAAGCAGATTGCCATTGACGGTGTAAGATGCATCAAGTCCTGTCTGAGTGATGAAGACAGAAAGAGAATCCGCCTTGAATATTCCCCCGAAAGTTTTTCCATGACGGAAATTGATTATGCCGTGGAAATATGTGAGGCTGTCAAGAAGGAATGGGGCTGCTCTCCGGAAGACAGGATAATCTTTAATCTTCCTACGACGGTGGAATGTTCTGCCCCTAATGTCTATGCAGACCAGATTGAATATTTTGCAAAGCATATCAGTGACCGTGGGAACGTTATAATCAGCACCCACTGCCACAATGACCGCGGAACGGGCGTGGCTTCCTGTGAGCTGGGACTTCTTGCAGGAGCTGACAGAGTTGAAGGATGTCTCTTCGGTAACGGTGAGCGTACAGGTAATCTTGATATTGTCAACGTAGCCCTGAACATGTTCAGCCAGGGAATTGATCCTGAACTGGATTTTTCTGACGTGCAGGCTGTTGCAGAAAAATATATTGAGTATACGGGAATGGAAATTCCTTCACGAACTCCTTGGGCGGGAGAGCTTGTGTTTACAGCTTTCAGCGGAAGTCATCAGGATGCAATACGTAAGGGAATGTCCGCAAGAAACGGCATGGATGAAAATGCGTTGTGGGATGTTCCCTACCTTCTCATTGATCCCCATGACATCGGCAGAAAATATGAAGGCATTATCCGCATTAACAGTCAGTCGGGAAAGGGTGGAGCTGCGTTCATTCTTGAACAGAATTACGGAATCTGTTTGCCTAAGGCAATGCACCCTGTTCTGGGAAGCGTAGTCAAGGATGCAGCTGATAAGGCGCAGCGGGAACTTAAGAATGCTGAAATCTATGAAATCTTTGATAAGCAGTGGCTTTCTAATGAAAGGAACATGAAGATTGTTGATCTCGCTGAAACAAATATTGAGTCTTCTGAAGGTTCGGACGGAAAGACAACTTTATGTCGCGGCGTCGTAAGCTGGAAGGGTGAGAACTTTACGGTAGGAACAAAAGGTAACGGACCTCTGGATGCCTTTGCATCATCACTTGCAGAGACCCCTTGTCCTGAGTTCTTTATTTCTGATTTCCACGAGCACAGCGTTGGTACCGGTAACGATACAAGCGCCATTGCCTACGTTCAGATTACAACTGAAGACGGTGCAAAATATTGGGGAGCCGGAAAGTCTACGAACGTAGGAAGAGCTGGTATTGCTGCCGTAGTAAGTGCGCTTAACCAGATTGCATAAAATACGTGACCTGTCATTCCGGTTTGACTCTGAACGGCAGGCTGCTAGTCCATTTTCGGTTTAGTATATCCATAGAACTTTGGAGCCCTGTAGTCTATGTTCCATTTTCCTGTGAAGAATCCGTTCCGGTTTGCACAGGGATTAATGAATATGACTTTCAGGGCCTCTGCGTTTGTCTGGTAAATAAATTCATTTGAAGTCCAGTCACCTTCTGCTGAGTCGTAGGAAAGTTCATAATCCTGCTGCAGGTTGCGCGGTGTGCAGACTGATATCCTGTACGTACCGGGCCGCATGGTCAGATGAATTATGCAGCCTCCTGTGAAGCACCCCCTGTAATAGCTGTGGGTGAGCTTGTCCTTGTTTCTCATGTCGCCGGCCCATGAATAGGATATGTGAGTAATCTTGTCCCATGCATCATTTCCGTCCGGGTCAGTTATTTTCAGCAGGCACGGAACATCATTAAGGTTGCCGTAATTTTCTGGCCTGTATATATCTATAGAGTTCTGTTTTGCCTGCACGCCGGCGGCAAGTGTCAGGGCTAAGATGATTATCAGCATTTTTTTTTCCAGGAAGTTCATTCCCCGATTTTCGGAAAATTTGACCCTGCTTTTTAATCCGGGCCGGCAGTTTGTTTTGTATGTTTAAGTTGCCGGGACCCTTGCAGTCTGCGCGGAGCGATGAAGTTTGCATGATCGGCAGGTTCTGAAGAATGTCAAAACTTTGAGGTGTGATTCTTCCCCGCCTTGCCACGATTGTAGTGGCGCCTGCGTTCCGTAGCGAAGCGGAGGAATGGAGCGGGAGCGGAACCACGGAAAGCGGGTGACGGTTTAAGTTTCCGGCCGGTTTCAGGAGTGGGGTGTCTTATTATGGAAAGAAACTTGCTCCATATTCCGGTAATCCTGGATATAAGGAATTCAGGGGAGAAGTTTTTATGTTGGATATGATTTCCCGTGAATGTCCTGGCGGTTACAGGAGTTCCTGGAAGAATGAGAAGGCCGCTGAGGATTTTTTTCTCTGAGTCCGTTTCATTTGTGCTGCAAAGAGTGAAGGTCTTCATGCTCCGGTGAATCTTTCCGGTGAACCTAAGGATTATGTGAGTCGTGCACCGGTTTTTCTTCCTGCTGACGGTCATGGAGTTGTTTTCCTTGAGAAGCCGGCGTAACATGCTTTCTGTACGGCAGATTATTCTTCTGCCCGGCTGTGTACGTATTACTGTTTCTGTTCGGTCCTGCTTTGTGTTGCTGATTTTACTGTTTCCTGAGAGCAGGGGCTGTAAAAAAAATAACATCTTTATTAATGTTCTGTAATATGTTACAATAAGATTATGAGTACACACATTAACGCACCTGAAGGTGCTATTGCAGACGCAGTATTGTTACCTGGCGACCCTTTGCGTGCCAAGTTCATTGCTGAGAATTTTTTGGAAAATCCGCAGTGCTATAATGAAGTGCGCGGAATGTATGGTTTTACAGGAACATATAAGGGAAAGCGTGTTTCAGTTCAGGGTACAGGCATGGGACAGCCTTCACTTTCCATTTATGTTAACGAACTTTTCCAGTTTTACGGAGTCCAGAAGGCAATCCGTGTAGGAACCTGCGGCTCTGTCCAGAAGGATGTTGCACTCCGTGATGTTATTCTTGCGCAGGGTGCATGTTCCGATTCCGGTCTAAATGCCATGCGCTTCAACGGACTTCATTTTGCTCCTATAGCGGATTACGGTCTTCTTTCCAGCGCATACAAGGCTGCAAAGGACCTTGGGATTACTCCTCATGTAGGAAACTGCGTGTCAAGTGACATGTTCTATGATCCCAAGTCCAACTGGAAGCTCTGGGCTGAATACGGTGCTCTTGGTATTGAAATGGAAGCCGCTGAGTTGTATACTCTTGCTGCTAAGTTCAACAGAAAAGCTCTTGCTGTTCTTACTGTAAGTGATCACATCCTTCTTGGTGGTGAAACTACAGCTGAGGAAAGACAGACAACCTTCACAAACATGATGAAGATTGCTCTTGAAGCAGCAATTTCTGAATAAAATTTAAATTGCTTTAGTCGGAAGCCACATCACATGGAAGTTCAGGAACCGGCGTGAGGTGTGTTTTCCGGCTTTGCAGTTCATAGGGGCGTATAAAGATATGTGGCCCCGGGAATTGAAATTTCTTGGATGACCTGCATTTTGTCTTCTGGCGTGGGGAAGAATGAGGGGCGTCCGGAGTTTTTTAGCTCCTGATATTTATTAGAAAAAAGGTGGAGAAAATGAAACCAACGTTAGTGGTTCTTGCTGCAGGTATGGGAAGTCGTTACGGCGGAGTAAAGCAGATTGATGCAGTTGGAAAGAATAATGAGTGTCTTCTGGATTACGCAACTTTTGATGCAATGAAGGGTGGGTTCGGTAAGGTTGTCTATGTTATCCGTAAGGATATTGAAAAGGACTTCAGGGAGCGCCTGTTTGACCGCGTTGCCGCCAACTTTGATGCGGAATATGTTTTCCAGACACCTGAAGCTCTTCTTACGGAGGAAGAACTTAAGAGACGTTCACCTGAACGTACAAAGCCCTGGGGAACAATTCACGCGGTAATGTGCGCTGAAGAAGTTCTCGGGACTCCTTTTGCAGTTATTAACAGCGATGACTATTACGGACGTGATGCATTCAGCGTTCTTGGAAAATATTTGGGAGAGCTTGATCCTATGTCCACAGAGCATGCTATGGTCGGATATGTTCTTGGAAACACAATGAGCCGCAGCGGTACTGTCAGCCGCGGTGTATGTACAGTTAAGGAAGGATACCTTGATTCAATTACGGAGCATACGAAGATAGGCTACGAAGGTGACAGGATTGTCAGCAGCTTTGAGGGAAGGAGCATTGAGTTTACAGGAAAGGAATGGGTAAGCATGAACCTGTTCGCATTCAGTCTCAAGGCTTTTGAAGGTTTCCATGAATACTGGGACAGCTTCAAGGATTCTTCATTGGGCGATGTCAAGGCTGAAGCTCTTCTTCCTGTTGCGGCAAGTGATATTGTTAAGCACGGTGAAGGCAGAATCAAGTTCTTTACATCAACTGAGCAGTGGTTCGGCATGACATATCCTGAGGACAGGGCAATTGTAAAGGCTGAAATTGCAAAGAAAACGGAAGGCGGTTACTATCCTGAAAAGCTCTGGGACAGGTAAACGGTTCGTCTTGTGACTGCAGGGGCTGTGAAAGGGGTTCTGAACATTGTAAAGTTCCGCGGACCTTTCCGCCCTGCATTTTTTTGTCTGCTTCTGATGTTCAAGGTCATCTAAAAAAATGCTTTACATTTAAAATATTTTTTTTACAGGTCATCTGCAGGAATTGCAATTTTTGGAGATGACTTTGAAAATGAGATGCTTTAAGTCTTGTAAATTCAAGGATTAAAACTTGCAGGCATCTCTGAAAGGGATTTTTTGGAGATGCACCGCTTCCTGTTTTTGTTATGCCCCAGTCTGGGGTCTGCGTAAATACTATTTGTCTTTTTTTGACTTTTCCATTATATTCTATAAATATGAAAGACGAAATCAAGAATGGAATGCAGGTTCCTGCTGAACTGCAGCTTCCTAATAAGCTTTATATAATTCCTATCAGCGGCCGCCCGATTTTTCCAGGGATTTTTACGCCCCTGATGATAAATAATACTGATGACGCAAAGATTATAGAAGAGGCGTACGAAGGTGACGGGTATATTGGGCTTGCCATGCTTAAGAATGATGTCGAGAAGCCTGAAGGTTCTGATGTTTATCCTGTAGGTACGGTCGCACATATCATAAAGAAAATAAATTTGCCTGACGGCGGGATAAATGTTTTTGTTTCCACCGTTCAGCGCTTCAAGGTACGAAAATTTCTTAGCAGAACAGGAAAGCTTGTTGCTGCCGTAGATTATCTTGAGGACGAGGAAGTTGATGCTTCTTCTGTAAAGGCCCTGACCCGTGCTCTCATTAGCGAGATGAAGGAAATCAGCGAAAATAATCCTATGTTCAGCGAAGAGATGCGCCTGAACATGGTCAACATTGATAATCCCGGAAAGATTGCTGACTTCATTGCCTCAATTCTGAATGTTGAAAAGGAAGACCAGCAGAAGATTCTTGAGACACTGAACGTGCAGGACCGCATTGAAAAGGTTCTTGTGTTCATTAAGCGTGAACAGGAAATCCTCAGGGTGCAGAAGAAGGTTCAGGCTGAACTTAATGACAAGATCGAGAACAGCCAGAGAGAATTTTTTCTCAGGGAAGAGCTTAAGGCTATTCAGGAGGAGCTTGGAATTTCAAACAGCCCTAAGACTTCTGAATATAATAAGTTCAGGACAAAGATAGATTCCTTTAATTTTGAAGGCGAGGTCAGGGAAACTGTTTATACGGAACTTGAAAAGTTTCAAACAATGGACACCCGTGACCCCGAGTACAATTATGTAAGGAATTATCTTGAGCTTGTTTCAAATCTTCCATGGAATGATGAACCTGTGGAGAAGTTTAGTCTGTCTGAGGCTTCCAGGATTCTTGAGAGGGACCATTACGGTCTTGAGGATGTAAAGAAGCGCATAATGGAATATCTTGCCGTGCGTAAGCTTAAGAATGACGGAAAAGGTTCGGTACTCATTCTCGTGGGGCCTCCGGGAGTTGGAAAAACTTCTGTGGGGCGTTCCATTGCGGATGCCCTTAACAAGCCTTTCTACAGGTTCAGCGTCGGCGGTGCACATGAGGAGTCAAAGATCAAGGGTTTCAGGAGAACTTATGTGGGTGCAATGCCCGGACAGATTATCCAGGGCCTCAAAATTACAAAGAGCCGGGCCCCTGTCTTCATGATTGATGAGGTTGACAAGATGACGGCTTCTCAGCACGGTGACCCGTCTGCAGCTCTGCTTGAGGTTCTTGATCCTGAGCAGAATGTAAATTTCCGCGACACATATCTGGATGTTCCTTTTGATGTAAGCAATGTGTTCTTCATTCTTACGGCAAATACTCTTGATACAATTCCTCGTCCTCTTCTTGACCGTGCGGAAATCATTAACATTTCAGGTTACATTGACCAGGAAAAGCTTGAGATCGCAAAGAAGTATCTTGTTCCAAGGAACCTTGAGAAGAATGGTTTCAGGAAGAACCAGATTAAATATACAAAGGCAGCTCTTTCTCTTATTGCGACTGAATATGCCCGTGAAGCCGGGGTCCGAAACTATGAGAAGTGCGTGGACAAGATAAACCGCAAGATCGCTCTCAATGTTATGGAGAATCTTGAAGGCAAAAAGAAGGGTGAGCCATTTGACAGTAAGTCTTTCACCGTTGATGTTGCTGAAGTCAGGAAGTATCTTGGAAAGGCCGTGTTTGATGAGAGCCAGATAAAGACCGCATCCGTTCCCGGAACTGCAATCGGTCTTGCATGGACCAGCATGGGTGGGGATACTCTTTTGATTGAGAGCATTTCCTATGAAAGTTCCAAGGGAGGTCTTGTTCTTACAGGCCAGATGGGTGATGTAATGAAAGAAAGCGCACAGATTGCATTGAACTGGGCAAAGCAGCATGCATTGAAATGCGGATACATAGATAACCAGTGGTTTGAGAAGAATACTATTCATCTTCATATTCCTGAAGGGGCAACCCCAAAGGACGGACCTTCTGCAGGCATAACAATGGCAACTACTTTCATGTCCCTGTTCCGTGCAAAGAAGATAAAGTCAAACCTTGCAATGACAGGAGAACTCAGCCTTACAGGTCAGGTGCTTCCTATAGGAGGGCTGAGGGAAAAGACTGTTGCCGCAAAGCGTAACAAGGTCAGGACTATCATCATTCCAAAGGCAAATGAACGGGACCTTGAGGATATTCCTGAGCACGTGAAGACGGGCATAAAGTTCATACCCGTAAGCAGGGCTGAGGAAGTCATGGATCTTGTTTTCTAGGAACCTGTAATCTGATGCAGATACACTGACTGTGCCAGGGAATCTGCTTCCTGTCTGTCGGGATTTGTCCTGATGAACTGGAAGCAGATTTTTTTTGGCAAATAATTTATGAGGTCCTTGATAATGGATGTCCCGGAGATTAGTTCTGGAGTGCGGCATCAGGAACATCGGTTCCGAATCAGGCGGGCATTGCATTTGGAACTGCCTGAGAAGCCCCTCAATAGCTTACGCCGTTTTTGCTGAGATATTCCGTAAGTTCATTGAAGTGTACGCTTATGCTGCCGCTGAGCATTTCTATTATGCTGTTGTCGCTTGCGTTAAGGGTTCCCGTAATCTTGTCACGGAAGATGTATATGATTCCGTTTATGTAGAAACTCAAGGATGCTATGAACTGTTCATCCTTCTTAAGAATTTCCGGAACGCTTTCATCCTTTAATGCAAAATCGGTGAGCTTGGCCTTGATGCCCTGAAGATAGGAATCAACCCCCTGCATTACGGAAAGCTTTTTGTAGGTATCCTGGTTCTTGTTCAGGAACGCAGTGAAGGCTCTGAAAGTGGGGCTCGGATTCTTGATGAAGTCAATGAAATTAAAATCAGACAGGACAAAGTTTATTTCAGAAAGCATTTCTTCAGCAATGAGGGACATAAGGTCCTGGGTGGATTTGTAGTGAGCATAGAAAGTGCTTCTGTTTATGTCAGCCTGGGTAACTATGTCGCTTATTGTTATTTTTTCAGGGTGTTTCACCTCAAGCAGCTTGATGAAGGCTTCCCTTATTAAGTTTTTTGAGCGAATGGAACTTCTGTATTCCGCTTTTTTCTTGATCATTTTTTCTGCCCTTCAGTTTTTTTGTGCTGGTTGTATTATAACTATAGCAGATAGAATACAAAAAATCAAAAAGGAATTTAAAATCCTTAAAATAATCTTGATTTTATGATTGATTATATGTATAGTTTCTATAAAAATCAACACCGTATTGGTTTTTGATTGGACTAAATGATTTTCAAGGGGTTTGGATTTTGGCTGAGGAGAAGGAAAAGAAAAGTAAAAGGGGTTCCGTAAAATCAGTAATTGTTCTGGCTGCCCTTGCTGCTGCGGGAATTCTTGTTCTGGTTTTTGCTGGAAATTCAAAGCCGGCTCCCTATGAAGCTCCTGTTTCTCCCGTAGAAATTTCAAGGGCGTCAAAGGGTACCGTGGAGCTTTCCATTACTTTGAGTGACTATGTTGAAGCGAAGTCAGTGATTCCCGTTGTGCCTTTTGTTAACGGAACCATCATGGAGTACAATGTGAGGGCCGGAGATTTCGTAGAAAAGGATTCCCTGATTGCAAAGATAGATGACGCTCCTTACAGTCAGCAGATGCTTCAGGCAAGGGCAGCCTATTATGGTTACCAGACAACTTATGAGAGGGTCTGCAATCTTTACAAAGCCGGAGCCGCAACCCAGCAGAACTATGATTCCGCAAAGGCCCAGAGGGATGCCTCCAAGGCCCAGTATGAGCTTGCAAAGGTTCAGCTTGATTATACAAACGTGAAGGCTCCTGTAAGCGGAACTGTGCTCATGGCTGACATGAGTGTCGGAAGCATTGGCAGTACTGGTCAGCCTGTTGCAGTGATTGCGGATCTTTCTGAACAGGTTATCCGTCTTAGCGTACCGGAAAAATATTTTGACCTTTTCCAGATGCAGAAGGACAGCATAAGAATGTCTGTGACAAGGCCCGCCCAGAAAGGTCTGTACGAAGATGCTGTCTCATCCTGCACCATAGAAAATATCTCTCCCTATATTTCTGCCGAATCAAAGAACTTCCAGGTTGTCTGCAGAATTGATGAGCCCGGCGAAAGATTCCGTCCGGGTATGTTCGTGAAGGTCAAGGCCGTTTACAGAACCTATGACGATGTTTATGTTCTTCCTCTTTCTGTGCAGAAAATGGACGGAGGGCTTTACATATACAGCGAGGAGTCCTCGTCAGTAAAATATCTTGACCTGAAAGAACTTCCTCATGATGAAAAGAATTTTGTTGTTCCCGATGAGTACAGGGATTCATGGTTCGTAAGTGACGGACAGAATATTATTTTTGACGGACAGACCGTGCGTGTAGCGGGAAGGAACGGGTAAGGGAAAAGATGTATGAAGGTTTCTGAATTTTCAGTCAGGCATCCGGTTGTAGTTTCCATGATTCTCATTGTGCTTCTCGTATTCGGGCTTTATTCCTTGTCCGGCATGGTGGTGGAATTTATGTGCGACATGTCCATGCCTCAGGCAAATGTAATTACAATTTATCCCGGTGCAAGTGCGGAGGATGTTGAGCAGGATGTTTCAAAGGTCATGGAGGATGCCTTTGTCACTCTTCCTCATTTCAGGAAAGTTGAAAGTAATTCATATAATTCCCTGAGCCTTATTACTGTTACATATAGTGACGGCGTGGATCCTTATGAACAGCTTGAGGAGCTGAGGAACAGAATATCAGAACTTAAGGAGGAGCTTCCTTCAGGAATTTCGGGGGAACCCAGGGCCCTGGTCGGCGGAGCGACAATGCTTCCTGTTTTTACGTTTACTGTTGATGCAGGGAATGATGCAGGACGTGTTACTGAATTCGTTAAGAAGGACCTGACTCCGCGCCTGACACGAATAGACGGTGTTTCTGAAATTCAGGTTGACGGTAAAAAGGAACTCCGGGTAAATATCAAGCTTAACACTGATGCCCTGGTGGCAAAAGGAATTTCTATAACACAGGTCTATCAGATACTGAACTATGCGAACGTCAATCTTCCTTTGGGAGAAGCTCTCCACCAGAACAGGAATATTCAGATGCGTTATTCAGGCGGATTTGAATCTCTTGATGATGTAAGGAATCTGCCTGTTGGAGTCGCCGACGGAAATACTGTTATCCGTATGAGTGATGTTGCAGAAGTTTCCCTGGATTATCCTGAATCGAACTATCAGGTCACAAACGGAAGTAATCCTGTTGTAATTGTGAGCATTACGAAGCGCAGTGACGGAAATACTGTAAAAATAATTGACAGCATAAAAAAGGAACTTGATGAGGTTACAGCAGAAACTGATGGGGCCGTAAAGTTTACGATTGTTTCTGATGACAGCAGACAGGTCCGGGCTTCAATGAGGACTGTTATTTCTTCTGGCGTAATGGGAATTATTTTCGCTGTCCTCGTTATTCTACTTTTCATGGCAGACTGGAGGGCTACTCTTGCAATCGGAATTTCAATTCCCTTGTGCGTTCTGTTTTCCTTCATAGGACTGAAGGTCTGCGGAATTACAATTAACCTTATGTCTCTTTCGGGGCTTGTAATTTCCTTGGGCATGGTGGTTGACGGTTCCACTGTTATGATTGACCAGATTTACCGTTACTACAGGGAAAGGAATGCCAATACAGGTCAGATGATTTATACTGTCAGCCAGTGCATCTACAAAGGCTGGGATGAAGTTGCAGCTTCAATTCTTGCCAGCGTTGCAACTACTTTGGTTGTATTCATTCCCATTGCCATGCTTTCAGGTCTTGTTGGAATGATTCTCAGACCGGTGGCGGTTACAATTATCATGGCAATTACTGCTTCATTTTTTGTTGCAGTCATCGTTGTTCCTTATCTCCTTAAGCTTCTCCTTTCTGACAGCGGGCCGAGAATCAGGGAGAGGCCGAGAAAGTTTGATATGATGATGGAACGGCTTGAGGCCAGTTACAGAAAAATTTTGCAGTGGGCGGTCAGCAGAAAATATTCCGTGCTGATTTTTTCTGTGCTTCTTTTGGTGTTCTCAGGATTCTTTGCCCTTAAGCTTGGTGTAGCGTTCATTCCATCAACTGACTCAGGAGATTTTTTTCTTCACCTGGATTTTCCTAAGGGAACTCCCTATGAAATAACAGAGCGGAAAACCGAGGCGGCAAAAAAAATATTATTTGATCTTGTACCTGAAATTGATAACGTGACTTTTTATGTCGGAAGAGGCTCCGGTACTTTCATTGCAATGGACCGGCCGGAGAGTTCATACGCTCATATTATTCTGTGTCCCGTTGCGCGGCGTTCAAGAAGTGTTCACAGAATTATGCTGGAAGTTCAGAAGGTCTTGCAGGATACGATTCCCGATTCAAAAGTTTCTGTCGAGAACGGAGGATTTGACAAACTTGTAGGCTATGCTTCAGGAGGCGGAGGCTACGGTATGACTCTGATTTCCGAAAATCTTCCTCTGCTTTATGAAACTGCAAGCGGCATTAAGGAATTCCTGGAGAAGGACAGCGACGTTATAAGTGTCTCCCTTGATTCAGATTACAATACGTCAACCATGGTTGTTGATATGTCCCAGGAATATTTGAGTTCCCTTGGACTAACAAGTTACGAGGCTGGCATTACGTCTCTTATTCTTTTTCAGGGAATGGATGCAGGAAGATTCAAGGATTCTTCCACAGGCGACCGCTATGGCATAAGAATTTTTTCTGACATAACGGACAGTGATGTCAGTCAGGATGATATTGCCAATATCCACATAGTGACTGACAGGGGACAGGATGTTTCATTTGCTGCTCTTTCCGATGTCCGTGTTGAGAAAAGCATTTCGCAGATAAATCATTCCAATCGTGCAAAAGCCATAACTGTTTCCGCAAAACTTGTAAGTGAAAATACTGCCAGGGTTTCTGCTCATGTCAAGGACTATCTGAAAGAGAATCCTCTGCCTAGCGGAATAAAAACTCAGAACGGCGGTATAATGATGCTCATAGGAGATATGATTGCTCCTGTTCTTGCAGCTCTCATCATTGCAGTCTTTCTTGTTTATGCCGTGATGGTTGTGCAGTTTGAAAAGTTCAGGCAGCCTTTGCTGATTATGGCGACAATACCTTTCTGCTTCATCGGTGTTGTCGGAGGGCTCATGATGTTCGGTTCAACATTAAATCTTCTTGCACTCCTTGGGCTCATTTCACTTGCGGGTGTTGTTGTAAATAACGGTATAATCCTTGTTGATTATATTAACCAGCTAAGAAAGAATCGCCGTGAGGAAATTGCAAGGAGGATAGGACATCAGAACAGGGACGGTGACTGGGAAGTTATTCTTTCTCCTGAAGAAGAGGATGAGCTTCTTGCTTCCTGTGTCGCTGACGGAAGTTCCAGCCGCATAAAGCCTATTCTCATTACAACTCTTACAACTCTTCTGGGAGACATTCCTATGGCGGTTGCAACAGGGGAAGGTGCTGAACTTTATGCTCCAATGGGACAGGCAATTGTCGGAGGACTTGTTACATCAACTCTCATTACTCTCATACTTATCCCGGTTCTCTATTATATGTCGGAAAGACGTGAAGCTGAGATGCGCGAAGAAATTTCTTTGCGAAGGATTGAAAAGGAAAGGAAGAGGGCTGAGCTTATAAAGAAACTTAACGATGCAGCAAAGGCTGCACGTGCGGAATATGAATATGACAGGGAAGTGAAAGCTAAAGAGAGGCGGCTGAAATATTTTGCCGCATCTGGCGGTGAAGATAAAGTGCATCATGGCCGGTGGAGCTTTAAGAATATATTGAACGGTATCAGTAAAAATACTGGACCGGAAACAGAGGAACGGGAATACGGTTCGGAGGATCAGGATATATGAAAAATAATTTTTTTTGCTTAGGAAAATTTGTTTTGCTTTTTTCAGTTGCATTTCTCCTTACGGGATGCTATTCGGTTTTTTCAGGAGGAACAGGCGGAAGGGTGGTTGATTCTGAAAGCTCTGAAAATCCTAAGGCGGGAGTAGCTGACGTTGATGTCTATGCCTATACAGAAGAAAGGAAGATGAAAAAAGATTTCGATTCCTGGGACGGAACTTCAAGATTTTCTCCGGGAGAAAAAAATTACTACGGACATACGACAACAGAATCAGACGGTTCATTTTCTATCAGCAAGCTTTTATGGAAATCATATTTTTCAGACTTCGGAAAAGATGCGGACTATTCAAAAGTTTATCTTCTCTTTTATCATGAAAACTATGGTCTTGTGAAAGGCCGGACTCTTATAGTTTCTGATTCATATTCTGATACTGTTTACCAGGAGCTTACGGCCGTAAGGAAAACTGCTGCCGTTAATTTTTCTCTGTATGATGTTGCAAAGAATTCGAATGTCCCGGAAACCGTAAAACTTACTGTATCAGTTCCCCAGTCTCCGGGCACTAAGATTTATAATACTACAATAACAGGTTCAGGTTCCGTAAAGATTTCCTATCCGAGATATCTGTCTGACGCGGATAAAGCTGCAGGCAAGGAAAATGAGCCTAGGATTTCTGTAAGTTATGTACAGACAAATGAGGAAGTGGCCTGGAAATCATGCTGGAACAATGACGGCATAAAGGGTTACGGATTTAAGGACGAAGCAACTGAAGTAACTGTCATGGGTGATTCATGTTCCGTAAGGCTCTACGGCAAATATTGCAGAATAAGTCTTCCTTCAATAAGCGGAACTGTCGGTAACGGTTCTGATGCAGGTAACGACGGAAAAATTGTTGTGCTGAAGGATGCGAGCGGAAATGAAATAAGCCGGACAAGTTCTGGCGCAGTTGCAGTCGGTACAGGAGGAACAGAAAAGCACGGAGTCTATTCAGGTTTAGGAAACGGATGCTATTGGACTGATGATTCCTATCCGGAAAAAATTGCGTCAAAAAACTTTACGATTGAATGCTGCGGGTCAAGCAAGGAAGTTTCAGTGCAGAGCAATGATTCTTCCGGTCTTACAGTCAATCTGGATTAGGGGCGGTCAGACGGTGGGTGAAGTTTTTGTATATGGATATCGGGAGCACCGTTTATTGTTTCCCGATGTTCCGAGTGCATTCAACAAGGTTTCGTTTAATCAGGGGGAGCTTATATGAAACTAAATAAATCAGTTTACACAATCCTTGCGGCAGTCTTTTTTATCAGTCCCTTTGCATTTTCCCGGGACCTTCAGGAATCTGAAAAAACTTCTGGTGAAAAAAAATATTCCGCTGATGAAGTAAAGAATCTTCTGCTGCAGAACAATCCGGATATATTAACTGCAAAGGAAGAGTACAGGAGAAGCCTTCTCGATGTGAGTGATGCAAGAGCTGGGTTCGGTCCTACAATAGATTTTCAGGTTTCCGGAACCTATATGATGAATCCTGCTGTAGGTCCCGTGAGCGTAAATGTTGATGAAATAATAAATGCAATACAGTGGCCCTCCGGAATTAAGCCTTCATCTACAGGACAGTATATAACGGTCTATGACGGAATGGAAAATACTTTGTACAGTTTCCAGCTGACTGCAACGCAGCCTCTCTATACCTGGGGAAAACTTACCAGTGCCCTTAAACTTTACGAAGAGGTTTCAGAAATAAAGGGGCTCAATGTTTCCGTCTCAACAAAAAAACTTCTGAGTGAAGCGGATGTCCGCCTTGCAACTTTATATTATCTTGGTGAAATAAAGAAAATCCTTGCAGAAGAAAATGAATATGCTTCGCGTCTTGTTTCATTAAGTGAGCGTGCCCAGAAAAACGGGATGCTTCTTGGGCAGGATATAATTGAATCAAGGATTAAGGCCAAGCAGCTGGACATGGCTGTACGGGGAATTGATGAGCAGATTTTTTCTCAGGAGCTTGAACTTAGAAGAATGACCTCCTGTCAGGAACTTTCAGCTGAATCCATAGAATATTCCGGTTCGGCCGGGGAAGAAAAATTTTGGGAAAGAATTTCGTCACTGGACAGGGAGGAGCTTCTTGCAAGAAGTATCGGAGAAGGGAATGAGAATATAATGATGCTCAGCCTCCTTGACAATGTGAACGAACTTACAACGAAAATTGCAAAGTCTTCGGTCTACTGGAAACCTGATGTCGCAATGCAGATGACTTTAGGCTACGGCGGAAGCAGAATACCGCTTGCGGAACCCAACTGGCGCCGCAAGGATGAATATTCCCTGAACCTTTCAATAGGAATCAGGACAACGGTCTGGGACGGTGGAAAAAAGCTTAATGATGTTCAGCGAAAAATCAGTGCACAGGAATCGAATTCCATAAACAGGGCGCAGGCCGTGGCTTCCATTTCACAGACGCTGAGCGAGCAGTGGAACAAGTTCGACCTTGCTTCTCTGAACATTGATTACGGCAGGCTCAAAATAAAGGCCTGCGAGTCCAGGATAAAGCAGAAGGAGACTCTCTTTAAAAGCGGATACGGTTCGGAAGCCGAGCTCCTTGATGCGAAGATTGAATGGTGCAATGAAAGGATTGAACTTCTGAAGCAGCAGCTGAACATGACGATTGCTGCACATATGATTGATTATTTTAACAGTTGATGTTATTTTTTCCTTATGTGTAAAAAAAATATAAAGGCAGTTATTTTTGATATGGACGGAGTGCTCCTTGACAGTGAGCGCATTACAAGAATCATGTGGGCAAAGGCAGGAGAGGAGTACGGCATAGACGATGTTGCGGCTTCCGTAAAAGATTGTACCGGCGCTGCAAGACCTTTCCAGTACGCTTATCTCAGGAAGAAGTATGGAGAAAATTTTCCTGCAGAGGAATTCCGTCAGAGATGTTCACATCTGTTCCATGAATATGCTGACGCGAACGGTCTGCCCAAGATGCCTTGTGCAAAGGAAATATTGGAATACCTGAAGGGAAGGGGGTATGTACTGGCTCTTGCTTCTTCCACAAATCATGATACCGTTGAAAGGGAACTGAAGGAAGCAGGTCTCTTTGATTTTTTTGAAACCATTACCTGTGGTGATCAGGTAAAGCATTCCAAGCCTGATCCTGAGATTTATCTTACTGCTGCCGGTAGCATAGGAATTGATCCTGAAAATTGTGCTGCCGTGGAGGACAGTCCCAACGGAATAAAGTCCTGTTCTGCTGCGGGAATGAAAAGTATTATGGTGGTTGACCAGATTGAGCCTACGGAGGAGCTTATGCCGCTTATATGGAAGCTTTGCCGAAGCTTAAAGGAACTTGAAGAAATACTGTGAGCGCAAAGGTTTTTGGATGTCCCCTATTGCACTAGATTTTATATTTTTGTATAATTATTGAAATACATATAAAAATAAGAATATTTATTCAATTTGAATACTTAGTGTTTTGGGGGTAGAAATGGCTATTGATGTAGTGCAGGATAGTAATTTTATTAACAAGTTGTCAACTTTGGCAAAGAATAATGATCCTATTGATCCGGCCCTTTATCAGAAATATGATGTAAAGCGTGGTCTCCGTCATGCTGATGGCCGCGGAGTTCTTGTTGGTCTTACAAAGATCGGTGATGTAGTGGGTTATGAAATTGATGCTGAAGGAAATAAAGTTGCTGTTCCGGGACGTCTTATTTATCGCGGTTACGATGTAGAAGATATTGTCCATGATACACAAAAGTCACATCAGTTTGGTTATGAACAGTGTGTTTATCTTTTGCTTTTCGGTGAACTCCCGACTCAGTCCCAGCTTACAGAATTCCGGTCGTACCTCGGAACATTGAGAAGTCTTCCTCCTAACTTTACGGAGGACATGATCATGAAGGCTCCTTCAAGTGATATCATGAATAAAATTGCCCGCGGCGTTCTGGCATCGTATTCCTATGATCCTGATCCTGAGAACCGTGATGTGACGAACATTCTCCGCCAGTGTATTGAACTGATTTCACGTTTCTCTACTCTTGCGGCTTACGGTTACCAGGCTAAGCGCCGTTATTATGACGGGAAGAGCATGTATATTCATAATCCTGATCCTGCTCTTTCTACTGCGGAAAATTTCTTGCGTCTCATAAGAAGTGACAAGGCGTACAGCCGTCTTGAAGCTGAAATTCTTGACCTTGCTCTTATACTTCATGCAGAGCATGGTGGCGGAAACAATTCTTCACTTACAATTCATGTTGTTTCTTCAGCTGATACGGATACTTATTCTGCTGTTGCAGCTGCAGTCGGATCGCTTAAGGGGCGCCGTCATGGTGGTGCAAATATCCGTGTAATGGAAATGATGGATGACATTAAGTCAAACGTTCATGACTGGTCAAGTGAAAAGGAAGTCGCTGATTATCTCCGCAAGATTACAAGAAAGGAAGCCTTTGACCATACAGGCCTTATATACGGACAGGGTCATGCTGTTTATACGATTTCAGATCCGCGTGCCATTCTTCTGAGAGAAAACGCCGCTGAGCTTGCAAAAGAAAAGGGCTGCGAGGAAGAGCTTAATCTTTACAATACGATTGACCGACTTGCTCCTGAAGTTCTCAGGGAAGCCCACGGTGATAAGAAGCGCATCTGTACTAATGTTGACTTCTATACAGGGTTCATCTATTCAATGCTCAACATTCCCCGTGAACTTTTTACGCCGCTGTTCTCTGTTGCTCGTATTGCAGGATGGAGTGCTCACCGCATAGAAGAGATTGTTGCCGGCGGAAGAATTTATCGTCCAGCATACAAGAGCATTTCCGGTCACCGTGAATATGTTCCTATCGAACAGCGCGTCGTCCGTGAATCTGTTCCTTCTTTCGTCCAGGATGATGAAGTCAGAACTGCGGGGCCTTCAGACTAGTTTAAGAAAAATATTGGAAATCTCTGGAAATTGTAATTCTTGGAGTAAACTTTGAAAGTGCGATGTTTTAGGCCTTGTAATTTCAGGGTCAAAACTCGTATGCATCTCTGAAAACATTTACGGAGGTGCCTCATAAAAGGATATCCCTTGGGAATCTGATTTTAGGAATTGACAAAGCGATACGTATATTTGGGAGGGCCTTCGGTTTTTAGCTGAAGGTTCTCTGTTTTTTTAGGGAGCTCTTGTTTATGGAAGGAAATATCTTGTTGTTCATACAGGAAAATGTCAGGAAGGAATGGCTGGATCCTGTTGTCATTTTTATTACAGGTCTTGGTGATAAAGGAATTTTCTGGGTTCTTGTAACGGCCCTGCTTTTTTTCTTCAGAAGGACACGTAAGACTGCATTCATGTGCCTGGTTTCTCTGGTGCAGGTTCTTTGCATAAATAATCTGTTCCTTAAGAACATTGTATGCAGGGTAAGACCTTATGAAGCTGTGGCGGGACTTGTGCCTCTTGTTGCAAAGCCTTCGGACTGGTCATTTCCGTCGGGACATTCAGCCTGTGCCTTTGCAGCTGCTGTTGTGCTGCTGTTCAGAATGCCTAAGTCTGTGGGAGTGCCCGCAATTGTTCTTGCAGTCCTTATTGCTCTCAGCAGACTTTATGTTGGAGTGCATTATCCGACGGATGTTTTGGCAGGGGGGCTTTGTGGAATTATATTTGCCGTTCTTTCTGTTTTATTAGTAAATTATATCTGTAAGGTTCTGGAAGCAAAAAAAAATAAAAAAAAATAGCAAAAAATTATTGACGATGTAGTTTTACTTTTAGTATCTTATGTAACATCAAAATGTTAATCAGTAACATCGAATTATGGTAGGTTTTTAGATAATGAACGAAGAAGTAAAAGAAGAACAGGTTGCTGAAAATCAGGAAATGAAGGCTGAAGAAACAGCTGAATCTTCTGCGGCGGATGAAGTAAAAGAAGAAGCTGCTCCGAAATCAGAACTTGAACTTGCAAACGAAAAGATTGCGGAACTGGAAAAGCAGGTTGCAGAACTGAATGACAAGTATATTCGCAGCGTGGCAGACTTCCAGAATTACCGCAAGCGTTCCGTTCAGGAAAAACAGGATGCTTTTGATTATGCAAACACAAATCTTTTGAAGGATCTTCTTGACAGTCTTGATAATTTTGACCGTACACTTGAAGCTGCTGCCACTGCGACTGATCCGAAATCAATTGCGGATGGTGTTTCAATGATTTCTAAGTCAATGGTAAGTATGCTTGAAAATAAGTACAATCTTGTAGCCTATGGTGCTGCAGGGGATGCTTTTGATCCTGATATCCATGAGGCAATAGGTTCCAGTCAGGATCCTGTTACAGAACCTGTTCTTAAGGCTGTTTACATTAAGGGGTACAAGCTTAAGGAAAGGATTATCCGTCATGCGAAGGTTATGGTCAGTATGCCTGATGGCAGTGTAAAGGCTGAGGAAAAAAAGGCTGAAGCTGTAGAAACGGAAGAGAATAAATAGTATAGGCGCAGGCCGTTTTTGAAATATAATTTTATATATTGCGAGGAGCTTTGAAATATTATGGGAAAAATTATTGGAATTGACCTTGGAACAACAAACTCTTGTGTTGCTGTAATGGAAAACGGAGAACCGGTTGTAATTCAGAATTCAGAAGGCGGAAGAACAACTCCTTCTATCGTTGGTTTTACTGCTAAGGGTGACCGTATTGTAGGTCTTCCAGCAAAGAACCAGATGGTAACGAACCCAAAGAACACTGTGTATTCTATCAAGCGTTTCATTGGTATGGGGTACAAAGATCTTTCCGGTGAAGCAAAGCTTGTTCCTTATGCAGTCAAAGATCACGGTGCAGATGTTCGCGTTTCTGTAGATGAAAACGGGTCTGCAAAAGAATATTCTCCGCAGGAAATTTCTGCATTTATTCTCCAGAAGATGAAGAAGACAGCAGAAGATTATCTCGGTGAGACAGTAACGGAAGCTGTTATTACAGTTCCTGCATACTTCAACGATGCCCAGCGTCAGGCAACAAAGGATGCTGGTAAGATTGCGGGTCTTGATGTTAAGCGTATCATCAATGAACCTACAGCTGCATCTTTGGCTTTCGGTTTCAATAAGGACCAGAAAGATGAAAAGACAATCGCAGTTTATGACCTTGGTGGTGGTACATTCGATATTTCTATTCTTGAACTCGGTGACGGGGTGTTTGAAGTTAAGTCAACAAACGGTAATACACACCTCGGTGGTGATGACTGGGACCGTGTTGTAGTTAACTGGCTCATCAGTGAATTCAAGAATGATACAGGAATTGATCTTTCAGGTGATTCAATGGCTCTCCAGCGTCTCCGCGAGGCTGCAGAAAATGCAAAGATCAGTCTTTCCAACCAGACAAGCGTTGACATTAACCTTCCGTTCATTACAGCAGACTCAACAGGTCCTAAGCACCTCCAGAAGTCTCTTACACGTGCTCAGTTTGAACAGATGACAAACCATCTCTTTGAAGCTACACGTGAACCTTGTCTCAAGGCCATGAAGGATGCTGAAATTACTCCGGACAAGATTGATGAGGTTCTTCTTGTTGGTGGTTCTTCACGTATGCCTAAGGTACAGGAAATTGTTAAGTCCATTTTCGGAAAGGAGGGTAGCCGTTCAGTTAACCCTGATGAAGCAGTTGCCATTGGTGCAGCAGTTCAGGGCGGTGTTCTTGCCGGTGATGTCAAGGATGTTCTTCTTTTGGATGTTACACCTCTTTCACTTGGTATTGAAACAATGGGTGGTGTATTTACACGTCTCATTAACCGCAATACAACAATTCCTACAAAGAAGAGCCAGGTATTCTCCACAGCAGCAGACGGTCAGACAGCTGTTAGCATTCACGTGCTTCAGGGTGAACGTGAAATGGCAGCCCAGAACCGCACACTCGGAAACTTTGACCTCGTAGGTATTCCGGCAGCTCCACGCGGTGTTCCGCAGATTGAAGTAACATTTGACATTGATGCTAACGGTATCGTGCACGTAAGTGCAAAGGATATGGGAACTGGAAAGGAACAGTCTATCCAGATCCAGTCTTCTTCAGGACTTTCTGATGCAGAAATTGACCGCATGGTTAAGGATGCAGAAGCTAATGCTGAGGCAGACAAGAAGAAGCGTGAATCAGTGGATGTCCGTAACGAAGCTGATAGCATGGTTTACCAGACAGAAAAGACTCTCAAGGATATGGGAGACAAGGTTTCTGCGGCTGACAAGGAAAACATCGAAAAGGCTGTCAACGAACTTAAGGAAGCTCTCAAGGGTGACAACACAGATGATATTAAGGCAAAGACAGAAAACCTTAAGAACATTTCCTACAAGATGGCAGAAGAAATGTACAAGGCACAGGCAGCAGCCCAGGGTGCAGCAGGTGCTAATCCACAGGGTGATGCAGGTAACGCCGGTTCTTCCGGAAGCAGCAAGTTTGACAAGGGCTCCGCTGAAGATGTTCAGTATGAGGTTCATGACGACAAATAATTAGCGTAAGCGAATAAAATTAACGGCCTTCGTCATTGCGGCGGAGGCTTTTTTTTGATAAACTGTTACTAAATTTTTGATTTTTTTGGAAAGAAAATTATGGCTGACAAAAGAGATTATTACGAAGTTCTCGGAATTGATAAGAGTGCTGACAAAGATACGATTAAGAAAGCTTACAGAAAGCTTGCTGTTAAATATCATCCTGACAGAAATCCTGGTGACAAGGAAGCTGAAGACAAGTTCAAGGAAGCGACAGAAGCCTATGAAGTTCTGAGTGATGACCAGAAGCGTCCTATTTATGACCAGTACGGTTTTGCAGGTCTTGACGGTATGGGTGGCGGAGGAGGCTATTCTCATGCTGCACAGGATTTCAGTGACCTTTTTGGTGGATTCGGAGATATTTTCAGCCAGATTTTCGGTGGCGGAGGAGGATTCGGTGGTTTCGGAGGATCAGCCGGTTCTTCAAGACGCAGTTCAGCTGGTTCCTCAATCCGGTATGAACTTACTCTTGACTTCAAGGAAGCTGTTTTCGGATGCAAGAAGGAAATCCGTTTCAGCCATACAGAGATTTGTACAGAATGTAACGGTACAGGAGGAGCTCCTGGTTCAACTGTTAAGACTTGTACCACCTGTGGCGGAATAGGTCAGGTTAAGAGAAGCGCAGGATTTTTTGCAGTTACACAGCCTTGTCCTACCTGTAACGGAGAAGGAACAATGGTTGACAAGCCTTGTCCATGCTGCCGCGGTAAGGGGCTTGTTGAAAAAGATAAGCGCATGACTATTACAATTCCTGCCGGCGTGGATGCGGACAGAATTATTTCTATTCCTCATCAGGGGAATGCCGGAAGAAACGGTATGCAGTCAGGGGATCTCAGAATTTACATCAATGTAAGGAATGATAAATTCTTTGAAAGAAGCAATGCAGACCTTTACTGTGCAGTTCCTGTTTCATTCTCGCAGGCAATTTTGGGTGACAGAATTCATATCAAGTCACTTGACGGCCGTGATATTGAAATCGTGATTCCTGCAGGTTCCCAGGACGGAAAGCTTCTTCGCATTAAGGATGAAGGAATTGCTGTTCCAAACTCTTCACGGAAGGGTGATCTTTATGTGAAGGTTGTTGTAAAATATCCTTCCAAGATTTCAAGGGATCTTCAGAAGATTCTCGAGCAGTACAAGGAAAAGGAAAGGCCTGAAACTTCACCGTCGCTGGTTCCTCTTGCTGATTTGTAATTGGTTCACACAGTTTTGGACATTTAGGATAAGGGCATCTCTTAGAATTTTAAATTTTAGAGATGCAATAATTCATAGATATGCGTAAAATGTCGGGTGCTCTATAATTTTTAGGGGACCCGATATTTTTTGTTATGAAATATACCGATAATATGGTATAATTGGTATCTAGTGAAATTCTAAAAGGTTTGCCCAGCTGTTAGAGAGGTCTATATGTATAAGAGAAAACGTCAGGCAATAGTTGTTTGTATAGACGTGGCCATGGTGATGGTAACATTGGCTTTGGTTTTGACTATTCTTCCGAGGTCAAATTTTAACCACAAGTGGTCTACGCTTTTTTCATGGGTTTCGGCAACAGCTTTATCGCTTGCCCTGATTCTTGTTTTCAATAAACTACGAAAAATTCTTATAGGAATTCTAAGAAATAAGACTGTTTCAAGAGGAGAAAATGCTCTTATAACGGAATTCATAAATAAGCTACGTTTCTGCTATTCGACTGATGATTTCTATGAAATTATCGGATCCGTTCTGGAAGAGAAGGGAGACTGTTCTGTATTGTTCGTTGACAGGCGGAATAATTATGTTATGTATAATAGCCCTGACCGTCTGACCTGTAGCAAATCTGTCATGCTTACCCTTCAGATGAACTTCTCCTCTTCATGGGATGACGGATGTTATTTTATAGGAGAAAATCTGGGGCTTGTTCTTTCTCCAAAAAATGCGCGCGGTTTCTTTTTCACATACCAGAGACAGCATTTCTATGTTTTCTGCCGGTATGCCAAGCTTTTTGATCCGCTTCTCTACGAATCATTCTATGAAGAGTTCTGCCGTTTTGCAGGACGTACACAGATTATCGGGGACCTTTCTGAAATTTCAGCACTTTCTTCTGAATGGCAGCAGCTTGCCGATACACAGAAATTCTTTTTGCCTCACAGCATGCCGAAGATTGCTCATATGAATGTTGCCGCATATTACAGACCTCTTGTTAATGTTTCCGGTGATTATTATTCAGTGCTTCCTATAACTGAATCCAAGACTCTGCTTATGCTTGGGGACGTTTCCGGTAAAGGTCTTGCGGCTGCTCTGGTTATGGGTCTTGTAATTAACACTGTAAAAATTATAGAAGACAAGGAAGATCTTCCCAAAGTCATACAGGCTGTTGACAAGGCAATCAAGGGAATGAAGCTTCAGGATAAGTATACGGTTCTTTTTCTGGGGGTAGTTGATACTGAGAAAATGACGATACGTTATGTCAATGCATCAATGTCAGACCCTCTTATCATTTCCAAGGCCCCTGAAGGTTATAAGCTGAAGCCGCTGAGCTCCAACTGTTCTCTTGTTGGAATCATTGACCTCCCTGAAATTGAGGTTTCCGAACAGAAGCTTTTCCGTGGAGACGTTATCCTTATGGCTTCCGACGGTGTTTCTGAAGTTATGGATGAAAACGGCGTTGAACTTGGTGATACAATGCTTTATGAGGATACAATCAAGAGGAGCGCAAAAGGTCATCCTCAGGAATTTATAAATGATGTTGTAAATCTTGTAATGAGTTACAACGGTGACAAAAAACTTCGCGATGACGTTACAATGATGGTTGCAAAGATTGAGGGCTAGAAAATGGTTTGTTTTGTTCTGAATATAATTATTTCAATAATTTTAGTGGTTCTTTCTTTTGCCATTGACAGCAGAGCCGGTAAGGATAATGTTTTTTATGATTTCATTGTAAGACGTCTGCTTTCACTGTCTTCTCTCTTTGCGCTTATGGCAATAACGCTGGCACTTTGTTTCTGGGCACCCAGACAGCTGGCATTGTTTACGGGAAGACTTGTGTTTACTTTTACAGGATGGACAAGTGTTTCCTGCTGTGCATATATGCTTTGCTTCAAGGGAAAGAAGCAGCCGGCGGTAATCCAGGTTATTAAGTGGATGCTGAATGCAGGCGCATTTTATATGATGTTCATGTGGCCAGGTGCGTTTAACAGTATTGATGTTGATTATTTTAATGTTTTCAGCATTTCTTCGGGCAAACTGTTTTCTGGACAGCTGGGACGCATGGTTCCTGTAACAAAATTTCCTGTGTACTGTATGCTCTATATGGTTTTGATTCCAATGTTCACGACTCTTATGGTTCTGGTCCGCTCGGAGCACAGTGAATCGGTTGTTGACAGACAGAAATATGTGCTTCTTTGTCTTGGAATTCTTTCTTCATGGATTCTCTTCATATATTTTTATGTTGCTCAGATTTTTAATCCGATGATATTTTCATTGGTCCTTCTGAGTTTCCTGCCTGAAATTTTGTTCTTCCTGCGTGCTGAGAAATGTACGGAAGTCTGGAACAGGACTTCTGTTGTGCGTTCTGTGCTAAGGTTCCTGAGTATTTTTCTTTTTCCTGCTGTCATGGAAGGAACCTTGTATTCTGTTTTCAGAGTTCTGTTTGCAGGTATTCCTGCAGCAGTTTATATGTCTTTCACACTCTCGCTTATTGTTCTTGTAATAATCTGGAATATTTCTGTTGTGCGTCTTGAGAAACTGGACTTTATGCGTGACAGCCGTTATGCGGATGATTTTGAAAGTGAAATTGCTTCCCTTAATCTTGCTGACGATCCTGACGGGGTTGTTGACAGGTTTACCGCTGTCTTCAGAAAGTATATTACTGTAGACCGCATCAGGATTCTTGTGGACAATAATGAAGGTTATCTTGAAAGTATCTTCGACAAGGAAGATGAAATGAAAATTTCAGTTCCAATTTCGGATGAATCTTTTGATACTCTCCTGAACCAGAGAAAGCAGATTATTTTTAAGGAAACAATTGAACATGACTACGGGATTGCTTCAATAAGACTTCAGCTGCAGAAACTTTTGGATATTACCAAATCTGAAGGCTTTATTATGCTTACGGAAGGCCGTCATATTGTATCACTCATTCTTCTTGGAAAGAAGGAAGGAGGAAATGAATTCAATGATTACGACTATGATGTATTCTCAAAAGTTTATTCAAGCCTGTTCGTTGTAGGATATTATCTTAAGAATATTTCAAACGAAGCTGTCGTAGGTACCGTTAATAGAGAAATCCGTATGTCCGGTCAGATTATTACTTCAATCCAGGAAAACATGGATTTAATCAGGCATCCGAACATTGACTGCGGTTACAAGATGATTCCTGCTCATAACATCGGTGGTGAATTTGTAGACTTCATACGTCTTACTGATACGAGACACATCTTCATAATCGGTGCCCTTAACGGCAGAGGCATAGCGTCCTCCATGAACATGGTTATTCTGAAGTCCATTATCCGTACCTTCCTGGAAGAGATTTCTGATTTCAAGGAACTTGTTGTCAAGGTTAATTCGTTTATAAGAGATAATCTGCCGAAGGGAACTTATTTTGCGGGAACATTCGGCCTAATTGATTTTTCTACGGACACGATGTATTATATCAACTGCGGAAGTCCGGCTCTCTTCCTTTATACCAGAAGTTATAATAACGTAATTGAAATTCAGGGTGACGGAAAGATTCTTGGCTTTGTGAAGGATATAACAAAATATATTAGGATAAAGAAAATTAAGCTTGCACAGGGAGACATTGTTCTTGCCTGTACGGACGGACTTATTGAGTCCAAGTCTCTTCGCGGTGAGAAGTTCGGAAAGAACAGAATCCAGTCTGTCATCATGGAAAATGTTTCGTTTCCTGCAGACAAAATTTCCCAGTTCTCGTATGATACTCTGGTTCAGTTTACATCGAAGGCGCTTGAAGAGGATATCACGGTTCTTACCTTGAAATATGTTGGAGGCAAATAATGGATCAGCTTACAATTCATGAAAAATTTGGTCCGAATTATATTCTTCTTGAATTATCCGGTGCCGTAAATACATATACGATTTCAGAATTCCAGAGCAAAGTCTATGGTTATATACTTGAGTCGAATGTCGTAGTTGATATGTCCATAGTTACATCCATTGATTCTGCAGGAATCGGTGTCATCTTTGGTGCAATCAATGATGGCGAAGAAAATGGGACAAAGCTTTTCATCATGAATCCTTCTGAAGAGGCGAGGTATTCTTTAGGTAAGACAGGATTTTTGGATGAGCTCAGATTAATTCATGCAGTTACAGAGGTTTCTGATGCGTAACTTTATTTTAAAATATGGTGTTCTTTTTCTTGCTTTCTCATTTGCTTTTTCATCATGCGGTAAGTCAGATAAACCTGTTGACACTGTTGAAGGGGAGCAGAATATTCATGAGGTTCAGCTTGTGCAGGAAGCTCCTGCAGTTGACCCTGATATTTGGAAACTTGAAAAGGTTCTTTCATCAATGTCTGACCGTGCAAAGGAAGCCATGCCTGACGGAAATCCTTATGAATTTTTGGCAGATCTTCAAAAGGTTCTTGAATCAGATGCCAGTGAAGAGAATGGTTCTCTTTTTGTATTAGTTGACAAGCAGCATTATCTTCCGGACGGTTTTGTTCCTGCTAAACTTGTTCCGCTGACAGATGAAAAGAAACATTCCTATACTTTCTGGCGCAAGGATTTGTCCCTTCGTGCAGATGTAGAGGACGCCCTTGAAGTCATGGCCGCTGCTGCACGCAGGGAGGGAATTAATCTGCTGGTCAGTTCAACTTACCGTTCCTATGATTACCAGGTTAAGCTTTTTAAGCGTTATGCTGATGCTGACGGATATGAAAATGCTCTGCGCTATTCAGCACCTGCAGGTACAAGCCAGCATCAGCTTGGTGTTGCAATAGATTTCGGTACTATTGACGAAAACTATGCGAAGACCAGGGAAGGCAAGTGGCTCTATGCTAATGCAGAACGCTTCGGCTGGTCCTTGAGTTTTCCTCAGGGGTATGAAGATGTTACAGGTTATATGTGGGAGTGCTGGCATTTCCGTTACATTGGAGCAGAGGCCTGTGCATTCCAGAAGAAATGGTTCGGAAATATACAGCAGTTCATGATGGAATTCATTTATGCATGGAAAAATTGTTCTGAATGAACGGAACTTCCTGTAAATACAAACGGATGCCGGGCTGGTTGCCGGCGGCCGTTTGTATTTAAAATTTTTTGTTCTCCACGAACCTCTTGCGGGGCCAAGACAAAAAA
>JAZUJH010000121.1:0-15319 GCA_045642665.1 Treponema sp.
CTTTTTCAATGCTTCCCGTATCACTTCCATCTTGAAATCGTCATTATATTCTTTTTTATTTCTTCCCATATCCATACCTCAGATAATAGCCTAAATTCGATATTTTGTCCTTAGGCTGTCCAGATTATGGGCTTAGTATAACTTCTACAGGGCCCATCCTGATTACGCTCTTAACTTCAAGGACCGTAAACCTATCAGAAGCAGATTCCAGCTTGTTCTTGATTTTTCAAGAAAGGAAGTTGTCGATGCAGTCTTTGAACAGATGTGCAAAGTAATTGACAGCGCGAACATTGAATACATCAAATGGGATATGAACCGCAGCATTGCTGATGTCTATTCTCCACATGCAGAAAACCAGGGAAAAGTGCTCCATGACTACGTCAAAGGTCTCTACTCTCTTCTTGACCGTCTTACAGCAAAATATCCTGACATCCTTCTTGAAGGCTGTTCGGGTGGCGGCGGAAGATTTGATGCGGGCATGCTATACTACGAACCCCAAATCTGGTGCAGCGACAACACGGATGCCATTGACCGAACAATAATCCAGCACGGAACCTCCTATGTCTTCCCTCCGGCTACAATGGGTTCACACGTTTCAGCTGTTCCTAATCACCAGAACTCCCGCGTAACACCTCTCAATACAAGAGGCATAGTTGCAATGGCAGGAAGCTTCGGCTATGAACTTAATCTTGGAAGGCTCAGCGAAGAAGAGAAGCAGGAAATAAAAAAGCAGGTCGAAGATTTCCGCAAAGTCGGAGAACTGATTCAGAAGGGAATCTACTACAGGCTTACAAATCCTGTTGAAGATGATCTTGCCGCATGGGAAAATATTTCGGAAGATTCATCAGAAATTCTTGTAAGTGCAGTTCTTCTTAAAGCATACGGCTACATGACAGATTCCTACATAAGGCTGAAAGGTCTCAGGCCGCAAAACTTCTACCGGATTGAAGAAAGCGGAAAAATTTATTCATCAGAAATTCTTTCAGAAATCGGACTTCCATTTGATGCAGAACTTAAGCAGTTCAACGGAAAATCCTGGAGGCTTAGTCTGATGAAATAAAAAGAACCGCAACAAATATGCGGTTAAAAAATCTACGGACACTTCCTTTCTGATTTACAGGAACACCCTGAAGTTCTGCTTTTTTTTCATAAAAAATTTCCTCCTGTGCAGTCCGGCGTAAAATAAAAATTTATGCCGGACATTTTTTATTTCAGGATAAACATAAGCGTTCGGAATGGACGGTGTGCCCTGCAGGACAAGATGAAATCTTTATTTCCCCCGGAAACTGTTCTCCCCTGCCCCTCAAAAAATTTCAGGACAGTTCAAAGTAATTTACATAAACACATGAAGGAACATATATGCCCGTGACACCCTAAGACCTTTGCCCATAAACAACTGCAAACCTTCGTACCTCAGCTCAGCTTTGAATCAGTTATGATTCCTGCAATACTTCACACTCAATCCGCAAGCCTTATCCTCTGGAACAAAAAAAACACGGTGGCTTCCGTTCAACAACTTTAAGCCACCCTGCCTTCATATAAAATGAATCAAATTTAATGAACCTCCAGTACTGAATGTCCCGGAATATTCATCAATTATTTATTAAAGTAAATGCTGTTCCATCTGAGCTCATTACGGAATGCAGGAATTGTTGTATTCCTATCAATTACAACACATTCTGTGGAAAGCATCTCACACCAGTCCTGAAGCATTTCACTTGTAATGATATTACTGAATGCCGTATGATGTCCGCCGCCAGCAAGAATCCATGCTTCCGAACCGGTTTCCATTGTCGGATAAGGCTTCCATACCATGCGTGCGACTGGAAGTTTTGGAAGAGGAGCTTCAGGAGGAACTACCTGAATTTCATTTACAACACAACGGAAGCGGTCTCCCATCTGAACAACCGCTGCACAAAGTCCTTCACCTGTAATCGAATTAAATACAAGGCGTGCCGGATCTTCTTTGCCGCCGATTCCGAGAGGATGAACTTCGATTCTAGGTTTTGCGCCTGCAACTGCAATTTCAGGGTCAACTTCAAGCATGTGGCTTCCCATATCAAGTTCCTTTCCGGGAACAAAGTTATATGTGTAGTCTTCCATGAAAGCATTGCCCTTTCCGTCACCAACAAGACCTTCCGTCATAACCTTGAATGTACGTACAAGAGCTGAAGTCTTCCAGTCACCTTCAGCACCGAATCCGTAACCGTCAGCCAGAAGACGCTGGACAGCAAGACCAGGAAGCTGTTTGAGACCGTGGAGATCCTGGAAATTTGTACAAAGAGCATTTGCGTCAACATCCTTAAGGAAACGGCGGAGAGCAATTTCAAGTCTTGCCTGATACTTGACATGTTCTACGACCTCTGCATCATCCTTTCCGACAATTTCATAAAGCTTATCATATTCCGCATAAAGTTCATCAACTTCTGCATCCGTAACCTTTTCCACATAAGCAACAAGGTCTCCTATTCCGTAATATGGAACTGACCAGCCGAAAGTCATCATTGCCTGTACTTTGTCGCCGTCTGTAACTGCAACTTCACGCATATTATCACCGAAACGGGCAACCTTAAGTGTCTTTCCGTCTGCAACTGCACGTGCAACACGCATCCAGTTAGCGATACGGGTCTGAGTACGTTCATGACTCCAGTGTCCGACAATAACTTTGCGAGGCTTGTTCATTCTTGCGGTAATGAAACCAAATTCACGGTCACCATGAGCACTCTGGTTAAGGTTCATGAAGTCCATGTCCATTGATGCATAAGGAATTTCTTCATTGAACTGAGTATTAAGCTGAAGAAGAGGCTTGTTATATGCAGAAAGACCTGCAATCCACATCTTGGCAGGACTGAAAGTATGCATCCAGCAGATTACACCGGCAACAGTATCATCAGCATTAGCCTGTTCAAGAGTAAAATGAATTGCTTCAGGAGTAAGAAGAGTCGGCTTCCATACAAGTTCACATGGCAAAGCTTTCGATTCGTTCAAAGCTTCCACAATGGCCTTAGAATTTTTGGCAACCTGATCAAGAGTATCCTGGCCGTACAAATCCTGGCTTCCTGTAAGAAACCAGAAAACATATTTCTTAAGATTCATATAAATTCCTCCAAAATCCTGGGAAACAACCCCAAAGATTTTCTATTCCATTTTTTCTAGTATATATCAACTTTTTAGGTAACACAAGTAAAAAGTTTGATATGCACATAAATTTCGGAGGAAAACTGCTTATGTGGTTTCCCTTTCCACTATCCTGACGTTCACAGAAACACAAAGGGAATCCCTGTGAGTGCCCCTGATTTTTTCCAGCACAAGATTAGCAGCAGTTCTTCCAGAGTCATCAAGATTCTGGCTCACGGAAGAAATACCCGTATACTTGGCAATATCGATGTCATCGAAACCGAGAATCTTAAGGTCCTGGGGAACCTTTATATTTCTTTTGTGGGCGGCATTGAGAACCGTAACGGCAATAATATCATCCGAACAGAAAACACAGTCAGGCATATCATTTTTGTCAAGAAGTTTTTCAACGGAACCATTGATTTCGTCATCTGAGAACCTGTTTATGATAACATGATTCTTCTTAATGGAAACGCCCTTCTCTTCAAAAAAAATTCTGTAACCGGAAAAACGTTCCTCAGTTACAGGAAGAAACATCGGGTCGCCAACTGTATGACCTATGAATGCAGGCTTTCTGCAGCCCTTTGAATAGAAAAGTTCAGCAGCCTTTCTTCCGCCCCGCAGATTTTCTATTGTAACGCAGTCAAAATTATCAACCCTGTTCTCTATGAAGCATACATGGATATTGGACTTCTCAAGCATTGAAATAATTTTCTGAGGAACATTTAGGCTAAAGAAAATAAGACCGTCCACCCTGGCCGAATTGGTCAGGGTCAGAACATAATTTTCAAGTTCATCAAGAGAGGCTACAGTATAGAGAATCATCTCGTAATGACATGAAGCAAGAACTGAGGAGACACCTCTCAGGCGCTCCATAAAGGCAGGCGGAGTAAATAAAGGTGAAACAATAGCAATCTTCTTGTACTCGCGCCTAGCATTAGCAACAGCATGGGCCTTGGGAACAAAGTTAAGCTCCGAAATTGCATCAAGAACCATCTGCCTCTTTTCTGCCATAACTTTTTCAGGCTCATTCAGAACTCTTGAAACCGTGGCAGCACTGACACCCGCAAGCGATGCCACATCATAAATGGTAACAACCTTTTTTCTGTCCTTCATTTTTCCTCTTCTCATGAAACTAGAACATTTGCTTTCATAAAAGTTTCACATATCCATGATAATACAGAATGACAATAAGTCAAGATTTTATAAGGACTTCAGCAAAATAAAATTTGAACAAAAAAATCCGCAGCACAAAAAGTACTGCGGATTTATATCAGAATGTCAACGGCATCTTTGAAAAATACTTTTTCAGAATGACTTCTAATTTTAATCCTTGAAATTAATTTACAATTTTCAGAGATTCCCTTAAACGAAGCTGACTACTTTGCAAGACATGCATCAAGTTCTGCGGAAATCTTTTCCTTATCAAGATTCTGTCCGATGATGCAGAGCTTAATCATTCTGTCACCGACAACATCATCCCATTCTTCCCTGATTTTAGGATTTTCAGCAAGAATTTTCTTCTGTTCATTTGCAGGAGCTGCAGCTATCCACTGACCTGTGTAGCCTGCCTGTATCTGTCGTCCTGAAGTTTCAAATACCCATGCCATGTCATCTTCATCAGAGAACCACATAAGTCCCTTGCAGCGGATAATGTTTGCAGGCCAGTTGTTTGCATAGGAATCAAGAAGCTGCTTGTCGAAAGGCTTTCTGCGGAAGTAAATGAATGTACCGATTCCGTATTCGTCTTCGCTTTCACCTTCGTGGCGGTGTTCGTGATGGTGATGATGATGGCAGTGTTCATCACAGTGATGACCTTCTTCACCGTGCCCAGGATTATGTTCATGATCATCATCATGGTCATCATCATCGTGGACGTGGTGATGATGTTCATGCTCTTCATGGTCATGATTATCTTCCGCATCTCCTTCTTCAAGAACCTTGCACCATCCTGCAGAAGCATAAACTGTTTCAAAATCAAAGGAAAGAGTTCCCATAACCTTTTCAACATCCACATTACCGTGGTCTGTCTCAATAATGTTTACACCAGGATGAAGAACTTCAATTACCTTGCGAACTTTCCTGAACTGGTCTTCAGTAACAAGGTCCTTCTTGTTGATTACGAGAGTTGAACAGAATTCAATCTGCTGAACGAGAAGTGATTCAATATCCTCTTCCCCCTTTTCCTTAAGAAGAGAATCTCCGCCTGCAAATTCATCAACAAGACGCTTTGCATCAACAACACCGACAACATTGTCAAGCTTACCGTTTGAAACCTGCATAAGAGATTCAGCAATAGGCATCGGTTCACAGACACCGCTTGCCTCAATCATGATATAATCAAATTTTCCGGACTTAATGATGTTTTCAATATTGGATACAAGATCTGTCTTGAGAGTACAGCAGATACAGCCGTTTGTGAGAGGAACAATGCTTGATGTATCAGTAATCTTTGCACCGTCAGCAATGAGTTTTTCATCAAAGTTTACTTCACCGATATCATTAACAATAACAGCAACCTTATAACCCTTCTGGTTTGAAAGAACCTGATTCATAAGAGTTGTTTTTCCAGCACCAAGATAACCGCACAAAAGTGTTATAGGTGTCAATTTCTTTGCCATGGTTCACCCCTAAAAAAATATCTTAAAAAGTAAGTATACAGATGCTCTCCAAAAACTTAAGGGCCTCTCCGGCAATCCAGAATAAGATGCCCGCCGTAATCAGAACCTCTGATTTTGCTCGGTCCTGAATGCCGCATTTCCATGGTCATCCCCAGGAATTACAGTTTTCAGAAATCCCATTAAATTTTCAGAAAATTTCCTATAAATAAGATACAAAATTTATTTGTTTGCGTCAAACAGTAAATGGAACCTGCAGGAATCCCAGCTTCCAGAGGTTTCCTCAGAATAAGATATTTTAAGTTGTTGCATTTTAACAACTTAAACCTCAGCAGGAACATCCGGGAACACAGTTCATCACTTTTTAGGACTATCCCTGAATTCCGGTGGCACCCGTAATTTTTTTTATTTATCCATCCGGAAACAACCTTAAAAATGCTACGCTTAAATCCTTGCAGTTCCAGGGACCTAAACTCGTCAGCCATCTCTGAAAAGTTTTTTTTCAGAGATACCCTTGATTTTATTGGGAAAAATATATATAGTTAAGTACAAATTGTATACAATTTAATTTCATTGGTTTTGGGAGGCTTATTATGGCAGCTATACATGTGGACAACAAAAATTTTGAGGAAGAAGTTTTAAAAAGTGACGTACCTGTGCTGGTTGATTTCTGGGCAATCTGGTGCGGACCTTGCCAGATGATGGGTCCTGTAATAGAACAGCTCTCAGAAGAAAGAAAGGACATTAAATTCTGCAAAGTCAATGTAGATGACTGCCAGGATCTTGCCGAGAACTATGATATTATGAGCATTCCTGCATTCAAGCTTTTCAGGAACGGAAAAGTTGTTTCAGAAATAACAGGTGCCGTCGGTAAAGACGGACTGTCAAAACTTATTGAAGGTTAAAGACGTGGAAAAACAGACCGAAGAACGCATCAGAGATTTATGCCTCAAATGTTTCAGGCCAAAAAGCTCCTGCTATTGCAAATATGCAGAGAATGTAAACACGAACGTGAAATTTGTATTCCTTATGCATCCGAAGGAAATGAAGAAGCAGAAGACCGGCACAGGACGTCTTGCATCAATTTGTCTTCCCGGAAGTGAAATTCTTATGGGAATAGACTTCACAAAGAACCAGCGCCTATGCCAGCTCCTGGCCGATGACTCATACTATCCAGTGCTCATGTACCCAGGAGAAGATGCCTGGACAGCAGACAGACCGGGTCTAAAGGAAACTGTAGGAAACAGAAAGCTTCTTGTAATCATCATCGACTCTACCTGGTTCTGCTCGAAAAAGATGATACGACTCAGCACAAACCTTCACGGCCTTCCGAAGTTTTCATTCGGAAAAAACTACAGAAGCATTTTCACCTTCAAGAAAGAGCCTAAAGAATACTGCATATCCACCATTGAATCCTGTTACTATCTTATAAAGGAACTGCAGGAATCAGGCATGGAAAAAGCTGATGTCAATCCGGAACCTCTCATGAATATTTTCAAGCACATGATTCTCTTCCAGCTGGAACGCCAGAACCAGAGAATTGAAAACGGTGAACCGAGTACGCACGCCTACGACCACAAGTACACGGAAACCGTAGAGATTCCTGAATTTCTTAAGGACCTGAACAAATAATAAAGGGCACCTCCAATAATTCCTGAAAGAGATGCCCACCGAATTCAGAACTGCCGAATCAGCACATCCCTGAATGACATATCCCTGAGCTTGTCTACGGGGA
Source organism: Treponema sp. (assembly GCA_045642665.1). GTDB lineage: Bacteria > Spirochaetota > Spirochaetia > Treponematales > Treponemataceae > Treponema_D. Next base: position 7,471 of record JAZUJH010000121.1, read on the forward strand.
CTCCATTAAATCATTCACACCTGCTGGAACTGTTTGCATAACCAGGCGTAACTCCGGAATCTGCTTTCGTACCGGAAGATTTCTTTGCAGAACGCTTTGCCGTAAGCATCCAGCAGGAATTTTTATTTTCAAAGCAGTTACCTTCCTTAATGAAATCAGGATTTTTCTTAAGAAGTTCTGAAAGCTCACCTATGTTCTGACGGCTAAGACTCCTGTTCACCGTAAAATCCTTGTACAAAAGAAATGCACTGTCAAAGGACGCATCACTTTCTCCTTCACAGTTCTGCCATACACCGCTTTCCTCTACAAGCGAAATGGCAGAAGAAAATTTTTCTGTCCACTTACAGTCCGCCCTTCCGTAAAGCAGAGCATCATATATCCTGCCGGAAGCACAATCCTTCAGCATGATAATATCATCCGCACCTAGACAAGATTTTTCAGTTCCGCACCAGAGATCACGGGCAAATTTATAACTTTCAGCGGTTCTGCTCAAAGTCAGATCCTGTTCCAGTTCATCAGCGGCACCGGCGGCAATAAGTTCAGGTGTCTTCCTCAGATGAAGAGTAATGTACTCGCCTTCCTTCACTTCAATATTCCCGAAGGAGTAGCTCCATTTGTCGCCCTCACTTGCGCTGCAGACTTCAAGTCCGCTAAGATTACCGCCGGTCAGACAGTAAAGCTCTATGAATTCAGTCCTGTTTGTCTTAAGCGACGCACTTTTACGGAGCTCAGAAAGAACAACAACAGGCAAACGATCATTGAAACCCTTGAAGGGAATTGAAAAGGACAAAGAATTTCCTGCCTCATCTTCCATCAGACCTTCAAGTACATAATCCTTACCTATAACGGTGCTGCCTTCCAGAGTGACCATAAGAATATGTTCACCAACAACTGAAGTGACACAGGAAATTTCAGCATTTTCATCGTCCGTAGCTTTTACACAGCACTTTGAAACTTTCACGGGCTCGCTGCACACAAGTTCAAGAGAAGAAGTACCTTTCACTGAAAACCCTGTAATCTTGGGAGAAGAATAATCCCCTTCAAGAAACTGGATTCCCTCTACAGAACTTCTGCATGAAAAGGGAACAATTGCCATGAGCACGACAAAAACTGAAAACAAAAAAACAGTGACATTCTTTGCTAAAACTTCTGGTATTTTCATAAATCCTCCTAACATAGAGATAGGAAATGAAAACACTATTTCAACAAAAAAATGCACGGCCTTTTAAAATATTTTGAGGGGACCGGTGAAAATCAAATTTCCGGCACCCCCTCAAGTTTTTATGGGGACCCCCCAAAAAGTAATTTTTAGAGATGCCCTATACTAAAGACGTATGGCCTCAACCATATAACGGATTGAAACTCCCGTATCATCTTCCAAAGTTTTTTCTATGACAAAGATCAGGCTTTTCCCAGACTCATCAGAAAAAATTCTGTCAATCCTATAATTTGTGATCCCCTTCCTCTTAAAATCAGGGGTCCCCAGAGTCTTTGAAAGCAGTACATCACCTCTGGAGTCTGTCTTCCTAAGGCTTATATAAAATTTTGACTGAACAGCAGAACCTCTTCCTTCATACGTCGGAACAAGCTTTATTTTATAATAAACTTCATTATCCCCAAATGAATTATCAAAATCCTTGAAAACAATTTCCTCTGCAGACCCCTTCTCATCGCTCTGCCTTACATAAAGCAAATTTTCAGCTGAATAAGGTATGCACGAATATTTTGAGAACTTACTTTTTGAAGCGGCATACAAGTCTTCGTAGGCCTTTTTCCCTGACACGGAAACAGTTGACCTTGCAGGACTCTTCTTATATACTTCACCTCTTCTGAAATCATTGCTGACGATATCCACGGTATAAATTTCTGCCCATGCCTCATATTTTTTATCAATTTTACCGTACTGGGCAAAAATATAAGTCAATCCGTCCTCTGAAAAACCTATATCCTTAAAAACTGCGGCATCTCCTGCAAAAATATATGTTGAAACAAATAGAAAAAATGTGAAGGCAAAATTTTTTTTCATATTTCCTCCCTGAAAACACAAAAGCTCCAAAAACAGGTGCAAACCCGCTTATTCTTAATTTATCGGAAAAAGTCATCCAGTCTTTAACAGCTCCTATATTTGTGGACTGCACTTTACTAAATTCACTTCATAATGTATTCTGAAAGTATGACAATACGAGCCAGAAACAAGTTATTCTTTATATTCTTCATTGCCTCCATCATTTGTGCCGGACTAAATTTGACTCTGGTAGTATTCGCATATCTGAACAAAGTGCCCTATGAAGTCATTAATCCACGGAGAACTTCCGTACTCTTTGCAGAAATGTTCCCATACAGATTTTCCGCATCACTGGTTTCAATTCTGATGCTCAACGCATTTGTCTGCATTTCATCTGGCATTGTCTGCTTCCGTCTACAAAAAAATCAGGCCACGGAACTTATCTATTTCATGGGATTCCTTTTGGGCTGCCTCTTTGACACGGCAAGAATACTTGTTCCTCTCAATAACACTTACAGAAGCTCCTCCCTGTTTCTCCACCTCATAGACATGATTGTTGTTTCCGGAAAAACTCTTACATGGCTTTGCATGATGTTCGCAGCTTTTTTTTCAGGCACCGAATACAGACAGTCAATAGAAAAGAATCTTTGCATCGTAATTTTCCTATCACTGCTGATTGGACAAAGATTTCCTGTGAACACTCTCAAGGTTACAACAACCTTCATGAATACCCTCGGCTACACAGGACTTTTTGTGAGCATGACCTTCGGACTTTTTGCAATAACCCTTGCCGCAATGCTGATTCAGGTATTCGCATTCGAGTACAGGGAACTGAAGAAATCAACATTGGGCTATACAATACTTGCAATAGGATACACCCTCTCATCTAACTGCGACAATTATGTATTCCTTGTAGCAGGATTCTCTTTGTTTGCATCAGGGATTTGTCTCTACCTCAGATCAATACATGAAATATACTTGTGGAGATAATAAGCAAATTTGAACAAGAAAATAATTAAAGGGAACCTATAAAAATTGCAATTTTTAGAAATAACTTAAAAAACGCGATGTTTAAAGACTTGTAATTTCAAGGATTAAAACTAGTAGGCATCTCTAAAAAGTAATTTTCAGAGATGCCCTAAAAACTGAAGACAGCTTTACTTAACAAGAAGCTGCGCCATACCGCCAATTACAACAGGTATCAAAATATTATCAAAATCTTTAAGAGGCATAACCTCTATGAACATTCCTACGGAGGCAAGGACAAGAGAGAGGGCTGCACAGCCTGAAGCTGCAAAACAGGAAATGAATATCGCTGTAAAACAGGTAAGGCTTCCTGCAACAGTTTTTCCCCTGGTACACGGAATTGTAACTCTTCCAAAAAGTTTTCCGCACAGGCTTGCAAGTCCGTCACCGAAGGCAAGCGCATAAATACCAACCGCACAAGGTACCTTATCCCAAAGAAGAGCAGAAGCTATTATTCCTGCGCACAGAGTAACAGGACCGAGAACAAATTTATTTCCGTCCCTCTTTCTTGCGGCAGCCGCCGTAACAGCTGAAATTACCGGAATATTCTTTCCGTTGATCCTTAAAATTTCTGCAACGACATAAACTGCAAGAACAAGCATCAGTGCACAAAGCACAGGCCAATATGCGAAGGACAAAAACAAAGGTATAAAAGCACTGCATATGTGTATAGTTTTACGAAAAAGTTCCTTCATAATGTCATTCAAAAACTGTCTGGCAATAATTCCATCTTTTTCGCAAAACTGTTTCATTTCTCCAATTCCTCTTCCCCGAACAAAGTCTTAGAAATATCAGCATAGATAACAGGCTCATAACCGTAGCTGCTGTTCGTTACGTACTTGATATTCTGTTCAGCAAGGTTAGACCCTTCAAGGCGAACCATTGTCTTCTGGTTTCTTGTAAGAATATCCCATGCACGGTTGCTTTCCTGAAGATAAACTATGGACCTTCCGTTCATGTCGCTGTCACTTCTTAAATGTCCGAGACGGTAAAGGGTTACACCCATATTGTTGGAAGCCTTAAGATATGTATTCACAAGATCATACTGGTCTTCCCTGACCTGAGGTGTGATCAAAGTATAAACTCCGAATTCTGTCTGCAAACGGTCCAGCAGTCTCTGGTAATATCCCTGGGCCGCAAGATTATCATTACGCTTGCTCAAAGTATTGCTAAGTGCAAGCAGAAGATTTACATCAGTATCGTTTGCTTCCAGTCCTTCAGTGAATGAACCCCATGCTTTGTCATACTCTTCCCTGTTATACTGTATGTAACCTATCCTGTACCGGACAGAAGGTGTATCATTCTTATTGCCGACGGACTTAATGTAGTTATCAATGGCTGCATCCATGTCGCCGGTAATGAAATAATTCACGTCACCGAGATCAGCATAAAGCTTACCGATATTGCTGTTTGTTTTGAAAGCACTATTGTCGGCCTGCTTCTCAAACAGATTTATCGCATCGCTATAGTTTTCCTGGGCCTTAATATACTCACGCATGCCGGCATACTGTTCACCTACAAGCCTGTAAGTATCAATGTATGCATAAGTTTCCTTACGGGTTCTTGACTTCTGGGACTTGAATTTATCCAGAGCAACATTGAATATTGCAAGAGCATCCCTGTTGTTATCTGTGTATACAGAATAACGTCCGAAGTTGTAATACGAAATAGGGTTACGGGAATCCTTTTCCGTAGCCTTCACAAGAAGGTCCCTTACATCCTCGATTGCAGAACGCAGACTCTCATCTTCAAGGTTCAGCTTACCGAAGCGCTTATCAAGAAGGAATCCGCTGAGATTTGTATAGTCTTCTGCTTCCAGGTACCTGAGTTTTTCAGGATAGAAGAAGTCCTTGTACATGAGAACCTGACGCAAGTTGTCCATGCAGATGTAATATCTCATGAGCCTTGCCTGGTACCTGTAGTACATCTTTCCATTGCCGTAAAGCTCCATGAGAAGATCATAGTTCTCCTTTGCAAGCTCATACTTCTCTTCGTCTTCATCACCCCAGAGCATGTAAAGGTCACCCAGCTTGAGGATTGCATCCGAATCATTTATATGGTAGTCAAGAACTTCTCTCTTAAGAATGCGTTCCGTTTCAGGGTAATTCTGGACCTCATACATTTCCATGTCAGCCCAGTCCATGCCCGCACGCTTATCATGGTCATAATTGAATATCACGCTCTTATACATTTTCCGAGCACGGTCATACTGCTTATGATCACGGTATTTGTCTGCATACCTGAAGAACCAGTTCTCGACAGGCCTGTAGTCCACTGCCTTATTAAAAGAATCCTCCGACATTGCATACTGATTCTGGTCAATAAGTGCATACCCCTGCTTATAAAACTTGTTTGCCTGAAGAGGATTCCATACAAGATATTTTATGAGGAAGCCGAAAAAAGTAATTACAAGAGCCGCAGCAGCAGAAAGAATTGCGGCAGGAATAATCCTGTTCTTCAGCTGATATTCAACAGACTTCTTGTATGCTTCATATTCAGATGCACTTCGGCGTTCAAAGTCTCTAGGAACGTCAAGAGAAACATCCAGCATCTTTTCAAGATCACTTGCAAGCTGACGGGCAGAAACTTTTCGCAAGACCTTTTCAAGAATCTCAAAAACAGCATCATCTGTAAATTCATTGCGGACAATCAAATCTTCAAGGGCTATGCGAACGTTAAGAGGATATTCTTCAAGGTTCTTGAGGAATTTCTTGTATTCCGCATCAGTGAATGTATTCTTGGGCTTCTTTTCGTTTTCTTCTTCCCCGGCAGACAATGATGCTGCGGCTGCAGGTTTACTTGGCTTTCCGAATTCCACTGTATCAACATTGGTAAAACCTTCAATGCTGAAGTCATCATCGTCATCATTCTCGCCTTCTGTTGCAAAGTTATTACCGAATTCAAAGTCTGATGAGCCGGAAGCCAGATCCATGTCATCAAGTTCAGGAACATCAAAAACTTCAACAGATGAATCATCCACATCAGGAACAGTTTCTTTTCCTGTAAGCTCTTCATCAAGACTCGGGAAGTCCATGCTGAACAGATCATCGTCCGCACCGCCGGCATTCTCCTGGACTGGTGATTCCGATTCAGAAGCAGGAACCTCCTGTTCATCGGAAATTTCAGGTCCAGAAGGAGCGTCATCATCTCCGAAACCCGGGTCCACCATTCCGCTGATAATGTCATCTATATCCGATGCGGAAATATCGGAAACATCAGCAGAAGCTGGTTCTTCGGCGGACGAAGTTTCTGCAGGTTTCCCTGAAACATCAGAAGTGCCAGCAGAAAGCTCTTCAGTTTCCGAAGAAGGTTCTGTAAAATTACTTAGAGCATCTATGTCGCCAAGTCCCAGATCATCAAATGATTCTGAAGCAGGCTCCTCAGAAGGTTCCGATACGGACTCATTTTCCACAGAAGGTTCATCGAAGGACATGCCAGCTAACATGTTATCATCAAGCACCACATCACCTGCTTCACTGTCCGCAGAATCATCAGCAGGAAGTTCTGCACCAGAAAAAACTTCAGCCCGGGAAACATCAGAAGGTACATCATCAAAATCCGGAAGCTCTTCCGAAACACTGCTGGCGGAAGTAATTTCTTCAGGAACAGAAAGCCCAACCTGTTCAGCAGAATCATCACCGTTCAGAAGGGAATCAACATCAAAACTTTCAAGGTCATCAGAGACAGAAGGAATTTCGCCAAAACCAGGAAGACCTGTGTCAACGGAATCCACTGAACCAGCCGGAGCATCAGGGACAGACAGAGCATCATCAAGAGACAATGCTTCATCAGCTCCAGAAACTTCACCCATATCCTTGAAATCTTCACCGCCGAAATCTTCCATTACAGGAAGCTCATCATCAAAACCGGACCCGAAAGAGTCTGCACCTATAAGATCATCAGGTACTTCAGCGGAATCATTTCCGAATACAGGATTAAGCGGAACTTCATTAAATTCATTCGGAATAGTATCATTCATGCTAAGGGATGAAGACAAATCACTGTCAAAATCATCATCAAGAGCAGAAGGTGTTTCATCTGCAAAGGAATCTAGACCCAGTTCTGTCAAATCATCAGCACCGAAAGTTGCGGCAGGAACTTCGTTCTCAAGGTTACCTGCACCATCAAGAGTGTCATCTTCAGAAACCCCAGAGGTTGAAGCCAAAAGTGCATCAAGATCAAGATCCTCAATCGGAACTTCTTCAAATTGTTCTGCAGGTGCAGGATCTTCAAAATCACTTAAGTCAATGTCATCTGAACTTACATTTGTGTCCAGAAGATCTGAAACATCAGGAGCTTTAAGAGGCTGTACATCCGGAACTTCTTCAGCAGAAGAAGGCTCACCTATTATATCTGAAAAATCATTGGCATCTTTTTCGCGCTGTTCGGCAAGAGCCTTTGCCTTGTCCTGCTCCTCCTGGGAAATTTCTGGCATACCGAATCTGAAATCTTCAGAATCATTTTCCGCAGAAACGCCCTTTGGAATAGGAACTAATACCGGTTTCTCGCCGCGAGTTGAACGAATTTTAACTTCATCACCCAGATTCAACATATCCGAGTTAAATTTTTTAAGCTGATCTAATCCTGGCATAATGATTAATTATACTCCGAAAATGCGCAAATTATCAACAAAATGAACTATTGCCGACTATCCACCTAATTATCGGTCTAAAAAAGGGTGTGTTTAGTTTTTTTGGTTTCCAAATTTTTCTTATTATAGGCAAAAATATACAAGTTAAATCCGTAATTAATAAATTTATATGGAACATAGATTTGGAAAACTCCAAAATTTGCAAATTTTTCACGAAGCCCGTTTAT
>JAZUJH010000122.1:0-29707 GCA_045642665.1 Treponema sp.
GGACAATGTTTATCCTTAAGCTCTTCTCTTATGCAACCGGATTCTATTAGTTCATTTATTTTTCTGGACAGACGATTCTGCGGAACCAATTTGTCATACAAATCTGTATACGGACTGAAATTCAATTCTTGCTGTGACTTGGGCATAAAAAAAAACACCCAAATAAATTTTACTTTATTCAGGTGGTTCCCGTAAATTCAATCCCTGGCGGACTGTTTTCAGAGGACTCAACTTTGAGTCAACAGGCTTTTGCTGTTACTTACATTCCATGCGGAATTATTTTTTTGCCTTGTAAACAGGGGATGCTACATTGTTCTTTGGTCCGATTTTATCAAATCCGCAGAATGGAACAAGAGCTTCAGGAATTGTAACAGAACCGTCTGCATTCTGGTAGTTTTCAAGGATTGCAAGCATAGCTCTGCCAACAGCAATGGCAGTACCGTTAAGCATGTGAACGTACTTGTTCTTTCCGTCATCATCATGGTATTTAACATTGAGACGGCGTGCCTGGAAGTCTGTACAGTTGGAAGTTGATGTAACTTCACCGTAGTCTCCGTCCGGATGATTTTCATCTGCACGTCCTGGCATCCATGCTTCAAGGTCCCATTTGCGGTATGCAGGAGCACCAAGGTCGCCTGTACAGGTGTCAACTACATGGAAAGGAATTCCGAGTCCTTCAAAGATTTCCTCTTCAATCATGCGGAGTTCTTCATGAATCTTGTCACTCTGTTCCGGAAGACAGTAAACGAACATTTCAACCTTATCAAACTGGTGAACACGGTAAAGACCTTTTGAGAACTGACCGGCTGCTCCTGCTTCTCTTCTGAAACAGTGGGAGAGACCTGCGTAGTAGAGCGGGAGAGCGTTCTTGTCAAGGATTTCTCCTGAGTGGTATCCTCCTAAAGTGATTTCAGCTGTTGCAACGAGACATGTACCTTCTTCTTCGATTGCATAAACATTTGATTCGTTTCCGCGAGGATTGAATCCGATTCCTTTGAGAATTTCTTCCTTTGCAACATCCGGTGTGATGAATGTGTTGAAGTTGTGCTTGCGAAGAATGTTGAGGGCGTACATAATGAGAGCCTGTTCAAGGAATACGGCTTCGTTCTTAAGGTAGTAGAACTTTGGTCCTGAAACTTTAGTTGCTCTTTCAAAGTCAATGAGGTCAAGGGATTCTCCGAGTTCTACATGGCTCTTTGGCTTGAAGTCAAATTTACGTGGAGTACCAACTTTTTTTACTTCAAGGTTTTCTGTGTCAAGCTTTCCGATAGGTACCGCAGGGTTTGCCATGTTAGGAATCTTGCGTGCTGCTTCATCCATTTTTGCTTCTGTTTCGTTGAGCTTAGATTCTGCTTCAGCAATTTTATCTTTGAGAGCCTTTCCTTCGTCAATATATTTCTGGCGTGTTTCTGGATCAAGCTTCTGCTTCATTGATGCAGCATTTTCATTTCTTGCTTTCTGGAGCTGCTGAAGTTCTGTTGTAAGCTTTGTCCTTTCATCGTAGAGCTGAACAACGATGTCAGCGTCTGCATCCATGTTTCTGTTCTTGATATTTTCTTTAACTGCTTCAAGATTATCTTTTATAAACTTATAGTCGAGCATTTTGAAACCTCTGAATATATTTTTAGTAACTATATAATAATTTTGTCTTTAATACAAGTTAAGTTATTACAGGAAATGTCCAAAAACTTTAGTTTTCGGACAGACCTTATGATTTACTGTAGTTCATATGTTGCATTAACTTTTATAAGAATGCTAGTTGTTTTGTCTTCCATCGGAACGTAAGAAGGAATTGCCTTTGAACTGGAAAGTTCTCTGCGTGGAGAGTATGTTTCACTTTCTTCTTCAATTGCAATGAGTACACCGAGTGATGCTCCTCCGCAACCGGAAAGAAGGTTTGCATTTTCTTCTGCCTGCTTTACTGCAAGGATTCTTGCCTGCTTTACTGCTTCTTCAATGGATGAAGTATTTGCATAGTGTTTTATGGAAACTAAAGTTCCTCTTCCGCTTTTGTAAATAGAATCAATTATGCTGCTGATTTTTGACATATCCTTGAGGGCGACGTTAACATTCCTGGAAACTGTATACTGGGCAGGAACAATAAGTCTTCCTTCCTGGTGAGTTTTTCCGAGTTCAATTTCAAGGTTTTCTACTGTAACGTTTGAATCCGAAACACCAAGCTCCCGGAGACCTGCTTTAATGGTTTCAACTTTTTCATTGCTCATGTTATCTGCGGTGATAACATCTGCATTTGAATCTTCAATATGGAAGGTCACCTTAACCTGGTCGTTGTTTACAAAAACCTGACCGCTTCCGCTTACTGTAATCGTCTTTGCCTTGTGTTCCACCTGCTTGATTGAGCAGGAGGTAAGTATAAGGGCTGCACAAGTGAATGCCGTGAATTTTACGTTTAGTTTTTTCATAACTGCCTCTCTTTTTTATAAATATTAGCGTATGTTAAAATACATGCGCTGGATGTATATAATTCTTTCGTTTGCTTTCTTCCAGTATTTGCTCTGGGGGTAACGCTTTACGAGAGTTTCGTAAATATCAAGGGCTGCCTTGATATTCTTTGAAGGTGAATTAGCTTCAAGTGCCTGTCCCTGAAGATACAGGGCTTCATCAAGTTTTGTTGCAGACCTGTTGAAAAATTCTGTAAGGTAGTCAAGACATTCTGAATATTTTTTGCTGTCGTAAGCTTCATGGGCTTTCTTGAGGAGGTCATTGGTTGTGGCTTCCATGTTATCGAGCTCCATGTTCTTTGTAGGATTTTCTGTTGTCTTTTTTTCTACTTTTTCTTCAGATTTTGAAGATTCTGTCGTCTGTACTGTCTGCTTAGGTTTTTCTGCAGTAACGGTTTCTTCTTTCTTTGGAGCCTCAGGTTTCTTTTCCTCTGTGTAATCAATGTTTGCACGTGTGCTTGTTTTTTTAGAAGGAACAAGGTCTTCGTAAGATGGTGCCTTCACGTGTTCCGAGTTTGTTGCGAACGTGTCTGTGACTGTAACTTCAAGGTAGTCATCAATGAAGGAACCTGTAAGTGCATCATTTTTGTAGAAGTGGAGGAGAGTAGTTCCGGCTTTCTTTGATCGGATGATAAATGAGGTGTCCGTGCCTTCAATTTTTCTTCCGAAGTATCGTACAAGCTCTTTGCCGCTTGCTTCTCCCAAATAAATCCAGCCGTTTCCTGGATACACGATGTCCAGATACTGTTCCTTCTTGATTGTTACGGAACGTGATGCTTTTGCAGTTACTGCTGCCTGCAGAGATTTAGTATCTTCTGCAACGTAGTTATATTCTTCAGGCTCTGAAATTACAGTTGCATCAGCCGTACGGTCGATAAAAATCGGCGTATCGTCTTCTTCAGTTTCTGCAGCTGCAAGTTTTTCTGCTTCTTCTTTTGCTTTTCTTGCTGCTTCAAGTGCTTCAGCTTCTTTTCTTTCCTGCTCAGCAATACGTTCTGCTTCTTCTTTTGCTTTTCTTGCTGCCTCTTCCCTGGCCTTATTCTCTGCGGCTATACGTTCTTTTTCTTCTTTGGCCTTCTGTTCAGCTGCGAGTCTTTCTGCCTCTTCCCTGGCTTTATTCTCTGCGGCTATACGTTCTTTTTCTTCTTTGGCCTTCTGTTCAGCTGCAAGTCTTTCTGCTTCTTCTGCTGCAGCTTTATCTTTTTCAGGTTCAACTGCTTCTGTTTCCTGATTTTCAGGTTTGTTTAGAGGCGGACGGGGTCTATATGCCTGCTGGGCATCAGTTCCACCGGTCTTACCCCCGAAAGGATTCTTTGCGTTTTTCTTTTCCTCGTCTTCTTTTTCCCATGCATCAAAATTTTCGCCTACATAGTTTTCCGTTTCTTCTTGTGAAGTTTCTTCAGGAAGTTCTGTTTTTCCTTCTATGAGTATTTCAAGAACTTCTTCAGAATTCAATTTGGCTGCAGGTGACTCTTCTCCCTGAGGTTCTGCCGGAGAAGTTTTTTCAATAATCGATGCTGTTTCTTTATTTTCAGCTCCCGCCGTATCCTTGTTTTCAGAATCTATTGGTTCAGCTTCTCTTTCAATGAGCCCGCTTTTTTTTTCAGCGTTCTCCTGGGAATTACTTGCGCAGGACGATACGAGTGTCATAAGTCCTGTACAGAATGCAACGGTTCTTAAAATTTTTTTCATAGGGCTACTCCTAATATTTCTTCAACAAGGGCATCGTTTGCCGTTCCAAGTTCGTTAAGGTTGAACAGGTTGGGCAGGGTAAACCATTTCTGTATGTCCTCTTCTGTCCAGCTGTCCTTTGTTATTCTTGAAAAATAATAATCTTCGCTCAGGTTCATGTTGTACGGGAAAATAAATTCTTCATCTTTTACGAATTCAACTTCAGGAACAGCAGGCAGTTTCTTCTGCGGAACTTTTGACAGCTGCACGAACAGCAGAACGATGGTACTTATCAGAAAAAAAATCAGTATTCCAAGAACAATTACAAGTCCTTTGCTCGTTCTGTCAAAGAAATCTGTAAAAAAATCTTTTAAATTATCAAAAAATTCCATAAAGAAACATCTCCTTTCTACTTATTTTCGGTAGAATTCGAACCTGCATTCACAGTTTCCGTGGATGCAGGCTGTACTTCAGCTTTAGGCTTATCTTTAGGAACTTCCTTATTTTCCGTGGCCCCAGCATTTTCTGCTGACACCGGTTCTTCCTTTAGGCTTCCGTCAGGATTATGCTCCCTGCGCGGAGGTCGAGGAGGTATTACAATGCCTTCTTCTGGAGGAATTTCTTCATCTTCAAAGTCATTACCTGTATCGTATTCGAGTCTTCCGTTAATGGAATCTTCGTCAACCTTAATCTGGACAACCTTTGTAATACCGCTGTCCTGCATTGTGACACCGAGCATAGTGTTAGTTCCCAAAGCTGTTTTCCTGTTATGGGTGATAACTATGTACTGGCTTACGTTTGCGAATGCCCTTAATGCGTTTACAAAACTTGTAACGTTCTTATCATCAAGTGCGGCATCAATTTCGTCAAGAAGACAGAACGGGCTGGGGCGGACCTGGTATGTTGCAAAGAGAAGAGCAACTGCCGTCATAGTTTTCTCACCACCGGAAAGAAGTGAAATTGCTTCAAGTTTTTTTCCTGGCGGCTGTGCGTAAATTTCAATACCTGATGCAAGAACATTTGTCGGGTCAGCAAGCTTAAGTTCTGCCCGTCCGCCACCGAACAGACGTCGGAACATGTTGTGGAAATTCTTTCTGATCTTGTTGTACGTGTCAAGGAAAAGTTCTGAAGATTTTGTACGGATTTCATCACTTACACGCACAAGGTCTTCAAGAGTTTTCTTCGTATCGTTGTAGCTTACCTGCTGGCGCTCATAGCGTTCCTTTTCTTCATCAAAAAGGGCAACCGCCATGTGATTAACCTGTCCCATTCCGTCAATTCGGCGCTTAGTTTCGGCAAGCTTTTCTCTGAGCGATGCAGGTGTTGCTGTGATTGTATACATTCGCTCTTCGAATTCCATAAGGTCCCTGGAATAGTTGTCCTGGAAATTCTGCTTGACGTTGCGGATTTCTGTTTCGCTTTGGATGATGCTTACACTGTATTTTTCAAGCTGCGACTGGTATTTGTTCTTTTCGTCCTGCTTCTTCTTGAGTGCGTTCTGCTTTCCGCTTACCTTGTTGTTGCAGTCAGCAATCTGTCTGTCAAGTTCCGCAAGCTCCTGTGTAATTTTTTCACCTGCATGCTGAATTTCTGCAATCTCTTCTTCAAGGTCCTGGAGCTGTTCGTCAAGGTCTTCCCTGCGTTTGTTTTCCTGGAAAAGTTCTGCTTCCTGGTCACGGAGACCGGCCTCTTCTGAAGCAAGTGTTTTCCTGTATGTAGAAATCTGCTGCTGGCAGGAAGTAATCTGCTGTGCCATTCCCGCGCGTGTTATTTCAAGTTTACCCAGAGTGTCCTTGTATTCATTTATCTTCTTGCTGAGCTCAAGGTTTATGTTCTGGATTCTGTTGTTGTCTTCGTTAAGCTGGCTGACAGACTGACGGTTCCTGTTGATTTCGTCATCAATGTTACGTTTCTTTGTGATGATACCTTCAGGGGAGAGGAAGTCGTCAATGAACTGAGGGGTCGTGCGTGAATATTTTTCAATTCCGTCTCCAAGTTCCTCAAGCATTTTACCGAGTTCGTTGAAGGCGTTTACGGCGTCACTGCTGAACTGTGATGCATCTTTTTCTGAATGGGAAGGGAGAGATGCAAAGTCCTTGAAGATGTTTGCACGTCCGCTCGTATAGATCTTGATCTTTTCAAGAGACGTGGTAAGCTCTTCCTTTGCCTTCTTGTTATTTGCACTGGAATATCCTGCGTCCTTAAGTTTTGCGTCAAGTTCTGTTACAATGTCTTCTGTAATTGCTGCAAGCTTCTTCTGAAGTTCCGCATACTGTGAGTCAAGGTTCTGGATTTTTGCTCTGTTTGCTGCAACCTGTGAAGAGTTTTCTTCCATCTGCAGTGAAGCCTGTTTTATGTTTTCAATGAACCCGTTTATGTTCTTGTTGATGTCTTCAAGCTGCTTGTTCTTTCCGTGGAGATCGGAATTCAGGTTGTCAATTTCATCGTTGTACTCTTCAATTCGTTCCCTGATTGATTTTATGCGGCTTTCAATCTGTCCAAGTTTTTCGCGGAGATTCGACTGCTGCATCTTGAGCTGCTGGCACATATCCTTCTTTCCGCTTTGGGCCGTAGAAAGGCGGATGGCTTCAGTCTGTTTCGTGTTGACCATTTCCTGAAGGTTCTTGACCTTGTCAGTGTTTTCGCTCAGCGTCGCATAGATTTCTTCTATTTCTTTCATCACCGCGTCACGGCTTTTTTCCGCTTCCTTACGGTTCTGTTCTTGTCTTGCCTTGTTCTGTGTAAAGTCCTTGAGCCTCAGAAGCTGGATGTCTAGTTCATAATCAAATTTTTCGTCAGTAAGTTTTCTGTGTTTCTTTGCCTGTTCTGCTTGAACTTTGAGAGTCTCATAGTTTCTCTTTGTCTCTGCAAGGGCAATGTCAATCTGTGCAAGGTTAGCTCTTGTGCGTTCAAGATCACGCTGGGCTTCTGCAACTTCCGCCTTGCTGCGGCTGATGCCTGCTGCCTCTTCAAAAAGATAACGTCTGTCTTCAGGTTTTGATGAGAGAATCTGGTCAATCTTGCCCTGTTCCATAACAGAATAAGCTGCCTTACCGACACCGGTATCCATAAAGAGGCGGCGGATTTCTGTTGCAGTACACTGTCTTCCGTTGATGTAGTATTCGTTTTCACCTGAGCGGTAAAGTCTTCGGCGGATAGAAATTTCATCCTCCTCCATCGGGAGAAGTCTCTTTCCGTCTCTTCCGTTGACGAAGCTGTTGTAAATTGTAAGAGTAACTTCGGCCATTGAAAGGGCGGCACGGGACTCAGTTCCGTTGAAGATAACGTCTTCCATTGAAGATGCGCGAAGGTTTTTGGATTTGTTTTCTGCGAGAACCCATTTTATCGCGTCAACGACATTACTTTTTCCGCAGCCGTTAGGTCCGAGGAGAGCAGTGATGCCGTTTGCGAAATTTATGCATGTACGGTCTGCGAATGATTTGAAACCGTGTATTTCCAGACTTTTTAAAAACACAGAATGTTCCTTGAAAATAAAATTATTGTAGGGAAAGAATTATAACAATTATCAGTGTTTTTAACAAGTGGATGACCGGTCCCGTATTGTGCGTTGGTTGTAGATAATGTCATCTCCAAAAGATTGCAACTTTTAGGAGGCGGCTCTGAAAAACGCGGTGTTTTAAGCCTTGTAATTTAAAGGGCCGAAACCTGCAGACATTTCTAATAATATTTTTTGGAGATGCTTATAAATAAACAGGTTTTTGTTATCAGAATGCCTGCTGCCATGAATGGTCCGAAGGGGATTTCACTTTTTTCTTTTGAAACCTGCTTGCCCTTTCTGAATTTTTTTTTGAAAAGAATCCACAGTCCGCAGATGAGGGCAGAAATGAACCATGCAATGAATATGTATTCGTTTCCGATGAAGAATCCGCATCCGGCGCTATATTTTACGTCCCCAAGGCCTAGTCCCTTTTTGCTGGAGAGCCTGATTATCATGAAGAAGGCTGGGCTCAGGATGCTGAACAGAATCTGCCTTAAAAAATGTTCGGGCGTAAGAATTCCGTTTATCATGAAGACAAGGCTGCAGGTAAAAAGACCCAGAAATAGTCCCGCTGAGAGATGGTTAGGAATATGCATCGTCCTTGCATCGTGGACCCCTATAATCAGGGAAATAGATGCAAAGACCGCTGCCTGGATAACAGAAAAGGCAAACAAAGTTATTTTCTCTTAGCGGTTCTCCGCTGATTCTTTTTAGGGTCCCTGTTTACCGGCTGTCCTTCTTCAGGAACTTCTTCGTCAAAATCTTCAAGTTCATCAGGTTTCCAGATTTTTCCATCGTAAAGCACCTTAGGGTAAACTTTGAGCCCCAGTCTTTTTTCAAGACGGGCATAGCTGCTCATTTCTTTTTCGTCACCGATTACGCAGTTAATGCCTGTCTGTCCTGCACGGGCTGTGCGTCCTGCCCTGTGGATAAAGAAATCTGTCCCATCGGGAAGATCCATCTGTACAACATGTGTGATTCCCGGAATATCAAGTCCTCGGGAAGCAAGGTCTGTTGTAACCAGCACCTTTATTTTCCCGCTCCTGAATTTATCTATGGCTTCCTTTCGGAGCTTTTTGTCCGTGCCGGAACTTAATCCTGTGCAGCTGATTTTTTTGTAGGCAAGCTTTGAACAGATATTCTCAATCTGGTCTGATCGGTTTGAAAAGATGATGAGCTTTTCTGGTTTTACTGCATTTATAAAGCTTCTGAGGGTATCAATCTTGTTGCGCCTTTCCGCAAATATCGCCCAATGTGTAATTCTTTTTCTGAGGATTTCTTCGGGAGGAAGGCTAACAAGTTCAATGTTCTCCTTTCTTGATTCTTCAAGGATTTTCTTTGTGTATTCAGAAACTGTTGCCGAGTTTCCTATGAGCTGAACTTTTTTAGGAAGCCTGTCAATGAGACCTTCTGTTGCGTCCCTGAGCTCCGGGCTAAGAAGACGGTCTGCCTCATCAAGGACAAGAGTTTCGACTGCATCGGCCTTAAGTTTCTTAAGGTGAATCAGTTCAAGAAGTCTGGAAGAGCCTCCTACAATGACCTGAGGTTTTTCTCTGAGACTTTCAATCTGTCTGCTTATAGGAGTTCCTCCAATGAAAAGCGCACACTTTACATTGGAGATTTTCTGAATCTGAACTTTTATCTGTGATGCAAGTTCGTAAGTAGGGGAGGCTACAATAATTTTGATGTTCCTGTCAGGATTTTCCTGTGATTCAAGTTTTTGTAGAAGAGGAAGCAGGTATGCAAATGTTTTTCCTGTACCTGTTTCGCTCTGGAAAAGAAGGTTGCGGTTTTCTGCTACAAGAGGTATAACTTTTTTCTGTACCGGAGTCGGTTCTACAATACCGTTATCCATGAGTCGCTGAATAAATTCGTCGTTTATGCCGATTTGGCTGAATGTATCGTTCATGGCTACACTATAGCATATTTTTATGTTTTTGTGGTATAATAATTTTATGAAAATCGGTATTGATATTTTCGGATGTGAGCATGGCCGTTCGGGGCTTGGGTCGTATCTGCTTTCTCTGGTAAGCAACCTGCCTTCCCATGACGATATTTCCTATGAACTTTTCGGGTCGGAAGTTGACCGTTATACATATAGGGGCAGCAAGGATACTACTTTTGCAAGAGTTAATGTTCCTGAAAGTCTTGCTGCAGAACGTATGTGGCATATTTTTAATGTAAATTCTTTTGCCAGGAAGCAGAATTATGGCGTTGTTTATTATGCCGCGGGCTCAAGAATGCTTCCTCTGGGATTCAAGACTCCAAGCGTTGCCCTTGTAAATGATATAATAAGCAATATTTTCAGGGAGACAGATGATTTTTGGCTCCGCCGTCAGATCAAGATGGGGCTTTCAAAGGCTGACTGCATTATTGCTCCTAGTGAATATATTAAGCAGGATCTCATTAAGGCTAAGATCAGGTGCAAGCGTATCGAAGTTATTTACAGCGGAGTTGACCACAGTCTTTTTTATCCTAGAACTGAACTTGATTTTGTTTCTGATGTTGTTGAGATAAAGCCCTTTGCCATAAAGAGACCGTATTTTATTTATGCGAGCCGCATGCACAGTGCGGAGAAGAAGCATATTGAACTTATAAAGGCGTTCACCCTGTTCAAGGAACAGACCAAGGCTCCTCACAGGCTTGTTATTGCAGGAAGTGAAGGGGCCTGCAGCCAGGAAATTCATAAGGCTGCAATAGAATCTTCCGCCGCAAGTGATATTTTTATTACAGGTTATTTCCCTCATGAAAATTTTCCTGAGCTTTACAGGAATGCAGAGGCTTGTGTTTTTCCTGCAGTAAATGAAGGAGGCGGACTTGCAATTCTTGAAGCGTTTGCCTGCGGGATACCCGTTCTCTGTTCAAATTTCGGGGCACTTAAGGAAGTTGCAAATGATAATGCCATGTTCTTTGACAGTGACAATATTGAGGATATTGCGGAATGCATGAGTAAGATTGTATTTGATTCTGAACTTCGTGGTCGTCTGGTGAAGAAAGGTCTTGAGTGGTCCAAGAATTTTTCCTGGGAAAACACGGCAAACCATACTCTTGAAGTTCTAAGGGATGTTGCTTCCACTAGCAAGAAGAGAAGATAATTTCAGTTATACTTTTCATGGATCATAGTGGTGTGTCTTCAAAGGTTTCCTGCCGGTCCATGCGTGGCAGAGAAATCTGACGGAACATGTTTTTTTTCCGGAAAAAACAAACCCCGGACTTTATGATGGCTTCACAGTCCGGGTTTTGTTTTTTATGCAGTCTTGTCGTCAATGAGAAGTGATTCCGCTGCAGGAATCTTTTCCTTTCGGACAATTTCTCCTGTAATTTCGAGCTTTTTCTTTCCCTTGACACTAGGAATTTCGTACATAATGTCAAGAAGAATATGTTCAACGATTGAACGAAGTCCTCGGGCTCCTGTTTTGCTCTTTACTGCAATCTCTGCAATTTCGTCAATAGCATCATCGCTGAAAGTGAGGTCAACATCATCCATAGAGAAACTTGCCATGAACTGCTTGGTGATAGCGTTCTTAGGTTCCGTAAGAATCTTCTTGAGGTCTTCTTTGTTAAGTTCCTTAAGGGCACATGTCATTGGAAGACGTCCGATAAGTTCAGGAATAATACCGAACTTAACGAGATCATCAGATGTAACCTCGTTGAGAAGTTCCATCCTGTCTTCCTCAGACCTGTGTGTACCTTCTGCACCGAATCCGATGGAAGAAGAGGATAGTCGCTGTTCAATGATCTTATCAAGTCCAACGAAAGCTCCGCCGCAGATGAACAGAATATTTGTTGTATCAATTTCAAGCATTTCCTGGTTGGGATGCTTTCTTCCTCCCTGAGGAGGAACGGATGCCTTAGTTCCCTCAAGGATCTTGAGAAGAGCCTGCTGTACACCTTCACCGCTTACATCACGGGTAATGGAAGTGTTTTCACTTTTGCGGCTTATCTTGTCAATTTCATCAATGAAGATAATTCCGCGTTCAGCAGCTGCAATGTCACCGTCAGCAGCATTGATAAGTTTCAGGAGAACATTTTCAACGTCCTCACCAACGTAGCCTGCTTCAGTAAGTGTCGTTGCATCGGCAATGGCAAACGGAACCTTGAGTTTCTTTGCCAAAGTTCGTGCAAGGAGTGTCTTACCGCTACCGGTTGGTCCGAGAAGAAGGATGTTCGATTTTTCAATTTTAACATCATCACAGAAGGATGAGCTGTTCTGTGCAAGCTGCTTGTAATGGTTGTAAACTGCAACTGAAAGAACTTTTTTTGCATAGTCCTGGCCAATTACATACTGGTCAAGGTGAGCTTTGAGTTCCTTTGGAGTTGATACGTCACTCATTTCAATGTTTTCTGTATCACTCTTTGCTGTTTTAAGAATATCAACGCAACTTTTTACACACATTTCACAGATGTATGCAGTCGGCTTTGTGCTTGACGGGATGAAATAGGTTTTTCCGTCCTTACGTCTGCCGCACCATGCACAGATATCGTTTTCTGTTTTATCAAAAAAAGGCATTACTTTTTGCCTCCCTTCTTGGCACTTTCCATGATATGGTCAACAATACCGTAAGCCTTAGCTTCCTCTGCTGACATGTAGAAGTCTCTTTCCATGTCCTTGGCAATATCTTCTTCGGCCTTTCCTGTTTGCTGTGCAAAATAATTGATGCTCAGTTTCTTGAGGCGTACAATTTCCTTTGCCTGGATGGCAATGTCACTTTCCTGTCCCTGAGCACCGCCCCAAGGCTGGTGAATCATTACACGGCTGGAAGGAAGTGCATAACGTTTTCCGACTGTTCCTCCTGCAAGAAGAACTGCACCCATGCTGGCTGCCTGTCCCATGCATATTGTAGCTACATCACATTTTACATACTGCATTGTGTCATAGATTGCAAGACCTGCTGTTACCGATCCTCCAGGACTGTTGATATACATGTTGATATCTTTATCTGGGTTCTCGCTTTCGAGGTAAAGGATCTGTGCAACAATAAGATCTGCTGTTTCGTCTCTGATTTCACCGTCAACAAAAATAATTCTGTCCTTCAGCAGTCTTGAATATAAATCATAAGCTCTTTCACCGTTACCGTTGCGTTCAATTACTGTAGGTACCAGTGTATTCATGTATTCGTGCATCAAAAAAACTCCTGCGATTAGTATATGATTATTATATAATAAATATAAACAAAAAAAACGGAATGTGACAAGGATTTTTCCCTTTTTTACATTCCGTTCATTTTTTCAGAAAAAATCTAATTTTCGGAAAATACCGTGAGGTTAAATCAGTTGTTTCCGTTAAAAAGGTCAGCGAATGCTACTTTATCTCCCTTTGAAACCTTTACGTTCTTGTAGAGTTCTTCAAAGAGCTTGTTTTCTTTAACTTCATCAACGAGGAATTCCTTGTTGCGAGGATCTTCGTAGTGCTTCTTAACTTCATCAAGTGACATTCCCTGTTCGTCAGCAATCTTCTGCATTTCTGCATCAACCTCTTCCGGAGTTGCCTTGATGTCTTTTTCGCGGAGGAGGGAATCTACGATGAGACGGCTCTTGAGCATCTTTTCGCTGTTTCCTGTCCACTGGTTGAGCATGTCTTCACGTGTCTGGCCTGCTGAAAGGACCATCTTTTCGAGCTGTTCCGGTGTTGTCTGGAACTGCTGGGCCATATAGTTCCAACGGCTGTCGAGTTCTGCCTGGAGCATTGATTTTGGAAGATCAAATGGATTTTTTTCGAGAAGCTGTTCAAGAAGTGCGTTGCTCTTAAGTTCAGCAAGCTTTCTTGTCTTAGCTGTTTCCATGTTGAGAGTAATATCTTTCTTGAGGTCCTCGAATGTCTTGTACTTTTCGTTTACATCCTGTGCAAAGTCATCGTTAAGTTCCGGAAGGTTACGAACCTTGATAGCCTTAACTGTTACGCTGATCTTCTTTGTCTTTCCGGCAAGTTCTTCATCAGCATCGTCCTTTGCATATGTCTTTTCAATCTGCTTTGTTTCATTCTTCTTCATACCGATGATTTCGTCGTCAATCTTGTAGATGTTTTCTCCGGAACCAATTGTGAATACGAAACCTTCTCTTGCGCTTCCTTCTACGTCTGCACCGTTTTCGTCAAGCTCCTTGTAGTCGATTGTAACAACATCATCTTTTGCTGCAGCTTCGTCTTCTTTCTTGTCAAGGACTGCTGCATTTCTTTCCTGAAGGGCCTTGAGTTCCTGTTCAACTTCTTTGTCACCGACTGTAACCTGAGGTTCCTTAATTGTGATTCCATCGAAGTTTGTAACTTTTACTTCCGGGAAAATATCATAAGTTACTGTGAACGTAAGATCCTTTGAAACATCAAATTCTGGGAATTTGTCGCCTTCGAGACGTGGCATTGCGTATGGAAGAGGGCGGAGGTCCTTTACATCTTCTCCCTGGAAAATTTCATTGAGTGCCTGATCAATAAGGTCACCAGTAATTTCAGCTTTGAGGGATTCACCATACTTCTGTTCAATAAGGTTTGCTGGAACGTGGCCCTTGCGGAATCCAGGAATCTGAATATTTTTCTGGTATTTAGCCATGTTTGACTTGTAACCAGCTGCAACATCTTCCTTTGCAATTGTTGCTGTCAACTTTACAGCAGAATTTTCAATCTTAGTGATTTCTTTTGTAATATTCACTTGAGTCCCCTTAGCACTTAGCCAGCGTTCAATTTTCTTTTAGCTGGGTGCGATAAGAAAATTTAATTAAAAAAAAAGCGATTTGAATTAACCAAATCGCTTAATGTTTCGAGCGGAAAACGGGAATCGAACCCGCAACATCGACCTTGGCAAGGTCGCGCTCTACCATTGAGCCATTTCCGCAAAATAATTTTTTTGGCATTCATTAAAAGCCAGATTTCGAGCGGAAAACGGGAATCGAACCCGCAACATCGACCTTGGCAAGGTCGCGCTCTACCATTGAGCCATTTCCGCAAGTTTTATGCGAGATGAGAGACTTGAACTCTCACGCCTAGGCACTAGATCCTAAGTCTAGCGTGTCTGCCAATTCCACCAATCTCGCGTAAGTTAAAGTGTTTACGTCACTTTTTAATGAGCGATACAGGGATCGAACCTGCGACCCGCAGATTAAGAGTCTGCTGCTCTACCAGCTGAGCTAATCGCCCGATTTGTTATGCGTCTGACACGTTTCGAACGTGCAACCTACGGATTCGAAGTCCGTTGCTCTATCCAGTTGAGCTACAGACGCAAGTTAAGTCGCACTAAGCGTCAAACTTAGGGTGCCTGGTGGGATTTGAACCCACGACAACCAGATCCACAATCTGGCGCTCTACCCCTGAACTACAGGCACCGTATTTATCGCTTTGCTGTAGCGTTGAATCGCTGTTTGCAAGTGATGTTTAGAATATACCAAAGACACGAAAAAGTGTCAAGCATGATTTTAAAATTTTTCAAAAAAAAATATTTTTTTTGAAAATTAAATTTTTGCTGCATATTATGTGAAATAAATTTAACTTCTAAAGACCCGGACATAAAATCCGATAAAGATATGAAGGCTTTTGTTGGAGGAATAAAAAATGGCAGATATTGTAGAAAAACTTGATGTTTTGGAAGCAGTTGAGGTGGAAGACACAATTGAAATCAGTGAAGAATATGATAATGAATCGGAATCTGAAGAACTTGCCGCAGAACCGGCGGGGAAAAAGGACGAAGCGGAAGAGGCTTCTGAAATGTTGGATGAAACTGAAGAAAAAAAAACAAAGAAGCCTGATGATAATGAACTTCTTCAGATTCTTACGGCCCAGGACAGTATTCTTGACTGCATGCTTACCCAGCAGAAAAAAATTCATGCCAACATTAGGGAAAGAAAGTGGGTTGAACTTGAAAGCTGCATCAACAGCATGAATGCTTTCAGCGATGCATTTGTCAGTCTCGACCAGTGCAGGGAGAATTTTGTGGCGGGTAACAGGAGCCTTTATCTTGAGCCTGATGTTGAGCCGGTTTTCTGCAGCGTCAGGTCAAAGCTTTCCAAGAGCAAAATTGAAAACAGTGCGCTTGCAACTTATGTTTCATCCACAAAGGAATTTATTGACGGAATCATTGATACATGCGTTCCTCAGAAAAGAAATACATTATATACGCGTCAGGGACAGATACGTAGACCTGTTGCAGAAAGTGTCATTCTTGATACCGTTATGTAATTAGAGAAAAGGAGTTTGGAGGATACAATGGCAAGTTCTTTTGCAGGCATAGAAATTGGAAAAAGATCTCTCATGGCTCACAGCACGCAGATCAGTACGGCTGGTCATAACATTTCTAACGCTGGAATTGAAGGATACAGCCGTCAGAGAGTGAACGTCTCGACGTTTGACCCGCTTTATAGGCCCGATCTTGAACGAGCTGAAACTGCTGGCCAGATCGGTCAGGGAACAAATGTAGAAAGCATTAAGCGGGTACGTGATGAACTGCTCGATACCCGTATAGTTGCCCAGACTAATGTAGAATCTTACTGGGAAACACGTGAAAAGTATTATACAATGCTTGAGCAGATTTATAATGAACCGGAAGAAATCTCTGTTCGAGGCAATATGGATAAATTTTGGGAAAGCTGGCAGGAACTTGCACTTTATCCTGATCATGATGCATCCAGGCAGGCTGTCGTTACCCGCGGTGAAAGTCTTACGAATTCCATTCAGCAGAGAAGCAAGAGCCTTCAGGCAATCGGAAATCAGATAAACTCAGATATTCTTGGTACTGTAAAGCAGGTTAATGATTATGCTAACCAGATTGCGGATCTGAACCAGGAAATTGTTCGCAGCAAGGCGATGGGAGATGACCCTAATGATCTTATGGACAGACGTGATCTTCTGGTTGAGAAGCTGGGCTCTCTTATCAATGTGACTGTCAGCGGTCAGGATCCTGATGAATTTATGGTTCACACTGACGGACAGATTATTGTTCAGGGGGGACTTGCTCGTCAGATTGAAACTGTTGCGGATATTGATAACGGCGGATATTCTTATCTCAGGTGGCAGGACACGAAACTGGACGTTCATTTTTCAGGCGGTTCCCTTGGGGCCTTGGTTGAGCTTCGTGATGTTGACGTCCATAATGAGATGCAGTCACTTAATACCATGACGCTTAACTTTGCGGACCTTGTAAATGATGTTCATCGTAATGCAGTGGGCAAGAATAATACTACCGGAATAAATTTCTTTGTTCAGCATCCTTTCGTTGAAAATACTAACGGTAACTTTGACAGGAACGGTGACGGGGTAGAGGATTCTTCCTATGTATTTCGTTTCACAGGAACAAATGCTCTTAGAATGCATGAACAGGTTGGACTTGAAGGAACAATAACTCTTGCCGGCCACAGCGGAAATATTACAGTTGATTATCATGCGACTGATACAGTTGAGGAAGTTATTAACAGAATCAATGACAGCGACGGTGAAGTGAAGGCTTACCTTGACCGAAACAGTGCTCTTGTCCTTAAGGCAACTGCATCTTCTGCAAAGGAGAATCCTGATTTTGTTATACGTCATGTTGAAGATTCTGGTATGTTCCTCACAGGTTATGCCGGTGTGCTGAAGAATAGCGGAGCTGAAGGTGCCTATGATTTCGGCAGGGCAAATGCGGTAGATTCGCTGGCAGAGGCCCAGTTTGCTGTCGCCCCTGTAACAAATCCTTCAGCTTATGTTCAGGTTAATGAGCGTATTGTCAACGACATACAGAGTGTTGCTGCGGGAGTTGCTAATGTTGCGGGTCTTTCTGATTCCGGAGACAATAAGGCTGCCGTTGAAATCGCGTCGATCAGAAATTCCAAGATAATGATAGGATCAAGCAGTACTCTGGATGATTATTTTGCTGATTCCGTTACAAACATTGGTCTTAAAGGTGAACAGGCACAGAACATGCTTGCAAGCCAGAATGCTATCATGAATGATCTCCGTGAACTTCGTGACAGCATCAGCGGAGTAAATATTGACGAGGAACTTGCGGATATCATCAAGTTCCAGCACGGATACAATGCGGCAGCAAAGTTTATTAATGTTCAGGATGCTCTTCTTGATACATTGATTAACCGTCTCGGAGTCTGATAGTATAGGGGTAGAGTATTATGAATAGAATTAGTTCACAGTTAAACAATACAAATACACAGTATTTCCTTCGTCAACAGGAAATCAAGAAGGCAAAGGTTCAGAGCCAGATTGGAAGTCAGAGTAGGATTACAGCTTTGAGAGACGATCCTCTTGCTGCAGGTCATCTTGTACGTTACGAATCTTTCGTGAAGCGTGTTAACCAGTTTGAAAAGAATGCAAAAATTCTTTCAGACCAGTTCCAAGTTCGCGAAGGTTATATAAATCAGAATCTTCAGATTATGCAGCGCGTAAGGGAGCTTGCCGTGAACGGTGCAAACGGAATTAATACTTCTGATGATCTTAGGAATATGGCAACAGAAGTTAATGAACTTCTCAAGGAACTTGTCCAGAATGCTAATGCTACAGACCAGGACGGAAATTCGCTTTTTGCCGGTACGCGTACAAATAATATCGCATTTGATGTCTCCTACGGAAATGTTCCCGGAGCTTCAGAACCTCTGATTGAGCAGGTTCATTATAAAGGTAATGTTTCTAACAATAAAATTGAAGTTGATGAGAACGCATATCTTGACATTGATTCAAGCGGAAATAAGATTTTCTGGGCCGAGCCTCAGAAACTAGTAGGGCAGAGAGATTTGTCTTCTTGGCAGGTTCAGCAGGACAGTGTAATTTCTGTTGACGGCATAAATATTTCTGTCAAAGCTGGGGACAATGTATATGCTCTTGCGGCAAAGATTAATGAAAGCGGGGCAGCTCTGAAGGCTTCAATAGATCCTATTTCCCGCGGCCTTGATATTACTACTACCGATTCTCATCAGGTTTGGCTTCAGGATGTTTCAGGGGCTGTTTTTTCTGACATAGGCATGATAAAGGATTCAAGTCAGCTTCCTCCATACAATATCGGTGATAATGTTAGTATTTCCGGCGGTTCACTTTTTGATTCCGTCATAGCCTTGCGCGATGCAATGCTCCGCGGTGACAATGAGCAGATAGGTTCGAGAGTTCTAGGTACAATTGATGAAGGCATGTCAAATCTTACTACCCGTCTTGCAAAGTCAGGCAGTGATTACGAGAGAGCCCAGAATAATATCATGAGACAGCAGACAAATAATCTGAATGTTACACAGATGGTCAGCAGGGAAGGTGATGTTGATATTACGGAATCCGTTGTTGATCTTAAGATGCTGGATTATATTAACCAGGCAACATTGAGTACAGCTGGTAAGATGTATTCAAGTACTTTGCTTGATTATATGAGGTAAAAATATTATGAAGATTGAAACAAAATGCATGGGACAGGTTGAAATTTCCGAAGAACAGGTCATTGAAATTCCATACGGTCTGTTCGGTTTTGAGGAATATACGAAATTTGCCCTAGTGGATAGCAGCTATCCGCCGTTTAACTGGCTGCAGTCTTTGGAAAAAACCGAGCTGGCCTTTCTGATGATAGATCCGTTTACAGTCTGTGCTGAATATGAGACGGATATAGATGACAAGGAATTGTCTAAGATAGACGTTACGGATCCTTCTCAGGTTCTGGTTATGTCTGTCGTTACAATTCCTGCAGAAGGAAGTGTCATTACAGCAAATCTGTTGGGTCCGCTGGTCATTAATAAGATGAACCATAAGGCTATGCAGGTTATACTTAGCGATTCCAAATGGACTACTAAGTATAGCATAATGGAACTTGCTAAGGAGAGTGTTTAATGCTTATACTTTCCAGAAAAGTTGATGAAAAGATAAGAATCGGTGATGATATATCAATAACAATCATTGAATCCAGAGGTGATTTCGTTAAGATTGGTGTTGAAGCTCCGAAGCATGTAAAAGTTTTTAGGCAGGAAGTTTTTGAAGCCATCCAGAAAGAAAATCAGGCTGCTGCAACTGCATCTTCTGATGAACTTTTGGGAAAGATTTTCACGAAAAAGTAGTTGTCAGTTTTAGTAAAAAAGCCTGTGAACAATGGCATTTGCTATCGTTCACAGGCTTTTGTTTTTTATAAATCAGTTCTGCTGATTTTTCTGTTTGTTCTCAAGAACAATTTCTGCTTCGCTTTTTCGTACATAAAGCGGACCGTCATAATCCTGCATCGGTTCTTTTTTTTCTTCAATCATTTTTTCTGCAATTTCAAAAAGGCTTTCGCATGCATCGTTTTCCGGTGAGAATTCATGTACAGAATAGAGAGAACTTATTTCCTTTTCTCTCTGTACAAATTTTTTTGCACCGGGACCGCATACAGTTACGCAGGAATCTTCGTTGATTTCCTTGAGAATATCATCAAGAGATTTATCATCATCCTTAGCTACCTGGATTCCTCTTGCGTAGAAAGCGTAAAAGTATTCGTCTTCCTTTGCTTCAATGACAGGGAGCACAACTTCTATTGATTTTTTGTAGGGCCACGCATAGGCCTCAAGAGATGGAATCCCATATACAGGAGTTCCGTTTGCAAGGTTCAGAGCCTTTAGGCTGCTTAATCCGAGCCTGAGACCTGTAAATGTTCCTGGTCCCAATGTAACGGTAGTGTAGTCAAGGTCCTTAGACTCAAGGTTTGCTTCTTTCATAAGAAAATCTATTGTCGGAAGAAGTTTTTCAGATTGTTTGGTGCCTATATCAAGAACCATTTTAACCATATTTGATTCATTTTTTACTGCAATGGCAATTTTCGAAACTGCACAGTCAATGGCAAGAGCTTTCATTTATTTCTCCAATAATTCCAGTTTATTCCAATTTTCGATTTTAATTTTTCTCTCACATTCATTTACAGGTGTTATTTCCATGCAGATTGTTTTTTTCGGGAGCTGTTTTTTAACTTTATCGCTCCACTCGACAATTGTAACACCTTTGCCGTAAATCATATCTTCTACACCTAGGTTTATAAAATCTTCTTCCCCATCAAGACGGTAAACGTCCATATGGTATAGAGGCATTTTTGAACCTTCATATTCACTTATGAGACAAAAAGTAGGACTGGTAATTGTATCATCAACTCCCAGTGCCTTAGCTATTCCTTTTGTGATCGTTGTTTTACCGGCTGCAAGAGTTCCGGTCATTGCAATTATGTCCCCAGGTTCAAGGAGACTGCCTATCTTTTCTCCAAGAGCAATGGTTTCGTCGCTTGATTTTGTATTGAATATCATTTTAAATCCGCACTAAACTAAATAGATTATGGTAAATTCCCTTCGTTTGACATTGTAAAAATGTAATCCTTAAGAGCTTTTGTAACTGGCATTACCGGATAATTCAGGTCATCAGGAAGAGGTCCTAGCTGAATTGTTTTCTTGCCCAGAGGATTGATTTCAATTGTAAAGCTTACAGGAATATCTATCTGGTTTGATATGAATTCGAGAACTGCTGTAGCACTGTATTTATTCATGTAATAAATGTAACCAGGCTCTTTGGTGATGGATTTTATTTCTACAACCTTCATATATCTTAGAATAACGCAAAATTTGCTTTAAAACAATATGCTTTATTCAATGTCTCCTTTATTTTAGTCGTTATAGCCGTAAACAGCTTCACAGATGGAATTCTGTGTTGAAATGTCGATGTCAATGAACTTTATGTGAAGCACATATGACTTTTCATCAGAGGTCTTCTTTGTCATGACAATTAGACCAATAACATTCTGTTCTTCCCCGTTCTTCAGAATGAAATTCAAATCAAGATATTGTCCCTGCATTATAGGCATGTTACAGATCATGCGGCAACCGGATGCAGAAATATCCTGTATCTTTCCCTTGTATTTGTGTTCAAGAATTTCAAACGAGCCTTTCGAGGCTTTGCTTTTCTTTATAGCCTTCTTCGCGGCAGAAAAGGTGCACCCAATAGTTGTGGTCATTCGCTTTGCATTTCGTCTTGTCATGGGCTTAAGGTTTGTGACTGCGGAAACTACAAGAACCCATATACCTTCTTTACGTTCTTCATATCTGACGATTCTTGTGTTAAATCCGTAACCGATATGGCCTCTTCCCATGAATGTGAGTGAAATTTTGGAAAGCTGTTCAGGTTTTGTTTCATCCTTTGCAAACTTTGAAGGGATTTCAAGTTCCATGGAGGCAGGACTGTTCTGAATCAATTTGAAATTCCAGGTATTGCCCGTCTTGTCTTTGTACGTGAAGTTCTGACCGACTGGGAGTCCCGCAGTTGATGTAACAAGACAGATATTCTCCAATTCCTTGTCAAGTCTGTATTTGAGTGTAAAGAATATCTGTTTTAAATTTTCATCTTTTTTTGGAGAAACTATTTCCCGGTATGCTTTTCTGCAGAGCTCGTTGATTCCTTCCTCATTGTGAATAAAATATTCGATATTTGTTGGCCTGTAATTTTTGCATACTTCCCACAGAAGGTCACGTTCCTTTACGGACATATTTGTTTTCTTTGCAAGAGACTTAACATCCTTGAATGTTGTTGGCAAATTTTTGTGAGCTTCTATCCATTCCTTTGATGAGTGCAGATTTTTGATCTTGGAAATAAAGAAATATACAAGAAACAGAAATCCTACAATAAGAACTATTGCGAGAATAATTTTATAGATATAAGGATCTGATCTTGCATCTAATGGTGAACCGCTGCCCATACACACTCCTTGAGCATAAACTAAAAAATGCTTCCTCTATTGAATTTAATACAAAAAATCAATAAAAAAAGCATTTTTGGTTAATAAATTTAATATATTTCTTTATTCTTTCTAGTCTTCGATAATCAGGAGTGAATCTGAAATGAGTTTAAGTCTTGGCCCTATTTCATATTCTGCAAGGTCACCTACCGTAACAGTATCATCGTTAGCCATTGCATCCTCAAAGTCTTTGAGAATAGGTGTAAAGTCAGCGAAGAAGTCATCAAGCTTTCTTTCGTTTATGATAAGCTTTGCGTAGAGTCCTGGGAAGAGGGAGCAGAACATTGTCGTACGGCAGAATCCGAAGATAGTGTCCGAAAGTTCGTTAATGATTGCCAATGCATCAGATGTGTTTCCGCTCTGCAGGAGGACAGGAACTTCCATTAATTTTAAGTTAAGTTCGCTGAATAATTTCGCATATTCTTTTAGTGATTCCTTGAGGGATTTTCTTGAGACAACCGAAAGGTCCAGGACTGTGTCCTCTTCAAGAGGAAGATCAAGAATTTTATCAAATTCTTCAACGGGAATTGTATTTCCGTTTAGGGAAACCTGGGTCGTTGTTGCATCGTTCTTTGCGGCTTCACTTTCAAAGGATCGCAGAACGTCACCGATAGTCTTTTCCTCTTCCAAAGTTATGTCGATATTTTCATTGTTCACTGTAAGGGTCATTTTTTTACCTCTCAATTAGTTATCTGTTGTTATTCATTGAATTGTTAAAATTTTCTATTGCAGTCTGCTGAGATTCAAGGCCTCCTAACGAGCCTTCCATTGCTGAATATGTTCTTCTGAGTTCAGCTTCCTTTGCGTCAAGCTTTGTTTCAAGGTTTGCTATATTTGTATTAGAAGCCTTGATTTTTGTTTCAAGGGCAGAGTTTTTGATTGCAAGTATGCCGCCTGTCTGGACCCATGCATTTAGTTGCTTGTCCAAAAGATATCCTATGCCGTTATCTATAATCATATCGCTGTCCGTATCGTAACCGAACAGGTTCTTTATGCTCTCGAGGTTATCTTTGAGAGCTGCATCCAATTTTTTTTCATCGATTTCAAGGTAACCCCGTGTCTGGGATGCGTTATATCCGCTTCTGACTCCGCTTGCATTAGTTGAAATGCCGATTTGAGCAAGCATAGAAATTTCAGAGTCCTCAGAATATCTGTAACTTGAACTTACAACCCTCTGCATAGAACTTTTTCCGTTGGTAAGGGAGGAATCTCCCTGGAACATTCCTAGTTTTTCAATAGCCTTTGCCTGTTCATCTTCTGAAAGATAGTCCAGTTCCGTTACAACTTCGGGTTTGTTTGTTGTAAGTATATTGAATTCAGCGATAAGCTGATTATAGTTTCCCACGAAATTTATAAGTGCGTCCTTTGCACTTTCTGTATCAGGATCAATTTTTATTGTAGCCGTTTTTTCCGTCCTGTCGTGAAGGTGAAGCGTTACGTTTGGCACGACGTCATCTATATCATTAGTAGGACGTGTAAGAGGTATGCCTTCGTATTTAAACTCCGCATCATCTGCAACCGTGATAGGGTGGTTAGGCTTATAACCTATGCTTGTTATAGAATCGTAAGCTTCAGGAACTGACATGGAGAGTTTTTTTCCCGTATTGCTGTTCCTGATTATTATGCTCTGAATGTTAGGGTAGTCATCAACATTTATGGAAACCTTGAGACTTCCGTCATCATTTTTGCAAATGGATTCGCTGTTCAATTCTTCTTCCGTTCCATCAGATTTTTTTATGAAGACGTAACGCTCATCTTCTACAGGTGTAAAGGATCTGTCAATGTATGAGTCACCTGAAAGAGTTGTATCGCTCTGCAAGTTATGGATAACAATTTCTTTGTATTCAACGATTCCAGGAGCCGGAAGAAGTGGTCGTACAGCCTGTGATGAAACTGATTCAGAAAGATCCTGTGAATCTGAAATAGATATAGTGAAATCTATTTTCTGGTTTTTCCCGTCAAGAACTTCCTGAGGGACAGGTATTTCAATTCCGCTTCTTGCGCCCAAATCAATTTTCTTTCCATCGCTCGTAACATTTGAAATGGAAAGCTGTGGTATATTTGATTGTGGAACCATGTCTTTTGTTTCTACAGTTTTAAAAGTCGATAAGTCGGAAGAAAAAACAGTTGTTTCCTTTTCTTCATCAGAGACCATATCTATTGCGTATGCTAAATCCAAGGCTTTGTTCGTAAGAACGAGCTTATTTTCTATTCCTGGTTTGAGACTTTCAATGAGAAGTGCCTGTTTTTTTGAACTTACACCGATGATGCTTGCTTTTACAATATTTGAGCTTCGTTTATTTAATGCAGTTACAAATTCTGAAAGTTTTCCGCCTTTCCAATTGAATTCAACTGTTTTTTTTCCAACGGTAAGGGAATATTTTCCGGCTTCAACTTTCATATTCTTGTCAAGTCCGGAACTTAGGAATCTGTCACAAGTGGCGGGATGCATGATGTCAATCTTGAAACTGCCAAAATCAGCATCCCTGTCTGCATCGACAGTAATTGCATTTTCGTCAGATGAAGTAGCTATCTTGTTGTTGAATGGATTGTCGAAAGAATAAAGAGTCTTTACGCTTTCACGTAGAGTAGACATTTTATGATTAACGGAGCGCCAAGCTGCTTGTTCGTTTTCATATTGTTCCAGACGTGCCCTTTCTCTGTTCAGAGGTCCGCGCTCGGTTTCCATTAACTGCTCTACAAGTTCTTTGGTTCCATATTTGTTTGAAACACCAGGAATACTTAATCCATCGGCCATTTTTGATCTTCCTGTAAAAGTATTAAACTGTTGCTGCTTAATGCAACAATAGCATTATATCATTTCGTCGAAGAGCACGCCAATAGCCTGCTTCATTTGGGCTTGGATTCTCTGCAAGTCCTCTGATGGTATTTCTCGAATTACTTCCTTGGTAGAAGGATCAACCACTTCAACTACTACAATTCCCAAATTATCATTTATGTCGAACTGCAGTTTGTGACCGAGAACAATGTCAGAAATTTTTTGAATTTCCTGAACGATTTTCTCAGTTTCGGCTATGTTTTTTTCCAAGGACTGAGACACTTCGGCCGCAGTAGTTGCAAAAACAGTCAGGTTCTCAAGTTTTTGGTCAGAAGCCTTTGGTTTAGGCACCGACTGATGAGAAACTGATTTGTTAGCCATATGGACATCCATGTCCTTAGCTTGCCCAACAGTACTGTTTATTGTATTCATTGAGCATTTCCTCCTGAAATAATAAATAGAGAAAGAAGAGTGGCGCAACTCCTCTTTCTCCGTTTCTTGTTAAAAGATAACATCCAGAAATCTCTTAACAAAAAGTTTTAGGTTAATACTCTACTGCAACAGAGCCAATACATTCTGTGACTGGCTGTTTGCTTGTGCCAGCATAGCTGTACTTGCCTGTGTAAGAATCGAGTTCTTTGTGTAATCAACCATTTGAGAAGCCATGTTTGTATCGCGGATGAGAGATTCTGCACTCTGAGTGTTTTCTGCTGCAATTGCAATACCGTTTGATGCCTTTTCAAATCTATTCTGATAAGCACCGAGATCTGCTCTCTGGCGGTTAACAATTTTCAAAGCGTTGTCAATTGTTCCGATTGCCATATTTGCTGAACTAGGAGTAGAGATTGTCAAACGATCATCTGAATCCTGAGTTCCTTTAAGACCAAGTGCCTGTGCTGTCATTGTTCCAACAAATGCCTGTACGCGCTGATCCATGTTAGCACCAATATGGAAGAACATTTCCTGTCCGCTTGATGATTCACGAGCAAAGCGTCCTGTAAGCATATTCATGCCGTTGAACTGTGCCTGACTTGCGATGCGGTCTACTTCTGCAACAAGCTGAGATACTTCAACCTGAATCTGCATGCGGTCTTCATCTGTGTAGATACCGTTGGCTGACTGTACAGAAAGTTCACGAACGCGCTGAAGAATATCTGTTGTCTCCTGAAGATATCCTTCTGTTGTCTGAATGAAAGAAATACCGTTCTGAACATTCTTGTTTGCCTGGTTCAAGCCACGAATCTGTGAGCGCATTTTTTCAGATACAGCAAGCCCTGATGCATCGTCTCCAGCTCTATTGATTTTTTCGCCGGAACTTAATTTTTCAATATTGCCGAGAAGTGCGTGATTGTTAACACCCAGCTGACGGTTGGCGAACATTGAACTCATATTGTGATTAATAACCATAAATTGCCCTCCATGTACTTTACGTAAAGCATCATGCTTTATGCCTGCTGAGCTTGTGTTTTCAATATTGGTTGTGCGCCACCCAACATCGGTTTTAGAACGTACAGCAGGAGTAGTTATTTTGCATACAAAATAACTACTCCTACCGTCACAAACTCTTCTATGGAAGGTGTGTTTTCAAAGATCATAATTCCATCTAAAACTTGGAAAACATGATAACTGTTTTTTTGTTGAAGGGGTACTTTTTTTTAATACCCGTGCAACAGCCAGTAGGTAAGGGGCAGGTGTATTCAAAATGAATACGCCTGTCCTAATTCCTACCGACTAGTATACTACACTACTGAAGTAAAGACAATACACTCTGTGAAGAGCTGTTTGCCTGTGCAAGCATAGCTGTACCAGCCTGTGACAAAATCTGGTCCTTTGTAAAGTCAACCATCTGTGAAGCCATGTCTGTGTCACGGATTCTTGATTCTGAAGCCTGAGTATTTTCAGCTGCAACATCAATTCCCTTGACAGCATATTCAAGACGGTTCTGGTAAGCACCAAGATCTGCACGTTGCTTGTTAATCTTCTTAAGAGCTTCGTCGAGTGTACCGATCGCACGGTTGGCATCTTCCGGTGTTCCGAGTGTAAGAATTTCTTCTGTTCCTGCATCACGCATACCCAAAGAAGTTGCTGTCATTGTACCAATGAAAACCTGTGTACGCTGATCCATGTTAGCACCGATGTGGAGCCACATTGAACCTGTAACTGAGTTTTCACCAGTTGACTTAGCAAAACGACCTGTGAGCATGTTCATCCCGTTGAACTGTGCGTGTGACGCAATACGATCTACTTCTGCAACAAGCTGAGATACTTCAACCTGAATCTGCATACGGTCTTCATCTGTGTAGATACCGTTTGAGCTCTGTACTGCTAATTCACGGATGCGCTGAACGATGTCAGTTGTCTCCTGAAGATAACCTTCTGTTGTCTGGATGAAGCTGATACCGTCGCTAGCATTCTTTGAAGCACGGTTCAAACCGCGAATCTGTGAGCGCATCTTTTCAGAAACTGCGAGTCCTGAAGCGTCGTCTCCAGCACGGTTGATTCTTTCTCCAGAAGAAAGCTTTTCCATATCCTTCTGCTGTGTGTTTCTTGTAACACCCAAAGAACGATTTGCAAACATTGCGGACATATTGTGGTTGATAACCATATTTTTTCCTCCATGGAAATTTGTTAAGGCAAAATCCTTTTTGCCTGTTTGTAAAAGATCACAAACGTATTACAAGGCTACATCAGTAATCTTTTAAATGAAATCCTGACTGTTTTCTTCTCCGAAGTTTCCACTCATGGTATTTCACTTTACATATCGGCAAGACATGTAAAAAACTTTAATAATTTTTTATATTTTTATAAAAAATTATCACTACCATTATTGTACTACATTTTTCTCAAAAATCTACTAGTGATTCAACAATTCTTTTCAGAATTCGGCTTGCCTTTCCTCTGTGGGAAATTTTATTTTTTTCTTCTGCCGAAAGTTCAGCGACAGTCTTGTCATATCCCGGGAGATAAACGATGGGGTCGTATCCGAATCCTCCGTTTCCTCTTGCCTGTGAAATATCTTCTAGTAAAGAGCCTTCCATAGTTTCTTGACAAACATAAAGTCTGTCCCTTCCAAGGTAGAGGACCATAGAACAAACATATTTGCAACTTCTTGGACCGTTAGGAAATGATTCAGCAACTTTAGGGTCAAGTTTGTTTACACTTTCTGTTACCTGTTCAAGAAGCATCCTGTTCTGTTCTGCCTGGGGAATTTTTTTTCCGTCCGGGGTTCCCTGCATAAAATCTGGTCCCGCATATCGTGATGAATAAATTCCGGGAGCCCCCATCAGTGCGTCTGCACAAATTCCGGAATCATCAGCAATAACCGGGCATGAAACGATGTCATAAAGAGCCTTTGCTTTTATGAGGCTGTTTTCATAAAATGTTGTTCCAGTTTCTTCCGGGTCAAATGCAATTCCTTCATCTTTTGGAATTACGATTGTATGTTCCGGAAATATCTGCTGGATTTCGCGTTTCTTATCGAGATTACCTGTCGCTAAATAAATTTTCATAGTCATCATAATAGCTTGATAAGGAAATGTTGTCCATATTTTCCTTTGCTTTTCTGAGTACATATTCAACATGCCGTTCACTTATCTTCAGAATCTTTGCGACAGTTCTGTTTGAGGGAATGACTTTCCGTTTGTTTATAATCAGGCTGTTTGCCTTTTTCCATGATTCGGTCTGCCTTTTATATTTCCTGGAAATTGTATCCGCAATTGCTGAGTTTACATCAAAAGTTTCCTTCTGTATCTGGAATCGTCTGTGAAAATAATATGCGTTGTCTCTTCTTTTGAGGCACTGCTCATGTATGCGGATTTTGTTTTTCAGGCTCCGGCTTGCAGTTTCAATCATTTTCTTCAGTTCTTCAAATGAATATCCTGATACAAGGCTCACCTTTTCTATGAGGTCATCGCTTATATGATAACATGATTTTATTGCAAGTATTACACATGCTTCTCTTCTGAGTGTGTAAAGTTTGCGGATTTTCTGAAGCGCGGGACTAAGTTTCTTGCTTGATATGTGAGCAAGGTTATAGTATTCCTCATTTATTTTTCTGCTAGTTTCCGAGATTTCTTCCAGTGTGTGCAGGTCTTCGTTGTTTGTTTCAAAGAAGAAGCTCTTTTCATTTTTCGTGTAATTGTACAGACTGTTTTCATAGTTCATCGGATTGAGCATGGAATAGCTTTGTTCCTCTGCGAGTTTTGTTTTTTGTATTCTTACCCATGCAGCATAATTTCGTTGTATGCAGCTGTGGACGTAGCTGGGAAAGCTTTCCGTCGCGGTGTCATACTTTTTTAGAAATGTCATACTTCTCTGGAAGTTGTACATCAGGAAGTCCATGAGCTCCTCTTCGTCAAGGTTTGTCAGACCGAAGTATTTGGGTTTCTGGAAAATGAATTTCATAAGTTCCAGTGAGGCTTCCGTACAAGAAATTTCTTTGTTTGCGATTTTCTGTGATAAATTTTCCAATTCTCTCATAAATCTCTCCCTTCTTATTTTGTTTATATGAAATACAGTGCAATTTTCATGCCAAGTTTGAAAGAGATATTGGAGTTTTTTTGCGTATTTTATTTAGTGATAATGAATTACAAATTTTGATGGAGAGACGGAATTAATA
>JAZUJH010000123.1:0-11490 GCA_045642665.1 Treponema sp.
GCTCAGCTGGTAGAGCGGAGGACTGAAAATCCTTATGTCATCAGTTCGATTCTGATCGCTGGCACTTAAGACCCCTAATTACAGGGGTCTTTTTTTTTTACAAAAATCGTATTACATTTTAATGTATGGAAAACAAGAACACGGTCACAACAATAATACCAACTCCCTCATATTTGAAAAGATTTGTACTTATATGCACGGCATCAATAATTTTTGCCCTTAACCTGAATTCATTTGTACACGTTGCAGGTCTCATTCCCGGAGGATTCGCAGGAATTTCTCTCCTCATCCAAAGAACTGTAAAAAAATTTACGGGCCTAAAGATTCCCTACACACCTCTCTACTGGGCATTCAACGCCATGCCTGTTTACATAAGCTTCAGATTTATTGGCAAGAAATTTACCTTCTACTCCCTGATAGGAATCGTCCTCTCCTCAATTTTAAAAGACATTATCCCTCCAATGATCATTACGGACGACTTTCTTCTGTGCGCAGTTTTCGGAGGAATAATCAACGGAGCCGCGGTAACACTTTGTCTTTACGCCGATGCTGTCAGCGGGGGGACAGACTTCATTGCGATCTATTTTTCTGAAAGAAAGGGCGTGGACATGTGGAACTATATTTTTGCAATGAACGCCTGCGTCCTGGTTACAGCAGGGTTCATGCTCGGCTTTGAAAAATCACTGTACTCGATCATCTTCCAGTTCAGCTCAACGCAGGTCCTGAATCTTCTCTACAAGCATTACCAGAAAGTCACCATGCTGATAATCACGGAGAAACCAGAAGAACTTTACAATGTAATCAAGGACATGACTAACCACGACGCCACAAAGTTTACAGGAACAGGATGCTACAAGAACTCAGAAAAAACTATGCTCTATGCAGTTGTATCTTCTGATGAAATTGCACCTCTTTCGAAGGAACTTAAAAAGCGCGATGAAAATGCATTCATAAACATACTGAAAACAAAGGAACTGTACGGACGATTTTTTACCCGCGTAAAGGATTAATTTTTTTTTGCCCATTTTTATTATACATCTGAACTTTCTGGACTATATTATTTAAGCGCCTGCCGGAACACAAGCTTCTGGAGGTGACAATACATTGTGAATCATTTTTCCAGGAGACTTTTGTTATGTACAGAAGACGCAGTTCTGGTTTGAGAGAATATTCGAATGAAGATGCTGGATACGGGAACAAACTTTTTGAACCCCTCACAAAAAAAAGTGAAATATCCGCAGATAGTATCTACGACGCTCTTACTGTTTTTTCTTCAAGATTCAGGGACAATGATGCAAAAAAAAACGAAGAAACTGACAGGCTTATGAAAACAATTTCCGACTACACGGGCATCAGTGATAACTTCAAGCTAATTGCTTTCAGCATGATTTTCAGAAACCAAATGCAGAACGGGCACGGACTTGACGTTTAAGATCTTGCAGCGGCACTTAATCTTGAGAACTCAGAAATCATCTGCAGAAGAAACCTGTTCAATGAAATGGTTGAGGAAAATCTTCTTGAAGAAAATCTGAACAGCAGAAATTCCATGGACAGGTCCGATGAATATATAATTCCACGGTACATTGAAACCGCCATACTTACAAATACGCCTGTCAATTGGGAGGAAGGAATGTACAATAAAACAATGTCCGCCTTCATAAAAAAAATAATGACATGTCAGGCGAAAACGAAACTGACTATGCACTGACAGTACAAACAGTTCCTGTTCTTGAGAAAAAATGGCACTTCAACGACAACATAAAAAAATTTATGACATCAATAAGCAATCCTCAGCTAAGATGCATGCTCTACAGTCTCACGGCGGAACGAATAATACCTCGCTTCACAGGACGAAAGGACCAGACAAAACAGGAATACAGATTTCCGATGAGGGACTTGCCTTTATTCTTGGAGATGAAAGCAAGATGTTTCTGGGAAAAATCAAACCCGAAAACATCATTTACTCCGACTCCACTACTGAAAAAAATCTTTTTATTCGGAGGAAATGAAAAAACAGCTGGACACACTTTACAAGATATTTGACAGAAAAAATTTACGCTCATGCGGAAGCGCCTTGAAGCAAAGAAGCTATGCCATGGGGTTGCGGTAATGCTTTACGGGGAACCAGGAACAGGAAAAACGGAGCCAGTTTATCAGATCGCAAAAAAGACCGGAAGGAATATTATTCATGTGGACATCAGTGAAGCTAAATCCTGCTGGCTTGGACAGAGCCAGAAACAGATAAAGAATATTTTTACCGACTATGGGAAGCTGTGCAAGGAAGCCGTAAAAACGGGGAACCGATTCCAGTTCTACTCCTGAATGAGGCGGACGAAATTATATCCAAACGAAAAGATGCGAACTCATCCGGAGTTGTGCAGGAAGAAAATGCAATGCAGAACATTCTTCTCGAAGAAATAGAAAACCTTGAAGGCATTCTGATTGCAACAACAAATCTTCCCGACAACCTTGACGGTGCCTTTGAAAGATGGTTTCTTTTCAAAATTAAATACGAAAATCCTGACCTCGAATGCAGAATAAAAATCTGGAAGCCAAAGCTGGATTCCCTTAAGGAAGATGAAGCTGAAAAACTTGCAGAAAAATATTACTTTACGGGAAGCGAAATTGATAACATCGTCAGGAAAAATGAAATTGATGAAATTCTTACAGGCACAGTACCGAACATTTGTGCGATAAAAGAAATCTGCAGTCATGAAAAATTTAATAACTCCAGGACCAGAAGCATCGGGTTCGAAGACCAAAGATAAGCCACTGGCTGAGAGAACAGAAGGATGAAGTTATGAAACAGATTCCGGGGTTCTCATAATTTTTCATTTTCCTGTAAATTATTTTCTGTAAATCATAAAACTCCGAGGACTAGCTTTTGACGGCAGTTCATCCGATTCAGCTGCACTTCCGCCGCTTACGCCAACATGCCCGGACCTGTTGCATAGTCTTTACGCCAGTATCTGACAAGAAATTAATTTACTTATAATTCTTTAACGTACAGAGAAAAACAGAAGGACTATAAGAGTAGCGGTCAGTGCAATGAATTATAATTAATTCCAGGAATAATATTTACTGTAAAATAAAAAACTAGCCTTATTAAGGCTAGTTTTTTTTCACTAGAGGGTATAGGGATTGAACCTACGACATACGGAATATGAGTCCGTTGTTCTACCGACTGAACTAACCCTCCGTTTTGTTGATGGTTATACTGTATCCTTTTTACAAAAA
Organism: Treponema sp.; assembly: GCA_045642665.1. Classification (GTDB taxonomy): domain Bacteria; phylum Spirochaetota; class Spirochaetia; order Treponematales; family Treponemataceae; genus Treponema_D. The sequence continues at coordinate 3,238 of JAZUJH010000123.1, forward strand.
AATGTCAACTGAATTTCAAGGAAACCAAAGAAAATTTATCTAAAAAATTTTATTTTTTTTCTCGAATTTTTGATTATGTTGCGTTACACTATATCTAGGTGATGTTTCACCGAAATATAAGTTATAAAAACATTAAAGGATGTGCGCTATGGATGAAAATAAAGTTAAGGAATTCTTGAAAGTTACTCAGGGTGATACTTTGGACACATTCACTTCGCTGATGGAATCTACAGGCGGAAACTTGGAGTCCACGGTTTCACAGTATCTTACAGGAGTACTGGAAGCAGGCAGTGAAAACGGATCTGACAAGTTTATTGCATGGTGCGAAAATGCTGCAAAGGATGTACTGGCAGGAAAATACGCATCTCTTGATGATGTACAGAAAGCTGTAGAAAGCATTGCATCCTGATTTGAATTGACAGATAAAAGGACATCTCTCTCCAAACAAAGGATGTCCTTTTTTTTTTGCAATACCTATTCAAGAACAGTTAATTCAACACGGCGGTTCCGTCTTCTTCCTTCTTCCGTCGAATTATCCGCAACAGGAAAATCACTTCCCTTTCCGCTGCAAACAATGCTACTTTCTTTGACGCCCCGTCTGATTAGTTCAAGGGAAATTGTCCTTGCACGTTCAAGAGAAAGAGTTGTTTCGTTTGAAGGATTTCCTGCCCTTGCCGTATGACCTTCAACAAGAATAAGGGAATCAGGCGACTTCTTCAGAACCTGTGCCAGGGCATCAAGTCTGCTTGATTCATCTTCAAGAAGTTCTGCGGAATCGGCCTTGAACAAGAGATTTTCCATTGTAAACTTGAGACCGCGGTCACACTTTTCCACGGAAATGTTATTTGAATTCATTCGTCCAACAGACTTTGCCTCTTCATTCACAAAATCCATCGCTTCCGCAGAAATCTTTGCCGTCCCTTCAGAAAAAATAAGTATATTCCCTTTGTAAGCTACATTTCTTCCGTCCGAATAGAAAAAGATTTCATCGACATAATCCTTTATAAGAAGAACTGTCCCCGAATCTGTACCTATCAAAATATCTGCAGAATGTTTTCCGCTTGCCCTGACCAATGAACTGTCACCTTTTTCATCAATAATTTCATAGTCAGCCCCGTAACGAGTTGCCCACTGACATTTTATTGCATAAACACTCCCGCCCTTCCATTCCTGTATTCCCGTATACGTATACTGGGCAAGAAAAGGAATCAGAGTACGGTTACCATTGTTAAGAGGATCAACCGAACGTATGCTCTGTCCCTTCCAGCTTGAGCCCACGGATATTTTCTCTGTTTTATGAACATTTCCTTCATCATCCTCAACAATGAAGGACGGAAAATTTCTCAAGCTCGGAAAACCCCTGTCACTTTGCATGGAATATCTGCCTTCTGAGTCCACGGAAAAATTGCAGTCAAAGGCGATATTTACAGTCGGCCCAAGATTCATTGCGTTATGTCTCAGCCGGTTAAAAACATAGAATATTCCGTCGTAGAAATATTTATCTCCGCCGGACCGTGCATTTATGTGGGAACGAATTTCCCTGCTGAAAAGACCCACATATTTTCCGTTGTCATAACGCCGCAAATCAGTACGCTCAGTAAGACAATAGCTGGCCTTCATATGGGAATCAAAATTCAGGTCCTGTGAAAAGAGACGTGCTCCCATAAAAAACTGGAGAACCACAAAAAGAAGACAGACTCCAGTAAAATGAAATTCCGGAACCTGATGAAAATTAAAATTGTTTGAAAATAAAAAAGTACGGCCCATAAAAAAAATTATAAGCCGTACATCATATTAATTCAATGCACCTGGAACTAGAAGCGGATTTTCTTGTTGATTCCCTTGTAGTATTCCTTGCGAAGTTCCTTGACCTGATTGTCCTTGAGATAGTCATCAAAATTCATCATTCGGTCAATGACTCCGCCCGGTGTGATTTCAACGATGCGGTTTGCGACTGTAGTAATGAACTCGTGGTCATGGCTTGAAAAGAGTACAACACCCGGAAAGCGCACGAGACCTTCATTCAAGCTTTCAATACTTTCAAGGTCAAGATGATTCGTAGGGTCATCAAGGATAAGAACATTTGCACCGCTGAGCATCATCTTTGACAGCATGCAGCGAACTTTTTCACCACCCGAAAGAACCTTTACAGGTTTAAGACTTTCGTCTCCCGTAAAGAGCATGCGTCCAAGGAATCCTCTTACGTAGGAGTCATCCTGTTCCTTTGAATACTGCTTGAGCCAGTCAGTAATGCTAAGTTCATTGTTAAAGTACTTGCTGTTGTCGCGTCCCATATAAGTATGAGATGTTGTCTGACCCCAGTTCACTGTCGCGCCTTCGCACTTTTCGTCACCAGAAACAATGTCAAAGAAAGATGTAATGGAATTATGTTCCATACCAACAAATGCAATCTTTTCACCGGGATGAACTGTAATGCTGAAGTCGTTCAAAAGAATTTCACCTTCAGTGTCCCTTGTGTTAAGATGCTCAGCGGTAAGAACGAAGTTACCTATTTCACGGTCGCTCTGGAAGTTTACATACGGGAACTTGCGGCTTGTAACAGGAAGCTCCTCCAGTTCAAGCTTTTCAAGCATCTTCTTTCTTGAAGAAGCCTGACCTGCCTTGGAAACGTTCGAGGCAAAGCGCTGGATAAACTGCTTGAGGTCAGCCATCTTGTCTTCGCGTTTCTTCTGCTGATCCTTCTGCTGTTTCTGGAGAATCTGACTCATCTGATACCAGAAGTCATAGTTACCTGTAAACTGTGTTATCTTACCGAAGTCAATATCACAGATGTATGTACAGATTGCGTTAAGGAAATGACGGTCATGGCTGACAACTATGACACAGTTCTCAAAATCAATGAGGAAGTTTTCGAGCCATGCAATACTTTCAAGGTCAAGACCGTTTGTAGGTTCATCAAGAAGAAGCACATCAGGGTTTCCGAAAAGTGTCTGAGCAAGAAGAACACGAACTTTCTGGCCTTCATCAAGGTCGCTCATCATCTTGTCATGGAATTCTTCTTCAAGACCAAGACCCGAAAGCATCTGCTCAATCTGGTTTTCAGCTTCATATCCACCGAGTTCACCGAATTCAGCTTCCATTTCTGCAGCCCTGATTCCGTCTTCCTCAGAGAAGTCAGGCTTTTCGTAGATGGCATCCTTTTCCTTTCCGAGATCATAAAGCTTAGGATAGCCCATGAGAACTGTTTCCTTTACGGAATAAGCGTCAAAGGCAAAGTGATCCTGGCTGAGTTTTGCCATACGTTCTCCAGGTGTCATTGTTATTGAACCTGAATCATAATCCTGTTCACCTGAAAGAATCTTGAGGAAGGTTGACTTTCCTGCACCGTTGGCACCAATAATACCATAGCAGTTGCCCTTTATGAACTTAAGGTTCACGTCCTTGAACAAAGGCTTTTCACTGAATTTTAATGTCAAATCTGATACTGTAATCAAAAGTATGCTCCTGATATATATTCGGAACCTCCAAAAACATTAGTTTCCGGAGGTCACCCATTGTTATTGTTTGCTGTCCACCGGAAACTCCGGACCGCACGGAGACTGCCGTTTACCTTGCGTTACCTATTTTCTTCCGAAGAGGGACTTTATCTTAGAGATGAAACTCTTCTTCTGTTTAGTCTGCTGAACAGGAGCTGCTTTCCTTGAAGAAGACTGGCCCTTGCTGTTCTTGTAGTCAGGCTTCCTGGATGCTGCGGGTTTCTTTCCTACTTTGGCATTAGGCTTTGAAACTTTCCTGCTATTTGAAGAAGCTGAAGCCGAAGAAGTTTTCTTTGAACCTGAAGAAGAATTTGCATTCCTAGGATTCTTGGAATTCTTTGAACCCTTGGCATCAGAAGAGCCCGCTCCTGACTTTGCAATGTTTTCAACATTCTGCCGGGAATTCTTTGAGTTCTTTTTATTTGAATTCTTCTTGGAAGAAGCCTTCTGTCCTGTAGGAGCAAGAAGGTCCTTTGACATGAAGCGCTCCTTGTACAACTTCATGCGCTCGTCAGTAGACATTGTAGCGAGCATTGCCTCTTCCTGTTCATTGAATACCCTTCTGTCTCTCTTGTACTCGCCTGCTGCGGCAGAATTCTTCTTTGAATAGCGTCCGTTTCCCTTCCTTGAACCTGATGAAGAGCCTTTGCGCTGACTGAATTCCCTCTGGCGCTTCTTCCCGAATTCGCTCCTGTCGTTGTAGCTCATATGATGGTTCTCTGTACGGATATACTGGCCCGCAGTCTTGTCCTCAACAAAAAGTGAAGCATCAGCAACCTGCGCGTTAATTGGACGGTCAATGTAGCGCTCAATGGCAGGAAGATTATAAACATCCTGTTCACAGCAGAAAGTGTAAGCCTTCCCCGACTTTCCTGCACGTGCCGTACGGCCGATGCGGTGAACATAGTTCTCAGCTTCGTTTGGAAGATCATAGTTGATTACCATTGCAAGATCATCAACATCAATGCCGCGGGCAGCAACATCTGTAGCAACAAGGCACTTTATCTTGCCGCTCTTGAATTCATCCATAATCTGGAGGCGTCTCTTCTGAGGAAGATCACCGATAATGAACTCACACTTGAATCCGTTGCGTGTAAGACGCTTTGAAATGATTTCACAAATCTTCTTTGTGTTACAGAAAATAATAAGGCTTTCAGGATTCTCACGTGAAATAATTCCCAAAAGAAGCTTCATCTTGTCATCAGATGAAACGTGATAAAGAAGCTGCTCAATTTCATCAACGGTAACATTCTCTGCGGCAATCGTAATTTCATGAGGATTACGGGTGTATTCCCAGGCAAGATTCTTTACATATGAATTAAGTGTCGCAGAGAAAAGCATAGTCTGTCGCTTCTCTGAACTTGGAAGGACCCTTATAAGTGTACGGAGATCAGGATAGAATCCCATGTCAAACATGCGGTCAGCTTCGTCAACACAAAGGAATGCAACGGAACTGAGATCCATCTGTCCGCCTTCATGAAGATCAATTACGCGTCCTGGTGTACCAATCATAATGTCAACACCCTTCCTGAGTGCCGCAACCTGCTTGTCATATCCGACTCCACCGTAGAAGCTTGAGCACCGGAGCTTTGTAAACTTGCAAAGCTTTTCCGCCTCCTCCTGAACCTGTACAGCAAGTTCACGGGTCGGAACCATGACCAATGCTTTCCTTGTGTTCTCTTCCGCTGACGAAAGCATCTGCTGGATAATTGAAATAAGATATGCAGCTGTCTTACCTGTACCTGTCTGGGACTGAACATAAAGATCCCTGCCTTCCATTGAAGCCTTGATTGCTTCCTCCTGAACCGGAGTGCATTCAATATACTCAGCTCCGCTAATTCCCTGCTGCAACTTCTCGTCCAGCGAAAATTCAATAAATTTCATTGTTTTCTCTCTTGCGTGTAATAAACTGCCACGAACCTGGCAGACCGACGGGCAAAAAACCCGTGTATATATAGACATCTCCAGAATCTTTCCAGAAAAGCCTGACGAGTTCAGGTCCTTGAAATTGCAAGTACCTGAACACCGCCGTTTTAAAGTTGTCCCTAAAAATTAAAATCTTCAGGGATTCCCATATGTTAATTTTATGGCAGACAATCAAAAAAGTTTAAAAAACTTTTTAAAGTATACTATTTTTAATTTATTATTTCAACTATAATAAAGCCATGAATGATACAACCTACACACCAGATACGCCTGAAAAAACAGAAAGACAGGCACAGATGTTTGCAAATCGTCTTGCAAAACAGCACAAGCAGCTAAAAAAGTGGGCACGAAGAAACAGAATCACATCATACCGTCTCTACGACAGGGACATCCCGGAAATTCCTCTTGCATGTGACCTATATACATTCCTGCCCGAAGAATACCAGGACAAACTTTCTGCAATACTTTTCCTTAACGAGCAGAATGCCATCATCAGCAAAAATGATGTAAGAGCACAGCAGGTTGTTGCCGACGAACTATCAAGGACATATCTTCACCTCTATCTTTACGAACGCCCATATGACAAGCCACAGGAAGAAGAAGACATCTGGCTTGACAAAATGGCGCAGACTGCCGCAGAGACACTGAAGATTCAGAGGGACCATGTAATACTTAAGACAAGGCGAAAGCTTTCAGGAACAGAAGAAGGACGAGATTCCCAGTACGAAAAAATTTCCGGAAGCAGAACTGTAGGAGGAATAATCCATGAGCAGGGACAGATCTTCAGGATAAACCTTTCTGATTACATTGACACAGGGCTTTTCTTTGACCACAGACCCATGCGTGACATTGTAAGGAATTCCTGTGCAGGAAAAAGTGTCCTCAACCTTTTCTGCTATACGGGAAGCTTTTCTGTTTACGCCGCAGAAGGCAGAGCCAGAAGAGTTGAAAGCGTTGACATGAGCAGGACTTACATTGAATGGGCGAAAGACAATATGTCGATGAACGGATTCAATGACGACAAGCGCTACATCTTTACAAGAGGCGACGCAATAGGATTCCTGAACCAGAAAAACGCAGAAGTTGCGAACGAGGAAGGAACTAACCGCTATGACATTATTATCCTTGACCCTCCAACATTCAGCAACTCGAAAAGAACTGACAATACGCTTGACATTAACCGTGACTGGAGCGACCTTGTGAAGAAATGCCTAAACATTCTGACCCCCCACGGAGTTCTTTACTTCAGCACAAACAGCCGGAGACTTACATTCGATGCAGAACTTCTTACAAAGAACGCTGAAGGTGAAAGCCTTTACACGGCCGAAGACATTACAGCAAAAACTATTCCCGAAGACTACAGGAATACAAAGATACATAGGGCCTGGAAGATTTACGCGAAATAATTTTTTTTCTTGATTATTTTCTTCAAGTTATTTCTACCCCTCTGATGTATTTCATTTGTTCACTTCTGTCCTGTAAAAATATTTCTCAGCCTTCTCAGAATCCTGGAATCTTTAAGTTTAGCTCTGTGAAGGCTTTTTATTTCTTCTTAAAAAAAAGCTTAACATTTTCCCTATAGTTTCAAATCACGCACCCGTGAAGGATGCGACTGCGGAGCAAAAGCATATTGCACAATAAGCAAAGTTTCAATTCACGCACCCGTGAAGGATGCGACGTGTACGCTTCATTCCTGCTTCCTCTGCCTTTGCCGTTTCAATTCACGCACCCGTGAAGGATGCGACTCACAAAGTATACACCAATCTAAATACTCCGCAGTTTCAATTCACGCACCCGTGAAGGATGCGACTGAGAAGCTATAAAATGGAGCTCCGCACTATTGAGTTTCAATTCACGCACCCGTGAAGGATGCGACAAATTTGTCTCAAAATTAATATTATCAACCTTAGTTTCAATTCACGCACCCGTGAAGGATGCGACAATAGCATATTTGACAAGTGCTGGCGTAGATGCTGTTTCAATTCACGCACCCGTGAAGGATGCGACCGCTCGCGGTGTTGCTGATCTGTGGAACTTTGGTTTCAATTCACGCACCCGTGAAGGATGCGACGTCAAAGGTACATAATCCGACTGCATTTTGTCAGTTTCAATTCACGCACCCGTGAAGGATGCGACAAGCTCTGCTTAAAAGCATTGATGATCTTGAAAGTTTCAATTCACGCACCCGTGAAGGATGCGACGCATACAAATCATATACATGATAATCAAAAACAGTTTCAATTCACGCACCCGTGAAGGATGCGACAGTTGGATTATAGACGAGTATATTGATGATGAAGGTTTCAATTCACGCACCCGTGAAGGATGCGACTTTCTTTTATTGTATCTATGCTTAATCTTTTCAGTTTCAATTCACGCACCCGTGAAGGATGCGACGCATACATGGTCTCTCGGCTTAATCTGAGGAGCCGGTTTCAATTCACGCACCCGTGAAGGATGCGACTGTGCACCAGATCCTGAAGCTAAGGCTTTTTTGGTTTCAATTCACGCACCCGTGAAGGATGCGACCACACCGAACACAGATTTTAACCCAGCTGAATACGAAGTTTCAATTCACGCACCCGTGAAGGATGCGACTCTTTTTTGTAAGACTGATTGTTTGCAATACTGTTTCAATTCACGCACCCGTGAAGGATGCGACATTTACCTATTTTTATAGCGAAGTCTTACAGCAAGTTTCAATTCACGCACCCGTGAAGGATGCGACTTACAAAATTGTTGCTTTTCACCGATGTGATTGTGTTTCAATTCACGCACCCGTGAAGGATGCGACGTCTTTTTTGTAAGACTGATTGTTTGCAATACTGTT
>JAZUJH010000124.1:0-2479 GCA_045642665.1 Treponema sp.
TTTACCTATTATTTGTAAGGAGACGAACAAAATGTTGAGAATTGGTGAGTTTTCAAAACTGAGTCAGATGACTGTAAAGGCTCTCAGATTCTATGAAAAAGAAGGCCTTCTCATTCCTGCTTCTGTTGACGAATGGACAGGCTACCGCTTTTACACAACTGATCAGCTTACAACTGCGGCAAGAATAAAATCATATCGGCAGCTGGACTTATCAATAGAAGAAATTAAGGCAATCTTCAAAGGAAAGAACGCACGAAAAATCCTTGAAGAAAAAACCGAAGCTCTTGTAAATCAGCAGAAGGAAATTGATGTTCGTCTCTCCATAATCCGTTCCCTTTTGGAGAAAGACAGTATGAAGTACCAGGTAACAATTAAAGAAATCCCAGAGATGACAGTTTATTATTCGGAAAAGCGTTTGGCAAAATATTCAGATATGATGCAGGTGATTCCTGAAATAGGGGAGGAAGTAAGAAAATACAATCCTGACCTTAAGTGCAGTGAGCCGCCTTATGAGTTCTGCGAATATCCGGACGGTGAATATAAGGAAAGAGATGTACTTATCCGCCATGTTGAGGCTGTAGAAAAGTTCGGTGTTGAAAGTGAAAACATCAAATTCAAAAAGCTTCCTGCAACAAACGTTTTAAGCATTTTCCACAAAGGTGCTTATGACGAAATTGGCGAAGCTTATGCATTCATCATGAAATATGCAGAAGAAAACGGCTACAAGGTTACAGGACTTTCCAGAGAATGTTACATTGACGGAATCTGGAACAAAGAATCCGTAGAAGACTGGCTTACAGAAGTTCAGCTTCCGATAGAATAAGGAGTTTATAGAATGCCATTTGATTTTAAGAAAGAAAATAAAGATTTGTATCAACCAAAAGATAAGCCTCAAATTGTAAATGTTCCAAAAGCAAATTACATTGCAGTCAGAGGGCAGGGAAATCCTAATGAAGAAAGTGGAGCTTACCAGCAGGCTATCGGAATTTTGTATGCAGTTTCTTACACATTAAAAATGAGTTACAAAACTGACTATAAGATTGATGGATTTTATGAATATGTTGTTCCACCGCTTGAAGGATTCTGGTGGCAGGATGGAATTCATGGGGTGGATTATTTACACAAGGAAACTTTCAGCTGGATTTCCATTATCAGACTGCCAGAGTTTATAACAAAAAAAGATTTTGACTGGGCAGTAAAAACTGCATCTGCAAAAAAGAAACTCGATTGTTCAAAAGCAGAGTTTCTGACAATTGAAGAAGGTTTGTGCGTTCAGATAATGCATCATGGTCCTTATGATGATGAACCTGCTTCAGTTGAAATAATGGATAAATATCTTGCCGAAAATGGTTATGAAAATGATTTCAGTAATACTCGTATGCATCATGAAATCTATTTGTCTGATCCAAGAAAATCCACTCCCGATAAATTTAAGACAATTATTCGGCATCCTGTAAAAAAGGACAAATAATCACAAGAATTGTCGGGTAGACCATCTGAAAAAACTTTAAACTCTCTTTCAGAAAAGGATGAATGAAGGTAAAAAATGAGTTGGTTAGAAGCTATCACATCTTCCATCAAATACATGGAAGACCATCTTACAGATGACATAACTGCAGAACAGGTTGCACAAGAAGTAAACATCTCACCTCTGTATTTTCAAAAAGGTTTTTCTATTCTCTGTGATATTTCGGTTTCGGAATACATAAGGAATAGAAGGCTTTCTCTTGCCGGCAGAGATTTGAGAACAGGCGAGTGCAAGGTTATTGATGCAGCACTTAAATACGGTTATGACTCCCCAGACAGTTTCACCAAAGCATTTGCCAGATTTCACGGAATTACGCCAGTACAGGCGAAGTTAGGTGAGGGGGAACTTAAAGAATTCCTCCCTCTGAAATTACATATTTCTATGAAAGGTGGTTTTGACATGGAATGTAAAATAATTAAAAAGGCTGCATTTACAGTAATTGGAAGTGCAAAGATCATTAAAGGTGGGGACGGTTTTAAAGAATGTCCAAAGTTCTGGGACGAACATTTTGAATGTGGAGACGGAAAATATATCCGCGGAATGTATGGGGTTTGTGTTGATGACTGGAGTATGATGAAATCAGACTCCAGGAAAACGGCTGTGTCAAGGCCAAAGAGCGAAGCGTGTCTTGACCAGACGTACGAAATTCCAGAAGAACCAGGATTCTTCAAATACATGATTGCAGATGATTATGCTCCAGGCCGTGAATACCCGGAGAAATTTACTACAGAAGTGATTCCTGAAAATACTTGGGCTGTTTTCCCTTGCAAAGGTTCAATGCCAGAATCATTACAGTCTGTAAACCAGAAGATTTACAGGGAATGGCTTCCACAAAATCCTGATTATGAAGTAGCAGGGAAGTATAACATCGAAATGTATACAGATGCTTCCAAGTATCCAAAGGGAACTGCAGATGAGAACTATTACAGTGAAATCTGGATTCCGGTAAAA
>JAZUJH010000125.1:0-35056 GCA_045642665.1 Treponema sp.
TTATTAATTCGTTTACGAATAGAATTTCAGGAGTTCCTTACCCGTTAGCAACATGGAGGGCTGCCGCAGGCAGGTGCGAAGCACCGAGCGGAATGAGCGAGCCCGGAATACTGCGACCCCAAGTGGCGTAGACACTTGGGGTAACGGCAGAAAAATCAGATTCTATTTATCTTCATACTCATCCAGATACAACCTTGTAATATCAGGATTAGAATTTTCCAAAGCCTGCATCAAGAATTTTCTGTCATCTGTTACATTTTCTGAAAACTCAAAATTGAAAAAAAAGAAAACGGATAACTTCATCATGAGTCTGATTATGAAGTGCTTCTTTAAGATAGAAATCTGAGGTTTTCAGGACCAGTAACTTTTCGGAAGAAGTTTCATACATTTTTTTCGATTGTTTCCAGTTCCGCATCATTTCTAAGGGCAAAAAGAAAACCGTCAGTGGTAACTACTTTTTTCTTCCTGCTCTCGAAAACTACATTTTCAAGTACCACGATTATAAGAACTGCCAGCATTGTAAAATAGAAACCAAGGTTCGGTCCCCAAAGTTCTGTTGTATCAAATGTGTTTGTATAGAAGTTTGTCAAGTTCATTTTTTCCTCCTGTGTAAGTCCGTCCTTCGATACCAGTAGTTTACTTTTTTCAGGTGGAAAAAAGTATGGCGAAATTATTGTTTTTTTCTTGCGATATTAAAGGAGATTATATAGAATCCTTTCACGTTGACTAAAAATCCTTAAAATGTTAAGGCCGTGGACGTACTTTTTATACATCTTTGGGCCATTTGCTCAGCGGTTAGAGCAGAGAATTCAGAATCCTTCGGTCGTAGGTTCCGGAACAGGGGAACAGGAAATAAAACCGTGCTCCATATTTTTGATGAGCCGAAAAGTCAGTGCATAGAATCTTTAAGGCTGGATGTCCTTTTTAGAAAATCTCAGGCCCGTAAAACTTTATGAAGGTCTCGGCCCTGTCAGAGCGGGGGAATCAAAGTGCCGTAAAGGATTGCTTTATCTTTATGGGAAAAAATTTGTAAAACTGAAGAAACTGTAGTAGAATTGGAGCTACAGTTTTTTTATTGGAGAAAATCATGGGAGCTGTTTTAGATAATATTAAATCGCGCAGAAGTGTCAGGAAGTTTAAGCGTGAAGTACCTTCATCGGAACTTATCGAAAAAGTGATAGAGGCTGGAAGATGGGCTGCAAGCGGAAGAAATCTTCAGAGTTCCATAATCGTTGCCGTCACTGATAAAGAAATAATTGAGAGACTTACAGAAGTTAACGGGGAAATCGCTCAGAGGCATAATTCTCTTGGAGAATTTTATGGAGCTCCGGTAATTCTGATTGTTCTTTCGGACAGGAACTGGCGTAACAGAATTTATGACGGATCTCTGATTCTTGGAAACATGATGCTTGAGGCTCACGAACTTGGTCTCGGTAGCTGCTGGATTCATAGGGCTAAAGAAGAATTTGAACTTCCTGAATGGCAGGACTGGCTCAGGTCCCTTGGAGTAGAAGGTGAATGGGAAGGTATAGGTCATCTTGCTTTGGGTTATCCTGAAGGAGATTTGCCAGCTCCTCCGGAAAGAAAAGGAAATAAAGTTTACTGGTGCAAATAGATTTTGTAAGCAGCTGACAGGGCGTCAGATGAAAGGGATTATGTGTTCTGATTCCTTTTTATCTGACGGTTACCGGAAAATAAAAAAAAACGGTACCCAAAACCGAATACCGTTTAGTGAGCGATACAGGGATCGAACCTGCGACCCGCAGATTAAGAGTCTGCTGCTCTACCAGCTGAGCTAATCGCCCGACTACAACAAGAAAACAATTTATGAGCGATACAGGGATCGAACCTGCGACCCGCAGATTAAGAGTCTGCTGCTCTACCAGCTGAGCTAATCGCCCTTGTTGTTATCGTTGTGATAAATAATATATAGCAAAACTAAATTTGTGTCAACAATCAAACCAGAAAAAAATAATTTTTTTTAGTTATATATGGCATCTCTAAAAAATACTTTTTAAAGATGCCTGCGAGTTTTAATCCTTGAAATTACAGGGCTTAAAATATCGCGTTTTTAAAGTTATCTTTAAAAATTGCAATTTTTAGAGATAACTTATACTATATTATTTAGGTTGGAGGCTGAATTATGGATGCAGAAGATATTGGGGACTTCTTTTTCAGGACAAATGCATTAAAAATAAATTCTCCTGAGGATCTGGATGATTTTGGGGAAAAGCTTGAAAAGAATTTCATTCAGGCCGGGGTGTTTCTGCAGAATGATGACCGATTTGAAAACTGCATATTGGATATGGTCTATGAGGATGCCGTGTGCAGTTCATTTAGTGAGGAAATAATCCGCAGAGCTTTAGAGCTGGGGTATTATCCTATGGCAATGAGGGGCAGGGTTTATTCATTTGATGAACTTGATGATTCTGTTCTGGGAATGGAAAATTGTTTCGGTCGAGAGGAATTTGTTAAAAGAAATGTCGGCAAAGGAATTTTCAGGGCTGTTCCTACAGTTCGTTATCATGCACAGAAACTTATTATCAGGAGAGAGGATCTGCATGTTTCCAAAAAATTTAATGGCTGGATAAGAAATAAATTTTCTGATTACAGTCTGAGCTTTAATAAAAATTTTGATTTGTGCATGGAAGAGCTTGTCTCCTCTTATCCTGATACATGGCTTTATCCTCCTCTTGTGCGCATTCTGAAAAGTATTCACGAGAATCCCGGGGCCGTAAGTGTTGATTCAGTTGAAATCTGGCACGGAGATGAACTTGTTGCAGGGGAGATAGGTTTCATTACAAAAAATGCCTATGCAAGCTTGTCAGGTTTTCATAAGGAAGATGACATCGGTACAGTCCAAATGTGTGCTTTGGGTAAATATCTTTTTGAAAACGGATTCGCCTACTGGGATCTGGGAATGGAGATTGAATACAAGTACAGGTTCGGAGCAAAGGCCTGTGACAGAAGGACCCAGAAAAAAATTTATTCCCTGCTTTCTGATAAAAAAAAGGAATTAACGGAGGCAGAAATTCCTTTGACATATTTCATCTGATTATTTTCTGTTGTGCGGATAAACATCCGGAAGTTCAGTGAAAGAAGTTTCAGGGGCGTTTATTCTTTAAAGCGGCATCCTGCATAAGAAGTGTCCGTTCATGCATGTGGCTCTTTTCATTTCGTCCCGCAAGCTCTTGGTAAGGCCTGCTAAGACAACGGGACCACGCATCTGTCTGGGAAAGTGATACAGCTTTGTAACATCAGTCTTCAGAGCTGCCGGAAATAATCTATGACTTTCCGGTACCGTGCCTTCATGAAAGCAGACATTGACTTGAAGAGGAAATAGTTTATAATTATGCCATGCAGATAATTGAGAATCCGGTCTTTCTGTTGCCGGAAGATTATTCCATTACAAAAAAAAGTACAAGGCCTTGTCTTGTGAACGGTAATCCATGTATCTTAAAGAAGGCTGAAAGAATGAATCCTCTTGAAAAGACGGAATATCATTACAGTCATTTTGCTGAGCATATTTCTTCTGGTTTCTTCAGATTTCTTGGTATTCCTTCCCAGGAAACTTTTTTGGCCAGGCGGAAGAAGGGGGACAGATTTTTTGATGTCTGTGTATGCAAACTTTTTACCGGAGCGCAGATAAAATTTATTTCCTTTTCAATGCTGAAACGGATTATGGAATATGATTACGCAGGTTCTTATGACACTGAGCTCAATGAAATAATTGAAGTAATTGAAAATCAGGAGATGGTTGATCCTGTCAGGCTGAAAAGTTTTTTTTACAGGCTGCTTGTAATTGATTCCCTGCTCGGAAATTCTGACAGGAATCTAAGGAACTGGGGAATCATCTGTAATGAAGGAAAGTATTATGAGGCTCCTGTTTTTGATAATGCAAGATCCCTGATGAGCTATAAAACTAATGATGAAATGAAGTACCTTCTGGAGAATGAAAGTAAGTTCATCGGTGATATGAAAAGCGAGAATGTTTCTTGCATAAAGTTTTGTGGAGAAAGAATACGTCCCCATGTTTTTTTTAAGGAATTCAGGGATGAAATTTTTGTAAAGGTCTGGAAGGATGTTTTCACTGAAATCAGGAACCGAAGGGCCGCAGAAAAAATTTTTTGCCTGACCGGAAATGAAGAAATCATTCCTACTGCAGTTAAAGATTTTTTCTGCAAGTATATAGAACTTTCGTTGCGCCTGTTTGATCCTGAATTTTTTTTTTGAGTCCTGGAAAGTGACATCCGTTTGAGTAACTGAATAATTCCGGGCATGATAAATCAGTGATTCTGATTTTGAACAGGATCCAAAGAACGTATGGTTACCTCTAAAAAATAATTTTTAGAGGTAACCTTATATTTCTCATAAAATAATTTGCTGGCTACGGGAAAATATATTTCATTGCGGAAACCGTTTGTCGGATTTTATGTTGCTTTTATTTGAAGGACAGAGCCGGTCTGCATGAATACCTGAGCGATGCTGATGTCATTATGTTTGAGCCGTACAAGAAAATGTCCATGGATGAAGTTTCTGAAAAAATGGTGTGGAGTGTTTTCTCTGATGAGATGGCTGCCGTTGAACTGAATGAAACAGAAATGCTTGTCGTAAATATTTAGTTGGGTATCCGGGATTTTGAGTCAAAGGAAATGGGCTGTACTTTTTATAAAATTTTTTGGGAAAGGCTTTGCAGAGGAATCCTGTACTGAGGTCCTGGCCTGCAGTTCCATTAAAAAGGTTCACAGGGGGTATGCAGAATTCGATTCCCTTAATATATCTTAGTGGAAACTTCTTGAAGGTCTGGGCGTTATTCGGGAAGCATATTTCAGAAGCGATGTTTATTTCTGGAAGAATAAAAAATGTTGATCTGCCTGTAAGGTTACATTTGCTTATTTCCGACTCTGGTAAGCGGCATTTTTTTTTTTTTTTTGATTTGGACATCTCTGAAAATTGCAATTTTTAGAGATGTCCATCAATTGACATTAAAAATTCTTTGTGCTAAAGTTTTCCATATTGTTGTTGCTTTCAGGTGCATGCAGATTCGGAGAGCTCCTTAATGTATGCCTAACAGGGAATGAGGTTGGAAGCCTCAGCAGTGCCGCTACTGTGACAGATATTTTCTGGAGCCAGACACCTGCCTGAAAGTCAAGCACATAACTTCTTCGTGATCAAGGAAGGTGCTGCTAGTTTTCTCTCCGGAATGAACATTTGGTTCAGTGTTTGGCATTTCTAGCATGGACTTTTATGGCCGAAGAAATAATTTATTTTTTTCGAGGTACAGAATGTTCCGCTTCATTAAAAAAATCATTTCAGTTTTAGTTCTGGGTGCTTCTGCATTCACTTTGTTTTCCTGCACATCTGGCAAGATTAATTCTGTAAGCCAGGACAAAGAAATTCTGGTTGTAAGTTTCGGTACAAGTTACAATGAAAGTCGTGAGCTTACAATTGGTGCAATTGAAAATTCCATCAGAAAATCTTTTCCTGATTACAAGGTTGAGCGTGCATTTACGTCGGAAATCATTATCAAAAAAATAAGGAACCGTGATGGAATTGTAATTGATAGTGTAAAGGAAGCAATGGACAGGGCCGTTGAAAACGGAATAAAAACTCTTATTGTTCAGCCTACACATCTTATGGACGGTCTTGAATATAATGACATTGTAAATGAAGTCAGGGAATATGAATCAAAGATCGAAAAGATTGTGATTGCAGCTCCTCTTCTTTCTGGTGATGATGATTTTGTTTCTGTTGCAAAGGCTGTTGCCGGAAGAACAGAACGTTTTGTGGACGGAAAAACAGCAGTATGTTTTATGGGCCACGGAACAGAAGCTGCATCAAATGGCGTTTATTCAAAAATGCAGGATGTTTTCATCGGACTCGGATGCGAAGATTATTATGTTGGAACTGTTGAAGCTTCTCCGACACTTGATGATGTTATGAAAAAAATTTCAGCTACTGGTAAGTATTCACGTGTTGTCCTGGAACCTCTTATGGTTGTTTCAGGAGACCACGCTAATAATGACATGGCAGGTGATGAAGATGATTCATGGAAATCAATTCTCGAGGCTGAAGGTTATAAGGTTGAATGTATTCTCGAAGGTCTTGGACAGAATGCTGATGTTCAGAAAATCTATGTTGCACACACGAAGGCTGCAATCGATTCAATTTCAAAATAATTTACAGGTAGTTGCTTAAGATGAAAAACAGAATATGTCTTATATTGGTTTGTGTATTTGTTTTTGTTTCCTGCGTGCAAAGAAAAAATGTTTTTGTCGGTATGGGAAAAAATGAAGGTGCTGTTCTTGCTGAAAAAATTGTTATGATGAACGGCAACATAAAATCTTATACCGAAAAGAACATTGAATATGCAAAAAATTTTGAGATATTCTGTTTTTCTGAGTCAGATAAAAAATCAGGAAGCAAGTTATATCTTGTGACCGTAAAAGATGAGAGTCCGTATTTTTTTTGTGAAGCTGATTTCACACCTGAACTTCCTGATGGCATAATTCTTATGAAAGGACCCTTTGAAAACATTTATATGTCCTCATCCACAGCAATTTCTTGCTGGAACAGGCTTGATGCCTTGGACAAAATAAAATATTGCTCGCTTGACAGAAAATCCTGGTATATTCCTGAAGTAATTGAAGCGATGGATAAAGGTGAAATAAAGTTCATCGGAAAATACAGGACTCCTGATTATGAGATTCTGTTAAATAATAATGTTACGACAGCCATTGAATCTACTATGATTTATCAGGCCCAGGGGGTAAAAGAGAAACTTGAATCCATAGGCGTAAATGTTTTTGTGGACAGAGCAAGCTATGAAACGGAACCGCTTGCACGTCTTGAATGGATTAAAATATATGGTCTGCTTTGCGGTA
The DNA here is from genome assembly GCA_045642665.1 of Treponema sp. Taxonomy (GTDB): domain Bacteria; phylum Spirochaetota; class Spirochaetia; order Treponematales; family Treponemataceae; genus Treponema_D. The sequence goes on from JAZUJH010000125.1 coordinate 6,885, forward strand.
AAGAAGAGGAGGCGGACAAGTTCTTTGCTTCACAGGTTGAACTTGCAAACAAAATAAATTCGGGGACAGTAAAAAAAGAGTCAAAGCCTTGTGTCTCGTTTTTTTATATAAACTCTTCCGGTAAAGTTACAATCAGAAACAGGGAGGATTATATTTCGAATATAATCAGAATGGCTGGATGCAATTATTTGTTTCCTGAGGATGTTGCAGACATTACGGATAATCCAAGCTATACAATTTCTGTAGAAGCTTTCTATGAGCTTGCACAGAATGCGGATTATCTTATCTATAATACTTCAATTGATGGAAGCGTTACTGATATGGAATCTCTTGCTGCAAAGAACGAGCTTTTCAAAGACTTTGAAGCATTTCGGAAAGGTAATGTGTGGGCTGTTGGAAAGAATTTTTATCAGCAGTCAGATTCCATTTTGCAGATGGTTTATGATATTTATAAGGTCACAGAAAATTTGGATGACGAAAAATTCTTTTTGGAGAATCTTAAGTGAAACAAAATAATGAAGGACGGCGTTTTTGTATAATGTTTTTTTCAGTTTCCCTGATGCTTGCATTTTTCTTTATGCTCAGTCTTTCAACAGGTTCCGTGAAAATAAGTTTCCCTGATGTTTTACGCACTCTTTTTTTTGATGGTGAAAATGCAAAGTACAGGAACATTATTTTTAGAATCAGATTCCCGAGAACATTTATGTCTGTAATTGTTGGAGGTGCTCTTGCACTTTCAGGTTATTTATTGCAGACATATTTCCAGAATCCGATAGCAGGGCCCTTTGTCCTGGGAATATCTTCCGGCTCAAAGATGATGATCTGTGTTGCCCTGATTTTCTGTTCGTATTTCGGACTAAAGTTTTCCTCTGCCTTTATGATTGTTTCTTCGTTTCTGGGGGCATGTGTTTCAACATTATTTATTCTGATAGTTGCCCGCCGTGTAAACAGGATGGCTTCCCTGCTGGTTGCCGGGATAATGGCCGGTTACATAACTTCTGCGGTAAGTGATTTTCTTGTTGTGTTTGCAGAAGATTCTGATATTGTGAATCTTCATAACTGGTCGCAGGGAAGTTTTTCCGGTGCCAGCATGAATAACTGTTATACTGCTTTCATTGTTGTTCTGCTGTGTTTAATATGTGTAACAGGCTCTTCCAAAACAATTTCTGCTTATCAGCTCGGGGAAGATTATGCCAGGTCAATGGGGATAAACACAAAAATATTCAGGCCTCTTCTAATAATTTTTTCTTCAGTTTTATCTTCATGTTCAGTTGCCTTTGCAGGGCCTGTTTCGTTTATAGGAATTGCTGTTCCTTTTGTAGTGAAAAGTATTTTAAGAACATCAAAGTCTCTCTTGCTTATTCCGACAATATTTCTGGGCGGAAGTTTTTTCTGTCTTCTAAGTGATTTTATTGCAAGAAATCTTTTTGCTCCGATGGAACTGAATGTAAGTATAATAACCTCATTCTTTGGTTCTCCGCTTGTTATTTTTATGATGCTCAAGAAAAGGTCCGGAGAGTGATTTATGAAGGACTGTGTAATTTCTTTTGAAAATGTAAATGCGGGATACGGCAAAAAAAAAGTTCTCAGGGACATTAATCTTGAAATAATGAAAGGTGAAGTCGTTTGTCTTCTGGGACCTAACGGCGGAGGAAAATCTACTTTCATAAAGGCTCTGTGCGGGCAGCTGAAGAGTGTTGACGGTGATATAAGGATTTTCGGTAAGAATATAAGGGAATATTCCGTAAAAGGCTTTTCAAAAATTGTTTCAGTGCTATTTACAAACAGATTAAAAGTGGAGCATCTTTCGGGCAGAAACCTGATTGAATATGGGCGCATTCCGTACGAGAATTTTTTTGGAAAACTTACTGACAGCGACAGGGAAATTGTAAATAAAGTAATAGAACTTACAGATGTAGGCGAGTTTGTTGAAAAGGATTTCAATTCTTTGAGCGACGGTCAGAAACAGAGAATACTGATTGCAAGAACTGTAGCCCAGGACTGTCCTGTAATGATTCTTGATGAACCAGCATCTTTTCTTGACATAGCACAGAAGATCAAACTTTTTGAAATGATAAGGAAGCTATCTTCATTGGGCGTGACAATAATAGCTGCTGTTCATGAGCTTGATTTTGCCTGCAAAGTTTCTGATAAAGTTATTTGCATTTCTGACGGCGAGTGCAGGATAAATGATCCTGGAGCAAATGAATTTGAAAAAAATATTTTGAGCTCCTTCGGGCTTGACAATATGAATTATAATCATTCATTCGGTTTTGCTGAATTTTCCGGAAACAGAAATAATCCTGATGTTTTTGTTATTTCTTCCTGCGGAAGCGGAATCAATGTTTTCAGAAAGCTTCATAAGAATAACATTTCTTTTTACGCAGGCATACTTTATACTAATGATACTGATTATCTTCTTGCCAGGTATCTTTCTGCTGACGTAGTAACGGAAGAACCTTTTGAATATATTTCAGATAAGAAAATGGAAGATGCAAAGAGGCTGATTGACAGATGTTCCAGAGTGATTGTCACAGATTTTAATATAGGTGAATGCAATAGAAGGATTCAGGAACTTATATCTTATTCGGAGAATAAAATATGGCAGTACCAATAATGATTCAGGGCACAATGTCAAGTGCCGGTAAAAGTTTAATTGCTGCGGCACTCTGCAGAATTTTTTTTCAGGACGGTTTTTCTGTTGCACCTTTTAAATCCCAGAACATGGCATTGAATTCTTTTGTGACATTACGAGGAGATGAAATGGGGCGTGCTCAAGTTATGCAGGCGGAAGCTTGCTGCAAGGAACCTGATGTGTTGATGAATCCTGTTCTTCTGAAACCTTCAGGTGATTGCACATCACAGGTCATTGTAAACGGAAAGGTTTTATGTAACATGAGGGCAAAAGATTATTTTGATTACAAAAAGAATTTGTGGCCGCATATTCTTGATTCATATAACAAACTTTCCAGGGAAAATGATATAATTGTAATTGAAGGAGCCGGAAGCCCTGCAGAAATAAACCTGAAGCAGAATGATATTGTGAACATGGGACTTGCCCGAGAACTTGATTCACCTGTTCTTCTTGTGGGGGACATTGATAGAGGCGGAGTTTTTGCTCAGATAATCGGAACCATTATTCTGCTTGAAGAGGAGGAGCGGAAGTTAATCAAGGGAACCGTCATAAATAAATTCCGTGGAGACAAATCTCTTTTGGATTCAGGCATAAAAATCCTTGAAGAAAAAACAAGGATACCTGTTGCAGGCACAATACCTTTTGTGCATCTTAATCTGGATGATGAAGACAGTGTTACGGAAAGATTTAATTCTAAAAAAATTATTCCGATGGAGGATTGCGTAAAGATTTCTGTCATCAGATTGCCTCATATTTCTAATTTTTCAGATTTCAGTATTTTTGAGGAATATGGAACTGTATATTTAAATTACTGCATGAATCCTGAAGACTTAATTGATTCTGATATTGTGATTATTCCCGGCACAAAAAATACAATCGAAGATATGCTTTGGCTTAGGGAAAAAGGTTTTTCAGGTATAATGCATAGGCTTGCAGGTAAGGGGGTTCTGATATTCGGAATCTGCGGAGGATTTCAGATTTTAGGGAAATCCATTTCTGATCCCTACGGAGTTGAATCAGATGAAGGATCCGTTGCGGAAGGGCTGGGGCTGCTTCCAGTAAAGACTGTTCTTACAAGAAATAAAATCAGAACCCGTGTGAAAGGTTATATAAAAAATGTTGAAGGTGAATATAGTTTTCTCGGAGGCAAGAAAATTGAAGGCTATGAAATTCATGTAGGGGAAACTTTTTCTGCATGCTGCGGTGATATTGATTCAGATTTCTTTACAGAACTGGATGACCAGAATAATCTGCACAAAAAGGAAGGTTGCACATTCGCTGCCTGCGGCAAAAATATTTTTGGAACTTATGTTCATGGTTTTTTTGATTCCGTTGAACTGGCTACATCTCTGGTCAATCATTTTGCAGAAAAGAAGGGACTCGAAAAAATATATCTTTCAAAAAGCATAAAGGAAATTAAGAATGAGCAGTATAATCTCCTTGCTGATGTTGTAAGGTCAAACATAAATATGGATTATGTTTATTCGATGCTCAGAAAATAGGAAATCAAATTTTATGGAAAACAGAGTGCAAATAGAACACGTGCATCCTTCTGATATTGAGAAGACGAGTTTTGGAATTATACATGAGGAATTACAGAAACTGGATGTTCCTGTTGAGAAGGAAAAGGATTTTATAATTACAAGAGTGATTCATACGAGCGCAGACTTTGATTATGCTCACACAATGTTTTTTTCTGAAGGCGCAGAACGAATTGGTGTTGAATGCATAAAGAAAGGATGCCACATTGTAACTGACACAACTATGGTTTTGTCTGGAATAAATAAAAAAAACTTAAAGACTTTTGGAGGAGATGTTCATTGTTTCGTTGCAGATACTGATGTCGCAGAAAAATCCAGGGAACTTGGAATCACACGTTCTTCTGCATCAATGATGAAGGCATCAGAACTTAATGTTCCACTTGTTTTTGCAATAGGCAATGCTCCGACAGCGTTAATTGAGTTGAGGAAACTTATTGACAAGGGATTCAGACCGGAACTTATTATAGGTGTTCCTGTTGGTTTTGTAAATGTAGTTGCGGCAAAGCAAATGATAATGGAAGCCGGTATACCTTGTATTGTGAACAGAGGAAGAAAAGGCGGAAGCAATATTGCCGCTGCTATTTGCAATGCTCTGATTTATAAAGCACGGGAAGAAGATGGCCAGTAAAAGTTTTTTTCTTGTTAAACAGAAAGGAGAACCTGATATAGGATATACAACAGGAACCTGTGCATGTGCTGCTGCTATGGCTGCTGCAAGAAAATGTCTGAATAAGGAATCTGAAATTTCTTATGTTCTTATAGAGACTCCACGGGGACTGAAAATATTTGTTGAAATATCTGATGCACTTACAGGAGATGATTATGTCTGCTGTTCTGTTATAAAGAATGCCGGTGCTGATTCTGATGTAACTGACGGAATAAAAATTTTTTCTACAGTTCATCTGAATAAAACGGGGAAGATAAATATTGACGGCGGTTTTGGTGTGGGGAGAGTAACAAAACCCGGACTTGATCAGCCTGTAGGAAGTGCTGCAATAAATTCTGTTCCACGAAAAATGATTGAGGATAATGTCCGCAGAATTATTGGAAATGATTTGGGTGCTGACGTAAAAATTTCTGTGCCTGACGGAAGGATTGTTACGAAAAGGACTTTCAATTCTAAGCTCGGAATTATAGGCGGTATTTCTATTTTGGGAACAAGCGGCATTGTTGAACCTATGAGTGAAAAGGCTTTGCTTGATACAATTCTTGTGGAAATAAAACAAAAAAAAGCTTTGGGGTATAAAATTCTTCTTGCTGTTCCCGGAAATTACGGGTCAGATTTTTTGAAGGAGATGTATGGAATCAATATTAATACTGCAGTTTCTGTTTCTAATTTCATATTCGATTTTCTTCAGATGGCCTGTGAAAATAACTTCAGCAGAATTTTTTTTGCAGGTCATATTGGAAAGTTAATAAAAGTTGCAGGCGGAGTAAGGAACACTCATTCAAAGTTTGGTGACAGGCGCATGGAAATAATATGCCAGATAGTAAGAGAAGTTTTTTGTACAACGGAGAGACTTTGTCTGGACATTGAAATGATTTGCAAAGAAATAAGTGAATGCATTTCCACAGATGATGCTATAACCGTATTGAAAAAATATAAAATTGATTCTGATTTTTTCTCTGAAATGGTTTTACGAATCAAAAAAAATATGGTATTATGGACTGATAATAAAATTCAGATAGAAGTTGTTGTTTTTTCGAAAGTTCATGGAATATTGGGAACCACAGAAAATGCTGCAAGTTTTATTGATGAACTGAAAATAATGGAGATGAATGACGGAGGAAAATATGGAAAAGAGTGAATGGGATTCTTACGTTGGAATGAACCAGGGGTATAATGCAATTTTTGATAACTGGCAGAATATAAGCGAACTGCTTTCACCAGAAGCCAATAATGCTATAAATTATGCTATGAATATTCTTGATTCTGCACTTACAGAAGTGAAAGCAACTGTAAAGCCTGCTGTAAAGTCTTCAGAAGATAAAAAGGTTTCGGCTCCAAAGTTTAAGCTTGAATTGTAGTTTCAAAGAGGAAGCAGATGGTATATTTTGTTGGGGCAGGTCCTGGAGCATCTGATCTTATTACTGTACGTGGACTGAAACTTTTGCAGAACACTGACTGTGTAATTTATGCAGGTTCTCTTGTGAATCCGGAACTTTTATCCTGTTGTAAAAATGAGTGCAAGGTTTTTAACAGCGCATCCATGACTCTTGAAGAAGTTGTCTCTGTTATAAAGGAATTTGAAACTAACGGAAAAAATTTGGTCAGGCTTCACACAGGTGATCCCTGTCTTTATGGTGCAATCCGGGAGCAGATGGATATTCTTGATGAATGCGGAATTAAGTATGAATATGTTCCGGGCGTAAGTTCCTTTTGTGCGGCGGCTTCGTCTTTGAATGTTGAATATACATTGCCGGATGTTTCCCAGAGCGTTGTAATAACGCGTGCCGCCGGAAGAACATCAGTTCCGGCCCTGGAAACTGTTGAATCTTTTGCAAAGCATAACTGCACGATGGTTCTGTTTTTAAGTATGGGCCTTGTAGAAGATGTACAGAGACAGCTGCTTGACGGCGGTTATAAGGTAGATACTCCTGTTGCAGTCGTGTATAAATCTTCGTGGCCGGAGGAAAGAAAAATTTATTGTAATGTCGGATCAATGGTCAAAGAAATTTCGGAAAGCGGAATAAATAAGACAGCCCTAATAATTGTTGGAGAAGTCCTAAATAAAAGTAATTATTCCCGTTCAAAGTTATACGACCCGGAATTTGAAACAGGATTCAGAAAGGCAAAGAAAGATTAAAATGAATTTTCATATCATCAGCTTCACTTTGAACGGGTGGGAACTCTCCTGCAAAATGAAGACTCAGCTGGAATCAGAAGGTTTTCATGTTACCACAGATTCTTCAAAGAAAAGCAGTGATAATTATATTTCACATAAGCTCTGGACAAAGAAATATTTCAGGAAAGATAACGTGCTTGTTTTTATTGGAGCCTGCGGAATTGCTGTGCGTTCGGTTGCTCCCTTTTTGAAAAATAAAAAAAAGGATGCGGCCGTATTGGTTTGTGATGAGCATGGAAATAATATAATTTCTCTTTTATCCGGACATATCGGTCACGGAAATGAGGCCTGTAATATTCTGTCATCACTGATAGGTGCGAATCCTGTTATAACAACTTCAAGTGATGTCAATAAAGTTTTTGCGCTGGATGTCTTTGCAGAAAAAAATAATTTGACTGTATCTGATTTTCAGAAACTGAAAATATATTCCTCCATTTTTCTGGAAGAGAAGAAATGTTTCATGCATATTGATGAAAATATTCGGGAATATGTTTCCATAAAAAATAAACCTGAGTATGTTGACTCAGAAGATTGTACGGATGACTGCCGTGATAATTTTTTTACCTTGTCGTATTCCGCAAAGAGAACAGGATGTCTGAAGCTGATACCGAGATGCATTATTATTGGTGTCGGATGCAGAAAGGGAAAGAGTTTTTTTTGCATCAGAAGGTTCATAAGAAATGTTATGAAAGAGAATAATATTTCAGAAAAATCTGTTTATTCCGTTGCCTCAATTGATTTGAAGAAGAATGAAAAAGGAATTATAAAATTTGCAAAAAAAATAGGGGTTCCATTTGTTACGTTTTCTGCGGCAGAATTAAATGCGGTTGAAGGTAATTTTAGGTCTTCTGATTTTGTACGAAAGATTACAGGAACTGATAATGTTTGCGAGAGATGTGTCATTGCGTCTGGAGCTGATGCTTTTATTATTCATAAGCAGAGTTTCAGAGGCATGACTGTTGCAATGGGAATAAGAAAGACGGAACTAACTTTTTGAAAGGAGTGATCTCATGAAAACTAATATTCTGTATGTCGCAGGTACTGGACCCGGATCTTATGAAAAGATTTCTCTTGAAGTTATAAATGCACTGAGTGAGTGTGATATAATAATTGGATACAAAATTTATGTGGAACTCTTGAGGAATCATTTCCCATCAAAGGAATTTGTTTCCACTCCCATGACAGGAGAAGAGGAGCGCTGCAGAATAGCATTGGAATATGCTCAGTCAGGAAGGAAAGTTGTTTTTGTTTGCAGCGGAGACAGCGGTGTTTATGGGCTTGCTGGTTTGCTTTATGAACTGAAGGCTGAATATAAGAATGTGGATATAAAAGTTTTGCCTGGAATTACTGCTGCATTAAGTGGTGCTGCACTTCTGGGGGCTCCGTTGGTTCATGATTTTTGTGTAATAAGCTTAAGCGATGTCTTGACCCCCTGGAATAAGATAGAAAAAAGGATCGTATGTGCTGCGGAAGCAGATTTTGGAATTGTAATTTATAATCCTTCAAGCCATCTGCGTCCTGAAAATTTGAGGAACTGCTGTGAAATTCTAAATGGAAAAATCAATCCGAAAACTCCCTGCGGAATTGTAAGGAACATCGGAAGAAAAAATGAGTCAATCAATGTATGTTTATTTTCTGAATTAGGTTCCCAGGAAACAGATATGTTCTGTACAGTTTTCATTGGAAACAGTTCTACAAAAATCATTGACGGAAAAATAATTACTCCCAGGGGATATGATTTTGAACGGAAGCACGGAGATTGTAAATGAAACCTCTTTTAGTTTTTGCAGGGACTTCTGAAGGAAGAGAAGTTTGTGAATACTTTTCAAGTTACGGTATTCCTTGTTTTGTATGTGTAACATCTGAATATGGTTCAAATCTTGTCACAGAGAATAATTTTGTTAAGGTTCTGCAAGGTAAGTTAAATTCTGAAGAAATAAATGATCTTCTGGAGGAAAATAATTTTTCCTGCGTAGTCGATGCAACTCATCCTTATGCATGTGAAGTTAAGAAGCAGATAAGAATTTCGTGCAGAAATAAAAATGTCCAGCTGCTGCGTCTTGCCAGAATAACAGAAAGCTGTATGGAAGCAAAATATTTTGATTCTATAAGTGATGCTGCTTTGTGGTTGAAAAATTTTAGCGAAAATATTCTGGTGACGACAGGAAGCAAAAACTTAAAAGAAATTTGTGAAATACTGGAAGACACGGACAGAGTTTTTCCGAGAGTTTTACCGTCCCTTGAAAGTTTGCAGAAGTGTAGCGAAGCTGGTGTTCCCGAAAAAAATATAATTGCAATGCACGGTCCTTTTTCTTTAGATGAGAATTCTGTAATGCTGAGGAAGATAAATGCCAGATATTTGCTGACAAAAGAAACTGGTATTAATGGCGGGTTCAATGAAAAAATTGAAGCGGCATTGAAAAATAATGTCACACCTGTCGTCGTAAGGAATCCTGAAAATAACAAGGATGAAGAAGATAAAAATTATTTAAGATATTCATTTACGGAGGTGATGGAGAAGATTAAGAAAATATATTCAGATATTATAGATTTTTCCACTGAAAAAAAAATATTCTTAATTGGAACCGGGCCAGGTTATGAAAGTCTTGTGACAAACTATTCAAAAAAAATTATAGCAGAATGTGATATTGTTTTTGGCTACAAAAGACTGCTTGAATATAATTTTCTGGGTAATAAAAAAACTGTTCCGCTGTATAAATATAAGGATATAATGAATTATTTATTAAGCAATCCTGTTTATTCAAAGGTCTGTGTTTTATTTTCCGGTGACAGAGGTTTTTTCAGTGGTGCAAATATTTTTTGTAAGAAAGAAAAGGAACTGAATGATTCGGGATGGAAACTAGAAAATATACCAGGCATTTCGACTGTTCAATATTTTGCAGCCAGATTAAATGAATCATGGGCTGGCTGGAAAATTCTAAGCCTTCATGGACGTGAAGGAAATTTAATTGAAAATGTTAAGCGTAATAAGAAAACATTTGCAATATTAAATGATTGTAATCAGATAAATGAGATTGGAATGCAGTTTGAAAAATTGTACGGTGAAAAATGTGATGACTTGTTTTTATTTGTCATTGGATATAATCTTTCATATTCTGATGAAGAAATATTTGTCTGTCCGTTAAAGCAGATGCTGAATATAAGAAAATCTGGTTTGTATGTTCTGCTTGTAGAAAATAAAAAACATAATGTAAATAAAATACTGACGGAACATGAGGATAGTGATTTTGTTCGTGGAAAAGTACCGATGACTAAAAAAGAAATTCGTCGTCATGTTTTATGTTCGCTTGAACTTAACAGTGATTCAGTTGTGTATGATGTAGGTTGCGGAACTGGTGCTGTTTCTGTGGAGATTGCATCAAATATTCCTGACGGAAAAGTTTTTGCTGTGGATTCTGAGGATGAGGCAGTTGAGCTAACAAAAATAAATTCAAAGAAATTTTTTCTCGAGAATCTGATTGTCTCAAAAGGTTTGGCCCCTTCGTCATTAGAAGAATTTCCGGCTCCAACTCATGTTTTTATTGGGGGGTCAAAAGGACTCCTTGAAGAAATTATTTTAAAATGTGCAGACAAGTCAGATAAAATCAGATTTGTTGTTACAGCAATAACATTGGAAACATTGAACAGAATTTTTGAAATTAAAAAAAAGGAATGTGTCAAAAACTTTGAATGTATATATCTTTCTGTTTCAAATGCACAAGGCCTGGGGTCCATGACAATGTTGAAGGCGGAGAATCCAATATTTATTGTTTCATTTGACTGGGAGAAATAGATGTCAGAAGAAAATAAAAACAGATTTGTAATTGCAGGAGTTTCCAGCGGAAGCGGAAAAACATTTGTTTCATGTGCAATTATGAGAGCAATGCAGAAAAAGAAAATGAACGTTCATTCGTATAAGTGCGGTCCTGATTACATTGATCCTCTTTTTCATAAACATATATTGGGGCTTGATTCTGTTAATCTTGATTCGTTTTTTACAGATGAAGATCAGCTTAGGAATATTTTTGTAAAGAATGCAGGAGACTGCAATGTAATTGAAGGTGTCATGGGACTTTTTGATGGAATTGAAATTAGAAATATTCGTGGCTCAACCTATCACGTTTCAATGATATTGGCTTGCCCTGTAATTCTTGTTGTCAACTGTGACGGAATGTCAGGTTCAATAGTGCCAATTATAAACGGATTCCTTCGGCATGATTCGGAAAAACTGATCAAAGGAATTTTTTTGAACAAGATTTCTTCGATGATTTTTGAAAAAATTAAAATTGCAATAGAAAATGAATGCGGTGTAAAAGTTTTAGGGTATCTTCCAAAAAAAGAAAAATATTTATGGAAGAGCAGACATCTTGGATTGTTTTTACCGAACGAGATTTCAGACCTGAATGAACAGACGGAAGATGCATCCGACTTTCTGCTTGAAACTTTTGATTTTGATTCCCTGAATAAAATTTTGCATCAGAATATAAATCTTTCAGAGTCAAATACGTTGCCTGTGACTAATAAATTTTCTGTAAAAATTGCTGTTGCGTATGATGAGTGCTTCTGTTTTTATTATAAAGAAAATCTTAGCCTGCTAAAGAATCTTGGTGCGGATATAATTTATTTTTCACCTTTACATGATTCATCTATTCCTGATAATATTCATGGTATGTTAATAGGCGGAGGTTATCCTGAAAATTATGCCAGGGAACTTGAAGAAAATGTTTCAATGAAAAAAAGTATATGCAATGCAATTGAAATGGGAATGCCTGTTCTCGCTGAATGCGGAGGCTTTATGTATCTTCAGGAAAAAATCCGGAAAAGTGATTCGGAAGTTTATGAAATGTGTTGTGCCTTGAAAGGTGAAAGTTTCTTTGCAGGAAAGCTTGTGCGTTTTGGGTATGCGATTTTTACGGAAAACGATACCGGAATGCAGTTAAAGGGCCACGAATTTCATTATTATGACAGCACCTGCAACGGAGATTCTTTTGTTGCAGAGAAACCTTCCGGAAGGAAATGGAGTTGCATGGTTGAATATAAAAATGTATTGGCAGGTTTTCCTCATTTATGCTATTATTCAAATACTGTTTTTGCTGAAAACTTTTTACGTAAATGCATGATGTTTTCGGCTTAATATTTTATGGAGAATAAAATGGAATTATATATTGTTCGTCATGGTCAGACAGTGTGGAATAAGGAAAAACGTTTGCAGGGGTCTATAGATATTCCTCTTGATAAATCAGGTCTTGAAAGCGCCAGAAATTACGGAAAAGTTCTGCACAGCATTCCTTTCGATAAAGTTTTTTCATCTCCTTTGCAGAGAGCTTATTCCACAGCGTGTACAATTTTTGAAGGACGAAATATTGAAATAGTGAAAGATGAAAGACTCCGTGAAATTTCTTTTGGAAAATGTGAGGGGACAACTTATTCTGAATGGTTGAAAGAAACATCTCCTCATAGATTCTTTTTTAGTGAGCCTGACAAATATATTCCTCCTGAAAACGGTGAGAGCATTGAAGATTTATGTCTGCGCACTAAAGATTTTTTAGTAAGTTCCGTTGAGCCTCTTTTCGGGAAGTGCAATCGTATAATGATAGTCGCTCATGGTGCACTGAACAAGGGTCTCATGTGCTATCTTGAAAATAATGAAAAGGCACATTTCTGGGGCGAAGGACTGCAGCAGAATTGTCAGGCAACGGTTTTTATTTTTGACGGAAAGTCTTGGAGCAGAAAAAAATAAAATGGAAAATTCTTCGAATTTTTTTACAAACCGACAGTGCAAATATTATCCGTGCCACAAGAATATTGAGGACATAAACTGCTTGTTCTGTTTCTGTCCACTTTATTTCCAGTCAGTGTGTCCGGGAAATCCGGAGTTTGTAACTAAAGGTGACAGAGTAATAAAAAGTTGCATGTATTGTACATTTCCGCATAAGGTTGAAAATTATGACCGGCTTATGAAGATTCTTTCTGCAAAGAAAAATGATGAAGTTTATGAAGATCAATTTCATGGCGGTGAAATTTCAGAAAATATAGAATATGATTTTTCGGTAAATACAAATCCTCTTGGAATGCCCAAGAAAATTTTACGAATGCTAAATAAAAGTCTGAAGTGCTTTTCCTCTTATCCGCAAAGAAATTGTGAAGACTTGAATAAATTATTTTCCATCAAGTTTTCAGTTCCCGGTGAAAACCTGATGTTCGGAAACGGTGCATCAGAACTTATTTCACTTGCTGTTTACGCCGTGAAACCGAAGAAAGCCTTGCTTCTGTCTCCGTGTTTTTCAGGATATGAAAGATCCCTGAAGAGTGTGGGAGCGAAAATAGATTATTTTAATTTGTCCTGTGAAAACGATTTTTCGGTTGATGAAGGTTTTATATCTTATCTTGAAAGCTGGAACGGGGATATTTTATTTTTATGTAATCCTAATAACCCTACCGGAAAACTCATTCCGCATAATGTTCTGTGCAGAATAATGAATCTCTGCGAAAGAAAAAATATTTTTTGTTTACTTGATGAATGTTTTATTTCTTTTACGAACAATGATTTTTTTGATAATGAATATTCTCTGAAAAAAAAATTCATGGATTATTCTGGACTGATTATTATTGATGCCTTTACCAAGAATTTTTCGCTTGCAGGGCTGCGCTGTGGTTTTGCGATTACATCAAATTTAAGGCTCCTTCAGAAAATGAAAACTCTTCAGCCTGAATGGAGCGTCAGTGTTCCTTCCCAAATTGCTGCAGAATGTGCATTGAATGAGTGCAATGATTTTATAAGCAGAACAAACAAATTAATTGCAGATGAGAAAATTTATTTGCAGAAAAATTTTAAGGAGCTTGAGATAAAATATTTTCCAGGAGATGCAAATTTTATTTTAATAAAATGTGATTCTGATTTATATAAGGGATTTCTGGAAAAAAAAATTCTGATAAGACCTTGCAGCAATTTTCATAATTTAGATGAAACATATTTCAGGATTGCAGTAAGAACTCATAGCGAAAATAAAGTTCTTGTTAGAGTACTCAGAAAGCTTTTGGAGAAATGATATGTCAGAAGATGAAGTTAAACTTTTTGAAATGATTAATAAAATAAAACCTCTGGACATGGAATCCTTGAAGTCTGCGGAAGAGTATCAGAGTCATCTTGCAATTCCTCCAGGAAGTTTAGGTCTGCTGCAGGAAATTGGAATTCGTCTTTCCGGAATAACATCTAAGCTGCATAACGTGATAAATAAAAAAAGAATAATTGTTTTGTGCGCAGATAACGGAATCTTTGAAGAAGGTGTAGCTTCTACACCTCAGGAAGTTACTGCACTTCAGGCCGTAAATATGACAAAAGGGTTGAGCGGAATGGCTTCTCTTGCAAAGCACTTCGGAAATGAGGTTCAGGTAGTTGATATCGGAATTGCAACTGAATATAGCTGCAATGAAATTCTGAATTATTCTATGGCAAAGGGGACAAGAAATATTTGTAAGTCCAGTGCAATGAATCGCGAAGATGCCGTGAAATGTATTCTGACAGGAATCATGCTTGCAGAAAAAGCTTCAGAAGAAAAAGTGAATGCTGTTGGAGTCGGGGAAATGGGTATCGGTAATACTAGTACGTCGACTGCTGTACTGTGTGCACTTACAGGACTTTCTACTCTTGAGGTTACAGGAAGGGGAGGAGGTTTAACAGATGCTGCTTTTGAAAATAAAAAGAAAAAAATATCGGAGGCTCTTGAAATAAACAATCCTGACCCGAAGGATGTAATTGATGTTCTTTGTAAGGTCGGGGGATTTGATATTGCAGCAATGTGCGGAGTGTTTATTGGCTGTGCACTTCACAGAATACCTGTAGTCATTGACGGTTACATTTCTATTGTTGCCGCCCTGTGTGCTTACAGATTGAATCCTCTTGCAAAGGAATATTTTTTTTCGTCTCACTGTTCTGAAGAAAAAGGTTATCTGTATGCTGCAAAGGAGTTGAATTTGAAGCCTTATCTTAATTTGAATATGAGGTTGGGGGAAGGCAGCGGTTGTCCTCTTGCTTTTCAGATTATTGATGCCGCATGCGTTATTATGAATGAGACTGCAAGTTTTGAGAAATCTAATATTGATGACTCTTATCTGGAAACTCTTAAGGAAAGTTGAATGCGCATTCTTATTACAGGTGGAGTGAAGAACGGAAAGACTTCTTTGGCCCAGGATTTTTGTTGTACATTGGATTCTCAAAATAATAGAGTTTATTTTGCAACAATGATTCCTAGCGATTCTGAGGATAGTCAGAGAATCAGTAAGCATGTTGAGGACAGAAAAAATTTGAATTTCCATACCGTTGAATGCGGTTCCGATATTTTGAAGGCCAGACATCTGTTCCCTGCAGATTCAAATATTTTATTTGACAGCATCACTTCTGTGTTGTCAAATGAAATGTTTTCCAGAAATGATAATGATGGGTTTGATGTTAATCATTGTGTCTACAAGAAAACTTCATCAGACATTATTGAACTTTCCTCAGCTTGCAGTAATTTTGTTGCTGTAAGTGACGGAATATTCTATGACTCCCTGATTTATGATGAACTTACTGAAGAATATAGATACGGGCTTGCTTATTGTGAAAAGGAACTTGCAAAATTTTTTGATGTTGTAGTTGAAATGGTTTGCGGTATTCCAGTTTTGAGAAAAGGTAGTATCAATTTTTTTCAGGACAATACTTTTGATAAGGAAAATGAAATGTTCAGGGAATTAATAATAGGCGGAGCTTATCAGGGTAAGCTTTCGTATTTGAAAGAAAAATATAATGTTTCCGAAGAAAAAATTTTTTTCTGCAACGGCAATGAGGATATTGATTTTTCATATGAATTTTATTACGGAATAGAGAATTATATTTTGTATTGCGTTAAAAACAATGTTCTTCCACGGATGAAGTTTCCTGAGAACTCCGTAATTATTTGTACAGATATTTTTTGCGGAGTCGTTCCAATGGATTTTACAAACCGAATCTGGCGTGAAAGAACTGGGCGTTATATGCAGGAAGTTTCAAAAAAATCTGTATCTGTTACACGGATAATTGCAGGTCTTGAGGAAAAATTGAAATGAGTTTCAGGATAATATTATTTCGTCACGGAAAAACAGATTCGAATCTTGAACACTTATATTGCGGTTCAACTGATATTTCTCTTTGTGAGTCCGGCGTAAATGAAATAAGAAACAAAATGGACTCATATCCTGATATTTCATTTTGCAGAATAATTTGCAGCGGCCTTAAAAGGACTAAAGAAACTTTTGAATTAATTTACGGTCAAAATAATTTTGCTTATGAAGTTGACGAGAATTTTAATGAAATGGATTTCGGTATGTTTGAAAATAAGGGATATGAAGTCTTAAAAGAAGTTCCAGAGTACCAGAACTGGGTTTCCGGAGACAATGAAAAAAATATCTGTCCGGGCGGAGAAAGTGGTGAAATAATGCGTAAACGGGTGGTCAGAAGTTTTTCAGAAATTGTTAGTAAAAAAAGGGACTGTGCTATTTTTACGCACGGAGGTCCTGTTGTTGCGGTTATGGAATATCTTTTTCCAAATGAAAATAAAAACCGTTACCAGTGGCAGTGTGAATGCGGCTGCGGTTACATAATAAATTTTTCTGACTCTGAAATTTTTTATGGGAAGTTCTAGGAGGTCATGATGCCATCAATAATAAAATCATTTTTTATAACTCTTTCAATGTATTCAAAGATTCCGGTTCCTCAGTTTGAATGGAAAGAAAAGGATATGCGTTATTGCATGTGCTTTTTTCCTTTGGTGGGTGTTGTCGTTGCTGCATTATGTTATGCATGGATTTATTTAGGATTTCTCTTTGACTTTAATTTTTTTCTCCGTACTCTTGTACTTTTTGTAATACCTGTTATTGTTACCGGAGGTATTCATCTTGACGGTTTCATGGATACAAGTGATGCTCTTTCTTCCTATGGTCCAAAGGAAAATAAGCTTGAAATTCTTAAGGATTCTCATATAGGAGCTTTCGCTGTAATTCATTTGCTTATTTACACCTTGATTTTTGTTGCAGCACTTTCAGAAGTGGATATGACGAATATTTTTTTGTGGCTTTCAGTTTTTGTTCTTTCAAGAATATTCAGTGCCTTTGCCTGTCTGATTTTTCCGACTGCAAAGAAAAGCGGAACTCTTTTTACTTTTGCAAATAATTCTGAAAAGAAAATATCTTTTTCAGTTTTGGTTTGTGAACTGATTTGCATTTCAGTTTTTGAATTATATTTTTTCAGGCTGGATTATTTATTTCTTCTGTGTTCAGTTGTTGCTGTCTTTTTTTATTACAGATTTATATTGAGCAAAAAATTTGGAGGAATAACAGGGGATCTTGCAGGCTGGTTTGTTTCTGTATCTGAACTGTTTTCGACAATAGTTTTTGTTGTCTGCAAGAACTTATAGGTGTGCAATGATGAATTTTTTTGCATGTAATGTTATAGCAACGCTGATTGCTGTTGTGCTGGATAATGTAATAGGGGATCCTGAATTTTTGTATCATCCCGTTCAGCTTTACGGTAAGATAATAAGTTTTCTGGACAGACATTTGTATAAGGAACATGACTGCAATGTAATGAAAATACTTAAAGGTTTTCTTCTGGCTTTTCTGGTTATTATGTTTGCAGCGGTTTCCTCTTTTTTGATTTTATTTGCTTCATACAGAATCAATTTTTATCTTGGATTCATTGTTCAAATAATTTTTTCCGCCTGGTGCATTGCATGCAAAAGTTTACGAAAAGAGGCAATGGCTGTGTACAGATGTTTGAAAGAAAAAACTTTAAAAGAAAGCCGTGCTCAGGTTTCCAGAATTGTAGGCCGTGACCCGGAAAGACTTGACTATGAGGGAGTAGTGAAGGCCTGTATTGAGACAGTGGCTGAAAGTACAACGGACGGAATAATATCTCCAATGTTCTATCTGTTTATCGGAGGACCTGTACTTGGATTTGTATTCAAGGCTGCAAGTACAATGGATTCAATGATTGCCTATAAGAATGATCGTTATATTTTTTTTGGAAGAACAGCTGCCCGTCTGGATGATTCATTGAATTTTTTTCCTGCGAGAATAGCAGCTCTGCTTATGATTGTTGCAAATTTTGTGTATTCTATTTTTCATGGGAGTGAAGTTGACTTCAGAAACTGTGTAAAAATTTTTAGGAGAGACAGATTTAATCATGCAAGCCCTAACTCCGCCCAAACAGAAAGTGTCATGGCTGGAGCCCTGAATCTTCAGCTCGCTGGTGACGCATATTACGGTGGAATATTGGAACATAAAAAAACAATCGGCGACAGAATAAAGTCTCCTCAAGCGGATAACATTAAAACTGCCTGCCGACTGTGTTTTTTAACGGAAAGATTGTTCTGTTATATTGCAGCCATAATTTTCGCTTTATTACAGGCGTGATGCAATTTCGTCAATATATTCCCAGGAGTTGACAATCTTTTTTGCAGGTGGATTTGCAAGACGTGCAAGGTCACCTGTCATGATTCCTTCTTCGATTACATCGAGGGTTGCTTTTTCAAGTTTCTTTGCAAATTCAGCAAGTTCTGGTGTGCCGTCAAGTTCTGCACGCTTGGTGAGTGCTCCTGTCCATGCAAAAATCAGGGCAACAGGATTCGTAGATGTTTTTTTACCCTCAAGATATTTGTAGTAGTGCTTCTGAACTGTACCGTGGCTTGCTTCGTATTCAAATTCCCCGTTAGGTGAAACAAGAACAGATGTCATCATTGCAAGACTACCGCATGCTGATGCAATCATATCGCTCATAACGTCACCGTCGTAGTTCTTGCATGCCCAAAGAATTCCGCCTTCGTGCTTCATGATACGTGCAACACAGTCATCAATGAGAGTGTAGAAATATTCAATTCCTGCGGCATCGAACTTTGACTTGTATTCTTCATCATAGATTTTCTGGAAGATGGCTTTGAAATTTCCGTCGTAAGTTTTAGAAATTGTATCCTTTGTTCCGAGCCAAACAGAAATTTTCTGGTCCAATGCATAGTTGAAGCAGCAGCGTGCAAAACTTTCAATTGACTTGTCAAGGTTGTGGATTCCCTGAATGATTCCAGGACCCTTCATTTCCATGATTGTCTTTCTGATTTCTTTTCCGTCTTCGCCTGTGAAAACAAGTTCTGCTTTTCCTGCGCAAGGAGTCTTGATTTCACAGTTCTTGTATACATCACCGTATGCGTGGCGGCCAAGTACGATAGGCTTTTTCCAGCTGTCAACATTGCATTTTATGTTTTTAACAAAAATAGGTGCCCTGAAAACTGTACCGTCAAGTTCACCACGAAGAATTCCGTTTGGAGATGGAGTAAGCTGCTTAAGGTTGTATTCTTCCTTGCGTGCTGCGTTGGATGTAATTGTTGCACACTTTACGCCAACACCAAGACGTTTGATGGCTGCCGCTGCTTCGTATGTAATTTTATCATCACTGTCGTCGCGGTTCTTAAGTCCGAGATCATAATATTCTGTCTTAAGATCTACATAAGGTTCAAGAAGTTTTTCCTTGATAACCTTCCACAAAACGCGTGTCATTTCGTCGCCGTCAAGTTCAGCGATGGCATTCTTCATCTGAATTTTTACCATGATGTCCTCCATTTTTTTTTGATTTTGGTGTGGGGGACATTTAAAATATTTTCCGGATTATTAGATGTCCCCTGTATTATTTAGGGCATCTCAAAAAATATTTTTCAGAGATGCCTGCGAGTTTTGAACCCTGAAATCACAAGGCTTAAAACATCGCGTTTTTTCAAAGCTACCTCTAGAAAGCTGTAATTCTTAGAGGTTTTCATTAATTTAACATGCCTAGGAACTTAATCAGAAAATCAGTTTGAAAAATCCGAAAATGCTCTCAGGTCAAGTTTCTCATTTTAAAGGACTACCACTTTGCACCCTTCATGCATGAGTTTCCGTTGTAGTCAAGGTCTGTAAGAATTTCAGTGTGGTCGGGGAATACTGCAACTGTATGCTCTTCGTGGCAGCTCCATGAACCGTCAGCAGTTTTTACAGTCCATTCGCTTTTTTCATCACCGGTAATTACCTCGTCCGTACCTTCGTTAATCATAGGCTCGATTGCAAGAACCATTCCGCTCTGGATTCTAGGATTTGGACCTCTGCTCGGACAGTTAGGAATGCTAGGGTCTTCGTGAACATCAAGACCAACTCCGTGTCCGCAGTAATCATATACTACACCGTAGTTGTTCTGTTCGTAGGCGACTTCATAAACTGCCTTTGAAATATCACTGATTCTGTTTCCGACTTTACATGCATCAATTCCGGCAATCAAAGATTCTCGTGTAACCTGAACAAGTCTTCTGATATTAGGCTTCACGTTTCCAACCATAACTGTGTGGGTACTGTCTGAAATGTATCCGTCAAGATTGATGCCTATGTCAAGGGAAATAATGTCCCCGTCCTTGACAATATCTTTATTGGAAGGAACTCCGTGAATAACAACATCGTTGATGCTTGTGCATGCGCAACCAGGGAAACCTTCCTGATGCCAGGCAGGTTTTCCTCCGAAGCGGCGGCAGAATTCTACGCACCAGTCGTCAATTTCCTTTGTGCTTACGCCGGGCTTTACCTTTGGAATAATTTCGTTGAACAAGTCCGCCAGCAGGTGACAGCTTTTTCTAATTTTGATAATCTGGTCATCATTCTTAAGTTTAATCATATATTTAACCTCTCAAAATGTACAAAATAAAATCAATCTCTCCGACGATTTTCTTATGAATAAAGTTTAAGGGATGCTTCAAAGCAGTTACGGGACATTCTGGAATCTCCTATCCGTTCGTAAGCTTCGGCCATTTTCTGCAGAAAATATGCTTCATCCTTTTTTCCGAATTTCAGGTCAAGGGCCCTCTCCCATGCATCAAGCGCAAGTTCATCGCTTACGGCACCTTCTATATTGTTTCTGAGAATATGCCTTGTAAGGCTGAGCACCTCAGGAAAGAAGAACTTGAAGTAATTGCTCTCGTATTCCATCCTGATTATCTGTGCAAGAAGAATAACAGCATCGTAATATTCCTGCCTAAGAACAAGTTCCTCTGCAAGAATGAATCCGTAGTCCATGAAATCTTCTCTCGTGAACCACCAGTAAAGCTTGAAGTTGGGGCTCGACATGTTCATCTGAATAAATTCTTTTACCGCATCATCTTCTCTGTTGTGAATCAGGTCGAAGAAAATCAGCTTAGCCATACTTTCTTCGTCACCTCTTTCCATAAGCCACTGGCGGTAATTGAACTGCTGCGTCTTTTTCTGCTGATGATAAAATTCAGTTTCCTTATTGAAAGAATAAGATTCATCAAAGAGGTTTCTGGATTTTGCATCCGAAAGAGTTTCATAGGCTTTAACGAGTTCCTTGAATTCTTCTGCCGTTTTTCCGTTCGTTACATCAGGATGAAGAAGTTTTGCCTTGCTCCTGTAGGCCCTCTTAATTTCTGCGGCACTCGCGTCGTGACTCACTCCTAGAATTTCATAACAGTCTTGCATTTGATTCATTTTACATAATTTTGAATCTTTATACAACTTTATAATTACAAAAAAATACCCAATCTCCATAAAATAGAAGAAAGGATATTCTGATTTTTATAAATTGTTAAAACTGGTTAACTATTTTCTTCTATTCTTCTTGCAGGGTATTGAACGGGCTTGCACTTAAACCGTTTTCTGCAAAAAGTGTAACAGGGCCGTAGTTGTACCAGGCATATCTTGCGTAGACTGGTTCGTCAACTTTTTTACTTTTAAGGCGGACTGTGTTTTCACCGGTTATTTCAATTTCGGCGGGATAAAATATTTTGTCATAACCGGCGACTTCAAATCCAGTGAAATCTTTTTCTATGATGTTTCCCTGATTCTTTTCCATGCTGATATACTGTTCAAGTCTGGTCTCATCTTTTCTGAATATCAGTCCCCTTGCATAATCGAATTCAATTTCAATTTTATCTTTACAGGGAAGCGAAGATTTTGCTGCAGGGCCATAGATTTTTTCGTCAGGATATTTTTCAGTGAAACCGTATGCGACATTCAGTGCTGCATTACACATTCTTTCTGCAAGAACTTTCTTGTGCTTGGGATGAATATCATTGTAGGCTCCAAGACCTAACGCATTTATCATGGCAGTATTCTTCGTCGCAGCAAAAATTTTATGTTGTGCACTTCTTATGCCGCACCAATTTTTTGAATCCCTGTCCTGAATGTAACGGTTCTCAGGAAGCTGAACAAAAATGAACGGCAGGGTGCAGTCATTCCAGTCTTTTCGCCAGCGGCCAATTAGAGTTCCGAAGAGTTTTGTGTACATTCTGCTTTTGTGGTCATCGCTTTCGCCCTGGTAATAAATGAAACCTTTGAGAGTGTAGGGAATGATTCTTTTCAGCATGCAGGTGTAGAGCCCGGAAGGCCTGAAAGGATTCTTACAGTTCTTGGGTCCTGGCCAGGCACATTTACCGATTTTTTTCTGTACATCATCCCATGAAATTGCGGGATTCACTTTGTAAAGTTCATCACATTTTTTCTGCCACTGCTCATGGAATTTTATGTACTCATCATATTCAGTGCACTGTTCTTCTATTGATTTTGTTATTTTTCCTCCGCACTGAATTTCATATTCCTTTTTGAAGTCGGAGATGTATGTTTTCAGGTCTGAATCTTTTTCAAGGTCTTCTACGGGAACCCATGTTGAGGCAGAGCTTCCTCCCCAGTTGCAGCCGATGACGCCTACCGTGACTTTTAGTTCCGCCGAAAGTTTTTTTGCAAAGAAGTAACCTACCGCTGACCATTTTTTTCTGCCTTCAGCATTGTTCTGCCATACCTCCCAGTGAGTCTTGTTTTCATCCTCAATAAATTTTTCATCTATCCAGGAATTTTTCTGCGTATAGTAGAAACGTACATTAGGATTAATTTCATTTTCAATTTCGGACGGACCTTCCGTACAGTTAGCAAGCTCATATTCCATATTGGACTGTCCGCCTGCAAGCCATACTTCTCCAATGGAAATATCTGAAAAAGTTTTGGATTCGCCGCTACATAAAATTTTTAGTTTAACGTTCTCCTGTGCCTCCTGTGCCTTAAGGTGCAGCTGCCATTTGCCTTTGTCCGTATAACAGTGATTTGAAGCCAGAAGTCTATTGCCGTAATCAAGAAGTTCCGCTGAAACTTTTATTCTGTCCCCGCAATCAGAGGACCCGAAAATGCAGATGTTTTTGTTGCGCTGAAGAACACAGCCGTCAGAAAAGATTGCTGCAACTGAAACTGATGATATTTTGTTATATGTATTCATAAAACCAAAATACCATCAGAATTTAGTTTACGCAAGTTAAATTTTTAATTTTTTTTTTAGCAGATGGACTTGAAAATCAGCTCTTCTTCTGCTTGGAAACAAGGTCAACTGTAACAGCTCCAAGAAGAACAAGCCCCTTAACAATCTTCTGGATATCCGTGGAAAGACCGACCATGGACATGCCGATGTTAAGTACACCCATTACAAGAGCTCCAACAACGGCACCCATGATCTTTCCTGCACCACCAGCAACTGCAGCTCCACCAATGTAACAGGAAGCAATTGCATCCATTTCGAAACCGTCACCTGCTTTTGGGGTTGCCGAAGCGTTACGTGCGCTAAGAACAATACCTGCAACAGCTGCAAGAAGTGACATGTTTGTATAAACCCAGAAGAATACTTTTCTTGTGTCAATACCTGAAAGGCGGGCAGCTTTCTGGTTTCCACCGAGAGCATAAATCTGGCGGCCAGGAACTGTCGCTTCTGTAAGGAATGCGTAGAATGCAACGATTACTGCTATGATGATGAGCTGTGTAGGAATACCTCGGCACATGGCAAGCTTGATGCCAACGAACCATACTACAACACAGATGCATGTGTTCTTGAGAATGTCTGCTGCAAGTGAAACATTTTCAAATCCATATCTTTCCTGCTTTTTTCTGTTGCGGACCATAAGCATAAAAAGAACAGCCGTTACAATGAGTGAAAGAAGAATTGCAAACATATTAATCTTTGTTCCGCCAATAGTGATGTTCCAGTTTGGAAGAATGAATGATGTTGCAATGTTTCTGAAAGAATCAGGAAGAGGTCCCTTTGTCTGAGCCTTAAGAACAGTGTAAGTAAGACCGCGACCGATAAGCATTGTTGCAAGTGTTACTGTGAATGGTGGAATCTTGAGATATGCAATGAAGAATCCGTTGAAAACACCGAAGATAAGTCCTACTACCAGAGCAAGAAGGATACCTACAATAACAGGAAGATGGAAGTCAACAACTGCAATGGCTGCCGTAGCACCACAGACAGCAACTACTGAACCAACGCCAAGGTCAACGTTACCTGTGAGTACACAAAGAAGCATACCTGTTGCAAGGATGATAACGTATCCGTTCTGCATGATAAGGTTGTTGATTGCCATTGGTGAAGCATTGCTTCCGCCTGTAAGGGCTGCAAAAAGTCCAAAGATTACAACCAATGCAAAGAACATTCCATATTCTTTTATGTCTGTTTTTTTATTTTTGATTTTTGAAAGGTCTGCCATTTAAGCTCTTCTCCTTGTATTTGTATCCTGAATAATCTTAGCCATGATCTTTTCAGGAGTAACTTCGTCTTTTGTCATCTCTCCAATGATTTTTCCTTCGTTAAGGATGTAAAGTCTGTCGGAAATACCGATAGCTTCAGGCATTTCAGATGAAATAACAATAACAGCTTTTCCCTGTGAAACAAGTTCATTTATCAGAAGATAAATTTCATGCTTTGCACCAACGTCAATACCGCGTGTAGGTTCATCAAGAATCAGAACGTCCGGACTTGCCATCATCCATTTAGCGAGAACAACTTTCTGCTGGTTACCGCCAGAAAGGTTTTCTACTTTCTGATTGATACTAGGTGTCTTAACATTAAATTTTTTTCTGCTTACTTCAGATTCAAGGATTTCCTTGTTAAGGTTAATTACCTTGTTCTTTGAGAAGTAGAAAGGAAGGGCCGCCATTGTCATGTTATGTTTTATGTCATCTCCAAGCACAAGACCGTATCCCTTTCTGTCTTCTGAAGTATATGCGATTTTATTTCTGATTGCGTCACCTACATTGTTTATTTCAATCTTGTTTCCGTGCATGTAGATTTCACCGGAAATTTTCTGTCCGTAGGTTTTGCCGAAGATACTCATTGCCAGTTCTGTACGTCCAGCACCCATGAGACCGACAAAACCTACAACTTCGCCTGCACGTACATTGAAGTTAATGTCCTCAAGCATTATGCGGTCCGGATCATCAGGATGATAAACATTCCATTTCTTTACTTCAAGAATCTTTTCTCCGAACTGGATGTTTTCTCGAACAGGATAACGTTCTGTCATTTCGCGTCCAACCATAGCCTTGATGATTGCATCTTCAGAGAACTCATCTACACCCTTTACCATAGAGCTGATCGTCTGTCCATCACGGATAACCGTAATCTTGTCAGAAACTTTTGTGATTTCGCCCAGCTTATGGGAAATAATAATACATGTAATGCCACGTTCCTTAAGCTTCAAAAGAATGTTAAGAAGGTGGTCGCTTTCTTCATCGTTAAGAGAAGCTGTAGGTTCGTCAAGAATGAGAAGTGTTACTTTCTTTGCAAGAGCCTTTGCAATTTCAACAAGCTGCTGTTTTCCAACACCAAGCGAGCTGATAGGTTTTGTAACATCTTCATTCGGAAGACCTACTTCTTCAAGCATTTTCTGTGCATTTTTTCTTGCTGTCATCCAGTCAATTACTGGCGAGTTACCGAAACGCTGTTCGTTACCAATAAAAATATTTTCTGCAATGGAAAGACCTGGAATAAGGGCAAGTTCCTGGTGGATAATAACAATACCTTTCTGTTCACTGTCCTTGATGTTGTGGAACTGGCACAGTTCACCATTAAAGTAGATTTCACCGGTATAAGATTTAAAAGGTTCAACACCGCTCAATACTTTCATGAGTGTTGATTTACCTGCACCGTTTTCTCCACATAGGGCATGAATCTCGCCTCTCGTAACATCAAGACTTACGTCAGACAAAGCCTTAACACCAGGGAATTCTTTTGTAATATTCTTCATCTGTAAAATCAGATCAGACATTTTTTTATATTCCCCCTTTTTTATAATGAGTTTTTCTCATTATGGATTTATTACCTGCTCTAAAAAAAAATTTTAAATAAAAACCCCGCAACTTTTCTGCTGAATATGAAAATTTGCGGGGTCAAGATCAGATTGACTTAAACTGATTAATTACAATCCAAGCTGTTCTTTTGTGTAGTAACCACCGTCGATTATGATTTTCTGGTAGTTAGACTGGTCAACAGCAACTGGTGTACAAAGGTATGACGGAACAATAAGTTTGTTGTTATTGTACTGCTTTGTATCGTTGATTTCTGGCTGTGATCCCTTGAGAACTGCTTCAACCATTGTTACACATTTTGAAGCGAGAAGACGTGTGTCCTTGTAGATGGACATTGTCTGGTGTCCTGAGATGATGTTCTTAGTTGCCATAAGTTCTGCATCCTGACCTGTGATAAGAGGCCATTCGCTTCCAGCCTTGTAACCTGCACCTTCGAGAGCTGCACGTACACCGTAAGCAAAACCATCGAATGCTGTACATGCAATGTCAAGCTTTGTGTTTGAGTAGACGCTGGAAAGGTAGTTTTCACACCACTGCTGAGCTGTTTCCTGTGACCAGCGGAGGATACATGTATCCTGGAAAGTTGTGCGTCCTGTCTTACATACGAGAACACCGCTGTCAAGGTATTTCTGGAGAACTTCGATTACACCGTTGTAAAGGAAGAGAGCGTTGTTGTCATCTGGTGAACCCATGAAGAATTCGATTGTGTAAGAGCGTCCTTCATCTTTTGCAGAAGCGAGCTTCTTGTTTTCTTCAATGTATTTACCGATTGCTGTACCAACACCTTTGTTGTCGAATGTTGCGTAATAAGAAACAGCGTCTGTATCCATGAGGAGACGGTCGTAAGCAATAACAGGAATTCCTGCGTCCTTTGCCTGGGCAAGAACGTTAACGAGAGCTCCTGAGTCAATTGCTGCTACAACAAGTGCACTTACTTTCTTTGCAACAAGGTTTTCAATCTGTGAAACCTGCATCTGAACGTCGTCTTCTGCGTACTGAAGTTCAACTTTGTAACCTTTTTCTTCAAGCTGCTTCTTCATGTTTGCACCGTCGTTAATCCAACGTTCTGAACTCTGTGTTGGCATACATACACCAACAGTTTTCTGTGCTTCTGTTTTTGAACAGCTGCTGAACATACCTGCTACGAGTGCAACTGCACAAGCCAATGCTAAAAATGATTTTTTCATATTTCCTCCATGATTAAATCTACATAGAAAGTGTAACACACAAATTCAGTTAGTCAAGAATTTTTTTGAAAACCTTTATTTTTCTAAATTTTTTTCGTATTTTTTTTGGTAAAGTTTTTGATGTTTCGTACCGATGGACTGCGTATAACATATATAAATTTGTAGGGGAATCCTGTGATAAAACCCTCTGCACACTTTGCATTGCATGTGTCCGAATTTCAGGCGACAGTTGATTTCTAAAAAAAAATATTTTCGGTGCATAATATTTAGTCTCATTCACTGAACCTAATGTTGACTGTTACCTCAAAATTGCTGACACAGCTATAGAAATTTTTGAGTCCATGGAATTTTCTTCCGGGAGCTGTTTCAAGCACAGAGCATTTTAGTGTGTGAATATGGATGATTTTTTTTCAATGTAAGTTTCCTTTGGCACAGAACCTAAAGTGTATCCAAAAGAAACTTTGATGAAACACAATTAATCTGAGCATCTGGGAATTGCATTCATAAAACGTGTCTGCGGTGAGCAGGTATAGTTGTGTCAGGAACTGCAGTAGTCATGATAAAATAGTTAACTGGCATGAAGTATTGTGATATGCTGAGGATGATTCTGCGGAACCCGGACATTAGTTCGTTGTTTTTAGTAAGGATACAGATTCTTGTAAAGGAGGTATGATAAAACAGTAAACGGGCATGCGGTATTGTGATACGCTGATTAAGATTCAGCGGAACCCAGGCATTAGTTCGGCATTTTTAGTAAGGACTCAGATCCCTGTAAAGGAGAATGAAGACATACGACAGTCCT
>JAZUJH010000126.1:0-5166 GCA_045642665.1 Treponema sp.
AGTAACAAGAAATGCTTTTCCCTGCTTACCAATTACAGTATCAGCTTCCCAGTCTCCAATACGCTTACACTGTTCTGCTGCCTCAGGTCTTTTCTCAATATCATTGCTTACAGGAAACTTCCCTCTATTGTCAGGGCAGGCCTGCTTACTTGAATGCCTCCATGTGAAATACAAAGGTATAAGAATTCTCTCTCTTTTATGCTAAATGATTGTATCGGCTCATAGTTTTCTCCGTTATAGTTTTGCATGGTAACGCGATTATAACATATTCTGTGAGTCTTTTTAAGTATTGCACTTGGATTGTAAATTCATAGGAAATATTGATGGACACAAATTTTCAGATTCTTTATTGCTGCTGACGAAGAATAATAATGTCTGTTTATTTTTTGAAGCAATAGAAGACTGATTTTGTTTTCATATGCGCATAAAGAATTCTCGGAAAAGAAAGTCTGATGAGAATCTTGGATTTTTAAATTCCTTGAGGGCTTGAAGTGGGAAGCAATCGTTCGGTTGCGAAAGCATTAATCGGATTGGATGTTACAAAGAAACTGATTAAAGTAATGCACTGTGATGAAACTTTGAAGGAACTAAGGATGCTTGACGGACATGATAAAGTTGGCGTCATTATTTTAGGTACAAATTATGCTCATACGAGAGAAAAAATAATATTGATGTCCTGGATGGTTTTATTTAAAGGATAGGTGACTGCAGGATAGAGAAATCGAAGTTCATTTTTTTTACGAAGAATAAAGGACACCTCTATAAACCCTGATTGAGGTGCACCGTCGAGTTTAAAACCGCTGAATTGGTACGGTTTTAAACATCGCATTTCTAAAGTTACCTCTAAAAAAATGAAGTTTTTAGAGGTTCCCTAAAATTATTCTTTCAGGAATTTACGGGAAATAAATTCGGAGAAAACGGTTCGAGGTCTGAGCCAGAAATAAATCAGGAAATTATTTTCGGAAACTGCGGAATGAATTTGCATGGAACGGAAAAAATTTCCGAAAAGGTTCTGATTATTTTTAGGTAAGATTTTTTTTAACTGCAGAAATCTCTGTAGCTGAATGACTGAAAAATTATGTCATGCCTGATATTTTTTTAGCGGTACAGTCGGAATGCTAACTTCGGATGGCATTGTAAGTTCTGCAGAAAGTAAACAGTCTGCAGCGGACGGTTGTAATTTTTTTTGAGGCAGCAACTTTTTTTGTACATCTCAGAAAAAATATAATTCTGGAATCTCTAAGGAATTGATTCCGTAACTCTGCTCGCAACCGGAACGCAGAATTTCGAAAAAACGGAGCACAAAGACATGTTTCCTGTCCTGCCATTCCCTAATGAATATGAACTGCCTTCAGTGTTTCATATCTGCACATACTGTAAAGCGTATTCGAAAGTCTGGTAGTGAAAAATGACTGGTTTTTCCGATGCAACGAATTGTAATGCCGTCAGAAGAACTTGTCATAAATCTGATGGCATGTTCCGTACGGCTGCGGAGTCCTGATATCAATGAAGATTTTCCGCTCCATTATTTTATTCGATTTTTCAGGTGGAGCTTCCGGTTTACTTAATTCTGCCGGACGTTCGTCTTCGTCAGATGATTCCTTTGTTCTAAAATTTTATTTTTTTTCCAGGTATTTTTAGGGATGCCCATTTATGACAGGGCAGTTTACTTAGAAATAATCCGGGTTCTTGTAAATGAATCTGATAAAATGTTTTATCCTGTAAACATATTCACAGTGCGTGTCCGTTGCATAACAAAAATTTATCATGGTATTTTAAGAACTTTGCAACTATATAAAAAAATCATGGTCCATTATAATGAAATGAACATTATTGTGATTTTAAATTAAAATTATGGTGCTTATATGTTACAGTTGTATACCGAATATCTTGCTGGTAATGTGGAGTTTGATGATTATGAAGATTTTATGCAGAATTGTAAGTTACAGACAAAAGATGATTTCAATTTTGCTTATGATATTGTAGATGAATATGCTTCCAGGTTTCCCGGAAAGAGAGCACTAGTCTGGATAGATGATACAGGTGAGGAACTTGTTTTTACTTTTAATGATGTTTCAGAAGAATCCAAGAGAGCCGCAAACTGGCTTAAGTCTATGGACATTAATAAAGGTGATACCGTTATGCTTGTTCTGCGCCGAAGGTACGAGTGGTGGTTTTTGATGACAGCATTGCATCGTATTGGTGCGATTGCAATTCCTGCAACGGACCAGCTTTTGCAGTCTGACATCGAATACAGGACAAATGCTGCAGATGTGAAGATGATTATTTCCTATGACAATGATTCCGTTCTTACTGAAATTGAAAAATCTCTTGCGGCTTCACCGACCGTGAAATCTCTTGTAACTGTTGGAAAAGACAGGGAAGGCTGGATAAGTTTTCATAGGGAATGCAAAAAATTTGATTGTAATTTTGACAGACCTACAGGCGATGCGGCGACACATAACAAGGATCCTATGCTTCTTTATTTTACTTCAGGAACATCAGGATATCCTAAGATGGTTCTTCAGGATTTTGATTATCCTTTGGGACATATTATGACGGCAAAGTATTGGCACGGAGTCGTGGAAGACGGACTTCACCTTACAATTGCCGAAACTGGCTGGGCAAAGTCAACGTGGGGAAAGCTTTACGGCCAGTGGATTTGCGGAACGGCTCTCTTTATTTATGACATGACAATGTTCAAGCCTACAAAAATGCTTGAGATGATTGCAAAATACGGAATCACAACATTCTGTGCGCCCCCTACGGTTTACAGGTTCCTTATACGGCAGGATCTTTCAAAGTATGATCTCAGCAAGTGCGTCCGCTTTACAACTGCCGGTGAAGCTCTTAACGGAGAGGTCTATACAAAGTGGCTCGAGAAAACTGGCAAGAAAATTTATGAAGGCTACGGACAGACTGAGTCAACAATTATCTGCGGAAATTTTCTGGACTATTCGGAAATTCATCCGGGCTCCATGGGAAGAGCAAATCCTTTGTACAATATAGAAATTCTTGACGGCGATAATAATCCTGTTCCTGTAGGCGAGACAGGTGAACTTTGCATTCATGTAGAAAACGGAAGACCTATCGGACTTCTCATGGGATACTACAAGAATGAGGAAATTACCAAGCAGGTATTTGAAGGCGGAGTATATCATACTAACGATAACGTCTACATGGATGCAGACGGATACATCTGGTTCGTCGGAAGAAAGGATGACATAATAAAGACATCAGGTTACAGGGTAAGTCCTTTTGAAGTTGAATCAATTCTCCAGAAACATTCAGCGGTTATGGAATGTGCCGTAACAGGAATTCCCGATCCTAAACGCGGTAATGCAATAAAGGCAACCATTGTTCTTTCTCCTGACTACAAAAATTATGACCTGAGGAAACTGGAGACAGAACTTTCTACATATTCAAAAGAAAACACGGCAATGTACAAGTGTCCACGGATATTCGAATTTGTTGATGCCCTTCCAAAAACTATCAGCGGTAAAATTCGTCGTGTTGAAATTCGTAAAAGAGATTTGGAACAGAAGGTCGCTGAATAAAAACATTTGCGTAAGACAATACCGGTTTCCTTAAACTTATGAACGGCAGTGGCAGTATGAAAACTGTTGCCGCCGTTTTTTTTATTTAAAATTATTTGCATAGTTTTTTGTTGATTTCTTAATATAATAATGATATATATTTGTACTTTATAAAAAGAAACAGGGGGTGACAGCATGGAAGAATTTTATGCAAGAAACAGGAAGCTTGATGGAAAGTTTCAGCCCTTGGAAGAACATCTGTTGGAAACAGCAAGTCTGGCTGAAGTGTTCGGTAAAAAATTTGATGTACCAGAACTTTTATGTCTTGCAGGTCTTCTTCATGATTTAGGAAAATATACAAAATCGTGGCAGCAATATCTGGAAGACAGCATTGCTGGTAAAAAACGAGAAATTAAAAACCACGCAACGGCTGGCGGCCAATTTATCGAACATAAAATTTCGCAAAATGTAAGTCTGGCAGAACAGATAATCCAGGTGATTGTAATGTTTCATCACGGACAAGGGCTTCCAGATTTTATAAATCTTAAAGGTGAATCAAAATTTCTGGAGCGAATTAATAAAATTGATATAGAGCAAGATTTACCTGAAATTGATTCGAATCTCTCTGAGAAAATTAAAGCAGAAATTCAGAAATGTCTTGAAAGTGACTGCCTAAAAAATGACGCTCGAAATGAATTTTATGATAATTGTAAAAAAGGCTGTCATTCAAAAAAGCAGTATAAGTTTAACCAAGGACTTCATCTTAGAAATCTTTCAAGTTGTCTGATCGATGCTGATAGAACAAACAGTGCGGATTTTGATAATGATGAAAAGTTGAATCTTCAAAAATACGAAGAAATTCCAGACTGGAGAATTCTTCTTCAAAAGCTTGAAGCAAAACTGGCAACTTTTGACAATAGCGGAAAACTTGGCGCAATCAGAAAAAATCTTTCGGATTCTTGTTTGGAATTTGGAACAAAAAAGAAAGGCATTTATTCTTGTTCCGCAATGACTGGAGCTGGGAAAACTTTTGCTTCGCTTAGATTTGCTTTGAAACAGGCTGAAATTCACAAGATGAAAAAGATTTTTATAATCGCTCCTTACACTTCAATTCTTGACCAGAACGCTCAAGTTATTCGAGATATTCTTGAGGATGAAGACACAAAAGGAAAAATCGTTCTTGAATGTCATTCAAATCTTTCTGATGGAAAAAAAGAAGATATTTACGGTGATGAATTTAAAGCAATTTCAGAAACTTGGGATGCTCCTGTAATCGTTACAACAATGGTTCAGTTTTTGGAAACTCTTTTTGCTTACGGAACAAAGAAAATTAGAAGAATGCATAAATTGTTTAACAGCGTTCTAGTTTTTGATGAAATTCAGACTTTGCCAATAAAATGCACTTATCTGTTTAACTGGGGATTAGAGTATCTTGTAAACACTTGCGGATGCTCGACTTTGCTTTGTACAGCAACTCAACCAGGGCTTAACAGAATCGGCGATGAACTGTTTAGTATAAATCTTCCACCAGAAAATGAAGTTATAAAAAATGTTTTTGAGCATTATGAATCTTTACAGCGAGTTGAATTTATCGACAAAACGAATTTTGGAACAAATGAATCTGATATTG
>JAZUJH010000127.1:0-12925 GCA_045642665.1 Treponema sp.
TTCTGAACAGGGTTATCAGGTCTTTAATCCTGCAGTATTTCCTAATATATTTGAATATGAGGACTTTATGACTCTTGATTTTATGGCACTGTCATTCTGTGAAGCAATCTATCTTCTTAAGGATTGGAAAGACAGCAAAGGCGCCGTAAGGGAATATAAAGAAGCCCTCAGACTTGGATTAAAGGTATTTACAGAAAATGAAGCAGCATAGTTGGTTGGCATTAATAGGATTGATTTTCAGTGTTACAGTTCTTGCAGGCTGTTCCGGAAAGTTCGAGGAGAAAACAAAAATTCTGAACTTCAATGGAAATCCGACTACAGGATATACATGGACTTATGAGGTTGAACCGGAAGGTATAATTGATGTTCTCAGTGACGTGACATATCTTGGTGACTGGGATACTGTCGGAGCTCCGTCTCTGTTCACTTATACACTGACATCGCTTAAAGAGGGAAACTGCGATCTGGTATTTTCATATAAACGTCCCTGGGAAAAAAAGAAACCTGAAAAGGAAATCAAATACAAGGTTACTGTAACAAAAAGCGGAAAAATAAAAATGAGGTAACAGGGATGAGTTCAATAAATATTGTCCAGAAAGGAATTGTCAGCATCGAAGCTGATGCTATTGTAAACGCTGCTAATTCTGCTCTTCAGATGGGTGGGGGAGTGTGCGGCGTCATATTCAACAAAGCAGGCGTTTCAGAACTTACTGCTGCATGTAATAAAATCGGGCACTGTGATACCGGCTCTGCCGTTATTACTCCTGGCTTTGGATGTCCATGCCGGAACCTGATCCATGCAGTCGGACCTGTGTACAGGGATGGTAAACACGGGGAAGCGGATGCACTGTATGGAGCATATAAAAGGTCGCTGGAATTATGTATGGAAAATAATCTCCACTCGATTGTCTTTCCTCTGATTTCAGCCGGTATATTCGGATACCCTCTTTATGATGCCTGGGCACAGGCCATTTACGCCTGTAAGAATTTCATAAATAAAAATCCGGATTATCAGATAGACATCACCTTCGCTATTCCGGAGGATGAGAAGCTGCAGGCTGGTAATGTTATTTTGAAAAAAGAACTTCCTGGAATTAATCTGTAAAGGGAAGCCCTTCAGAATTCACATTTGGCTGAAGGGCTTTTTTTATTTGGCTTTCATATTCTGGATGATTGCATCAATTGTTTTCTTGTTGCGTCTTATGTATCTTATTCCGTCATGCTCAAGAACATAAAGCGTCAGGTTAGGAAATACAAGCTTATAGATTATAAAGCCGTCTTTGTCTGAAATAAGGGTTTTGCGTACGTCCATAAAGTTCTCCTATCTTTCGATTTCAATAGAGCTTCTTCTTTGTACTTTCATTTCTGCCTTCTTCTGATGTTCGTTGCTCTTTATATACTGGTTCAAGAATTCATCCCGGGGAATCTGATAATATGATTTGTCCTTGTTCATCATGACTATCATGTTTCCTTCTTTTGAGGATGAAACGATGGTTAATGGTTCGTTGACTTTTTCCTTTCCCTTTGAGAACGGGTTATCAACATTGAAGGAAAGGTTTTCAACCCGGTCACCGATTTTTATTGAGAGGTCGTTATCAATAAGGGCTCCCTTTGCCGTGATGGTGTCATAGAAGGGGCGTGCGATAACGGAATCGGGTCTGTTCTGCTTTATGTAATTTTCATTGAGCGGAACTTCTTTTACAGCTTCAAAATAAAACCGCATGAGGCATTCGGTCATTGTTTCATCATCCTTCTTGAGCTGCTGCATGAGAAGACGTGTTTTTTTCTGTTCCTCTTTGTTCATGCGGTCGAATAACTCACGGGAAATGAGGACAGCATCAACCGGAGAGTTTGATTCTTTACGGCAGTAAACTGCAAAGTTGTGACGGAAATTTGCTGCAGTATTTTCTCTCTGGGTGAAGTAATCCTTGTACTGTGTTTCAAGAAGTTTTTCATATTCTGGAGTATCTTTGGAATATGATTTTTCGAAACGCTCAGGTGCAGTTATTTCCTTAAAGGTTTGTGAAGAAACTGAGATTGTAGAGTCTCCGTTTGAAAGGATGTACTGATCCTGATTTGAGTCATACTTATTTACTTTCATGTCCTTATAGCTTTTGATTCCCTGCTGTGTAAGGATTGAAAACTCGGGAAGCATTGTCTGGTTGAAAACAACAGACGGAGTTTTTTCAGCTTCGATTACATCTTTTCCCTTGAACTGATTGCTTAATGGAAGTTCAGTCTGAGGAGAAAGAATTGTCTCAAATGTGGATTTAGGTAGTCGGAGTTTTTCTCCTTCGTTTTCAAGAAGATATGTTTCTGTATTTTTGTCATATCCTTTTACTACACCTTTTGAAACTGTTTTAAGGCCTTGTGAAGTCATAAGGGCGAAAGGAGGAAGAATTGTCTTATCAAAAATGACAGCCTGTGGTTTTTCCTGTTTTCCGGCCTTTCTTTCCTGGCGTTCAAGAGTCTGCTTCTTTAATTCTTCAATAAGTTCAGGATGATTTTTCTTTACGTATTCACCAAGCTTCATGTCAATTTTTGAAAGGTATCCGCGAACCTTAGGATTCATCCTGTTGAAATCAATCAGGGCGTTGAGTTCTTCATAGCCTTCCTTGCCTCTGATTTCTTCAACGATTTCAGGATGCTTTTTGTAGGCAAGAGCTCCAAGACGTGCTGTGTTGATACGCTCTTCAGAGAAAGTCGGTTTTGGATTTGTAAGCGATGATGGAAGAGTATGGTCCACACCGTTTTTCTTTATGTCTTCCATCTTGAGGTTTTCAAGTCCCATGCCATAGATGTTCTTTGCTACAAGAAGTGTAGCCTTTACATCTTCAAGAGAATCGTGGGCATTGAAACTGAGGTTGTAATGATCAGCCGCAGTTTCGAGTTTCTGCCATTTGAATTCTCCTTGTCTTCTTTTTGCCCTGGAGTTTGTATTTTTCTCTCCGTAGACTGGGGCAAAGGATTTCATGACATCAAGGTGTAGCTTGTTTTCCGGAATATTGATTCCTGCCATCTGCAGGAAGTTTGTATCAAACTTACCGTTGTAGGAAATGATGAGGTCTGCCTGGTCAAAAATTTTCTGGACTCTGTCTTTTATGTCTTTGAAGTGAGGAGAGTCTTTTACCATTTCAGGTGAGATTCCGTTTACAGCCTGAGCCTCTTTCCATGATTTTTTCTTCTCGGGTTTCAGGTGGCTGTTGAAAAGTACCTCGCTGTTTCCGTCTATGATCGAAAGCTGCAGAAGTTCATCATAGCGTGGAGACAGTCCTGTAGTTTCAGTATCAATTACGATTACCTTTCCGAGTTTCTTTCGTTCTGCTGCAATTTTCTTATTGAAGTCATCGAAGGATTTTTCGACTTCCTTACCGTCAAGGTGATATGATCCGTCTTCTTTTTCGCTTACAGAAAGGGTAGGGCCGTTGCTGATAGAAGGGGACAGGTTTTCGATAGAGGATATAAGGTCATTGAGTTTTGAAGAATCAATATTTTCTGCATCCAGCATTTCCAGTGAGGAAACTGCTTTCTGTAATAATTCAGTATTTGTTTTACTCATGTTGTACTCCGCTAAAAGTTATGAGGCAGGGGAGAGATAAGGTCCCCTGCCTTTATGCTATCTTTCGTATTCTGTTTCTTTTTTTGTTCTTGTTTCATGAGGGAAGAGTCCCGGATTTATTTCTGCTTTCCAGGTTGAATGAACTTCATTTTTTCTTTCCCCGGAATTCAGGAAGTATTCGTAGAAACTCTTTCCAGGAGCAATCGAGAACTTTTCAGTTACGGTTGTGTCCTTAAGTGCGCAGTCTGTGAAGGCATTGTGAAGGACAAGTTCCTTCATGTTTGTCTCAAGAATCATACGGTCTGCAGGAGGAAGTTTTTCCATAAGGCTTTCAGTGATAACTGGGAAGGCACTAACGGCACCGACACCCATGGCTTCGAACTGGAAATCATTTCTGATTTTGTCAGCTTCAGAAGAGAAGTATTTCTTGTTGTAATACTGAACGCCTGAAATCTGGTTATCAGCGTTGGTAAATACAACAGGAATAAAATCATCGTTCCAGCTGTAAGTGTCATTAAGTTTTCCTGCAAGTCTGATGAGTGAAGAAGAAGAATCTACGGATTCTTTTGTCCATTCAGGATTGTTCTTTTTCTCAAAGACATCCTTGTCATGATTCAATGCATCAACCTTATGCCAGCCTTTTCTTGGGGTATAGAGGTTGAATGAGTCGTGATCAAGAATGATGTGGCCTGCAAAACGTTCAAGTCCGTCGCTGCGTTTGAGAGAGTTACGGAGTGCGTCTGTTGTCTCACGGTCATAGCTTGAAGCTTCAGTATTTCCTGAAGGATGGTTATGAACTGCAACAACGAGACAGTCTTTTTCTTCTGCACGGGAAATGATTTTTTTGAGAGTGTCATCATTCTTTTCTGATACGGCACATACATTAGGCATGTGTGAAGAGATAGCAAGCTGGTCTGTAATTTCACCTGTCATGCGGTCTACAAGAACATATCTGAATGTTTCAAATTTTTTGTTTCTGTAGATATTCATGGCAGCCTGAAGCTGCTTGAATCCTGCTTCACTGATGCGGTTTGCTTTTGTCATCGAGAGTTCCTTTCCGCGGATATCAAATACTCCGTGTTCGTCGAATTCTTCGAAGGCTTTCCACATTCCGGTCTTTTCTCCGTTCAGAACTGGTGTGATGATTTTGTCTCTTTCTTTCTGTGCTGCAATTACATCATCAACAGAAAGGTGTCTGTCATCAAAAGGATTGAGGGAATCCTGAATGGAATCACGGATAACCTTGTTTTCCTTTGATTTGAGATCACTTTCAAAATCAAGTTCCTGCTGATGGATCTTCGTATTTTTTGTTACATCTTCCATTACGAGGGTCTGAAGCCATGACGGAATATCACGGTTTTCATATTCATAATCGCTTACCCATTTTGTGTGGAGATCTTCGCTGTGGCGGAGTTCTTCTTTGTCGGCCTTAAGCTGATCAGTCTGTTTCTGATATTTAGCAGAGTAGAGATGAACGCTTTCTGTCACTTCGCTTTCAGAAGTATTGTTTTCCTGTTCTTCAGGGTTATAACTGAAGGCTTTAGGTTTTTCGAAGATCGGACTGCATAGTTCGTTCGCTTCCTTAAGGTCGTTCAGACGGATGGTTTCGCGGCCATCCATGTTTGCGATTGTGAGTGAAACCTTAAGAAGGTTTGCACTGGCTCTTGGTGAAAGACCTTTTTCGGTTACAGAGTCAAAATATTTCTGGCAGCTTTTGTTGAGCTTACAGTACTGCTGAATCTGTTCAGGAGTCATGTGGCTGTTGTATACGCCGCGTTTTCTCTGAATTACACAGGCTTTGGCAATCTGGTCCTTCATCTGGTCAATTGTCATTACCCTTGTGTCTTTTTCATCCTTTTCCACAAAGTTTTTGATTTCGACACGGTCGAGGAGAGGATCAGAAATCTTTTTCCAGTACTGTTCGATTGAGCGTGCACTGTCGAGACAGATCTTGTCATGACTTCCGTAGCATCCGCATGGACAAGGATTCATGGCCATGGCGAGCTGGAAATCAGCTGGGTAAGAAGTCGAACGTCCAGCCCGGCTTAATGTAATCTGACGGCTTTCAAGAGGAACCCTGAGCATTTGAATGACAGAAGATCGGAATTCCGCAGTTTCGTCCATGAAGAGTGTTCCGTTATGGGCAAGAGAAATTTCCCCTGGTCTGCAGTTTGGTCCGCCACCGCAGATACCTTCGATTGTCGCAGTCTGGTGAGGCATGCGGAATGAAGGAACGAGTTTATCACGGCGAGGGGAATCAAGGCCTGCAAGGGAATTGATTCTTGTAATGCTTCTGGATTCTTCTTCAGTAAGTTTTGGAGTCAGAGCCGGCATTAGGGTCTGGGTAAGGAGTGTTTTTCCACAGCCCGGAGCTCCGGTATTAAGGATGTTGTGTTTTCCTGCTACTGCGATTTCGATGGCACGGACTGTATTGAAGTGACCTTTCATAGGGAGGTTCTCAAGGGCTTCCTTATAGTCTTCCATCCATTCTTCATTGAAAGTTACCTTGTCTGTATTTTTTGCAACAGGATTTGTTTTTTCAAAACTTCCTGCATTCTGAAGAAGCTCTTTTGTTTCAAGAAGGTCTTCTGCTTTGAGGATACTGATTCCTTCGATGTCTTTCAGAAGTTCAGCAGTTACAGGATCACATACAAAGTGTGTAATACCTGCAGCCTTTGCAGAGTTTACGGCAGCAACGGCTCCGCGGACCGGTCTGATTCTTCCGGAGAGTTCGAGTTCACCTAATGCAAGAACCGGTTCTGAGGTTTCGAATCTTTCAGTCTGTGCGAGTATGCCAAGAGCCATTGCAAGATCCATTGGAGAATCCTTCCGGAGGTCTGCAGGGCTTAATGACTGGAGTACTCTTTCTGAAGGGAATTCAAGCCCGCTGTTTGAGAATGCTGCACGGATTCTTTCACGTGTTTCCTTTACGGCACTGTCTGCAATTCCTACAATGTCATAGGCCGGGATTCCTGGTCTTAAGTCAGTTTCAACATTTACAAGTGTTCCTTCAAATCCGAAAGGAGAGAAGGTGTATACCTGAAGCGGTGTCTGGGGACGGGAGAGTTCGTTTTCTTTTTCAAAAACAAAGTCTGGTTTTTCAACGCCGAGAATATATTTGTCTGCCATTTCGTAAAGTTCTTTGTAGGCAGCAATTACGTTCTGTGCGTGTTCGTTATTTTCCTTAAGGCCTTTTACAAAGTTGTCTCCGATGTAGAACGATGGCTTGCCTTCTACTTCGCAGAAGATACCTGCACCGTCTCCTGTGTTGTCATCAAAGATACGGTCTCCCGGGATATTAAGTCCGATGTAAGGACTGAATCCTTTATCTTTGAGTTCTGCATATTTGAGAACAGCTTTTTCTGCTGAAAGGCCTGTAACAGCCTCGAATTCAGCACCGACTCCGAGATCAAGATTTGCAGTGTCGCTTACAAAGAAGTTATAAGGTTTTTCTGCTTCTTGGTTCTGATGAACTTCCTGATAAACTTCAGATTTGAGAAGTCTGTCATTCAAGAGAATCTGTGCACTGTCGAGATTTGTAATTCTTCCTTCCAGAATGGAAGCTGCAATTTCTTCAGAGATGGAAGCGCATTCTTCATGAGCTGAAGAACTTAATTCTGTACTTCCTGATTTTTCAGCGTCTTCGATGTAATTATGAAAATCGAGTACCGACCATAAAGCACGATCAATGGTTTCTTTCTTGATGTCATCTTCAGAGAGGTTTTTATCAGTTGCATCATTTTCTGCCCATGAGGCAACTTCAGTACGTGTCTTTGAAAAATCATAATTATCGATGTCTCTGAAGAGACCTTCGATATCTTCCCAGGAAACTTTTGATCCGCTGTTTCTTGTGACTGCAGGGAAATACTCTGGGTGTTCTTTGTGGAGCATTTCTTCTACGGTAATATCTTTTGGAACATGGTAATCCATTTCCATCCAGGCGATACCTGTGATTTCTTCAAGGGACTGGTCGCCCCATTCTGACATCTGAAGGTCTCCGTTCAGAACTGAGTAACCGAAGGCATAACCGTCTTTATAAATCTGGGTAATGAAGATTTCCGTATTACCGAGGAAATAACGGAATCCGATGTCATGAGTACCGTCTGCGTTTATGAGTTCTTCATCTGTGGTAATCTTTCTGTATGTGTCGGCAATTTCCTTGAGCTTTGATTTGAAGAAGTCACCTTCTTCTCCCTGAGTGAGTTCAAGTGTGAACGAATACTGTGATTGCGGAATTACTTTGCGGCAGATTTCGAGGTCTTCTTCTGTAAGGACTGCAGGGGCTTCTTTTTCCGGCATAACAATATCGGATGCAGAAACTTCTGCTTCCTTGAGTTTTTCAGAAAGAAGGTTACGGGCATAGTCTTCCATGTTTACATTTGCAGGGAACATTTCCCAGATACGGCGGAGTTTTGCCCAGTCGATGCTGTTATAGGTTTTGTAATCTTCAGCATTCATGGCTTTCTGAGCATTGCGGCTTGGAAGATAGAGTTCTGAGACTGCCATTTTCTTTGCTTCGTTTGCAGCGTATTTAAGAAGAACCGAATTATCCAGCGATGTTTCTTCTGGATATTCCTTGAGGACTTTTGTAAATACGTCGTTCATGGATTCGTCGTAAGAAGCCTTGATGCCCTGAAGTGCATCTTTGAGCATTTCATCTACGCGGTCTGCTTCAGAAGCCTCAATGAGCCATTTTTTATGAAGTTCCTTGTATTCATTCTGAGCCTTATCAAGGGCTTCCATTCTGTCTTTAAGGGAGTCCTTAAGAATTTGTGTCTGTTCCCTGATGGCATTTTCAATAAAACTGCGTTGAGAATCTGTTACTTCAGGATAGTAAAGCTGCACTTCGAGAGCGTTCAAGGCAGTGATGAAATCATCATGGCTGCAGGTTGCGCGGACATAGTCGAATACAGATCCGTTACCGTCTCCAATGTCGTAGCGTGATGGTTCATAGGAGAAAGTGTCTTCAGGATTTTCCGGATTAGGGATATTGAAGAATTTGAAGTTTGTTTTGTCATATCCGAACTGGATTCCTTTGTCTTCTTCAGGAAGTTTGTCATCCCGTTCAAGGTCCCAGTAATTATCTGCAGAGCCGTATTTTTCTTCTGCATATTTTTTACGGTTATGGAAATCTGAATCTGCCTTTGTAAGGAGTTCGTTGAATTCCTTTACAGTGTAGACTTTGTTTTCTGAAGGGAACAACGGACTTTCTGAGGAATACATGATGACGTAAGGAACTTTTTCTTCTTCAAACTGTTTCTTGATTTTTTCCTGGACTGTTTCATAAAGTTCAGGAAGAAGTTTGTACTGAACGTCACGGTAATATGCTTCATCTGGGGAATACCATTTGTTGCCTTCGACGTGAGTTTCCTTACTGAGATTGAAATCACTGATTTTCTTGATGATTTCTGTATCGCCTTTAATGATGGAATCCATGATCTCATCAACCATCGGGCGAAACCATGTGTTGTAGCGTTTCTCTTTTCCCTCGATGGAACTTCCGTTTTCGCGTTCTTCATCTGTGAGGGTAAGAAATGTTTCGCGGATGATGTCTCCGAATTTAGCTTTGGCTTCATTTACTTCATCAGGGTAAATGTTACCTTCTGTTGTATGGAAAGGCTGTGAAGCTTCCATTTCACGAAGACCGTTTGCTCTTTCCATGGCTTCTGCTTCCGAATCAAGGCGTGCAAGATCTTCATTTATTTCACGGCTTTCTTCCTGGTCTCTGGCCTGTTCGACACCGTTATCATGTTCCTGCCATTTCTTCTGAACGTTTTCTACGGCTTTGTCGTAAGCTTCACTTTCGAGTTCTTCTACTTTTTCGAGTATCTGGTCATAGTCTGCTTTTTCCCAGACTGAAAGAGGAGTTTCCGGATAAAGATCTTCTGCAATAAGTTTTGCGGCTTTTGAAATCTGTGTTTCAGCTGCAGCAAGGTCACCTGCGATACCGCCATCGATTTCCTTGTAGTCCTTGTCATAGAGGGTATAATCCCATCCGTTTTCATCGCTGAAATGGATTGTAAGGAAATCTCCGTTTTGTGTATTTCTGACG
This sequence comes from Treponema sp., assembly GCA_045642665.1. GTDB lineage: Bacteria > Spirochaetota > Spirochaetia > Treponematales > Treponemataceae > Treponema_D. The sequence continues at coordinate 9,612 of JAZUJH010000127.1, forward strand.
GCAAGCTGATCATTGTCATCCTGTGAAATATTGAATTCATCAGAATGAGTTTCTGTCTGTTCTCCAAAAGGGAGAGTATTCTTTACCTGAAGGAAGGCTTCATGAACTGTATCCTCGCCGTAGATATCAGAGATTTTTGAAAGGACTTCATTGATTGATGCTCCGTTCTGAAGAAGGGCGATAAGTTCATTTCTTTCGCTTGTTTCAGTTACGAGACTGATTTCTTCTTCTTTTTCCGGAAAGTAAGTTTCTTTTATGTGTTGTGCGAAGTTCTGGCTGTTCTGGGCAGCATCATTCTTCGGATACCATACGTTATGGTTTCTTGAATAGAACCAGCCTTCATTTTTGAGATCGGTTCTGATTTCTTCAGACGGCTTTCCGTTGAATCTGATGTTTGCTCTTTTGAACTGTTCGCTGTTAATAATTTCCATTGTTATGTTTTCTGTCTGTTCACTCATGGTGTACTCCTTTTATGGAATTAACGTTCCAGATCGTAAGATTTTCTTTTGTTCAGATTTGCCTGCCTGTTTATGTTTTCTTCTTTGAGTTTGTTCGTTTCTAAATTAAAGTCTTTTGCTGTGTAACTCTTTGCATACCAGGTGCCGGAGTCCAGGGCTTTGGTAAGAGTCTCGCCGACTTTCCAGGAAGGAATTTTTCTGTTTTCTGCATCAGAGAAGATTTCTTCGAATACTTTGTAGCAGCGTTCCTGTTCTGCCATGTCATTTCTTCTGAGTTCTTTTCTTCCAGTTGCTTCAACGCAGATATGCTTTGCCTGGGCTGTGATTACAGGTGCAAGATTCTGTCCTAGAATTTCGCACTGGTGCATTACGGTTTCCTTCAGTTTCTGAAGTTCAGGACACTTCTGATTTTTGGCTTTAAGGGAGTTTTCGATGTAATTCTGGAAACTTTCAGTAACCAGATTTGATTCATGCTCCCTGGCATTTTCATAGTGTTTCGAAAGGATTTTCTTTGAGCGGTCATCAAGGCTGTCCATGTTGTAGAGAAACTGGATGCGCTGTCCGTTACCGCCTTCGTGAATATAAAGTTCACGACTGAGGTGAGTCGGATTCTCAAATTTTGTCATGCAGAGTACAGGTTCTGCTCCCTTCTTAAATCCAATCTTATAACCCTGTCTTGAAAGTTTTTCGAGTTCGGAGGCATAGATCCAGACATTGGATGTGTAGCCGTTTTTTGCAGCTGACTGTTCGAGGGCAATGAGATTGCGGTCATTGATGAGTTTTCCGGTTGTCAGTTCTACCGGCATTCCCTGAGCTTCCTGATTAAAGAAGGGCAGTGTCCTGTTTGTTACATTTGCCTTTACGGCATTGTAAATCTGATCAAAGAAATATTCGTCAGCAGAAAGCCCTTTGGTATATGATGCTCCGGGTTTCCAGGCATCCTGGATGTATTCCATTTTGTGTACCTCGTGATGTTGTAATTCCAATGAAATAATTCCAGCAAACCAGGGCTTCTGCTTGGAATAAAAAAGAAACGGCCTAGAACAGGTCTATTTCCATTTCCTGTTTTTTCTTTGGTTCTGCTACTGTTCGGTTTGGATTCTGTGAGTTTGAAAGAGTCTTGATGATTTCTGTTGAACGCTTGTCAGCGTTGAAAAGGATTTCATTCATAGACTTGATAGATGTGTCTTTTTCTTCGTTTTTGAGGAGGTCGTTGTTGAGGGTAACAAGCATTTTTTTCTTGAAATCTTCAGCAACATCAGGACTGGCTGTAACAGTCATTCCGGTTTTACATGCAGCGATGTAAGAAGCTAAGTATTCTTCCGGTTCAGAATTTGCAATGGCAATTGTTACAGAGTTGAGGTTCTCTGCAGGTTTGACGTTAAGCATTGCTTTGTCGAAGATGGCCTGATAATTATCAGTCTGTTCAGGGAAGAAGTAAGAAGCAGTACAGATTTCGCCTTCTTCATTTTTGAAGTTATAGAAGAGTGCCTTTTCTCCTTCTTTTGGTTTTGCTCCGACTTCATCCATAATGGATTTGGTTGTAACGAATCCTGAAGTAAGTCCCTTTTCGTTTTTTACGAACTGGGCTGGAATCAGACGTGGTGCTGGGAGGCAGTATCCTGTTGCTGCATTGATTACAGGTTCTGCCTTGATCTGGCCATATGCATTTGGAAGGAAAGGTGCATTGTTGTTTTCAATGCCTGCTTTCATAACTTTTGCGTTATGGCGTGGAATCCAGTATCCGTTAAACTCTTTTTCGGAGACTGGTTCAGTAAAAGGATTTGTGCTCATTTAGAGTCCCCCTTATTTAGTGATGTTCAGAATTCAGGCTGGAGTCTTGCCCTTTTTCTGTAAAACCTACATAAAATATAATAAATGTAAGTTATACAATAAATATAAAACAGTTTTCAAAAATAATCAATATTGTAATGTTTACATTTATAATAATTAGATGTAATATTTAATTACATTATGAATTCAATAATTAACGTAAAGGTTCCAAACACCATTGAACTTGCATACACCCTTTATGCTAACGGCATGAATTTAACAAAACCTATACTGGATATTGCAGGGGAGTTTTATACGCTCAGTTATCCCTCTGATTCAGTAGTGGTACTTTTTTATACTTTCCGTGAGTTCCGCCGCTGCTGTGTTGTAACGGGATGGAATGAAGGCCTTGGGCTTGAGCCTGTGTGTCTTCCAGGGGTGGATGGAAAACTTTCCCTTCTCTATGAAACAAGGGGAAGAAAACTGGATGACATGAAAAGAATATTGTTTCTCCTGACCCGGGAAAATAAATATGAAATATACAGATTCAGTTATCTGTTCTGGTTTCATCTTATTGCTCTGATTGAGTGTTCGGGCGGAAAGAAATGGGAAGTGAAAAAATTATACAGAGATTATAAGAGGCAAAACGAAAATGAAAAATGAACCAACACAGCGAATTACCTACGCACAGAAATTCCTTCTTGACCTGGTTGAAAAAAGAGAACTCAGAAGCTGGTGTCTTGAGAATAATCTTGATCATCCGGCAGTTTACCGGATTGCAGTAGGAGAAAGAGTTCCTTCATACAAAATTATCTGTTCGATGGTTCATCTCATTCCTCCTGCTCACTGGGTATATTTTTCAGATGAAGAAATTCCTTATGAAGTAAAGACAGTTCCTCAGTGGGATGCTTCGGTGAATCCCACATTCATCCTTAAGCATAAAAGAGATTATAAATATCTTGCAGAACGATATGAAATTCAGAGTTCAATCGCTCAGAACATTTTCGTCCATTACAGAACCAAGATGTCCATCGAGCATATGAGGATGTTTGCGAATGAAGCAGATCAAGTCGGATCGTAGCC
>JAZUJH010000128.1:0-10007 GCA_045642665.1 Treponema sp.
CGGCTCCCGCTGAAGCAAGGCAGGGTCCCTGCGACTGAAGAAGGATACGGAACTCCGGATGCTGAATGAATGTTCCGGCTTGCTTCTGTGATTTTTTTTATTTCTGGCATCTATAAAATTCTGGATTTTAGTGAAATATTAAGTTAGAACGAATAAAGGGTATATCTAAAAAACATTTTTAGAGATGCCCTTTATTCTTTTTCTTTGATTTGGTCTGCAAATGTTGAATAGTAATAAATTTTTCTATAGAATGTATTGAGGTGGGGTTATGAAATTAAAAAATATTTTTAGGTTAACAAGGAATATTATTCTTTTTATTGTAGTCTATGTTTTTCTGCTGACGGTTTTCATTAATGTTTATATGATTTTGTATTCCATGCCGTATATTACGAAAAATTTTGAGGATGTTAGGGAGAAATATACTGTAATCGTGCCCGGAGCCATGGTTTACAGGAATAATGTTTCACACGTTGTTCGCGACAGACTTGAAGGTGCTTCGGAACTGGTTCAGGGCGGTAAGGTCAAGAAGGTTCTTATCTCCGGTGACCATGGTACCAAGTATTATGATGAGGTCAACACAATGCGTAAGTTCATGCAAAGTAATTACAGAACAGACGGTGATATTATTTTCATGGACCATGCAGGTTTTTCTACTTATGAAACAATGTATCGTGCAAGAGATATTTTCTGTGTTAAAGACTGCGTTGTTGTTACACAGAAATTTCATTTGCCGAGAGCTGTTTATATCGGAAGAAAACTTGGTCTTGATGTAAGTGGATATGTAGCAAAGGAAATAACGCCTTTCAGAACGAAGACAAAGGTTTTATGGTTTGTCCGTGAATATTTTGCAAGACTCAAATCCTTTTTCCTTGTTATGTTTGAGGTGCCTCCAACTTATCTTGGGGATAAGATTCCTGTTACGGGTGATTCAAGGTTAAGCTGGGAGTGATTGTCTTTCAGGGAGTCTGAGGATTTTTGATGTTCTACGCAGATTTGATCTGGTTCGGGAGATGAGTTTGAAAGCAATTTTTAATTACGTTTTTGATTACGTTTTATAGCACGAACCGGTTTTCTAATGGTAAGCATGAAACTGATATGTGCATATACGGTACGTGCGTGCAGCTTCGAGTTCTTTAATACTGCTTCATATGGAAGGTGCTGGAAATATTACGGAACAATAAATTATTGTGCAAGTCTGATATGCATAGATTTGGATTATTATAGAAAATCAGATTTCAAAACTTCTGGTCAGTTTGTAAAGCTGTTTGACAATCTGAATAATGTGGATACATTTTATAAAATAAAAATTACAGTGCATACATAATAATAAAGGACGGAAATATTATTGAAGAGTATGCAAAATTACCGGACGGATTGTTACAGGATTATTATAAATGAAGCGTCCCCTGAATATGCACAGACCTATGAATTTTCTGTCTGCATCAGTCTATAACGGTGCTCAGGACGTCCTTAAAAATTGATGCTACATTGAGAAATCTTTTCCCAGGTATATTTCTCTTGCCTGAGGAGATTCAAGAATGTCTGCCTTATTTCCCTGCACTACAAGTTCCCCGCTTGAGATGATAATTGCTCTGTGAGTAATTTCCAGTGTGTCCCGGACATTGTGGTCTGTAATGAGAATGCCGATGTCCTTTGTAACAAGATGCTTGATAATGTTCTTGATGTCCGCAACTGCAATAGGGTCAATTCCTGCAAAAGGTTCGTCCAGAAGCAGGAACTTAGGTTCTATTGCAAGTGACCTGGCAATTTCTGTACGCCGTCGCTCTCCCCCTGAAAGTGTATAGGCCTGCTGCTTTCTGATATGTCCTATGGAGAATTCTTCAATAAGTTCTTCAAGTTTGTTTTTCTTCTGCTGTTTTGTCATGTCCCTGCGTGTTTCAAGAATTGACCAGATATTTTCTTCAACGGTCAGCTTTCTGAAAACTGATGGTTCCTGCGGTAAATATGAAATACCTCTCTGGGCTCTCCTGTACATTGGAAGCTTCGTAATGCATTCATCATTAAGAAAAACATTTCCTTCGCTGGGTCTGTAGAAACCTACAATCATATAAAAGGATGTGGTTTTTCCTGAACCGTTAGGCCCGAGCAGTCCTACAACTTCACCTGTTTCCATGGAAAAATCAATACCTTTGACAACTTGTCTCTTTCCGAAATATTTCTGAAGGTTCACAACTCTGAGTGTATCTTTTTTTTCTGTCCCGATGTTCTGAGTAAAATCAGTGTCAAAAATATCTTCTTTCATTTTTTGCTTTCCTGTATTTTTAGTTTGATGAAGTCACAGATCCTCGAACTCGTCCGTCAAGCTTTATTTCCTGGGTCTCAATGTTAAGTTCAATTTCCTGTGCCCTGAAAATATCACTGTCCTGCTGTATCTGCGGGTTTCCGTTCATGAAAAGCATCTGCTGGTTCTTGCGGTAAATTGCGTATGCTGCGGTACACAGATTTTTGTCCTGTCTCATGGAAACGTTTATCTGAAGAACTGCTATTTCTGATTTCTGGTTATATTCAATAAGTTCTGCGTCTGCAGTCAGATTGTTTTCCGTATCAACAAGATGTACATGGGTTTTCAGAGTCGCTTTTTCAGTGTCGCGGTCATATTTCATTTCTTCACAGGTGAAGTCCATTCTGCTATGCTTATTCTTTCCCTGTATATTTCCCTTTGCGGTAATGATTCTGAAGTTGTCACCGGAAATTTCTATGGTGTCGGCACTTATTTCCATGGAATCGGTAATGACTTTTGCATTTCCTGAAAGTTTTGTATATGATTTCTTGTCGCTTGCGATACCGCTCATGCTGTCCGCTGAGAAAGAAATTTTTTCCGCGAAGACTGGTATTGAGAGTACGAAAATTAAAAGAGTAATGATATTATTTTTTTTCATCTGAACTTTCTCCTGCATTATCAGTTTTTTTATCACCGGTTTCAAGAGTTCCTTTTACATCCCGGTTAAAGGAAAAGCTTTTGCTGATTCCGCTTGCTGAAAATCCTGTTCCTTCAAGTTCCATGTTGTCGTAAGTTATTTTTACAGTTTCATCTCTGCTGGAAACAAGCTGCTCCGTTTTGCCGTTCCATTTTAAGTTTTCTGCTTCAATCTGAAAATTCTGTGAGAGGTTTCTTATTGAAATATCCTGATGTAAAGTGTAGAGATTGTTCTGTGTATCAATTCCCATAAGATGACATGAGCCTTCCGTATCAAGTTCCCTGTCTTTTGTCCATGAGTAAAAGTCTACATCTCTTGCATAGGCTGAACTGTCAACTTTGTATTGTTCAAGCTGTTCCGCATTAAGCTGCACGTTTTTAACTGCATCCTCGTATCGGGAAAATTTTACTTTCCGGAAAACAAATTCCGGTACCTTGCTTTCTGCATTTGTTTCCTGACCGTAATCCAGTGAACAGGAATTAAAAATCAGAGGACAAATTGAAGCCAATATAAAAAAAAATATAAGAGAAGTCCTGCTCGATTTCATATAACTTCCGTAATTTCCGGAGTTCCCGGCAGAGGTTTTTTTCTTGTTATAATAAAAATTGCTGCTGATGAAAGTGCAAGAAAAATCAGGACAAACAATGCCCTGAAACAGTCGTCCCTTGTGTCTGTAAATTTAACATCAAAAAGTTTCATGACAGGAGCTGCTACAAAATATCCTGCGACGGCACACATGAAAGGAATGAGCAAAGATATAATTCCCTGTAAAGCCTGCATCTTTTTTGAAGTGCTCAGAGTTACAAGACTTCCCTTTTTTACCTGCAGATTCTTTGGGTTGCAGACTGTAATTTCCGGTCTCTGCTTTGAACAGGATGATGTACAGCTTGCACAAGCATCCTTGAGAATCGGCAGAACAGTTATCTTTTTGTCTTCAATCGAAGTGATGATTCCTTTTTCTATCATTGCATTTTCCTTTTTGCAGTTTTTAATGTTTCAGTTCCTTAAGGCGTCGGTTACATTCGTTTGCACCCTTAAAGTTTTTTAGCTCCGTATAGGTGTCCCTGAGATTGAACAGGGCATCATAGTAGTAGGGGTCCAATGTGAGAGCTGCTTCAAACGCTTCAGCTGCATCGCTGTATTCGGTCTTGGAAAAATAAACGACTCCAACTGTATTCCAGAGTCTTGAATTAGTTTCTGAACGGCTCAAACCTACGTAGCAATAGTGAAGAGCTTCTGCGGAACGTCCCATTGCATGACAGATAAGTGCAAGAGTTTCCGTAACATCACCGTCGTCAGGGCTAAGTTCATAGGCTCTTTTCATGCAGTCCTTTGCGGCGGACAGGTCACCTGAATCTCTGTAAGTTATTCCCATATTGTACCACAGAAGATAGTTTGAGCTTTCCAGTATTATTGCCTTCTTGAAGCAGGCAATAGCTTCCTTGTATTCACCTTTCGCTGCAAGCTGGATTGCCTGGTTATTTAAGTTTTCACTGTTTTCAAGCATGTCATTTTCTCCTAAAATTTTTACATACTTTTTAAATTGGTTATCCAGCTCAGAGTGCAGCCGGAATCATTTTCGTGAAGAGAACTGTTATCTGTTGTCCGAAAGGATTTTCCTTTCCCAAGTAGTCGGTAAATTCTTTGCAGCCTTTGTGGATGAGCTCTATTCCGTCTGATTTTGCTTCAGATATGGAATTGCTTTCCTCAAGAAGTTTTATTGCATTTTCTATGGCACTGCTTCCTGTTTTTTCAGTGGCTGCCTGCTCAAAGTATTTTTCCAGAAGCCGGATTTTTTCTTTCGAACCTTGATTTTTTGCAACGAATTTTAAAACCGGCAGAGATTTTTTTCCTTCAATGATATCATCTCCCTTGTCTTTTCCTGGATTTCCTGAAGTTACGTTTATTACATCATCAATAATTTGGAATCCTGCACCTATTGAAGCAGCTCCGCTTCCTGTTGAGTCAGCATCTTCTGTTGAACCGCCTCCTGCAAGTATTCCGACTTTGGCTGCAAGTGATGATAAGGTTCCTGTCTTGCATTTTACCATGGACATATATTCATCTTCCGTAGGGAAGAGAGGTTTGTCATTGTGCCATCTGATGTCCATTGCCTGACCGAGATGAAGCTTTCTGAGTTCCTTTGCGTAAAGTGCGTACAGCTGATTCTTGTGTGATTCATCGCAGCTGAGTGTATCAATTACAGTTGCCGCTTCAAAATATAACCACGATGCAGCGTTTATGGATACATCTTCTCCGAAAGTCAAATAGGCGGCAGGTTTTCCTCTGCGGCTTTCTGATTTATCTTCAATGTCGTCATGGATGAGGCTTGCAGTGTGTACAAATTCAACGAGAGGTGCTAAATGAACTGCAGTCTGGAAAACTGATTCCAGATTTCTGCCATTTTTGTATGCCTCACCCAGAGCACATAGAACAAGGAGACAGGGTCTCCAGCGTTTTCCGCCTAAGTCTACAAGCGAGCGGGTAGGTTCAAGTAACGGCTTTATGTGTTCGTTCTTAACTGATGAGCTTAACTTTCCGAAAGAGATATCCTGCCAGAGAGAATTTGTTTCTGACGGAAGAGATTTCTGGATTTCTTTTTCGATTGAAGGGAGAATAGAATCTAATGTTTTCTGTATGTCCATATACTCTTCATTATACTCTTTTTTTTTTATTAAGACAATTAAAAGGTCGTCCCAGTAATTTGTTATGAAAATTCGGAGTACGTGAAGAGAATATGGTGCAGATTCTAGCCGTTGTAGTGTTCAGCTACAATTTTGTTCATTTCGTAGGCCATTTTATCAAGGGGAACCTGTTTCTGGACTGCTCCGTATTCGTATGCAACTTTAGGCATTCCGTAAACAATGGAAGATTTTTCATCCTGTCCCAGAGTCCATGCACCCTGTTTGCGCATTTCGGCAAGCTGCTGGGCACCGTCACGTCCCATGCCTGTCATAATTATACCAAGTGCACGGTTCAAGTAGATTTTTGCTACAGACTCAAAGAGAACGTCAGCAGAAGGCCTGTGTCCGTTTCTCTGGTCTTCCTTTGACAGTCTGATTACATTGCAGAGTGTAGATTTCTCTACCTTGATATGGTAATCACCTGGGGCAATATAAATCTGTCCCGGATGTATCAGGTCCCCGTCTTCAGCTTCCTTAACGTTCAGAGGACATATACGGTCCAGGCTGGCTGCAAATTCCTTTGTGAAACCTGCAGGCATGTGCTGCACAACAAGAATAGGTCTTTGGAACTTTGGTGAAAGGTCCTTGAATACTTCACGCAGTGCATTAGGTCCTCCTGTAGAAATACCGAGCGCAACAACTTCAATTGCACCAGGTTTTCTTACCGGTTCTATTACAGCAGGTTCCTTAGGTGTTGAAGATGAAGTCCACAGAGAAGGTCTGAAAGAGGATTCCTTTTTTTCTGTGCTGAGAGTAGAAGAAAGTCCCGGCTTGATTTTGTCAATGAGACCTTCCTTTACGGATACGGCTTCGGCTTCTTTAAGCTTTGCCTGGTGCATGAAGTAGTCAACGGGGTAAACGTCCTTTCTTTTTCTTCGTGCATATCTTCCGCCGTACGAGGCAATCCGTTCAATGAGAGCTGACGTTACTGAAGAGATGTTGCTTGAAATAGAACCGGAGGGCTTTGTAATAAAGTCGCTTGCGCCAAGTTCAAGACATTCCATTGTAACGGCAGCACCTTTTGTTGCTATTGAAGAAAGAATTATTACCGGTATATCAATGTTCTGTTTTTTACGTTCCTGAAGGAACTGTATCCCTGTCATTTCCGGCATTTCAATGTCCAGGACAATTATGTCCGGGTTGAGCATAGGAATTTTTTGTAGAAGGAATTTTCCGTTCATGGCTGTTCCGACAGTTGTCATACCGTCTATGGAATTAACCATACGTGAAATAAGATTACGCATAAGCGCCGAGTCATCACATACTAAAACCTGAATATCTTCCATTTTATAAATCCTTTTTTAAAATTGCATGGCAATCATTTTACTTTAGAACCGCATAAAACTTTTACTGCTCGTTCTTTTGGTAAAGACAAGCCCATTCTGTCTTCAGGAATTCAAATTTTGTGTCCATTCCGAAGAGACTTTCAGAATGCCCGATGAACAGATAAGCCTGTTTTGCAAGAACCTTGTAGAAGTTGTCGATAGTAGCTTTCTGAGCTGCTTCGTCAAAGTAAATGAGAACGTTGCGGCAGAAAATTATATCAAGATTGTTTGTCGTTCCTGCGTTTCTGAGGTTATGGTAGTCAAAGCGGATTGTCTGCATAAGTTCAGGCTTTACCTGGTAACCCTTTTCATTTTTTGTAAAGAATTTGTCCAGATAATTCTGGGGGATGCCTGTAGTTCTTGCCGTAGGATAAAATCCCTGCTGTCCGACCATAAGTGATTTAAGGGAAATATCTGAGGCCATGATTTCGAATGTATAAGGAGCTGGCAGCTTATCCTTCAGGAGCATGGCAATTGTATAAGGCTCTTCACCTGTTGAACAGCCTGCACTCCAGATGCGGATAGTGTGGTCGCCTGTCTTCTTTTTGTTTTCAATTACGTGCGGTATGACATAATTAATGAGAGCATCAAAGTGAGGCTGATTTCTGAAGAAGCGGGTAAGATTCGTGGTGATGCTGTCCAGAAAAACCTTAAATTCTTGCTGGTCGCTGATGACAAGCTTATAATATTCCATAATGTCAGTCATCTGTTTTTCTCTGAGTCGTTCTTTCAGGCGGCTGTCCAAAATAGATCTGTTGGTTTCGGAAAATGTAATTCCGCTAGCATTGTATATGAGTTTTCTGTATTCATCAAACTGTGAATCTGTAAGTAAATCTGCCATAATACTTTTATTATAATGCGGAAAATTTGAATTGTAAATGTTGACGGAAATTTAAATATATTTTTTGGATGAAATAATTTTAGGTAAAATAAAAAATCCTGAGGCCGTCCGGTCTCAGGGGCTGTATTACTGATTAAGTTTCAGGTTTATTTGCGGTTAAACGGAACAACGCTCTTCGGATTAATTGCCGTACCGTTCTTGTAGATTGTGAAGTGGAGGTGAGGACCTGTACTTCGTCCTGTTGTTCCTACAAGACCAATCTTTGTTGTGTTGTAAACGTAGTTGCCCTTTGAACATGTTATGCGGCTCATGTGACCGTAAAGTGTCTTGTAACCTGAGTGGTGTTCGATGATTACATAGTTTCCGTAAACATTACTCCATCCGGCTGAAACTACACGACCTTCAAGCGCTGCATAGATTGGTGTTCCTGTAGAACAGGCCATATCCATACCGTTGTGGTAAGATTTTTTCTTTCCCTCGATAGGGTCAATTCGGTAACCGAAGTTTGATGTAAGTCTGTATGCGCTTGCATGGAGGGGGTTCCTGAACATGTCACCGTTGATTTCTGCAAGGTCGAATCTGTCAAGCTGTCCGCCTGGAATGAATACTGATTTTCCTGCACTGAGTGTTGTGTTTGCAGGAAGGTTGTTTGCCTGGGAACAGATTTCAAGGTCCACTTCGTACTTGTCTGCAATCTCTTCAAGTGATTCACCGTCTTCCTTTACTGTGTAGAGGATGCCTGCCATTGAAGGAATCTTAAGGTACTGACCGATTGAAAGTGTTCTAGTGTTTTTTATGTTGTTCACGGAAATGATTGTGTCCTGTGTGAGACTGAAAGTCTGTGCAATTTTGCCGACCATATCTCCGCTTTTTACTCTGTAGGAAATGTAAGAAAGTTCTTCGTTTCCGTCTGCAATATCAGTAATTCCGTCTGTATCAGATTCAAGGAAGTTTGCAAGTTCGTCTTCAAAAATTTCTGTGTTCTCTGCTACCGCTTCTGATGTTTCAAGGAATTCAGCCAAATCGTCTGCCACTCCTTCCGCTTTTGAAATTTCTTTGGAAACGGCCAGAAGTTCTGATGTGTTGTTTGTGATGCTTGCGGAATCAAAGCCGCCCATACCTGTAGAATTGTTCTTATGTACTACGGCAACGGTTGTGGCAATGACAAGTGCGGCTGTGCATAATACGGATAAAGAACAAATTGTCGCAAATTTGATTGTTCTTTTCATTTTTGTGCGGTCAGTATAACACATTTCTTTTGATTGTACAACTTTTTTCATTTGATTGATTCCCCTCCGTGAATGAAAAATGCTACTTTTTTCCCAATCCGATCAAGTATGTTTCGAAAGATTCAGTTCTGCAGGCTTCCGGCTTAAAACCTTTTGCACTGGTGAAAATTTCTCGCATCTTCTGTAGTTCCTTCTGCTGGTTCCCGTTCTGGAAAATCTTCACACAGAAGTTTCCGCCTTGCTTAAGCATGCTCTGCGCATACCAAATTGCCATGTCCACAAGATTCTTAGAGCGTGCTGTATCAATTGTTCTGTTTCCTGTAGTCAGAGGAGCTGCGTCACAGACTACAAGGTCATAAGGACCGTTCTCTGTAATCTGGTTCCTGATTTCTTCGCTCAAGAGGTCGCCCTGAAAAAAAACAAGGTTCTCTGCTCTTACATCTTTTGAAAGAGGATTCAGATCAACAGAAACAACTTTTCCTGTGCCGTTAAGATTACGCAGAAGCCATGTTGTCCAGCTTCCTGGTGCGGCTCCAAGGTCAAGAACTGTATAATTCTTTCTGAGCATCCCGAATCTTTTATCAATCTCCTCGAGTTTGTAAACGCTTCTTGCCGGATACCCTTCTTTGAATGCTTTCTGTGACCAGTAGTCTGGTTTGCTATAACTGTTTGTCTTTGACGGCATGTCTATACTATCGGAAAAATCCTTACCCCTTTTAGAAGATTTAGAGTTTTTTCTTAAATTTCAGAACTAATTTATACACTTTTTCCTGTTTTTTTACAATATACAGAGGTGTATGTGCTGTTATGTATAAACATGTGTATAAATGTGGGAATTCGGTGGAAAACGTGTAAATAAAAATACAAATTCTGTGTATAATTTGTTAGGAATTTTGTGGAAAAATCAGAAAATTTGTATAGTATCATTTTGGAGTTGTTTTATAAAGTTTTATATTATTCTCCGAAAAATAATAAAGAAATTAAGAATA
>JAZUJH010000129.1:0-2469 GCA_045642665.1 Treponema sp.
ATAATCCCGACATTCAACCGAGCAAAATTTTTATATCCGACACTCATCTGTCTGTGCAACCAGAATGTGAATAATAAAGATGATTTTGAGATTGTAATAGTAGATTCAGGAAATGATGACACGGAATCACTGGTAAATGAGTTTATAGAAATAAGTCCTGTGACAATAATTTACAAAAAGAATCAGACAAGCAGAAACCGTTCCCTTCTCCGTAACCTGGGTGCCGGTGAAGCAAAAAATGAAATACTATGCTTCCTTGACAATGACATGATGGTCCCTCCTGATTTTATTGCTGTACTTCAGAATCAGTTTCAATGCGAAAAGAATAATGTGCTGCTGGGTCTCCGCCATTCGCTCACTGAGTTTTCATTAGAAAAATCTGGTGCACAGAATCTTGTTAATAATTTTGACACTCTTGAAGAGCTTCCGTGGTATGATGATGAGCGCAGCCTGTATGAACTGAAAGGAAATGAATGGAGATTCTGTTTCTCTCATACGCTGATACTTGAAAAGGAACTGTTCTCCAAGGTTGAAGGATTTAATGCTGGTTTCGGAGAGCACTGGGGATATGAGGACCTTGAACTTGGATTCAGATTACTTCAGAGTAAAGCAAATTTCTCATATCTTAAAAATATTTTCTCCTATCATCAGCCTCACTTCGACCAGAGCAATTTTGAACAGCATGAGACAATGGAAAACGGTCTCCTGTTTTTAAGGCTGCATAACTGCATGGAAGTTGAGCTGCAGGAATGTTTTTATGAAAATTATGATGAAATCAAAAAGGCATTGAATACAATTACTCTTGCAGAGAAGATTCCTGACAGGGAATTTGATTTATATCTGGGAGAGGTCATAAGTTTTGATGATTCTGAAGAATATAATAACCATCAGCTGGGATGCATAATTCCTTATGAATCGAAAAAATATACAGATTGTTTTATAAATAAAAATTTTTTTGCGTTTCCCTTTGTACTTCAGGTGGCAATATTAAATGAGGCATCCAGAGTTTGCAAGGAGATTTATTTTTCAAAAGCATATTTTGAAAATGATACGATGACAAATATTTGCGCAAAGGCCGGAATCTGTTTTACATTGCAGTCCTGCAAAGATTTTTATGTTCTTCGATGTTCCGGGTACAAGAAAGCAAGGGCATTTAATTTCATTTTGCCTGATATTTTATATCCTCAGAAACGCTTTCTGTATTTCTGGTTCGCAAATGAACTTAGTAATAGAGATGCAATAATACAATTCGCTGACATCCGTAAGAATTCTGAATTATTTGAATGTGACTATAAGCCGGTGATGAATTCAAAAAATATTATGAATTCATTCGGAGGAATCCCGTACCAGACGATATGCTCCGGAACCGCCTTCAGAAACTATGGTCAGAATATTCTTAAAAATAAGAATGACATTAATATTCTTGATGACAAGGACTTCGTGTTTCCTGATTCATTGAATATTTCCGGTAATGTCTTTAATACGGAAAGCATAAAAATTCTAAGCTGTGTATGCGCAAGTAAAATTGTATCCGGATTCAAGCTTCCGGAAGTAAATGATGGCTTCGAAAATAATTACTTGTGTTTCATGGAAAACGGTTTCTATGAAGACGGGGTTGACTATGCAATTGAATTCTTTTCAAAAATAAAACAACGCAACAGGAAAGCAAAACTTATTGTCAAGGCATATAATTTTTATGAAACAATAAGATATTCATATCCTCTTCATAACAGTGTTTCCAGGGAAAATAAATTTTTTAAGTCCAGTGAAGAATTCAAAAAAAATATGCTTCTTCTGAAAGATTTAATTTTCCAGAAGAAGCTGATGGAGAGCATTGAGATTATCACAGAGAATTACGAGCTTAAAGATAATCTTGAATTGATTGCGAATTCAAACGGGATAATTAATATGTCAAGAATTACAAGCGTGCCTCTCACGTCGTATATTGCATTGATGTTACGCAAAGATGTCTTTGTTTTTGATTCCATGTCTCTGGATGAAGCTTTAAAACATAATTGCATTGTAGCAGACTCTAAACTATGTAAACTTTCAGAATCATTTGCAGTTCCGAACAATATTCACACCATGAGTATTTTTGCATGTAAAAAACAAGATGACTTTGATGGGAATGCAGATGCTCAGAGGATTTCAGATAATTCAGAAATGGAAAAGTATATTGATTCATGCCGGCATGGTTTCAATAAAATTTTGGATGACTTATTGGGATAGAAGAATGAAATACGTTCAGCAGGCGGACATTACGGACTGCGGTGCGGAATAAATTGTATACGGTAAGAATATCCTGAGCAAACATTAAGCATGAAGGGGAGAAAGTTATAAAATTTTTACTGAATAATTGACATTTTTTTTGATACTGTGTATAATAATGTTCAGTAAAAAATGAGAACTACAAGAAAGAGATTCTTTTATTCTTTTATTCTTTTATTCTTTTATTCTTTTATTCTTTTA
>JAZUJH010000130.1:0-42685 GCA_045642665.1 Treponema sp.
AAAATCAAAGCAGAGACTATTTTCTTTTTTCTCATTAAGTTGTAAAATGTTGTCCGTAAGAGTTTTGCTTCGGTATGCCGTAATTTTTTTTCGAAAAACATTATACCCGATTCAAACCTCTTTTTCTATCCATGCCATACCAGGCAATCCACAACTTTTAATCATGAATCAACTGAAATGAATTATCTTTGATAATTGAATAATATTTGGAGGTTTCCATGAAGGAAATTGAAAACAGAAGAAGCATTAGGAAATATCTTGACAGGAATGTGGAAGATGAAAAGCTGAATGCAATGCTTGAAAGCGCAAGGCTTGCTCCGTCGGGCATGAACAGTCAGCCTAACTATTATATTGTGGTAAGGGATGAGGACATCAGAAAGAAACTTGTTGAAGCCGACCACAGCCAGCAATGGATGATGACAGCTCCTGTGCTGATTGTTGTTGTAGCTGATCTTGCATGCAGAATCGGCGAGGAAATTTTTATTGATGAAAACAGCTGTGAACCTGAAGTGAAAAGAATTATCGCTGACAGCTCCATCGGAATTACTCATATACTTCTTGAAGCTGAAAGCCTGGGACTGGGAACATGCTGGACAGGATGGTTCGAACAGAAAGATATTCGGCCTATTCTTGGTATTCCTGAAAACAAATATGTTACAGGAATTATTACAGTCGGCTATGCTGATGAAGCTCCTGATGCGCGTCCGAGAAAAACTTTGGAAGAAATTGTCAGGTATGAAAGGTGGTAATCCCGCGGGCAGAAAATAATCGGCCATGTTTTTTTTATGTCATATAGTCAGCTTGCAGTCTCTCTGAATGCACTTCTGCTATATGATATAATTTCTGTCACCATGTTTTTTTTGAACGTCAATTTACTCACCGGCCGTAATTCTGCCGGCATCCGCAGCAATTATTTTTTGTTTACGCCTGTCCGTTTCATGAATCAATATGAGTCCTGATCATTATAATTTTTCCACTGCATCATTTCCGTATAAAATTGTTTCTGTCGACCTCATGTATCTCTTCTTCGCCAGAAACAAACCGTCCAACCTTCATGTGAAAATCCTGTTTTTGACGCAGCCTATTTATTTTTTTCATCACAGGAAATTTTTCTGTTGTAATTTGTTTTCATTTTTCATGGATGGCTGGATTCAAAAATTCAGGACCACTTCACGAAAAAGAAACCAAGATTTTGTAGTCCAGATTTTATTCATCTCCAGAAGCAATCCATGTCCTTACCTCTCCGTGCTGTGCAGGCTCCTAATAATTTCAATGACGGCTCTGCATCTCCACAGCACTTGCATTATGGTAAACCATACAAAAATCACATGCAGAAGGCAAACATCAGTGCTGAATGCGGACACTGTTCATGCTGAAACAAGTGACATATGACTTGGACGTTACATCATAAAGTAAGCAGAGATTCTTATGAACGGCAAAGTCATCTCACATTTCTGAGGAATGTCTTTGCCGTATGTTTCTCATTACGCCTTGCATAAAATCTTTCAGGACATATTTCGTATGGTGCAGCGCAGCACGAACTTTGGATCAAAAAAAATTATCCGCAGTTAATTTATGTGTGCCATCAGCGGCCGAAGTGAAACACAAATAAAACTTTCCTCCGCCGGTATCCTTCAGACCCTGAACTTATCTACTTCGCTGCTGCTCTTCAGGATGCTGTCCTTCACTTCCCTTGAAATAATCGAAAGTTCGGAACCTGTATTATTAATTTTCTTTGCACCTATTTCCATTTCCCTGATGCACTGTTCCATTTCCGCTGCTGAATCCTGAAGTTTCTGCATCTGGCTGACAATCTCCTGGGATTCATTTAAAATATCAGCGGAAGCCTTTGATACTTCAACAGTAGTATCCGTAATGAGACTGAGTGCATCGCTTATCTTCCTTGAACCTTCGTGCTGTTTTTCCATTGCTTCACTTATGCTGCTTACATTGGCACCCGTGCGGCCGACATTATCAGATATATCAGTAAATGAGGACTGGGCTTCCTGTGTCGCAAAAACAATCTTGCCTATGGAAGACTTTATGTCCTTGATCATGAGACTTATCTTCTTTGACTGGGCATTGGAATTTTCGCTGAGCTTACGTATCTCGTCTGCAACTACGCTGAAGCCTTTGCCTGATTCACCTGCATGGGCAGCTTCAATTGCCGCGTTCATTGCAAGAAGGTTTGTCTGGCTTGCTATGCTTGAAATGACGATGTTTGCTTCCTGCAAGGACTTGGACTGCATCTCAATCTTTTCTACAAGGTCGGCAACTTCCTTCTGCTTTCCGGAACCTGTTTCTATGTTAGTCCTGAGCGTCTCAAAGTTGCTGACCATGTTCTCGATTGACTTGTTTACTTCCTCAATATTTCCAAGCATCCCCGCAACTTCAACGGAAGCCCTGTCCACTCCTTTGCTCTGGGCTTTGATCTTTTCTTCAAGCTCGGAAAGATTCAGGGATATGTCATTCATATGTTTTGCGGCTTCATCAACAACAATGTCCTGTGCATGAATCTTGTTGTTTACTGAATCAATGTTAGCCATAATCTGGGTAATGGAGCTTTCTGTTTCAAAGGTGGAATTCTCCAGCTTCTCACCTGCGCAGGCCAGGTCAGCGGTTGAATCCTTTATGTCGGTAACAAGATTCCGCATCTTGCCGCTGAAGGTGTTGAATCCGTCTACAAGGGAACTGACTTCATATTTCGCCTTGATGTCGATTCTCTTTGTAAGGTCCGCCTCCCCCATTGCAATGTCCTGCATGGATTCGTTCACAACTTTTATGGGACGTGTAATTGAAATTGATGTAAGGAATATTACAAGAAGTGCACCGGCGATGCAGATTATAATGATTATGACAATGCTGTTCACAATTTTATTTACCTTGCTGCTGTATACCGACATGGGCATGAATACAACAGTAAACATATCCCCGACGGATGCATAGGCCCCGACATTCCGTGTACCGTTGAAATCAAATTCCATGATGCCCTTTCCCGTACCGAGCATCTGCTTCATGACTTCCTTTGTGGAAGCGTTCTCCTGATTGAAATTGACTTTCAGTATCTGGGATTCGTCTTCGCTGGCTATGACATTTCCTTCCATGTCAATAATCAGCACGCTTGTTTTTTTTTCAGTTATGGAACCTGTTATGTCCTTCGTCATGTTGCCCGTGTCTATGGAATTGTTTAGTCCTCCCACAAACTGTCCGTCATGATAAAGAGCGTAGGAAATAACATAGCAGGGTCTTCCTGTAACAGGAGATATATTGTTCCCGAGGAATTCCCCTGAAGCCTTGCAGGTTTCATACCAGGGTTCCCCGCCAACATTATGAAGGGTGGCTCCGCCGAAACAATCAGCGAAACCTTCCTCGTAGCGGGTAATGAAAAAATTTTCATAAAGGGAACCTGCATTTCCGTTTATCTTTCCGAGATGGTCCGTCAAAGTCCTGCTGTCACTTCCAAGTGCAACCTGCTCCTGAACATAAGGAGACTGGGCAACACTCTTCGTAAGCTGTATCTGGTTTCCTATGACAAATTCAACTTCATTCATCTTTTCCACAGCAAGCTGCTGCAGATTGTTTCTGCTTATGGATGAAACATTCGTGTAAAGCGCACTAATGCAAACAGCGCTTATAATGACCAGAGGCAAAAGCATGCAGGTCATGGAACTGATGAACATAACTCTCATGAGTCCCGTTGTTTTCTTGATTTTCACGACAACATCATTTTCCATTTGAACATCTCCCTCTGCATATTCTAATCCGGAAAAATCGGTTTTTAAAGAAGGTAATATAAAATTATAATATTTTGATATATATTAAAAAATGATTGCATCTTTCTTTAAAAATTGTATACAATTAGATTATAAACAATTTTGATATGCAGCTCAGTTCAGTCTGCGTGGACAAGCATACTGTGAACCGCGGAAACAAATCCTCCCGGCATCCTGGACCTGCTGCCTGTCCTGACAGAAACCTAAGCGACAACCAAGGAGGTCCCATAATGAAAGTTGCAGTAAGATATTTTTCCCGCTCAGGAAATACAAAAAAAATTGCGGAGGCAGTAGCACAGGCTCTCGGAGTTGATGCAAAGACTGTTGAAGCTCCTCTTACAGAAAAAGTTGATATCCTGTTTCTTGGAAGCTCGGTCTATGCAGCTGGAGTTGATGCTGCGGTCAGTGAATTCATAAAAGACAATGCGGACAAAATCATTAGTCTGGCAAACTTCAGCACGGCGGCACTCATTCCTTCAACCTACAAGCAGGTAAAGAAAATTGCTGAACAGAACAAAGTCCGGGTACTCGAAAAGGAATTCCACTGCAGAGGGAAATTCGCAGTAATGCATGCAGGCCGTCCTGATGCAAGGGATGTCGCCGCTGCAAAAGAATTCGCAGAATCTTTGGTAAAGGGGACTCCTGAAAATTGCAATTCCTAGAGACGCCCTGATTAAGGACATCTTTAAACAGGTGACGGACAAAACTTTCTGTCACCTTATTTTTTCACCATCATGAAACACGCCCAGCTAAATTTCCGTCTCCCGGATAAGACCTTCTGGTTTTACATAAATTTTACAAACCGGTAATTGATTTTTCATGGGCATCCCGTATAACCTGTATTTATGATATATATTCTTGAAGACGATGAAAATATCAGGAAACTTGTTGCATATACACTTGAAAGCCTGGGCCACAAAACTGCAGTCTTTGAACGCCCGTCAGAGTTCTGGTCGGCGATGAACGGGTCCGTACCGAATCTTGTGCTGCTGGACATAATGCTTCCCGAAGAGGACGGCATTTCTGTTCTGAAAAGAATGCGTTCGTCCCTGCAGCATGCATCAGTTCCTGTAATAATGCTGACAGCAAGGGATACGGAATTTGATGTGGTTAAAGGACTGGATGCAGGTGCTGATGATTATGTTACAAAGCCTTTCGGAATGATGGCCCTGGTTTCAAGAATAAAGGCCGTCCTCAGAAGATATGAACGTGCCGGGGAACTGCCGGAAATACTTGAGGCGGGAAACATTAAAGTTGATGTCGCGAAACATTCCGTCCGCGTAAATGGCTGCCAGATATTTCTTACTGTAAAGGAATTTGACCTGCTTGCACTTCTTATGCAGAACCGCGGGAACGTCATGACCCGTGAACATCTTCTGGACTGCGTCTGGAAGATTGATGCTAACATAGAAAGCAGGACTGTGGATGCACATATAAAAACTCTGAGACAGAAACTCGGGGCGGCAGGAGAACTTGTTGAAACAATTCGCGGCGTAGGATACAGGGTAAGCTGAATGAAAAAAAAGTCTCTTACATTCAACATATTCATCTCCACATTTTCTGTGGGGGTTCTCGTATACTTTCTGTGCGCGCTCATCTTCATGACAAACATGCACACCTATTTCGAGAACCAGATTTTCCAGGAACTTGAAACGGAGAGCACTCTACTGGAAGGCTATGACCTTGAAGAGAATAATGAAAATCTTGAAAGGCTTTCAAAGCTCGAAACAAAAAACAGGATAACCCTTATACATGAGGACGGAAAAGTCTTCTTTGACAACTATGCAGATTCATCAACCATGGAGAATCATGCGCTCAGAACGGAATTCCTGAAGGCGCAGGAGGACGGAAAAAGTTCAACAAGCCGCTACTCTTCCACAATGCTCGAGAAGACGCTGTATTTTGCAAGGCAGCTTGAAAACGGTGACATACTAAGGATCTCCTGCAACCAGCATACTGTCGTCGTCCTTGTATTGGGAATGAGCCAGATTCTTATTGCCATGCTCGTGATCGCAATGATGATTTCGGGAATCACGGCAATCATACTTTCAAAAAAAATTACAGGTCCCTTTAACAAAATAGACCTTGAGAATCCTGAAAGCTCAGATGTCTATGAGGAGCTGAAACCTTTTACCGAGAGAATAGCCGAAGAAAATTTTGAGAAGCTGCAGAGGGAGGAACTCAGGCAGCAGTTCACCGCAAACGTAAGCCATGAACTGAAGACACCTCTCACAAGCATCTCAGGTTTCGCGGAAATTCTCAGGCAGGGGATGGCAGATGAAAAGACGGCATCAGATTTTGCAGGAAGAATCTACGATGAAAGCCAGAGGATGATTTCGCTTGTGAATGACATCATCAAACTTTCAAAGCTGGATGAAAAATCTGTTTCCCTGGAAAAGGAATCCATCAGCCTTCGCGAAATAACAAGAGAAGCGATGGATGTCATTGTTCCTGCAGCCATGAAAAGAAATATAAGCCTGAACCTTTCAGGAGACTCGGGAGCCATAAACGGAGTACGTCCAGTAATCTATGAGATGGTCTACAACCTTATAGACAATGCCGTAAAGTACAACAGGGAAGGCGGAACAGTGGACATAAGGATCAGGAGCCAGAAGGCATCGAGCATGGTAATTTTTTCTGTCAGCGACAGCGGAATCGGTATTCCTGAACGTGAAAGGGAAAGAATCTTTGAACGATTCTACCGTGTGGACAAAAGCCGCTCAAAGTCTCTTGGCGGAACGGGGCTCGGTCTCAGCATAGTGAAGCATGCGGCAAAATATCACGGCGCATCGGTTCTTGTTGAAAGCCGTGAAAATGAGGGAAGTACATTCAAGGTTATCTTCGCCCTATAAATTTTACAAATATTTTACAGGAATGCTCTTACTGAACTTCCTGTAAGATATTATCTTTCAGAGCAGACGGAGGTAATATATGTTTTTTAATATTCTCGGACAGATTCTCGGTTTCATAGGAGCTCTGTGTCTTCTCCTTTTCGGAATGAACATGCTTTCGGACGGAATACAGAAGGGAGCCGGAAACAATCTTCAGAAAATGATCGGCAGGATTACCGGAAACAGATTCACCGCAGTTCTTACGGGCATCGGCGTTACGGCTGTCATCCAGTCATCAGGGGCCACAACTGTTATGGTTGTAAGCTTCGTGAACGCGGAGATACTTACGCTGACACAGGCAATAGGTGTTATCTTCGGTGCAAACATCGGTACCACCGTCACCGCATGGGTTGTTTCCTTCTTCGGATTTTCATTTTCAATTTCCGCAGCCGCAATCCCACTTTTCGGAGCCGGCTTCATACTGAAATATTTCAGGCGGTTCAGGATTCATAATTTTGCTGACTGCTTCATGGGATTCGCCTTACTTTTCATGGGACTCGGCTTACTTAAAGACACGCTGTCACTCAGTCCGTCCTCCGTTGAGTTCCTGAAGAAATTTGACTCGATCGGAATTCCCGGGCTGCTTATGGGAGTCTTCGCAGGAGCATTTGTTACTGCGCTGATCCATTCCTCATCAGCAATGACAGCCATTGTTCTTACGATGGCTGCAAACGGAAGCCTTACATGGGAGCTTTCTGCCGCGATAGTTCTGGGAAGCAACATCGGTTCAACAATAGATGCAGTCATGTCAAGCTTCGGGGCAACGGTAAATGCCAGAAGGACAGCACTGGTTCATGTAGGATTCAACGTAACAGGCACACTGATTGCCCTGCTGGTGTTCAGTCCGTTCCTTGCACTTGTTGACCTCATTGTTCCTGGGCTGCCTGCAGAAAATATTACCACTCACATAGCAATGCTCCATACAATCTTCAATCTCTGCACGACACTGATTTTCATTCCCTTCGTTGACCAAATTGCCGTTCTTGCAAAAAGAATCATCAAAGATGACATGACGGCAGAAGATGAACACTACAAGCTTCCTGCAATTCTCCCCTTCTCTCATGCCAGCGCGGACTTATATTCCTTCCAGATTCAGAAGGAGATTTCAAAAATGTCTGTAAAGGTAATGGAAATGTTTGACTCCATCACAAACACGCTGACAAATGTGAAGAATATAGAGGACGAGAATAATTCACTTAGCGCAGTTGAAAATTACATTGACGAAATGAATGAATCAATCACGGGTTTCCTTCAGGAATGCTCCAGAATGCCAACCGCAAACGCCGCAGACAGACAGCACTTTTCTCAGCTGATGCAGATTACCGGCAACCTTGAAAATCTCAGCGACGAATGTTCGTCCATAATGCACACCGTGGGAAAATTTTATTCCGCATACAAGAAAAATGACAGGGAGGTAAATCCTGAACGCAGGAAGGAAATTTCTGATTACCTTGAAATGGTCCGCCTGTTCTATGAGCAGATCTGCATTTATCTTTCAACAGGAATTTCCACGGAAGGTCGAATGCAGGCGGAAATCATTGAACAGCAAATCGACGATAGAAAGAAGAAGCTCCGTCATGATTCACGCAAGCGAATAGAAAACGGCGGCGATGTGAAGATGGAACTGAATTACATTGACCTTGTCCGTAAAATTGAAAAAGCAGGTGACTGTGTGTTCGGGATCGTTCAGGTGAGCTGAAGAAAAATAAATGGAGCCTGTAATCTTTCGGTGGATTCATGCTACACTGCTTACAGGAGGCATGGACACATGAAAGATTGGAGCAATAATTTGAAGGACCTCACACGCAGAAATGCAGGGGACGGTGCGATATTGAAGAACCGTAATCATTATTTCGGTTTCCATGTATCACGTCCCGATGGCGGAATAAATATTCTCGGCACGACAATCAGAATGGGAATGCCGTGCCCCACGGACAAAGTCCTTGCAAGCTTCGGCGATATGGAGGAACTGATTTCAGCAGGATGGGTTCTGGATTAGAATGAAAAAAGATTCCTCCGAGACTGTAAGGTTGTTTTCATGGGGAAGGAATCTTTTTTTACATGAACCTTACTGCAGCAGCATTCCTGTTTGCAGTTCTCTTGTATCTGACGGCAGGATAACCCATGACCAAAGTTATAACGGGCTTCTCCTTTTTTATTCCGAGTATTCTTCTGATTTTCTTGCTAAGCTTTGCACATACAGTAAAGAATCCGCTGAACAGAACCCCAAGACCGTTAGCTTCAGCCATGAACGCCATGTTCTGGGCCGCAAGGGACGCGCTCACTGTATCCCTGCCCATGACCAGAATAACGAGGGGCGCTTTCTTGAAAAAGAAATTCTCATCGACCTTCATGTTCCTGACCTGGGGAACAAATTTCTTTGCGATTCCGAGAACCCTGCTGAACATTCCGACTGCAATCCTCTCACATTCTGTTCTGGTGTTCCGGATGACGACATAACTTGTTCCCTGGGCATTTGTTCCTGTAGGAGCAAGCCTTCCAGATTCTATGATCATATCAATAATTTCTTCTGACACTTCCTGATCGGTAAACTGTCTGACAGTTCTTCTTGTTTTTATTGCATCAAGCAGCTGCCTTGGATTCAGCCTTGTCTGGAAAGGAATTTCATCCGGCGAAGATTCATATCCGCATACACTTACAGCCTTGCTTGGACATACGGCTTCACAGTGACCGCATCTAATGCAGCTCTCACCCCTGGCCCTGGCCTTTCCGTTTTCAATGGCAATATCAAAGCCCACGCAATCCTTGGCACAGAGTCCGCAGCCCGTGCACTTTGATAAATCAATTTCAACTTTCTGCATAATTTGCACTCCTATGGAAACTCCCAATCCGTGTCAGCGTCCCTGGACAGTGCATATTCTATAAAAAAAAATATTCCGAATTCAACTAGTTTCATTATAATTTTATGTTACAAAAGAAGCTTCCGTCCAGTGCTTAAACTTTCCGGGAAGAAGAGAAGGAATTATAATGACCGTCCTCACTAAAAGTCATCTTACCTTTTCCCGATTCCAATTATTTCGTAACGGGAAGCCCTTGTCTCTTCACAGACAGAACAGTTCCTGCCAGGAAGAGAAGAAAGGAAAAAGAAAATTGATGAAAACAGGAAGATTCCTGTGCACAAAACGTTTCTCCCCCCTTCCCCCCTCAGACTTCGTTTGAAAAATTATATTTCCTGCTCTATAATTTCAGGAAAACGAACAGCAATATTCCGGAAAAGAACAGGCAGAGTTTTCTGCAGAAGGAACAGCGTCTCACATTTTTTGATGACCCGTTCCTTCAAAAGGCGTACGCTTCATCAGACGGATGCACTTAACATGTCATGCCGATGATTCCCGGCATGAAGACAGAAAAATGAATACGGAGCCGCAGAAAACATGTGCCCCACCGCTTGGTGCCATGTTTATCTCCCATGGAAATAAAATTCCTGTAGCACAGAATCAATCAAAAGTAAACCTGTCAAATTCCGCAGTCCCTGATCCAATAAGGAACTCAAAGTATACGGCATGCCTTCCGATCAATCCCCATTCAAGCGGCATGGTTTTCTCGTTCACGTTTTCATCAAAATCCAGGGCAGAAATAATTCTGCCATTAAAGGAATCAATTCTCACATTAACCTTGCAGGCATCATGCTTCCCCAGAACCACGGTCACGGATTCAGGAGTATTCGTCCCGAACTGGAGGTAGCGGAAACCAGCTGTCGCTCCGTCTGTAATATCAACCACCGGCGTTGAAATATCATCTCGCTGCTCATAGGAAGGCCTTACATAAGATCTCCTGCTTCCGCCGTAAATATGACAGGCATATCCCGCGGAAATCCATTTGCGGGCATCAAGTCCGTTAACATGAGGCCCCTGTGAAGTCATTTCAACTACACCGGAAGAGACAGGTTCCCCTGCAACGAAATTAACTTTACCTATATAAAGATTACCGTCCTTTCCCATTGCAACGTCAATCGGCTCAAGCATTGCCTGTCTGGAATATTCATTCACACCTGTCTGCCTGTGGTAGAAGACATACCATTTTCCGTTCACCTCCATTATTGAACCGTGGTTATTGCCCCACTGGTAGGTCATTGTTCCGGTACCGTCAGCAGATTTAAGAATCTCTCCGCCGTTAAAGCTTATGTCACCGCCGTCATGGAACGGACCGAAGGGACTGTC
Source organism: Treponema sp. (assembly GCA_045642665.1). Lineage (GTDB taxonomy): Bacteria > Spirochaetota > Spirochaetia > Treponematales > Treponemataceae > Treponema_D. Next base: position 10,846 of record JAZUJH010000130.1, read on the forward strand.
ACTGAAACGGTAGGACAGGAACCCGTTGTTGGGCCCGAACACACCGAGTTCAGGAACAGGCTTCTCATATCGCTTGGAATAAATGTATACATACTTTCCCAGAACCTTTCTTGGACTTGAGGCTTCAAAGAATGCATCAATCAATGAAATGTGGCCGTCATCACCGGGATTCCACGGACAGGTGGAATGTCCCAGGGGATTCTCTACAAGGGTCCCCTCCTTGAATGTAGACATGTCATCTTCAAGCTCCACAATATAGCATGGAGCCGCACAGCCGCCCCAGTATGCATAAACCTTACCGTCATCATCAACCAGAACTCCGGGATCAAAGCCCAGCCTAGTTTCCACAGGATTTTCAAAAGGTCCGTAGGGAGTCTTCGAGGATGCAACCACCACAAGGCTTCCGCATCTTTCGGCCGCATACATATAATATGTGTCCCCCTTCTTAACAACGTCAGGCGCATACAGGACTGAATCATAATGAGTTTCATAGGCAACACCGTGATATGTCCAGTCAGTGAGATCCGTTACGGGTGCCGACCAGACGACATAATTTCTTCCGCAGTACTTGTCAATCTCAATGTCATGTGACCCGTAAACATAGACTCTCTTTTCCCCGTCGTATTCAAAGACCCTTGGCTCCCCATCCGGAACATGCTCCCATAACGGCATATAAGGATTCGCTCCCCTGATGAAATCTTTCATAACTTGTTTCTCCTTTAATTTTAAGCTCAGCATCCGAAATTTTTCACGGATATCAGATGATAAAAATCCAGGGACACGTTTCACCGCATCCGCTTTTTTGAATTCCTGTAACCAGAACATCCCGTGAAGAACATTATATACCTCCGGAAGACCTTCCTGCAATAATTTAATTCAAACCACCAGACGAAGAAGCGGAACAAAATAAATAAAATGTATACTATTTAATTTTTCAAAATGTATTGACATCTTTTTAATTCCGTTGTATATTCTAAACAGAACTGATTGAACACAATCTAATTTAATTCAATCAAGAACAGTGAAAGGAGTCAGACATGATTTACGACTACAAATTTAACGACAGAAAAGGTAACGAGCTTTCAATGGAATCCTACAGGGGAAAAGTTCTTTTGATCGTAAACACAGCAACAGGATGCGGATTCACTCCCCAGTATGAAGAGCTGCAGTCAATCTATTCTGAACTTCACGAGAAGGGACTTGAGATTCTTGATTTCCCTTGCGACCAGTTCGGACACCAGGCTCCGGGCACAAACGAAGAGATCCATACTTTCTGCAAGGGCAGGTTCGGAATTGAATTCCCCCAGTTCGGAAAGATAGATGTAAACGGAGAAAATGCTCTCCCTCTTTTCAAGTATCTTACGGACAACACAAAATTCGTAGGCTTCGAAGACGCAAACCCTCTTACAAAGATTCTCATGAAAGTCGTTTCACTCGGCAAGAAGGGCCATGAAAATGACATCAAATGGAACTTCACAAAATTCCTTATCGACAGGGAAGGCAACATCGTAAAAAGATTTGAACCTACAGCCGATCTGGACAAGGTAAAGAAAGCAATCTGCGCTGCACTTTAGTCATGGAAGACTCAGATTACGAACATCTCAGACTGTCAAACCAGCTCTGATTTCCTCTGTACGTCTGTTCAAAGGAAATCATCAGGCAGTATAAACCTTTCCTGGTCAAAGTTGGTCTGGCCTACACGAAGTACATAACCATGACGGCTTTCTGGGAAAAACCGGAGACAAACGTAAGAGATCTTGGTAAAATACTATTCCTGGACTCGGAAACCCTCACACCTGTTCTGAAGCCCCCTGAAGCCAAGGGGTTCATTACAAGGGAAAGGACGAAGCTTGATGAGCGGAACCTGCTTGTAAGGATCACCGGGGAAGGACTCAATCTCAGGGAAAAAATGCAAAGACATTCCCCAAAAACTCAGATGCTGTGTTAAAATGGATACTGAAAAAGCCAGGCTCCTGAAATCACTTCTGGATGAATTTCTGGGAACCCTATGAACAAGGACGGAAAATCTTTTATGGAAGACAGATATGATGTTGCAATAATCGGAAGCGGACCTGCAGGACTTTCAGCGGCAGTCACACTCAAAATCAGGAACAAGAAAGTCATTGTGTTCGGAAACAAAAACCTTTCTGACAAACTGGAAAAGGCACACGAAATCCAGAATTATCTTGGGCTGCCTGCAATCAGGGGCGAAGACCTTATGAAGAATTTCCAGAACCATATTTCATCTCTCGGCATCGGAATCACAGAAGATTCAATTACGGCATGCTATTCAATGGGCGAATATTTTTCCCTCACATCGAAGTCAAATAAAACCTACAACGCGCAGGCTGTAATAGTGGCATCCGGCGTCAACTTCGGGAAACCTTATGAGGGCGAAGAAAAATTCCTTGGGCGCGGAGTAAGTTACTGCGCAACATGTGACGCACCTCTCTACAGGGGAAAGAAAGTTGCGGTGATTGCCCAGACCCCAAAAGAGGAAGAGGAAGCAAAGTTCCTGTCAGAAGTCTGCGAAAAAGTTTTCTATGTTCCTCTCTACACGGAAGAAACTGGTTCTCTTTCAGGAACCGCCAGCATTGAGACCATCAGGGACAAGGTCGTTTCAATTGAAGGTGCCATGAAGGCAAACAAACTCGTCCTTGAAAAACAGGAGATAGAGGCTGATGGATTCTTTATTCTGCGCGATTCAGTTTCACCTAAGCAGCTGGTTCCGGGACTGGAGCTTGACGGAAACCATATAAAAGTTAACCGGTCAATGGAAACAAACATAAAAGGTCTCTTCGCATGCGGAGACATTGTCGGACTGCCATACCAGTACATAAAGTCTGCAGGCGAAGGAAACATTGCCGCTTTAAGTGCTGTCAAATATTTGACTAAATAATATCCAGGAGGAAAATTATGGTTAAGAAGATTTCGGAAGAAGAATTCAAAGATTCAGTGAAGGAAGGGATCAGCGTTGTAGATTTTTCTGCAACATGGTGCGGACCATGCAAAATGCTCGCTCCCGTACTGGAAAACGTAAGCGAAGAGTTTGAAGGGAAAGTAAAGTTCTTCAATGTTGATGTGGATGAAGCACAGGACCTGAGCCGCGAACTCGGTATAATGGCAGTACCTTCCATCTTCCTCTTCAAGGACGGAGAACAGAAGGCATTTGAAACAGGATTCAAGCCTAAGGAATCCTGGGACGAATGGATTAAAAGCAACATGTAGTTCCTGATCAGGTACACCGCCCCCGGGGCACGGAAGCCACTGAAAAAGGTCGTATTTTTTCATGTCGCCTATCTAAAAAAAGGCAGATTCAGAAATGATTTTTCAAAATCTGCCTTTCATCAATAGATGTTTGAATTATTGTTTCTGCATAATTTGAACTTCAAACAGTAACTAAGTCTGGTTCATTTGTGGAGCGGGAATTATACTAAGTCCAGAAACTGGACAATGAATTTTCAAAATAACGAATCTGCAGTATCTTAGGACAAGGCAAATTCAACGGGAAGAAAAAGAAAATCATACACTGACAAGTTCAAATTGGATGTCGTCCTAGATGCATTGGGGGCAAGTGAAAAACAGGCTGAGACTGCCGTAAAGCATGACATTTCACCAGGCACGCTGAGCAAATTGATTCAGCTTTTCATTGACGGTAAGCCGGAGACAGAGGAACAGAAACAGTTGAAAGAGAAAATCGCCAGCATTGAAGAAGAAAAGGACATGGCGCTGAAGGAACTCGGAAAAAAAAGCAGCCGGACATAAACTGTGCAACCTTAATTGACTGAAGAAAAAAAACAAAGGACAAGAAAGAAAACTCAGCTGAATATTGTCCGAAGCATGAGCGATGTCGGAAGGTGCTACGACAACTGCAGAATGGAAAGTTTTTCCGCTACCTTTACGAAAAAAACTATCAGATAAAAAAATACATCACCTTGTCAGGAGTTTCCAGAAATATTTTCCTGTTCCAGGACATCAGGAATTCGGGGCCCTGATTTTTTCGTCCTGATGACTGGACTGCACAGATTCAGAGGAACAAAAATTAAAGGGCATCCCAATATTTTTTTGGAACGCCCTGTCAAAGCGGATCCGTGAGAACCTGCAGGAACCCGTTTCTCCGTTTACATTGTTTTAAATATCAACTCCGGTTGCAGCTATCAGGCACAGGAGACCTTAAACATCCCAAAACATTCTGTGCCTGTACCGTCCAGCATTCACTTTCCGCCGTTACCGCTTCCTTCAATCTTATTATCAGCTGCATCAACAAGACCCGGAAAGTCCATCTCGTCCGTAATAAAATACGAAAGGTCAAACTGTTCATGAGTAATGACAATAAGAATAGTAGGATTCTTTGCCAGATAGTCACCTATCACCTTGAACAGTTTAAGGCGGCTGTCAAAATCAATATGCGCAAAAGGTTCGTCAAGAATCAGCACCTGAGGTTTTGCAGTAAGAGCACGGGCAATATCAAGACGCTTGTTCTCACCCGATGACATTGTCATTGGATAAGCATCAAGATGTTCCTCCCTCATGCCAACGGCCTTAAGGTTTACAAGAAATTCTTCCAGAGTCCCGTCATTACCGACCTTTGAAATTTCATTGAAGGAATCCCTGATTTTGAGGTCCGGGAAGAAACTGAAGCGACTGTCCTGCTGAACAATCTGCATCTTCTTTCTGAAGGGCTTGAACGGTTTAGGGTCAGTCCCCTTTTCATAAGGCTTGAGCTGAACAAGATCAGAACCGTCCATAACAATCTTTCCTTCCGTCTCTGAAAGCATGCGCAGAATGGCTTTAACCATGGTAGACTTTCCGCATCCTGAAGGACCTGTCACTCCGTAAATCTTTGAGCATTCAAAATCCAGGCTAAGGTTCCTGAAGGCTGTAAATTTCTTTGAACCGAAAATGCTGCGCTTCATGTAGGACTGGGCGACATTCATAAGTTCAATTCTGTTTCCCCTGAGCCCGTTCCCGAACTCAGGCCTTGTGTATCCGTCCAGCTGTGGTACATCATCCAGCTTAATAAGTTCACCTTCGTTCAACCTGAATGCCTGGGAAAGATTCAGCCTGCGGATAAAATCAATGTCATGGGAAACCATTATGAATGTCTTCGACTTGTCAGAAAGAATTTCCTTGTTAAGGAATTCAACGAACTTAACACGGAGCTGACGGTCAAGGTTTACGGTAGGCTCGTCTATCAGCACCAGATTTCCCGGTCTCGACAGAAGAATCATCAGCGTAAGTCGCTGAAGCTGACCGCCTGAACATTCATCAGGATAAATCTTCCTGTATGACTCGTAGTCAAGATCAAAATATTCCTTGAGGCGCTTAACGATCAGTTCCTTGCAGCCGGGAGCCAGAAGCCTGAGATTCTGTTCGATTGTAAGTCCCGCATTCAGTGCAAGGGCTGTTTCTGCAGGAATGAACATCAGTCCTGCTTTCTGTATTGTCTTCCAGTTCGTGAGGGAACATTTCTTTCCCTTAGCGTAAGCATGAATTCCGTTTATGTTCATGTCCCCTTCAAAGGTGAAGACATCGGAAGGAAGAATTCCTGCAACCGATTTCAGCAGAACAGATTTACCCATTCCCGTCTGACCGATGATTACAGTGGAAGAACCAGCTTCTATGTTCAGTGAAGTCGGCTTAAGGGTAACACGATTTTTCCCAAGGTGGATAGCAAAATTCTTAATTTCAACAGGCGTCATCACTCTTCCTCCTTATCCTTCTTAATAACCAGAAGGAATGCAACGCTGACTGCAATGAGCAGTGCTGTAGGTATCCAGAACCATTCAGGATTTGTACCGCCCAGAAGCAGTTCCTTTCTGTTAGCAGCAACCAGGGCTCCCGGACTTGTATGTGAAGGTGTTCCAGTTGAGCCTAATCCGCACTGGATGACGTATCCCAGGGAAGTATCCAGCACCAGAGTCTTCAGAAGAATTCCTGCGGCAACACGTTTAACGGAAGCCTTCATTATGTCCATCTTCATGAGGACACGAAGTATTCTGTTCTTGGTGAAACCGTACGAGCGGAAACTTACGGAATATTTCTTGTCATAAAGATCCGACAGAGGAATGGAAACACTTCTCACGGCTTCAGGCAGAACCGTCACAGTTGCTGCAAGAACAAAGACAACCAGTGAAAGGAAAGTGGACTTTGAATGGGAAGTCTTTGCGAGTGCTCCAGAAACAGGGGCATACAGGAACAGTGCAATAAGGATTGACGGAATAGATTCCACGGCATTATTCACGCTTGAAAGAAAATGTCCGAACTTTATGGAGAGGACGCTCAGGTATCCCATAAGGACAGCGAGCAGCATGGCAAAAATTAAAGTCGCAACCAGTGTCAGCGAAAGTTCCTGAAAACTCAGGACAAGGTTCCTGAAGAAATTTCCTTTCAGCAGATTCTCCGGAACAGAACTTTCATAGACGCTCATAGGAATCCAGGCGGCGAACAAAGGAAGAACCAGTACAACCACAAAAACAATCCTAAGGATATCTAGTATTTTATCTTTCTTCATCATGCAACCTCATAAACTCTTGGATAAACTAAGAACATAACCAACTTGACTATGAATGAAACAATGGCGTTGATTATAAGCAAAACAAAAACAGATGTGATCAGAAGATTAGTATTCGTCTGGACCATAGCGTCAATAAGATTCTTACCTAATCCCGGAAGGTCAAATGCAATTTCCGCAATTGTTACTGAACCGATAATTGCAGGAACCTTTCCAGCAAGATACGGAAGGAACCTCGGCAGGGAGGAACTGAAAAGGTATCCCGAATAAGTTCCCTGCAGAGGAAAAAATCTTCCCAGACTGCGGTCACCTAATGTGCTGAACAGAATTCCGTGAACCTGTCCCACCTGGCCGAGCATGTCTGCCTTCAGAAAATTCAGGGAATCCCATGTAAGACCTCCGAAGAGAATTGTTCCGAGCGCAATAAGAGGGAACAATGCTTCACTGTTACCCCAGATTACATACATCAGCCAGAAACCTACGAACAGAGGGACTGAAGCGCAAACTGAAAAAAGAAAATAAATACACTTCTCTATTCTTTCATTGGCCTTCTTTCCGAAGTTCACGGACATATAATGACTTGTCGTAGCATAAGCCGCGCCGACCAGTGTAAACAAAACCAGAAAGAACATGGATATCAATGCAAGCGGCAAAGTTTCCACGGCACCCGCCCAAATAATATCTGCGGAAGTATGACCGATTGCCCTTTCTCCGCCTTTACCAACAAGAATCAATCCAAAAGTTTTGAACGCATCAAGATACATTTCAGGACTTGCTCCCGTTGAAAGCAAATAAAGGAATGAAAGAATCAATGTTCCTGCAACAACAAAAACAATTCCGTTAATCAAAACTTCTTTCACCAAGAAGCGAACGAACTTCATCTTATGTTTCTCCCAAAAAAAAGGCCACATCCCTACAAATGACTCCCCTACAAATTATATGCAGAAAAGAAAATGTAAAAGTGTAACCCCAATAATCATATCACGGGCTCCTCCAGAAACATTTACGCTATTCCTGAAACGCCCTCAAATTTTTATTTCCGGCTGCGGCAGGCCAACATCATCATGTTCACGGAACAGAAGTCCGTCATGCATGCGGAATTACAGTACCGGATGCAATGCACAGACTCCGCAGCAGCAGGACCTGAAACTTGACGGCAGTTTCCGGAGCAAGTCCGCGAACTGCCTCAAATAAAATTAAGGGGCCTCTAGAAATTGCAATTTCTAAAGGTTTCCTTAAAAACACGATGTCCTGAGCCCTGTAATTTCAGGGACCAACCTCGCAGACATCTCTGAAAAATATTTTTTAAGGATGACCTTAATTAGTTCTTGAACTTCCAGTCCTCAGCTGAAAGGAATGCATTATCGGAAGCAATCTTAACGTTTTCCAGTCCCTTGGAATAAACGTCCTTCTGCAGAGTACAGATATAAAGAGCAGGACAAAGTTCTGTAATGCGCTTGTCAAGCTGCAAGGTAAGGTCAAGCCATTTTGCTGTTTCCACTTCAGAATCCCACGCGTCAAACAGTGAGTCAAGTTTCTTGTCAGCAATTCCTGTAACATTTGCATCACCGTCCGAGCGGTACATTGTTCCGATGCTTGAATAAGTGTCATCAAAACCGTCACAGTACTGGAGGGCAAGCTCAAATGAATGTTCCTTATAGACAATGCGGTCATAAACCTTTTCCGCAGTTCTGCGAACATCCACGTCCAGACCTATTTCCTTGAGCTGGGCTGCAATTGCTTCTGCAAGCTGCTGACCAAAATCACCCATGGAGTCCCTGTAAAGAAGAATTGCTGTAGAGTTTGCAAGTCCGCTCTTTTCTGCAAGGGACTTTGCAGTTTCCAGGTCATAAGGAAGATTGTTCGGCATAGGATCCTTTACGTACTCAGGAATTTTTATGGCGAACAGGTTGCTTGGGAACGGACCGTTGTTAATAACGATACCGCTTTCAGAATCCGTGATTCCGGGAATGAGGGCAGCCTTGTCCAATGCCATTGCCATTGCCTGACGGGCTTCAGCACTTTCAAACTTGGATGTGTTGAGCGAAACCTGATAGAATGCATAAGGCATATAGGAACTGATGTCAACATCACCGATCTTTTCAATCTTCGGACGGTCAGCAGGATTTGTTTCCATGATAAGATTAACGCGGCCCTTTCTAAGTTCCTGAAGTCTTACCACAGGGTCAGTAACTCTCTTCACTGTCAGGGTCTCCGCATTCACTTTCTTGAAATAAGAAGCGTTGGCTTCAAAATTAAGCTGCTTTCCAAGTTCCCATGATGCCAGCTTATACGGACCTGTTCCTATTGGAGCCGTAGCAAATTTCTTTGTATTTTCATCTGAGCGCAGGTCCAGGCTCATAGGCTGTCCGTTGTATGTGGAAGGAATAATCTTTACGGCAGAAAGAACAGGATATACACGGAATTCCGGGATAGGATTCTTGAATTCAATTTTAACTGTCCTTTCATCAACCTTCTCAACTTTCCTTATGAAAGAATTAATATATTCTCTGTCAGGAGATTCGTTTGCAGGTTCAAGGTAAGCATTGTACGAGAAAACAACATCCTCCGGTGTAACAGGATTTCCGTCATGCCATACAGCATCCATGAGCTCTACGGAATAAGTCTTTCTGTCACCTTCCTGCTCGATTGCTGCAGCAAGAGCGAAGTCTGTAACGAGAGACCCCGTTACAGGATCAACTTCAGTGTTCGTGAGACCATCAAAAAGTAATTCATTGATGTTCATGGCAGTCGTGTTCTGCTGGAAAACAGGATTCAATGTATCCGGCTCCACAGAAACGGCTGCAACCATTCCCTTTGGTCCGCCGCAACTGCAGGCAAGCATAGAAACTGCAGCCGCTGCAGTCACAGCAAAAGCTGTGCTAACAATATTCTTCTTCATTTATTTCATCCCCCAAATATTTCTCCGGTGTCTCCCGGAGAATATAGCTGTATTCCTCAGCCAAAATAATGTGCCGCAGACTTCAAAACGACAGGGCCTGCAGCACAACAGGAATCCCCGGCAGAGCCGGAGATTCCTCAGAAAATTATCTTGAACGTGTTATGAATGAAGCATAAATAACTGCTTCACCTGCATATTCCGTTGTTCTTCCCTGTTCAACCTGAACATAGAAAATCTGCCCCTTAAGTGCTTCACGGGCATTCATTACAGGCCAGGAATTACCTACCTTGTTCTGACGGCTGATAAGGTCAGTGAGCCCAAGCTTTGCAATCTGCTTGCCGCTCTTAGTGTTCTGGTTATATACATGAACCTCCCTGTTATCCCTCATCTTGATTACAAGGTCATTCATTGCACCGGACGCAATGTCAGCGATGCCCCACAGATAGTCTTCGCTCTTTGCTGTACTCCCGTTGAACTTTGCCGGCTTGGATTTCTTCGGATCCTTTGCCTCCGCATTAAACAGACCGATGATGCCGATATATTTTCCGCGGGAAGCGATTTCCTTTTCCTTAGCGATTTCTCTTTCCACAAGAGCAATCTTTGATTCAAGGACAACCTTCTTGCTGTTGATGTCCTTCATGACGTTCGCATCAATTTCTTCAGGATACTTCTGCTGGAATTCAAGAAGCTGATTATATGCAAGTCTCATGTCATTTCTTACTGACGCATAATGGTTAAGGATTTCCTGATTTGTGAACGCACCATTCTTTCCGCTGCCTCTTCCTTCCATCTGGCGGGCAAAGATATCGCTTATCTGTTCCTTATATTCATAAGCCTTTTCACGGATTGCAAGCTTGCGTTCTGAATAGAGGTTCTGGCAGACATTGTTGTAGCTCTTTATAACAGCCTTGACTGCACTTGTAGAATCCGTACCCGATCTTGCTGCAAGATTACTGATTTCCTTCTTAGCTGCAGGAAGTGAATCAGAAAGCTTCTGGAATGCCGAAATCCTTTCATTGACATCCTGGATTGCGCTAACCTTGGCAATTTCATCCTTGAGGGTCTTTCTCTTTGAAATCACGCTGCTAACTACATCAATTTCCTTGCCCGCAACTTCAAGTTCAGGATAGGAACCGTAAACTTCCTTTGCACTGCCGTAGAGTTTTCTTGCGTCAGTAATTCTTTCCGACTCAAGGAGCTTGTTAATGCGGGGAGCAGTTATTGCTGCCCCCTTTTCGCAGATTTCGTCCGTCAGGTCAAGATCAGGATCCAGTGCGCTGAAATTTTTTATCGCCGTGTTGCAGGCTGCAAGAAGCTTTGATTCCTGGGATGCCTTGATTGCATCTGTGCTGTCCAAAGCCGCAACACCATTGTCGTACAGCGTGATATAATTCAGATACTGCTGCCTGACTTTCTCGTCACCGATTTTTTCCCAGTAATCCTTTGCAGTGGAAGGACCTTTCTTGTTCCAGGAATTTATCCCCTTTGCAATTGCAGGATCCTCACCGTTTGCATCTGACGTTGAAAGACAACCTGAAAACATTATGCCAACTGAAACCAGTACGGCGCCTGCAAAAATAGCCAATCTATTCTTCTTCATTATCTAACCTCCTTCACGAGACGGAATCCGACTTCATTTGATTTTTCTGATGCCGGTGCAGTCTTGAAATTTGAAATACGTAATTCTGTCGGACCGTCCATCCAGGAACCGCCCTTGACTATGTTAAGCGAATCAGACTCCGGATCAGCGGATGAAGTCCATTCCCAAACGTTTCCGCTCATGTCAACAAGCCCCCATGCATTCGTACCTTCAGCAAAGGAACCGACAGGAGACGGTCCCCTGAACTTTCCGTTCTTATTGTAGTTTGCGTTCTTCTTCTTTGAAGGATCATCATTTCCCCACGGATAAATAACCTGCTGACCTGCACGTGCTGCCTTTTCCCATTCATCTGCAGTAGGAAGACGATAAGTATCTCCGGTCTGTTCAGAAAGCCATGCAGCATAGGACAAAGCATCTTCATAGCTGACACCGATTACAGGCTGGAGGGCCTTGTTGTAATCAGGGTTGCTCAGGTATTCAGGATAGTCCTCTGAACCTGTTGCAAAAATATATGCGGCGTACTGTGCGTTTGTAACCGGTGCGGCGGACATTTCAAAGGCTTCAAGCGAAACTGTATGCTTCACTTCCTTGCTTCCCGCCTTCTTGTCACCGTCAATGGAACCGGCCTCAAAGTCTCCTGCCTGTACCATAACTGTCCTGTATTCCCCGGCAAAGTCTTCGCAGTAAATGAAATTCGCATCCACAGAAGAACGTGCGTCAAGCTTTCTCATTGCAGAAGTTGCAAGCCTTGATGAAGAGAATGAAGTAGAAACGGTAAGCACTGCCGCCCTGTTCCTGAATGCAGCATCAGACGGGAATGAAACATTCACTACACCGTTTGCATCGGTCCTTGCCTCAAAGACAACTTCATCCGCCGCAGCCGCATCCTCATAGGATACAGGAAGTTCTGCAAGTGACCATGAAGCCTTTACCGTAAGCCCTGCAACAGCCTTTCCCTTTCCGTCCTTCACGGAAACTGCATACCTTGTCTTTGAATTAACGAATCCGTTCGGAACTGAAACAGAGAAAGAAAGTTCATCAACAAAAGATCCGCACATGCCCTCAACTTTCTTTGAATAAAGTTCTGAACCTGATTCATCAAAAGTAAGAAGATCATACAGCCCGTTAAGTGACAGCTGGTTCAGGATATATACGGAACTTTCTATCTTATCTGTAAGTGACTTCCTTGACTTAAGAACATCAAAGCTGCCGTTCAGATTATTTCTGAGATTCTTTCTGAAAAGATCTTCCTCTTCCGTCCATTTCTCAATCTTTATCTTGCAGGAAACATCAGTTCCAAGCTTGTTGTTCTTTGAGAACTTCAGAGTCTGCAGCCTGGAATCAACAAGATCATCGCTGATGATAATGCGTGAAGCCCTCGGCTTTGTGGCCTTGAGCTCTTCCGTAAGTATGTTCTCAATAAGTTCCTTCTTGGCCGAAAATTCTGCTTCAGCCTGAGTCAGACCCTTTCCGTATCCGTAATAGAAGCCGGGCTCCTCCTTCTGCAGTTCAGGAGCCTTTTCCTTCTCTTTCCCCTTTGCATATACTTGCTCGGTACCAATACAAGCAAAGAAAGCTGATGCCAAAAGAACTGTTAGAACATTCTTCACTGTTTTTTTACACATATTAATTCTCCTCATAAATTATTGGCCCCCAAAAGAGAGGACTTCCAGCAGAAAAAAATCCGGCAACAATCATGCTGCGAAAAGTAAGCAGTCGGCATTCAGCCCCTGGAATCCGGGAGACTGAAATTTCACCGGAATTAGATTCCACAATATTTCTGCAAAACAAATAAAATGAACTGTCCTTAATAAGATATCATAAGCTGAACCGGAGATCCCTGAAAACAAAAAGTCCTGAGGGTGCCGGGCTCTTAAGGATTATCAGAAAACCAATCCCTGCCGCCCGGAAGTTTTTCCCGCGAACAGAAAATCAGGTCGTCCGATAAAATTAAAAACGAATCCATCTAGCTGCGTAACCTGAAATGAAAAAATGTTCACAGGAATTATGTTCCGGAAAAATAAATTTACTTAAAACTTTTTTTTCTTCCAAAGGACACACAAAAAAAATCTAAAATAACTCCAGGGAAAAGATATTTAAATAATTGTGAATACTCCTTTCATTTTCAAATCCTCAAGAAAATTACTACAATAAAAAATCTTTGTCAAGAATGGAAAAATGGAGATTTTAAATCAATTAGATTTTTAACTAGCTCAGCAAAGTATAGCTTTTTTTTGAATTCTGTTCAACAAGACGTGTTCAAGCAGAACCTGTCATCCATTAAACCAATTTCATGTAATGTATGCCAATGGACTTCAAAACATCCGTACAATTTTTTTTGAAGGATAAACCAGGCAGTAATATGTCATGCAGACACAATCCCTGTACATCGTCCACAAATTTTCATGCCCCTTTTTTCTGATGCCGGATAAAGATAAGAACATTTCTGAAGATTGAAATTTTTATGGCCTCCAACAAAATAATCCCGGCGTAAAAAAAAATTATCGTTTACCTTTCCGAATGAATTCCGTTCGCCATTTCATCTGCACCACTGATTTTAAAATGCCATGTTCCTGCAGCACATTAAAAAACTGAAACACGGTCCGTCGTATAACATCCTCCGGAAAAATCTTCTCCCAAAAAAAACAGGGGCCCATTTTGTCAGGTTTCTCCTGGAAATGAAAAAATCAGACATAGTTCAACTTCATATATTTCAGAACAATCAATGCACTGCACCAAGTCATCTGTAAAAGCATTGCTGTTCCAAAAAAAATACTACAGACTTTCAGACCGGAGACAATACTTCTTTCAGCGATTCGTTCTCCCTCCTGTAAAGTCCGTGGACAGAGATATCCGTTTCATGGAATGATTCATTGCTCCCAAAAATTCCTGGGGTCCTCTTCCAGATGAACCCGTACATTTTCCTGTCCGGCAGTTTTCCCGTAATCAGTCAGACGCTTCTCACCTGTGTCCCTCATTGTCTTGCACGGAAAGCAATGATTAATGTGCCTCCACTCATAAAAGAATTCTTCCACCCCAGTATGGCACCGCACTGCTTTCGCTATTGTTCCTGTTTCCTCAGGCCCTTCCCTTTCACAGCAGGCCCCACAGGATTCATTACCTTCAGCACCACCTTCCGGAATAATGTATCGCCTTCCCCTGACTCATATCCCAGCAGACTTCTGCCGTCCTCGACAAGTTTTCCCCTGCCTGCAAGTCGCAGATGGGCCACCAGGTTCTTAATGTCATGGGAACCTCCGGAAATTATCTTTCAGAGATTCCCCCTTCATTTATCAGCATAATTTTTTCATAAGCTCTCCCGGCTGCATCATTACAGCTTCCCGTGCTCCTGCGGATTTTTGGGTTCCGCGGAATTTTTTTCTGTACCCCAATATGCGCATACATTTTCACCGCCAAAAGGCAACACTTTTCTTCCATATAATACAATACATTTCATATTCCTTCCCGGATATTCTTCCGTAACCGGCAGACATCATCAGTTTCCATGCCGCCCGTAAATCAACCTCATTTACGGTGTCCGATTTCATCTGCCGGAACCCATCAGCTTTTATCTTCTTCCCAATACCTTGCATGCGGGATGATAATATGAACGGCAGGAACTGACTATATGAAAAGACATACATCCTTGTCTCCTCCCCCAAAAAAAAGACGGACCACTTTCAAATGATCCGCACAAAATATTTTCAGTAATCCGGGTCCTGCAAAAACTAAAGTACAGGCACAATGCATCCCGGTCAGCTCTTGAACTCATCTACCTGCAATCCGATTTCTCCTATTGAACTGCTTACTATGCCGGACAGCTTTTTCAGGTCATTGCCCGCAGCTTCAATAAGCTTGACTGTTCCTGACATTTCGTCCATGGCCTCACGCATTGACTCGGAAGTAACTTTCAGGACGCTTACTTCATCAAGAATCTGCTTGGTACCGCTTGCCATTTCCCTGGACGCCGCATCAACATCACTTGTGCTACCGCTCATAACCTTAAGGGCTTCAGTAATCTGCTTGGAACCTTCCTCCTGTTCGCGCATGGCACTGCTAATCTGTTTCATTAGGCTGTCCGTTTCGGTGATCTCAGAGAATACTCCCGTAAGTGCTACCTGCGCTTCCTGTGAAGAAGAAACTACGGCTCCAATTGTTTCCGTAATCTTCCGGAGCTGCTTACCGATGGTCTTTGTCTGGGCGCTTGAATCCTCAGCAAGTTTTCGGATTTCATCAGCAACAACACTGAATCCCTTTCCCGATTCCCCGGCATGAGCAGCTTCAATTGCAGCGTTCATGGCAAGAAGATTAGTCTGGCTTGCGATAGTGGAAATGATTTTGTTTGCCTGGAGAAGAATGATGGATTCTTCCTTGACGGTCTTGACCATCTCGTTGACAGTATTCTGCTTTGCAATACCGTCAGAAGATTTTTCGTTAAGATTGTTGAATGAAACGCTCATCGCCTCCACAGTCCTGTTCACGGAATTTATGTTCCCGATCATCTCCTCAACAGCGGAAACCGCCGCACTTACACTGGCAACCTGGGCACTAACAAGGGTGCTCAGGGACCCGATGTTTTCGGAGATCCTGTTGATTGTGATTGTCGTTTCACCTACACTTGAAGTCTGGTAGATAATGCTCCTGCCGACATTGTCAATGTTGTCAATGACCTTGCCTATGGCCACGGAAGTTCCGTTAGTTGAGCTTATAAGTTCTTCCCCGGTGACCGAAAGATTCTCCTTCGACTTCTTGAGGGAGGAAATAATAGTCTGCAGCTTTTCCGTAAAAGTATTGAAGCCCGAAACAACCTGCCCCACTTCATCATCATGATTTCCCTTGATGACGATGCGCTGCGTAAGGTCAGCATTTCCCTGGGCAATATTATTTATGGACTTTCCGACAACGGCCAGAGGTTTGAGGGAGGTCGTGAGGAAGAGAATCATGATGACGGTGATGACTATTCCTATGAGAATGCTCACCTCTACCTGCATTATGATGATCGTACGTGCGACGCTGCTGATTTCGCTTCTGGAAACAAGGAAATTTATCTGCCAGTTGGAGGCCTTTATCTTTGCCGTCGTATAGAAAAACTCTTCCCCAGTCTCCTTTATCTTTATCCATGAACCGTATTCATCCTGCCTCATGACGGAATATTCCTTTGAAATCGTCTCGAATCCGTCAACACGGTTGTCGGAGGAAGTAATGAAATCCGTTCCGCATGTAACGAATGATCTTCCGTTGTAGGAGTTAAAGTCATCGAAGGATTCCCTGATGACATCAGTGCTTACGTTGTTGGTGATGAAGCTGTTAACTGTTCCGTCCTTGACAATCGCCTTACATATATAGATGGAAGTTCTTCCCGTAAGCTTGGAAATTATTGAAGAGCTTGCGAATTCCCTGTAATTCTTGTTGAAGATAGCATCATAGTAATCCGTATCCTTTACACGGCTCATGGAACCTGTATCAGTTGCAAGAATTCCCGCCTTTGAAACGAAGCCGACGAAGTCACTGTCATTGGGTCTAAGATGAACGTTCTCGGGAAGCCACTCGCTTATTATTTCAATGTCACCTTCATTTATTGTATCCGCAACTGAATAGCCTGTAAGCTGGCCTCCGTACTGAAGAATTTTAGCTGATATTGCTTCCGCATAGGATTCCGTCAAGGAAAAACAGTTCTTTTCAGTATCAGATATAATCCTGGATTTCAGAACCTCATCAATGAACACAGAAGATATGACAGTTGCCACGGCATAGATAGCGATTATCATGGTCGAACATTTCACTGCCAGAGACTTGCTCTTCTTCATAAAAAAACTCCATAACAGAAAAAATTTGGGACCATCCCCTTATCTTAATGTAACTGATAAATGAACAAATTCAATTGAATTCAAAAATTAACAAAAAATTGTTAACCCTGATTTATATTGACGAAATTTGAGTTACATTATCAGAGGGTCTCTTTGCTCATCCGTCCTGCCCCAATTTTTGTACCCCAACGATACAATCATGATGTGCACATTGATTTTTAATTATCTCCGGAGGTTCTTAATGCTAAACCCAAAAAAACTGTTCCGCTCATTTTCCTCAGCCCTTATACTGATATGCGTCTCCCTGACTTCCTGCGGGCTGCCGAAAACAGATTCTTCTTCCAGCAAGAAAAATAACAGGGACCTGGTAAAGTTCGACTGGTACATTCACTTCTCCTGGTTCGCAAGGCACTGGGGGGACAGCCTGGTCTCCAAATACATTACAGAAAAAACAGGCGTGGACGTAAACTTTGTTGTCCCTGCAGGAAATGAAGGAGAAAAGCTCAATTCCCTTATGGCAGACAACAATCTTCCTGACTACATCACATTGGGATGGTGGGAAGGACAGGTAAATTCCCTGATTGAAAAAGGGATGGTCTATCCACTGGACGAACTTGCACAGAAATATTGTCCTGAATTCTTCAACGTGGTGAACAATGACAAGATGGGATGGTTCCGTCGTTCAGACGGACATGTATACGGATACCCGAACTGCTCCTATACTCCGAGCGACTATGAAAAGTATAAGGGAAGGCTCACGTCAAACGAAACCTTCCTCGTAAGAAAGGACATGTATGAGATGCTGGGAAAACCTGACATGTCCACGCCGGAAGGATTCCTCAAGGCTCTTTCTGATGCAAAGAAAATGTTCCCAAAAATTGACGGACTTTCTCTGATACCTTTCGGCACAACTGAATTCGGTGAAACAGGATGCTCAACCCTGCAGAAAACTCTTTCACACTTCCTGGCAATAAAGCCTGAAAAGGACGGCCTTTTTACTGATCCGGAGCTAGGACTTGTTGACGACCCTGAATATGTAAGATGGCTCAGAACCTTCCGCAGGGCAAATGAAATGGGTCTCATCTCTAAGTACGTATTCATAAACAAGAGAAGCCAGATAGAAGAAAACGCAGCCCTCGGCCGTTACTTCTGTCTTTTCTATCCGAACACCGATATGCAGAATGCCCAGAACCTCCTGTACATAAACGACCCTAACTCCATCTACATTGCAGTCAAGGGTCCAGCCAATTCCAGGGGAGAAGATCCAAAGCTTGCGGGAGGAAGCATCTCAGGATGGACGGTTACAATGATTTCCAAGAGCTGCAGGCATCCTGAGCAGGCCATAAAGTTCCTCACATACCTGATAAGTGAAGAAGGACAGTTTGACTGCAACTTCGGCATACTGAACCGGACCTACACAAAGGAAAACGGTGTCCCTGTCCTGACGCCGGAAGTAAAGGCACTTGATTCAGCCGACAAGAACCAGCAGGAAACGGACATAGGAGTGCTCTATACATACTGGATGCTCAAGGATGAAGCATGGCAGGCACAGTTCGGTCTTGAATATGCTCCGTACGTAGAGCAGCCTCAGCTCTGGACCCGTCCGTATGTAGAAAGCTATGCAGTTTACGACGGTCTTACACTGGCACCGGACAGCGAAGAGAACGCAATCTACCAGGACCTGCAGCGAAAGTGGGGAAAAACTTTCCACGACATGATTCTTGCTCAGGACGAAAACGAATTCGACCGTCTGCTCAGGGACTTCAAGAAATACCGCGACGAAAAAGGATACAGGAAGATGCAGGAAGCCCAGACAGCAATGATGAATGAAAACAAAAGAAAGCTGGGCATGTAATCCGACTTGCGGAGGGCCCCCCCTGTCTGCCGCAGAATAATGTGATGAACAGCGGGGCCTAAACATTTAAACAGTTATGAACTCTCATTCAGGGGAACCATGGAATTCTTCATACAGGCTTTCAATGTGTTCCCTGAAATTATTTCCCCATTCCAGGAGACTCCCGTCCCGGAATTCGCGTTCAGTATTTTACGTTACGCATTCTGCCGGCTGAAACCGATGACCGTATCAGGAGATGATGAACAGGACAGCGTCATTTTTCCTGGAAAAAGGGCACTGCGGAAACATTCAGCATAGTTTTTATCCGGAGGACAGATGCATCTACTGCACTGTTCCGGTTCTTGGGACAGATGAAACAGGATACAAATGTTAATGCACCAGCCATCATCATACCTGCACGAATACGGAATGCATTGAACGTGACATCCGAAAACAGTATACGGAGTGCAGCATATTTTCTGACTACGGAATTTTACAATATCAAGTAAAACAAAAGAACTAGAATGTACGTAAAAGACAAAGGCGTTTCTCTTCCGGAAGAAGCGCTTTTTTTTTGTCCCATTCACAACTACAGGAGGCTCACGATGCAAAATCTGGAGAACATTGATCTTCTCAACCATACAGACACTATCAATGAACTTCTTGCACGCTATGGAGTGAAGTTCGGAATCTATAAGAACAATGAATTCAAGGAACAGCTGTTTCCTTTCGACGCAATTCCGCGCATAATTGGCGGAAACGAATTCGCCATGCTTGAAAAAGGACTGAAGCAGCGTGTAATGGCGCTGAACCTTTTCATAAAAGACATATACGGTGAAAAGAAAATCATAAAGGACGGCGTCGTTCCTGAAGAATTCATATATGCGGGAAGAGGTTATCTTGTGCAGTGCGAAAATGTTCTTCCCCCTGAAGGAATCTACTCGCACATTTCAGGAATAGATCTGGTCCAGGGCAAAGATGAAAAGTGGTACATACTTGAAGACAACCTGAGAGTTCCTTCCGGAGCATCATATCCTATGATCGCGAGGGACCTTTGCAGGAAGAGCAGCCCCAAAACTTTTCAGGACCTTCACATTGAGGAGAACAGGAACTATGCCCAGCTTCTCAGAAGGACAATGGACAACGTGAACACCGGAGGACATTCAGTGATTCTGAGTCCGGGAAGATATAATGCGGCCTATTTCGAGCACTCCTATCTTGCAGAACAGACAGGAGCGCATCTTGCAACAGGAAGCGAACTTATAGTTGAAAACGACCACCTGTATTTCATTGACTATTCCGGAAAGAAAGAAAAAGTTGGAGTTGTTTACAGAAGAATAAGTGACGATTATCTTGACCCGATGAATTTCCGACAGGACTCGGTCATAGGCATACCTCATATCTATGACATCTACCGCAAGGGAAATGTTGCCATAATGAACGCGCCAGGAAACGGTGTCGCAGACGACAAGGGAATCTATTACTTCGTCCCGAAGATGATCAGATATTATCTGGGAGAGGAACCTGTTCTCAGCAATGCGCCGACCTACCTTCCTTACTACGAGCAGGACATGAGATATGTTCTTGAAAACTTTGACAAGCTGGTCCTGAAGGACGTTGCAGAGGCAGGCGGATATGGAGTAGTCTTCGCAAACACAATGACAAAACAGCAGAAGGAAGATTTCATTTCACTTCTCAGGTCGGAACCAAGAAGATTCATTGCCCAGGAGGTAATAGACTTCAAGGACATAGACATAATGGAAAACGGAGAAATGATTCCACGGAAAGCTGACCTCCGTGCTTTCGTTCTCATGGCAGATGAACCTCTGGTCTGGAAAAGCGGGCTCACACGTTTTTCACGGAACCCTGATTCGTTCATCGTCAATTCATCTCAGGGAGGAGGTTTCAAGGACACATGGGTATTATCTCGATAGAAAACATGGACAGACTTTTATGGCTGGGACGCTACACGGAAAGAGTGTTCACCACTCTCAAGACATTCGGAAAACAGTTTGACTCCATGCTGGATCTTGAGGAAAGTGAATATGAGGAATACTGCATCGCACAGGAAATTCCGAACATATATGCCTCTGGCAGAGACTTTGCGGAACGTTACTGCTTTGACAGGGAAGACCCGAATTCGATTTTCGCAAACCTGATGAGAGCCTACGACAATGCGGTTGTCCTGAGAGAAGAAATCGGAAGCGAAACCCTTGCATACATCCAGCTTGCGGTTTATGCGATGAACAGAGCAAGAATCAGCAACTCCCCCATAATCCAGCTGATGGATGTACGTGACAACATCATTGCATTCTGGGGAATGGTTGATGATAGCATAGACAGTGAACATGTACGCAACATCATAAAAGTCGGAAAACTCATTGAACGTATCGACCTGTTCGCAAGGCTCCGCTGCAATAAAAATGAACTGAACCGTGAAGTCCGCCGCCTGACAGGCAGAATTGACAGAACCGGTCTGAGATACAACCGTGCAAGCCTTATGAAGCTTAACTACTGCACGGAAACAGAGGAGACTGATTACAAGGAAATCATCAGGACGGTTGAAAGATTAATTACCGTAGGCCCGCAGGAAACAAGCCTGAGTGCTTCGGCCTGAAGGAAGCCCACAAAAATGAAGACCCTCAGATTTCATTACAGCATGAGAATTTCCTTCGACTCCGAAATCTGCAGGCACAGGTTCACACTGAAGTGTCTGCCCCAGGATTCTGACCGCCAGAAAATTCTTGGAAGGACGACAAATGTTTTCCCGAACGAATTCATTAACGGAGGCCAGGATTCCTTCGGCAACAGATGCATTTACGGCTACGAGAAAAATCCCCACCAGGAATTCTTAATTGCCGTACAGGGAACAGCCATGACAGGACTTGCAGAATTTGAAAGCGCCCCCGACGAAAGGAAGATAGGATTCTACAGATACCAGACACCGGTGACAAAACCGGGTCCGGCTCTTACGGATTTCTTTTCCCGAATCAGATTCGGGACGGATGATTCCAATTTCGATAGGTCAGAAAAAATAATGGAGGAGCTGTCCAGAAATTTTTCCTACAAAGCAGGAACCACCCGCATCGGAACAACTTCCGAGGAAGCCTTCTCCCAGGGATTCGGCGTATGCCAGGATTATGCACACATAATGCTAAGCCTGTGCCGCATGGCAAAGATACCCTGCAGGTATGTATGCGGAATGCTTACAGGAGAGGGAGCATCTCATGCCTGGGTGGAAATCTATGACGTAAGAAGATGGTTCGCATTTGACCCTACAAATAATCTTGTTGTAGCGGAGGACCACATAAAAATTTCCTGCGGACGTGATTACAGAGACTGCTCCATAAACCAGGGCGTCTTTTACGGAAACGCAGTGCAGACTCAGACTGTGAATGTAACTGTGGAAGAAATGCAGACAATCTTATAAGCGGAAGATAAAATGATAGAGACAATCGCAAAGGCTGAACTTCCAGTGGATGAAGTTCTTGAAATAAAGAGAAACAGGATAGAAAACCGGAATACAAACAAGAAGCGTATCTGCATAGTAACAGGAATTCATGGTGATGAACTTGAAGGACAGTATGTCTGCTACGAGCTTGCACGCAAAATAAGGGATCACATGGAAAACCTTACGGGAACTGTGGACATATACCCTGCCCTGAACCCCTTCGGAATAGATTCCATTACAAGAGGAATTCCCGCCTTCGACCTGGACATGAACAGACTTTTTCCGGGAAACAGCGAAGGTGATATGAACGAATACATTGCATCAAAAATCATCTCCGGCATGGAAGGCTCGGACCTTTGCATCGACATACATGCCAGCAACATATTTTTGACTGAGGCACCCCAGATAAGAATAAATGAGATTCACAAAGAACAGCTCCTTCCTTTCGCAAAGAAAACCAACGTGGATCTTGTATGGGTTCACGGAGCAAGCACAATCCTTGAATCAACTTTCGCTCATTCCCTGAACTCACGGGGAACACCTACCCTTGTTGTCGAAATGGGTGTGGGGATGAGAATCACAAGGAAATATACGGACCAGCTTGTTGACGGAATATTCAATCTGATGAAGGAGCTGGAAATCTGGGACGGGGATACACCTCCTGTAAGAGAACCTGCTGTTGCCAGCGATGAAAAGGGCGGATGCGTCTGCTACCTCAATTCTCCGGTACCGGGAATCTACATAAAGGAAGCGGACCATGACAGCAATGTAAAAAAAGGTCAGCTCATAGGAAAAATTGTGAACCCTCTTTCAGGAGACCTGCTGGCAGAAATTAAGGCCCCTGAAGAGGGATGGCTTTTTACGCAGCGCGAATATCCTGTAGTGGATGAAGGTTCACTGATGGGAAGAATTCTGATTGGAGTTAAAAAATGAAGCAGGAAACCATATATGAAATCAAGGCCCTCTACCGTGATGACTTCCGTGTAAATGCCTTCACCTTCGGGGATGACAGAGAAGGAAGCGAAGAATCTCTTTGCATACTGGGAAGCCTGAGGGGAAACGAATTCCAGCAGATCTACTGCTGCTCGCTGCTTGTGAAGAGGCTTTCAGAACTTGAAGCAAAAGGGAGAATCGTTTCCGGGAAAAAGATAATGGTGATACCCTGCGCAAATCCTTATTCGGTGAACATAAAGAAAAGATTCTGGAGCATAGACAACACGGACATAAACAGGATGTTCCCGGGATACAGCCAGGGAGAGACCACACAGAGAATTGCTGACGGAATATTCAGTAAAATAAAGAGCTACAAATACGGCATCCAGTTCGCATCATTCTATATGAGCGGAAATTTCGTACCCCACGTGCGCGTAATGAGAACAGGCCATGAGAATCTTGAGCTTGCAAAAAAATTCGGTCTTCCTTTTGTAGTGCTCCATCATCCCCGGCCCTTTGACACCTCAACCCTCAACTACAACTGGCAGATATGGGAGACCGATGCCTTCAGCATTTACACCACAAGCACATCAAGCGTTGACAAGAAAAGCGCGGAGCAGGCGGTCGCATCAGTCATGAATTTCATGTCAAAGCAGGGGATAATAAACTACAGGGGCTATGAAGGTTATGTTTCCCGGATAATTGAAAACACGGACATGATTAATCTGAGAAATCCTAAGGCAGGATTCTTTGACCCCCATGTCGAAGCCGAAGAAAGGATAAAGAGAAACCAGATACTTGCCCACATCACGGACCCCTTCACCGGAAAACTGAAGGCCGACATAAAATCTCCGTGTGACGGAACTGTCGCGTTCATTCATAATGAGACAATGGCCTACCAGAATACAGCCGTCTTCAAGATCATTCCCGACGAGGAGCAGTAGAAATTGTCAGCTAAATTACCTGGCATAGGTGCAAGGATTATTAAGAGTGCCGCCGCAATCTTCATCTGCTACATGGTCAACTACTTCAGGGGAAGCAGCGGCATTGTATTCTACAGCCAGCTTTCCGCCCTGTGGTGCATCCAGAGCTATATTTCAACCACAAAAAAGAATGCGGTGCAAAGAATAATAGGAACCGTCATAGGCGCAGTCTTCGGACTGGCGGTTCTCCTCCTCCTGAACCTCATAAAGACATGGATTCCATGCACATCCTTTGCGTTCAGGCTCACGGAAGCTGTGATCATTTCAGCATCAATACTCCCTCTCATCTGGGTTACCGTCGCAATCAAAAAGAAGCAGGCCTCCTATTTCAGCTGCGTTGTTTTTTTAAGCATTGTCGTGATCCATTTCTCGGACCAGAACAGTTATCTCTTTGTGCTGAACCGTTTCCTTGATACAGTCATAGGAATCGCTGTGGGTGTAATGGTAAATCTTTTCCATCTCCCGAGAAAACCGCGCAGGGACATTCTCTTTGTGTCAGGACTGGATGATACGCTCCTGAACAATCATTATCACATAAACGACTACTGCAAGGTCGAGCTGAACCGCATGCTTGACGAGGGACTGAATTTCACTTTGAGCACAATGCGTCCTCCTGCAAGCATCATGGAACCTATGTCAGAAATAAGGCTCAGGCTTCCTGTCATCGCAATGGACGGTGCTGTACTGTATGACACTTCAAGCAAAAGCTATCTCAAAAAAACGGAGCTGGAAAAGGACTGCTCGGATAAAATCATCAGTCTCCTTGATGAAAACAGTATCACTTATTTCGCGAACGTCGTCATAGATGACACACTGCTTATCTACTACAGGAACACCGACTGCCAGGTCCAGGAAGAACTTATAGAACAGCTGAGAACATCACCCTACAGGAACTACATAAAAAGACCGGTCCCGGAAACGGAGAGGATTGTATATTTCATGCTAATCTATCCTGATGAAAAAATTGAACAGATCCATGATCTCCTGAAAAAGCAGGACTACTTCGGAAAGCTAAAGGTTCTCAAATATAAAAGCAACGACTATCCCGGGTCAAGCTACATAAAGATATATCACAGGGATGCGACGAAGCAGAACATGATCAGGGAGCTGACGAAAAATTTTGCCTGCTCACAGGTCATTTCCTTCGGCACCGTACCGGACCTTTATGACTATGTAGTCGAACCGGGAAACACGAACCAGGTTGTCCATAAGATAAAGGAACTCTATGAAGGCCAGCTGAAATGAAACATTCCCACAGTCGCAAGACTTCGGCCGCATGGTCCGGGACGAGCAACGGATGAAACCATATTGTCACGGGGAGCAGAAATTTCATGGATATCCTGATTTTCTCCTTCATGCCAGGCTGTCCGGAAAATAAAATGCCCTCTCAGCCTGACTTTGTAATCCAGCTTCCCGACAGACCCGGCAATGATGATGTTTTCCACCGCGAATCACGGACATGACATCCCAGTTTCTCCTGCCTGCAATCCTAAAGCAAGACGCACAAATTATGAACAGTTAACGGCAGTTAGTATAATACATAGCCTTATTGATGCCAACAGAGTCCTCATGACCATGAACAAAGGTCCGGAACAAAAAAAATTGCAAAGTCTGCCCAACATGCTGAATCCCTGTTACAATAAAACGTTACTGCAGTTGAAAAAATTGGCAAAAGCCTTATAATTTAAATGGACAGGCTATGCAGCCCCCCTTATCAGGAATGTATTCTAAGACGCAGGAGAGCCATAAGAAATGACCACAAAGAAATGCATATCATCTTTTCCTCTCCGAACACTCCTGATGCTATTCCTTATCCTGGTCTACCCGGATACTTTGCCGCTACACGGACAAGCAGGTGCTGAACAAAAAAAAGTGAAGGTGGCCTGGTACTGCACCGGAACCTTCCAGCAGGGACACAGTGACAACGAAATGAAGTCCGGCTACAGCTATGAATATCTGCAGCTCATATCAAACTACACGGGATGGGACATTGAATATGTATACGGCTCATGGGAGGACCTGTACCAGAAATTCCTTTCAGGACAGATAGATCTCATGTCAGGCCTCACCTATACACAGGAGAGGTCAGACAAGATGCTGTTTCCCAAGGACAGCATGGGAACGGAGGACTACTACATATACAAAAGGTCTGGCGATACAAGCATTTCTGCATCAGACCTTTCCACCCTGAACAAAAAAAGGATAGGCACCATACGTCATAACCTTATTTCAACTTTCTTTGAAAACTGGGCAGAGTCAAGCGGAACTGACTGCCGGGAAGTCATTTTCGACGACTTTGATGAAAGAGAGAAGTCCCTTGCGGAAGGCAGGATAGATGGTCTTGTTGCCGTGAACTCAAACATGAAGCGTGATTCAGGATATGTTCCTGTCACGAAGATCAATGAATGCCCTTTCTCTCTTGCAGTTTCAAAGTCAAGGCCTGATCTTCTGGAAGAACTTAACAGGGCGCAGGCTCTTCTCCTTGAATGCACCCCATACCTTCTGCAGGAACTGAAGCTGAAATACTACCAGAGCGCGCCGGTCAGCATAGAATTCTCTGCAGAAGAAAAGAACTGGATCTGCGACAACGGCATACTTAGAATCGGTTACATAGAAAACTATCTGCCCTTCTGCGGAATAGATTCAAAGACTGACCAGGTATCAGGCATAATCACTGAAATATTCTCGTCATGGAGAGAGAAGCTGGGCCTTGAAAATGAACTGCCACTTGAATACACAGGATTCGGCACCTACAAAGAAATGGCGGTGGCGCTCCAGAACAATGAAGTTGACGTAATATTTCCTGTCTACGACTGCAACTGGAACTCAGAAAAGAATAACATCATCCAGTCAATGAACATACTGGAGACGACCATCTACATGGTGTACAACGGAGTAAGAAATGATTCCATACAGAACACCATCGCCGTTTCCGACATAAGCTCATTCCAGGACATTTATGTTTCCCTCTACTACCCTGAAAGCAAAATATATATGGTGAAGAACACAAAGGAAACCCTTGAAGCCGTAAGCGAAGGCAAGGCAAGCTGCACAGTACTGAACAGCGGCAGGGCTGAAGGTTTCCTGAGCACGGACAGCTTCTCCAATTTAAAGACGGAGGCACTTGCAAACAAGGCAAACTACTGCGTGGGAATAAAGAAAGGAAACTCCGTGCTCTACACACTGGTGGAAAGAGGAATCACACTGCTGAACCAGACGGACCTTTCAAACCACATGTACAAATACATAACCATGCAGTATTCCTACAGCCTCAAGTCCTTCATGAGAACCCACTCAAATTTTGTCATACTTCTGATGACCGTATTCATCATATCAATGACATCCGTAATGATCGTGCTGATATACGCCAGACACAAGCAGGAGCTTGCAGCAAAAGAAAAGTATGCCCAGAACCGTCTCCTCAAGAAAGCCCTCAAGGATGCGGAACAGGCCAACCGCGCGAAATCAAGGTTCCTATTCAACATGTCCCATGACATACGCACTCCCATGAATGCAATAATAGGCTATGCGGAGCTTCTGAAAAACCAGGACAACGGGCAACGAAACAGGGATGACTACATCAACAAAATCATAGTCTCCTGCAAATATCTTCTCGACCTAATAAACAATGTGCTGGACATCTCCCGAATTGAAAGCGGAAAGCTTGTTCTAAATGAGAGCCTCTCAGATTCAAAGAAAGTTTATGAATCCTTCTCCGTAGCATTCGAGACAGCCGCAGCGGAAAAATCATTATCAATGAACATACACAACAGCATCATCCACAGGTCAATCTATGTTGACGCAACAAAACTGGAGCAGATACTCATAAACATTATATCCAATTCAGTAAAATACACGCCTGAAGGAGGAAGCATTGATGTTTGCTTCACCGAGGAGGCAGGTGCCAAAGAAGATACAGTCATAATCACAACAAAAGTAACTGACACGGGAATCGGAATATCAAAGGAATTTCTTCCCCACATATTCGACCAGTTCGCAAGAGAAAAGACTGTCACGGAAAACAAGGTAGTAGGTTCAGGACTGGGTCTCGGAATAGCAAAAAAGCTTGTCGAACTTATGGACGGTTCAATCAGCATAAAAAGCGAAGCCGGATGCGGTACTGAAGTTACAATAAGAATCCCCCACCGCACGGGAAAAGACACGGAAGCTACGGCAAACAGAACTCCCTGTACGGAAAACTTCAGTGACATAAAAAACTCACGCATTCTTCTGGTGGAGGACAACAAGCTTAATTCTGAAATAGCGACAGCCATACTGAATAAATTCGGTGCCTCAGTGGACCATGCGGAAGACGGAATCATGTGTCTTAAAAAACTTTCCGGCGACATCAAATATGACCTAATTCTCATGGACATACAGATGCCCAACATGGACGGACTTACAGCGGCCACGGAAATCAGAAAAAAGGCAGACATTTCTCTCTCATCAATACCAATAATAGCCATGACTGCGAATGCCTTTGACGAGGACAGGACCAAATGCTTTGAAGCGGGAATGGACGGATTCATTGCAAAGCCGATTGAAATCAAAAGCTTCATCAGAGAGGTCAGCAAAATAATGGAAGCCCACAGAAACGACCGCCGTGCACGTAATTAAGGAGGGCCGGCCACTGGATTTCAGATCCGCAGCTTCCGGGAAAATAAAATAAGGCGGCCCCCGGTCACAGAGTTCATGCAACCTTAAGCCGCCTGCCGTATTATGATTTCCAGTCCGGTGAGCTGACAGGAAATCTTCATGGCTCATGAAAATTCAAGAACAAAGTTTCAGGACGTTCTTTATACCTGGAACTGGTCTATCTGTACGCTAATCTGCTCAATGGACCTGTCCATCCTGCACACAACCTCATTCAGAGACTTCTCAGAACTTCTGACCTCTTCCGCACCGGCCTTCATCTGTGTGACACTTACCCTCATTTCATGGGTAGCTTCCTGCAGATTCCTTACTTCCTCAAGGATTGCCTTGTTGCCTGCGGCCATCTCAGAAGAGGCTGACCTTACTTCCTGTGCACTGTCATTCATTGCTCCGAGAGATTCACTTATCTGCCTGCTTCCCAAAGTCTGTTCAGCCATTGCGTTCCTTATGTTCTTAACAAAGTTGTCCGTCTCACTGATCTTGTCCTTGACTGCAACAAAAGCCTTTGAGGACTCACCGGAAGCTTCAACCACATCAAGAATAAGTTCCTGGATTTTTCTGAGCTGCTCACCGATGGTCTTTGACTCGTTTGAAGAAGTTTCAGAAAGCTTGCGTATTTCATCAGCAACAACACTGAACCCCTTGCCCGCTTCCCCTGCATGTGCTGCCTCGATTGCCGCATTCATTGCAAGAAGATTTGTCTGTTCCGCTATGGAAGAAATTGCCTGGTTTGCATCCTGCAATGTTTCGCTCTGAAGTTCAATCTGACGGATCTTATCGTTAACATCCTCCTGCTTGCTGCTGCCGTTCTTTGCCGTCATGTCAAGTTCATTGAAGGAATCGGCCATCTTCTCCACAGCCTGATTAACATTGACAATGTTCCCCAGCATCTGCTCAACAGCGCTGCTTGCCTCCGCAACCTGAACGGTCTGCTTCTCGATCATCTTTTCAAGGCCGACAATATTTGAGGCAATCTCATTAACAGCACCGGCCGTCTCCTCTACGCTTGAGCTCTGGTTAAGGATATGATTGTTCACGTCCATGATATTCTTAATGATGCTGTCAACGTTCACGGAATTCTTGTCCGCAATGTCAGAAAGATTTTTTCCTTCCCCCTTAAGATCATTGCGGCTGCTCTTCACGTCAGACATGATTACATGAAGCTTCTCCGTAAACGAATTAACTCCGTCAACCACATCACCAATTTCATCGCTGGTGTCATTCGAAATACGTTTCGTAAGGTCAGCGTTGCCGGAAGCAAGGTCAGTAACAGCATTCTTAACTTTCTTAAGAGGTTTAAGGGAACGTCTTATTACAACAAGACCTATCACCATAAGACTTGCAAGCATTATGCAAAAAACTCTGAGAAGCCACTGCGCAAGCTTGTTTGCCCTCTCATTGAAATCACTGTAGGGAGCCTGAACAAGCACGGTCCAGTTGGTGCCGCTGATAGGTCTGTACGCTACAATGCTTTCCTTGTTCCATATCAGGCAGAAAGTGCTTCCCGTTTTTCCAAGGAACGCCTCGTTAAGGACATCACAGAATCCCGGGTTCTTGTCCTTCAGGGCGGCAAGAGCTGCCTTGTAATTATGGGACTCGAAGTCTACATTCTCCCTGTTGTGGCTTGCAATCACATAACCTGTATCCCGGTCGAAGATGGAGATGTCCGTGTTCTCGCTGATCAGCCTCTTCGATATAATGTCACAGAGCCTGTATCCGTCTATCGTAGAAAAGGCAACGCCTGTTACGTTTCCCTCATCATCCTTGACAGGATATCCGTAGGACATAACAAGATTTTCACCGTAATCAGAATCATAGTACGGGTTCGTTATACAAACGTTACCCTTCATCGCTTCCCTGAAAAATTTCTTTTCGCTGAAGGACCTTACAGAATCGGAATGATAATATATGGAATCACCCTGGGCGTTTATGTATCCCATGTCATAATATGTGGCAACACAGTCAGTAACAATTCCGTCAATTATGTCCGTCTTGTCCCTGAAGGACTTGTCAAGATTCTTTACGACAGGAATGCATGCAATCGTATCAAGACCACGCATCTCAAGATCATTTTCAGTTTCCACCGCCGAAGCTATGGACTCAGTCAGGGTGTCCAGATGATCCTTGATCTGATATTCCAGCATCGATCTTGACTTGTCCTTTACGCTCCAGTAACACAGTCCCACTGCCAAAAGAATCAATACAGAAATTGGTAAAATAATTTTGTACTGCAACTTCATCTTCATAAAATAATACTCCAAATTTTTTTCAAAATGATAGAAAAAGGATTATAATGAAAAGAGAAAATGAATTCTATAATTTTTTTTTTTTTTTTTGTACGATTATCACAATTTTGTTTGCGCAGAAAAAAAATCATTCAGTATTTTAAAAAAGCTTAAACTCCACTGAATTTTTCTTTCCTCGACAAGAAAATACTGCACGGCAAAAACTCTCCGAAGTAAAATCCGCTTACGCGGCAGACAATCCGTTGCCAGAAAATTCCTCCGATGAAATTGTCATGTGCATTTCAGTAATATGACATCATAACAAAGGCATCGCTGATAAATATTTTTCAGAGGCGCCTGAAACTTTGTTTAGTTACACAAAAAAAACAATGAACTTGCAAATAAAAGGCTATTTAATTGTATTGATAAATCATTAAGTTTGCAAAAAACAGGAACATGAGTTAATCCCTGTTACCGACAATCTTGTTACACAAATAAATCCAGGAGAATCGGAAGGAATGATAACTATGTCCCAATAATTCCTTTGGATGCCGTATGGATAGTATAAAAGAAGCACAGAAAAAAAGACTCTCCATCAGGGAATGTGAAAATAAAAATTGTCTGAACTCCCATAGAATAAAGCTAAAGACTAAAAATGGGCCACAAAATTTTGGGGCCACGAGACTGTGAAAACCTTTCTGTAAATCCAAAATTTAGTAGAACTGTGGTAAAATAAAAACACAGGAGCCTACTATGGCAAAAGAAAAAACACCACCCCGCAAAACGTTCGGACAGCGATGATTACCGTAACGGATATAAGTCAAAGACAGTGCAATCCGGTATCGGGGAAGTTGAAATTGAAGTTCCCCGGGACTGGAAATCAACTTTTGAACCAGAAGCTGTAAAAAAAGGTCAGAAAGATATTTCAGACACAGACC
>JAZUJH010000131.1:0-10234 GCA_045642665.1 Treponema sp.
GTCAACTCCTTGGCCCACAGAACGACATGGCTACGATCCGACTTGTTTATTGCTTCCGAAGTTTCGTGACCTCCAGTAGCGTTCAGTATTTCTTCCGTTGTCACAGAAGGACGTCTTTCTTCCGCATTCCCCGCGGCGGCATTTCATGGGAGCTCTTGTACGGACAGTGACCGTAACTGTATTCCTGCTACCAGGAAAATCAAAATTTTCTATTATGGTATTCCATAGATTCAGCATTTGTGATACAGTTGTTTTATTCAGGTGCATGGGATCCTTTTTGTTGTTGTTTTTGCTGACAGAAAAATTTTAACGGAAAATCATTGCACCTTCAATATTTATAAGGCTCTTTCCTGATTTTTATTCCACACATGTGTTAGAAGAGTCTTATTTAGAAATGCCATTTATGCTTCAAAGGGATATGTTTTTAAAAGCTCTGAATTAAATAAGTTTTTTAGGCAGACCAGCAATTATGTTCCGAATGAAAGTTTAAGAGAAGAGAAAATTGAATTTACTATTCAGGAAAAAAGGCTTCTTGAAATAATTATAGAACTGGAAGAGCAATAAAATGAAAATTAAAAATTTTTTTATTATTGGTACAACTCATGAAGAAAATGGAAGTACCACTGTTGATGATCTTGCTGCAGAAATAAAAAGAATTTCGCCGGATGTAATCTTTGAAGAAATTCCTGTAAATATGCTGGAAGATATTTATGTGAATCATAAGTTTCCTGATTCCATGGAAGTAAAAGCCGTTAGAAAATATATTGAACAAAATCCTGGTGTAAAGCATTTTGGAATTGATATAAAAAATCTGCCGCAGCTTTCGTCTGTAATTTGTAATGATGATGCAGATGGAAAAACAGAAGAGCTTGTCGTAAGCCTGCCGGAATCTTCATGTCTTAAAAAGACCTTTTTGAAATTAAAGGAAATGGACTCGCTTGGATCTAAAGCAATAAACAGCACCAGGCATTTTGCATTAACAAAAAAATATAATCGTCTTTTAGACAGGTATTTATTGAAAAATGATATTTGCCTTTATTACAGTTCAAGAAGAGAAAATAATTTTCATTTTGAAATAAGAGAATGCTTTATGATGAATGAAATTAAAAATAAATTTGAACAGCAGGAATTTAAAAGACCATTATTAATAATAGGTTATTATCATCTTCCTACAATCAGTAAAAAGATAAAAAAACTTTTTTAGCAGGAAGTTTTTATAGATTAACGGGCAGCCCAGCCGGCCGTGGAAGACTGCGGAGCAGGCCTCCGGAACGAAGTGAGGAGGCTGGAGCAGTTCAACAAAAGCAGCTCTTGTAGATTTCCTGCTGCTTTTTTCCGAGTTCCTTCAGCGCCATGTCCTTTTCTTCTTCAATACGGACGATTTTCTCTTTCAGCTGTTCCTCTGTCTCCGGCTTACCGTCGATGAAAAGCTGAATCCATTCGCTCAGCGTACCTGGTGAAATGTCATGCTTTACGGCAATCTCAGCCTGTTTTTCACTTGCCCTCAATGCGTCTCGGACGACATCCGATTTGAACTTGTCAGTGTATGATTTTCTTTTTCTTCCCGTTGAATTTGCCTTGTCCTAAGATACTGCAGATTCGTTATTTTGAAAATTCATTGTCCAAGTCCTGGACTTAGTATATTCTGAAATGTCCTTTCATTTTGATAGTCCTAAATTCCATTGTGCTCCGCTTACAATCACGGGGAATCTGTCATGCAAATTCTTCGGCTCCCGCATTTTATTTGACCGATGACTTTATGAGGTCAAGAAAATATTTATGAATCCTGTCATCCCCTCCAAGTTCAGGATGAAATGCAAGACCTATCTGATTCCTGTACTGAACTCCGACTATCCTGCCGTCAACTTCCGCAAGAACCTTAACACCATCCTGAATCTCCGTAACGTATGGAGCACGGATGAAAGACATCTCAAAATCCCTGATGTCTCCAAAGGAAGATACGGTCGTAAAACTTCCGAGCTGCCTTCCGTAGGCATTTCTCCTTACCGTAACAGGCAGAGTAGCGAAATATTTTTTATCATCATTCTCGATTGAACTGCCCAGAAGAATCAGCCCGGCGCAGGTGCCCATTACAGGCATCCCGTCAGAAATCATTTCCCTGATATCACCGAACATGTCCAGTTCCTTCAGCAGTTTTCCCTGAACAGTACTTTCGCCTCCGGGAAGAATTATTCCGTCCAGACTACAGATGTCCGACTTCGCGCGCAGCTCAACAGTTTCACATCCAAGAGACTGAATCATTTTTTCATGCTCCATGAAGGCACCCTGAACTGAAAGTACTCCTATCTTCATTTATTTTCCTCTTTCTTCCATGATCAGCTTGATTTCATTCTCATTGATTCCAACCATCGCCTCTCCCAGATTCTCCGAAAGCTGTGCAATGAGCTTTGAATTCCTGAAGTCTGTTACAGCCTTAACGATTGCAGCCGCACGCTTTGCAGGATCACCCGACTTGAAGATTCCGGAACCGACGAACACACCTTCAGCCCCGAGCAGCATCATAAGTGCCGCATCCGCAGGAGTTGCAACACCTCCTGCCGCAAAGTTAACAACAGGAAGCTTCTTGTTTGCATGAACATACTGAACAAGTTCGTAAGGTACCTGCAACTGCTTTGCAGCCTCAAAAAGTTCATCCTCCCTCATGGAAGAAAGTTTCGCGATTTCTGAATTCATCTTCCTCATATGACGGACGGCCTGAACAATATCACCGGTTCCTGGTTCACCCTTTGTTCTGATCATGGAAGCACCTTCGCTGATTCTTCTCAGAGCTTCCCCCAGGTCACGTGCGCCGCAAACAAACGGAACCTTGAATTCTCTTTTATTAATGTGATAAACATCATCAGCAGGAGACAAAACTTCAGACTCATCAATGTAATCAATTTCAATTGCCTCAAGAATCTGTGCCTCAACGAAATGACCTATCCTGCACTTTGCCATAACCGGAATGCTCACCGCTTCCTGGATTCCCTTAATCATCTTAGGGTCGCTCATTCTTGAAACCCCGCCGGCTGCACGAATATCAGCAGGAATTCTTTCCAATGCCATAACTGCACAGGCACCCGCAGCTTCCGCAATCATTGCCTGCTCAGGAGTCGTAACATCCATGATTACTCCGCCCTTGAGCATCTGTGCCAGACCTTTATTCAGTTCATACTGATTCTTTTCCATGATTTTCTGCTCCTTTTTTTATCATGATAGTTGAAATATTGCCGTAAATCTGATATTAAATAAATATTCAAATTGAAATTATTTTGCATGCCAGAAAGGAAACGATTATATGCTTACTTATGAATTCTCAAACGGCCGGGAGCCCAAATACAAGGAACTGTACCAGAAAATAAGGCAGGACATACTTAAAGGAACCCTGAAATCAGGAGAAAAACTTCCATCAAAAAGAACACTGGCCCAGAACCTTGGCATTAGTACCATTACAGTTGAAAATGCGTATGACCAGTTGATATGCGAGGGCTACATATACAGCGAACTTAAGAAAGGATATTTCGTTTCCGACATGAGTTCAGCCATAAAGCCACAGATGATTCCCAAAATGAAGATGCATATACAGACCGGAGATGAAAAGAAATATTTCTTTGATTTCTCATCCAACAACGTCGAGTCAAAGAACTTTCCATTCTCGATATGGGCAAAACTGAACAGGGAAGTTCTGTCAAACATGCAGGAAAAGGTTCTGCAGATATCCAAGTGCTCAGGAATCATGGAACTGAGGAAGGCCATCGCAAGACATCTGCTGTCCTTTCGGGGAATGGATATTGATCCAGACCAGGTGATTGTCGGTGCGGGAACGGAAAATTTATATGAAATCCTCATAAAACTTCTGGGCACGGAAAAAAAATATTGCATAGAAAATCCTGGCTACACGAAGATAAAAAAAATATACGACATAAACAGGATCAGCTATTCCTATGTTGACCTTGATGAAAAGGGAATCAGCATAAAGGAACTCAGAGACATGGAATGTGATATCATACACATAAGCCCGAACCATCATTTTCCTACTGGAATCACCATGCCGGCTTCTCGGCGATACGAAATTCTCGGCTGGGCAAATGAAAAGCAGGGAAGATATATTATAGAGGATGACTATGACAGCGAGTTCAGGCAGAACGGAAATCCGATACCTACTCTGCAAAGCATTGACGCATTCGGGAAGGTCATTTACCTGAACACATTTTCAAAGTCCATAGCCTCGACACTGAGAATCAGTTACATGATTCTTCCGGAGAACCTGGCAAACCTTTACTACAGGAACATGAGCTTCTATTCATGTCCGGTTCCCACATTCGAACAGCTTACCCTGGCAAAATTCATTGAGGAAGGTTACTTTGAGAAGCATATCAACAGGATGCGTCTGTATTATAGGAGAAAAAGACACAGAGTCCTTGAAATACTTGAAAAAAATTTTACACCCGAGGAATGTGAGATAAAGGAAAGTGATTCCGGCCTGCACATGATATTAAAATTATGCAGCAGCAAGTCCGATGAAAAATTTCAGGAAAAGCTGAGGCTCAATCACATAAACATAAACCGTCTATCAGAATATTACGGCAGGGACAACCGGAACCTGAACAATCTTTACATGCTGAACTACTCGAACATTGAGCTGGACAAATTTGAGAAGACAATTTCGATCCTGAAAAAAATTATGCTTGAATAAAAATATTTCCATATCCAGACGGACTACCTTTTACGGACCCGAGAATTATGATCAACAATTTTCATGGCCCGTAAGATGAAGTCCCTCTTCCTCAGATTCTGAAAAGAAATCCCTACTGCTGCCGCTGTACAGAACAATTCCCCCTACACTTCTACCGCTGCAGTAAAAATGTAGGCACCCATCTGAACCTTAATTTTAAAATCCTACCTGCAAAAGATCAGGGCACAGCCTCACGACATACAAATAATAAAGCAAGATTTCCTTTCATCATTTCCTCCGCCTTTTCACACAGAAATTTTATGAGAGCCACTTGCCCGGTGAATTAATTTTCAAACTCCGTAAGGATCCGCCGAATGTTATTTACCATACGGAAAAAATCAACATCGCTCATTATCCTGTGAACACATGAAACTTAAAATTCAAATGCTCCTCCAGACAGTAATCACATTCATACTGAAATAATATCTTCAACTTTACGGGCAGCTTTCCTGCAGAAGAAACCTGCCATTTTTTTTGCCTCAAAAAAAATGGGGCCCCTCCCAAAAGTAACAGGCTCCATTATATAAGGGCATCTCTAAAAATTTCTGATGCCATCAAAATCCAGGGTGCGTTCCATGAACTGCACAAAAAGTTCCAGCCCATCCTGGTCTTCCTGAGAAAAACGATTCTTCACAGGACTGTCTATGTCAAGAACGCCTACAACATTTCCTTCACCGTCACGAACGGGAACAACAATCTCACTGGCACTTGCACTGTCACAGGCAATGTGTCCCGGAAACTCATGAACATCTGCAACTCTCTGAGTCTTGTTCCGTTCAACAGCAGTTCCGCAAACACCCTTGCCCACAGGAATTCTGATGCATGCAACCTTTCCCTGGAACGGACCGAGCAGAAGACTTTTCTTTTCATCATGACCCTGCAGAAGATAAAACCCGCACCAGTTAATATTGTCCATGGCATCCCACAGTATTGCCGCAGCATTTGAAAGTAACGGAAGGTAATGACCTTCACTTTGACCAAGAGCTTCCACCTGTTTTGCAAGCATTGAATAATCCATCTTTTTCCCCTGATTCTTTTCCGGCTGACCATAAATAAATTCCGGATTACAGTTTTAATTTCCTGACTCGGATAATCATTTCAGAAGTATACATGAGATTTCCTTCACAAGTCAACATATCTTGGAGTGATAAATATTTTTTATTAACGCCTGGACAGAAAATAAACGGCAACCAAAAAGTGCAGCCCCTGGCCCCCGTATTTTTTTTTCAGAGACAAACCCAAACCCTCAGGGCAGCTCAGCAACTGCAACCGGGGTCCGGAAAGGTCGCAAAAGTCTGCTATGATCAGGCTCCCATATTGGTTCACAAACTCTTCAGGGAACGCCCAGAAATTGCAATTTTAAGATGCTCCCTTAAAAACATCCTGCATTGAGCCTCGTAATTTCAGGGACCAAAACCCGCAGGCATCTATGAAAAGTTTTTTCATAGATGCCCTATTTTCTTTCCAGAGTAATTTTCTGTCTTATCCTTTTGTTGTCTGAATCAGAACTTCCGAAATATGTTAGAAAAATACAGCTGTCAGTAACCCTGTCAATTGAAAAATATTCCCAGCAACAAAGTTCCATATAGCTTCCCTTTTCAAGATAACCGTCAAGAACATAACTTGAACCTCTGCTAAAATCCATCAGAACTATTCTGTTCTTCATGTCATCATTATCTTCACAATAGATGAGCATATTGTTTCTCTTATCAAGAACACCTTTTATGCCGTGAAGGATTTTACTTCCGTCCAGCTTGGAATAACCCTCAAGGTAGCAGGTGCCGAAATAATATTCGATAAAAAAACATTCATCAAAATCATGCTCATCAGAAAAAACAGGATTATACTTCTTCTTTACATAGGAACCGTTCATCAGATACTTTTCATTGTCATCCTTGATGAAGCGCACAAGGAACTGAAGTGAATTATCCGGCGAACTTATAGCGGGACCGATTACAACTTTTCCGCCGCCTTTCAGTTCGTACACATCTTCTTCAAAGATTCCGCTCTCCGTCTGCACCGAAGATTCCGGTACAATCTTTCTGCCGTCATCTGCGTAAGCTTCAAAAAAAGCAGGACAAATGCACATCAGAAACATCAAAACTTTTTTTTTCATAACCACTCCGATTTTAAAATATCTTATACGCAAGTCTCCATAAATTCAGATTTCCAGAGACACCCTATATGATGAACGGCGGAACACCGGCTCAGAATTCTGCAGACATCTGCCCACAAAATTTTACTTCGACTTGCCGGTCTCCCCTTCCCCGTCATGCAGAAAAACTAAAACCCCTGCCGGAAAAAACGTATTCATATTTTCTTCAGACCCTGTCTTTACTTGACATTCTGCTTCCACTGAACAAAATTTACCGTCCCCATTTTTTGCAGGAACATTAATCATCATTGCGAAACATAAATATCGAAGCAAAAAACGCATCATTCCGATCCTCTGTAAGTACACAATCTAAAACACATTTTTTTTGACTTCCCTTTCACATGACTCCGCAATAAATACAAACTGACCGACGACACCACCCTGTTCCCTTATCCGAACAAAAGCAAATACCTGGACCTGCTTCAGAATCATCCGGCCGCAACGAACCAGAAGAGGGACTGGATTTATTGAAAGAACATTTAAATCATTTTCAGTCTTTTCATCCTTCAGGTCTATATGATAGCAGAAAAACTGACACACTTCAATATTCTCAGGAACATACTACAAACAACCATAAATACGGGCAGAAAAAAACAGGGATGCCCAGGGCTTACCGTATCCTGTTTCCAGAACATTTTATTTTTACTTACGCACATAAATTAAATTTCATTTTGCGAATATTAAGATCATGAACCGCAAACTTACTTCAGGACACCAATTTTCATTGACCATTCAGAAACCAGGGTCCCAAGAAAACGCATCCGTCCTGTAATCATGGATGCCATGAATTTTATATTCCTTATTCTGATTTTAATATCCCGGAAAATTATCTTCCGGAACAAAAAAAAACATTCCCGTCATCAATAAAAATTTATTGTCCCCAGTCGTTCCGGTAAAAGGAACTTCATAAGCAGCAGGAACTCCGCTTACATAAATTCTTTTATGCCGTCAAACTTATTCGTCCACAAAACAGCTTCACGGTCAACCGTAAAATATGAAAAATCCTTTGCACCTGCAGGATGACCTTCATAAGTTTCTTGCCCGAGCCGGCGTCCAATATTTTTCATATCCTCCAGTTTCCATTCGTTTTGTTCCTATAGAATCCAATACAGGAACCAATAAAACAATCAGCATACGCTCCATGCCATTGCCCCTGTCCTCCTGTGCTTCCTGATATTCCAGCCAAGACAATATATCCCGGCGCCAGCCAAAACAAAAGAGATAACATAAGGGCACCTCTAAAAATTTCAATTCATAGAGGTGCCCTAAAATTTAATCATTCTCTCTGTCACATAAACCTATGCGGAACCGTCAGTGCCTCCAATCATTGGAACAGATGGCGCATGCATTCTATTGCCCGTCCCCTTCAAACATAAAATCTGCTTTTACCTTTTGTTTTTTTCAGAGCAATGCGACACGGATCCGTGACTGCTAAAAAACTCAACGTCCGGCATACTTTTACATTAAACTGGACCGCACTCTTCAAGCAGGTCCAGCACCGGCACTTCCTGAGTCAGAGAAAAAAAATCGCAGGTCAGGAGTCAAATATGCGTCAAACTTCGCACCAAATTTTTCAGCAGGATGATGACCAAGTCCTGCCAAGCATTAATTAAAAAATCCATGCCAACAACAACAAAACCTGACCTCATTCCTGCATGAACGTTTATGCTCCGCAAGCATCCGCACAAGTTGAATCACATCCGCAAGTGACAGAGCAACCATAGCTGGTTGAATCGCAAGCGCTTGCATGATTTGAGCAGACGGAATTATATCTCGGCTCAACATTACGTCCCATGGAAGAAAGCATCTCCTTGTCACCTCTGATGGTGCTTCCGGAAGTTGTGAGCATGTTTCCAGTAATCGTTGCAGAACATCCTGCCTCAAAAGCCTTGCGCCCGTTATCTGCAAGAAGATTTCTTCCGGCCGCCAGACGGATATTTGCTTCAGGATTTATGAACCTGAACATGGAGATAGTTCTCAGAATTTCATTCTCAGATAAGCCTGGCTGATTTTCCAGAGGCGTTCCCGGAATTGCCGTCAGAGCATTAATTGGAATGGACATTACCTTCAGTTCATGCAAAGTAAGCGCCATTGAAATTCTGTCCATGAAAGTTTCTCCCATACCTATGATTCCTCCTGAACAGACACATAAACCTTCAGACTGTGCAAGCCTTATTTCCTCTATCTTCTGGTCAAAAGTATGAGTCGTGCAGATGCTCGGAAAAAATCTTCTGGAAGTTTCTATGTTATTGTGATAACTTGTAACCCCTGCAGCTTTAAGTCTCCTTAACTGTTCGCGAGTCAGAAATCCCATGGATGCGCAGAGATTAATCTTCAGTTCACTCTTCATTCTTTCGTAAGCATGAATCGCCTTATCAAAATCTTCACCATCAAGCTTACGTCCGGCAGTTACAATTGCAAAACGGTCGACTCCTTCTTCCTGATTTGATTTTGCTTCGTCAATGATCCTGTCCTCATCCAAGAAAGAATAAACCTCACAGTTCGTATGATTAAATGCACTCTGCGCACAATATTTACAGTTCTCAGGACATCTGCCGCTGCGTCCGTTAATGATTGTACAAAAATCAATCTTGTCTCCGCAGAAATGATAACGGATTCTGTCAGCACCCTCCATCAGTTCCGCCAAATCACAGGTCTCAAAAAAAGATAAATCATCAGTACGGCCGAACCTTTTTCCGTTGATAATG
Organism: Treponema sp.; assembly: GCA_045642665.1. Lineage (GTDB taxonomy): Bacteria > Spirochaetota > Spirochaetia > Treponematales > Treponemataceae > Treponema_D. The sequence goes on from JAZUJH010000131.1 coordinate 9,599, forward strand.
TCCTCTGCTAAAATTTTTAAATCCATAAAATTCCCTCGGGCCTTTGGATATTACAATAAACTCTCAAAAAAAAATATAATAAATTAATGAAAATTTGTAAACCGGTGCAATTACACAATGCTCCTTCGCAGTCAGAATAAACTTCTGCATGAGCAAACTGTAACCATTACAGCAGCTCCGAGTCTGCAAACGGCCGTAAGCAAGAAACATCACCCGCTTTCCGTTCCAATAGGCCCTGCCCATTTCCACTGCAATCGGGGCTAGGCAGGAACCTGTGCTAAGCTTCAGCATTTGCATTCAACAGACGTCAGAAACTTTAAGAAAATGATTTTGCTATAATGAAAAACTATAATCATTACCTCATAATCATAAAGCAGCAGACCTTTCAAGCAACGCTTCATTCACCATCACCACTTCACTGAACACTCCCTTCCAGCAAGCTCAACCGACAGAGGAGTGTTTTTCCTGGAGACCAGGCCCTGCTCAAGGCCTTTGCCTGGCAACATTCGAAGCTACAAAAAAATGGACTCAGCCTATCCACGGATGGGGGCATGCATTTGGTGAAATGTGCATAATGTACGAAGGCAGACTAATTATAAAAAAAAGACAACCTGCTTTTTACGGGCAAGTTGTCCT
>JAZUJH010000132.1:0-13255 GCA_045642665.1 Treponema sp.
TATTTATTTCTCAAAAACCACTTGAATTAGGGGATATAGTTGGACTTGTAATACTCTCAGGAATTACGATTAATAACAGTATTTATATTACAGAATCATCCTCATCAACAACCATTCTGAAGGTTAGAGATAAAATTAAAAGCATTCTTATTACATCTACTACAACTTTATTAGGTTCTATACCATTATACATATTCTCAAAGGACAGTTTCTCAAAAAGTCTTGCATTCTTCATGTTATTTGGCATTCTAAACTCTATAATAACCTGCACCATTTTCTTTCCAGGTCTCTTTGAATCAAGAAAAAAGAAAAACATCCTATCCCCCAAATCTTGATAACTCAGCTAAAAAAAACTTTTGGTGGCCGGAACTAGGGAAAGAAAAAGTCAGCCTTGAAAAACGCACGCAGATAGAAACTGAAGTCAGGAAAATGGCCGTAAAGACAGAAATCAGTGTTGCGGTAATTGCTTCCTTTACAGGTGTTTCAAAAAGTACATGGCATGAGTGGCAGACAAGAAAAGGTGTCGAGACAAAACATAACCATGACAGGCCCAGATTCAACTGGTATACACCGCAAGAGAAACAGGCTGTTGTGAAATATGTTCTTGCCCATAAAAACTTCCTGTACAGCTACCGCTACCTTGCCTGGCAGATGATAGACGAAAACATTGCTTTTGTTCGGCCTGTAATTGTTTACAACATTATGAAGGAATATGCTCTATCATAAATGAGCTAAAAAACGAAGGAGAAGCAAAGAAAAAAGGATTTGATCAGCCTCTGGCTCCGAATGAACAGTGGCATACGGATATATCATACATCAAGGTTCTTTGTGTTTTTTATTATTTTATCAGCATAATGGACGGTTACAGCCGAAAAATTCTGGACTGGGAATTATGCGAAACAATGGAGAAAATAAATATAGAGTTACTGGTTCATTCTTTGTTTATTATCTTTCTTTCACTCAAAATATACAATATAGGGTAACAAAAGATTGTAATTTAAACAGTTTTACTGACGGTGATGTAAAACTAAAAAAAGGGATATTATTAAATTGTAATGAGTCCGAGGTGAAATTTTTTGTAAATGATGAACAGACAAAGGATTATAAACTTTTAATATATCCTCTTTTTACGGAACTAAATAATGGTATGGTTGGATATGATAAATATCTTGAATTATCCGATAGTATAAAATTATTTGTAAATAGTTTTATAGAACTTATTCCTGTTTATTATCTTGATATTCTAAATAAAAAGGATAGTTCGTTAATTTATAAATATCAAAACAGATGGAATGAATATAAAAATAGATATAAGTCAATTGAAGGAGAGAGTTTTGAGTTTGGATTTTGGCCTGAAACCATTTTAATTTCAAATCTTTATATGACTTTTACAGAAAATAATCACTATCTTACAAAAAAATAAGTAAAAATGAAGAGTATTATAAATTAGATTTAATCAATCAAAAAGATTATTATGAAGATACTGTTCCAATGTCTGAAAATTTTGTAAAAAATGCATATAAAAAAGAAATATTTGTTTTATTGAAATTTGATGGTGATTATGTTGATTTATGGATAAATAGTCCCAGTCAGGAAAATTATATGGGAAAGTATTTTAGTGATATAGACAGAACAACTCTTTGGGAAATTAAGATGTTGATTAGAGTCAAAAACTTCAATTTATCAAATGTATATTGGCCGCGTCACGCCGACGGTTCTTCTGATTTTGATAAAGAAATAAAAACTCCAATGGTCCAGCTGGTAGATACTCACAATACACAAAAAACATCTGAAGTAACAACAAGCTTAACTACCACAGTTGCAGCCACAAACGTCAGTATCAAAAAAGTAATGTCCGTCACCGAAAACCTAAAACTCCGCTCCGGCGAAGCCATCACAACATCCGTCCTCACTGTAATGTCAGCTGGAACAAAAGTGAAAATCCTTCAGCTAGGAAAAGCCTAAACAATCGACGGCATAAATTCCAACTGGGTAAAAGTAGAAGTCCAGAAAGGCGCCAAAGACCGCAACGGTAAGGAAATAAAGGAGGGGACTGTCGGATGGTGTTACGGAGGGTACCTAAAATGAGTTTACCGAGCGCTCGATGAATCTTGAATAGATTATTTACCGCAAGAAATTGAGAATAAATAAAGCAGATTCAGTTATCAATTGAACCTGCGGCTTTATCAAAACAAAGTGAGCACAACGGTTTGATAAAGTGTTCTTTGAAATATGAAAAAGCAGAGCCATAACGATGACGGTTACAAAGTCAGAATTTTTGTAGCACCTATTGAAAAATTATAGGGTTAGGGAAAACTGGTTCCCGGCAGTCTCCTGCGAGCTTGACCGGGCAAGGGATTGTAAGGGCTGCGCAGCAGTTGCGAAACGAAGTGAAGCAATGGAGCGCGTAAGACGCGTAACCCTGAAAAGCCCGGTTTTTGCGAAGCAAAAATGACCCCGCAAAAAGTAAAGCCAAGCATGATGACAGTATGCACATTCAGCTGCCGGGCACAATTAAATTCCAAAAAAAGCCAAAGAAAAAAGTAAACGTAACAGGAGGCAAGGTTAAAGGTAAACGGAAAAGAAGCTGCAGGAAAAGGAAGACAGGTTACTGCATGTAATGACATCAACGAATTGGAAAGGTAAAGCTGATTTAGAGGCTGCATAAATTTTTACACCTTAAATCTGAAAAACGTTTGTGTTGACTAAATAGCGTAGCTAAGACGAATACCAAAGATGAATAATGACACTTTGTAAATTTGTATTTTTTAGAATAAGTAGCATAAATTTTCGTAAAAATTCGTATTATGTTGTTGCTAACGTGTTGACATTTTTTTCAATTTTGTAAATCTGCTATAGATTATATTGCAGATATTATGTATAATTATGCATCAGACTGTATATTTTTAGTGTAAGGGTTACAAAAGATGAATAAAATTATTGAAATGAAACAGCTTTCTGAGGTTGTTTACTACATGAAATTTGAAGCTCCGGATATTGCAAAGAACCGCAAGGCCGGACAGTTTTTGATTGTAATGGTTGACCAGGACCTTACAGAACGCATTCCACTTACAATTGCAGATGCAAATGCAGAAGAAGGTTGGGTTGCCATTGCATTCCAGCCAATCGGTGCAAGTACAATGAAGCTTGCAAAAATGAAGGCAGGAGATTATCTTGGCGGTGTTCTCGGTCCTTTGGGAACTCCTAGTGTAATTGAAAAATATGACCGTCCGGTAGTTTGTGTTGGAGGAGGTTTCGGTACGGCTCCTCTTTATCCTATTGTACAGGCCCTCAAGGCTGCCGGAAATAAGGTTATTCTTATTGAAGGTGCTCGTACGAAGGATCTTCTTATTTTTGTTGATGAGATGAAGGCTATCTGTGATGAAGTTATTATCTGTACGGATGATGGTTCTGAAGGTGAGAAGTGTGTTACAACAGTTCCTCTTGAACGTTTGTGCCAGAGTGATGTTCCTCCTGCTGAAGTTATTGCAATTGGACCTCCAATTATGATGAAGTTCTGTGCCCTCACAACAAAGAAGTATGACATCAAGACAACAGTTTCTTTGAACACAATTATGATTGACGGAACTGGTATGTGTGGTGGCTGCCGTGTAAGTGTTGGCGGAAAGACAAAGTTTGTTTGCGTGGACGGACCTGATTTTGATGCACATCAGGTTGACTGGGATAACATGATGCTTCGCATGAAGAGCTTTAAGCCACAGGAAGAAGCTGCAAAGCATAAGTGTAACATCGGTTTGAAGAACTAGAATCAGGATTACAGATTGGAGAATTAAAATGGGACACATGAGTGTAGATGAATTGAATAAAATAGCCCTCGAAGAGAAGGCCAAGATAGAAGGAAAGGAACTTAAGAATCCTGACAGAATGAAGATTCCGCAGATGGAAATGCCTTCGGGCGAACCTCTTGTTCGTGCACGCCAGATGACAGAAGTTGCTTTAGGTTATACAGCTGAACAGGCTGTTGTAGAAGCCCAGAGATGTCTTCAGTGTAAGAATGCGCCTTGTGTAAACGGATGTCCTGTAAATGTTCAGATTCCGCGTTTTATTGAACAGGTTGCAAAGGGAGAATTTAAGGCTGCCGTTGATATTATTAAGGGAACAAATCTTCTTCCTGCAATTTGTGGTCGCGTTTGTCCACAGGAAAAGCAGTGCCAGGGCCAGTGTACAGTAGGTAAAGTTTACAAGAGTGCAGAAAAGTCAGTTAGCATTGGACGTCTTGAACGCTTTGTTGCTGACTGGGAACGTAATAACAACCGGATTACAGTTCCTGAAGTTGCTCCTTCTACAGGCAAGAAAGTCGCTGTAGTTGGTTCAGGTCCCGCAGGTTTGACAGTTGCAGCTGATTGCCGTCGTGCAGGTCATGATGTTACGGTGTTTGAAGCTTTCCATAAAGCTGGTGGTGTTATGGTTTACGGCATTCCGGAATTCCGTCTTCCTAAGGCCATTGTTCAGAAGGAAGTTGAAAATCTTGAAAAGATGGGCGTAAAGTTTGAATACAATACGCTCGTTGGAAGAACAACATCAGTTCAGCAGATTCTTACAGACAAGGGATTCGATGCAGCCTTCGTTGGAACAGGTGCGGGTCTTCCAAAGTTCTTTGGTATTCCTGGTGAAAACTTAATTGGTGTTTTTTCTGCCAACGAATATCTTACCAGGGCAAACCTTATGAAAGCTTATGACAAGGAAAATGCTGATACTCCTTACTACGAAGCAAAGACAGTTGTAGTTTGTGGTGGCGGAAACGTTGCAATGGATGCAGCACGTATGGCTCTTCGTTTGGGTGCTGAAAAGGTTTATGTTGTATATCGCCGTTCACGTGTAGAAATGCCAGCCCGCCGTGAGGAGGTTGATCATGCAGAAGAAGAGGGTGTAGAATTTAAGTTCCTTGAAAATCCTGTTGAAATTTTGGGATACGACAATCCTGAAGACAAGGATAATTTTGGAAAGGTTCGTGCAGTCAAGGCACTTTCTTATGAACTTGGTGACCCTGATGAAAAAGGCCGCCGCCGTCCAGTTGAAATTGCAGGAAGTGAACATGAAATTCCTTGTGACGCAGTAATTGTTGCGCTGGGAAATAATTCAAATCCTCTTATCCCTGCAACAACTCCAGAAATCAGCACGGATCCTCATGGTCATATTACTGTTGATGAAAAACAGGCAACAAGCATGACAAAAGTTTGGGCTGGTGGAGATATAGTTCTTGGAGCTGCAACAGTAATTCTTGCAATGGGTGAAGGAAGAAAAGCCGCAGCAAGCATTAATGAATATCTGACTAAATAAAGCCACATAAAAGCTTAAAAATAGCGGACCGCTTTCTGTAAAAGGAGAGCGGTTTTTTTGTTGCATGATATAATTTAACAGACCGTCAAATCCTTTGCATTTTATGCTGGAAGAATATGGCTATATGATTTTTGATTTATTGATTCGGACGAGGATTGTGTCATGATTTGTTCGCAATTTCAGTGGTTTTGTGTTATAATAACCCATGTCTGCAATTCCAAGTGATAAAGGTTTTTGTGTGACAATTTAATTCTATTACAGACGTTAAACGGTACCTATTTTGTACGTTTGTGATGAAATATCAGAAAGGTAATCAAAGTTGATAATGAAATATTTAGTGTCAGTCATTGTCTGTCAAAACCGTAGGGAATCTGGCTACATGTGCATCTGGTTTTATCCGGCTTTGTCTTTCCTTCGTATTTTCAGTATTAACTTTTATACAAAATTTAATTTCTATTTTTAAAAGGAAAAAAAATGAAAAGATTTACATTTATTGTTTTACTGCTTACGACTGCAGGTTTATTTGCAAGTTGTTCTTCAGTTTCGTTCAGGCAGAATGCTTTTGAACCTGGAGCTGGTGAATTTATTTCCAATGAGGTTTCTAAAAAGTTTTTCTCTGATACATTCAGTTGGAGAGATTACACTCTTAAAATGAAAGCAAAGGATAACGGGATTGAGAAGATTACAATTGGCGGCGTCGGAAAAAAGAAGGGTACAATCATCCAGAAGGGCATATTAAATAAAAACGGCTCTGCAGTAAGAAAAGTTGAATTCAGATGCGATGTAGATGGGGTTGTTGTCGATGATGAAAAAGGTAGCAATCTTTTTTCTATAGAAGATGAATCTCTGACACTTACGATTGATCCGGATGGAAGTGTTTATAATCTTACAGGTAAAAATGACTATTCCTTTGAATGTTCAAATATGTCTGTGAAGTTTTCAGCTATAACTAAGTATGTAACCGAACACGGAAAAGAATATGATATGGCCTTTGGAGCGTCAGCAGGAATTAAGGTTGAAGTTGACGGTGAATATTATGCTCTAATGGATTTTATGGGAAATGCAATAAAGATTAATCCCTATTTTTCTGTTGATTTTAGTGATGAACAGGAAACAGAGCTTACAGCATTGCTTCTTTCAATTTATTATTACAACAAAGGTTACTGATTTATGCATGGGGTGGCTCTGTAGATTCGAATTTTTGGTGCTTCCCTATAAAGGCTTGCAATTTTTGAAGGTTTGTTAACCTGAAATTTGTTTGCTAAAATCGGACAGGCAAGTCATAAAATGTACACTTATTTTATTGTTCACTGAAAACGTAAAATTTTTCCATACAGATAAAACGGAGCCGTGAAAACGAAATTTCAGGCTCTTTTTTTTATGTGTTCAAACCCATAGCAATTAAACTGATAGAAGTTATGGAAGTATTGATAATGTAAAGATTTATTCGTAATTATTATGACAAGAACTGAAAGAGAAAAGAGCTGCTGATATACTGTAAAAATAGTAACCAAGAAAAGCTGTATCAAGCATTAACGAATATCTGCCTAAATAATGCCACATGAAAACTTAAAAATACCAGTCCTATTCCTGTAGAAGGAGAAAGCTTTTTTTGTTGCATGACTTGCATATTTATTTTTTTACTATTAATATTTTGCTACATATTGGAGTCTCTGAAAATACTATATGCAGAGATATCCTTGGAAATGCGCCATTTAGAAACGCGGCCATTGAGGGATTCTAAATTCGGCAGGCATCTCTTTCAGAATTATTGGAGATGTTCATATTTGTTTATGGTGGGAAAATATGATTACTGATGTTGAAAACATAGAGAGATATAAAAAATCAAAGGAACTTTGGGAGTATTGCGATTCTATTCGGCTTTCAAATTTTTCTAACAAAATAGATGTGGAAATGGCTGAATGCAAAAAAAATGCGGTTGACTGTACAACAAAATTTTCGGCACTTTCTTTTTTTATTTATGGTCAGAAAAATTATAAATCCTTTGCACTTAAAAAGTCTCTGGATTTTATGCTGGAAGAATTTTTTGCTCTCAACGGATTGAATGTTCAGGATTTTTTTGCTGAATGCGCGAAGGATATAAGTGAAGGCCGTGCTGCTGAAGTCGGTCTTTTTGAATCTGAAGGGTTTGACATGATCACTGATTTCTTTGTCCTTGAACATGGTCTTGATTCTTATGCCTTTGATTCCAAAAAACTTAAAGCTTTGTTCGGTCAGCTTGAACTTAGACTCTGCAAAACTTCATATTGGAAGAAAAATTATAGCGGAAAAGATATAAATTCTTTGCAGCAGCTTGAAGATTCCAAAGTGGATAACTGTCTTGTGAATGGTGTAGCTGCTGATGTCTGCAACAGAGTAGAAACTGAGAAACCTGAAAACAAAAACAGGTCAGATGAAATTTTCAATATAACCCAGGATGTGTGCAAAAACTATTTCTTCGGGAACACATTTTCGGTTGACGAATTTTTGCTTGAAAAACTTTCTGATGCCGTAAAAATGGAGCTGGGTTTTTCTTCTGACGGAACAAAACTTTCTGCCGAAGAAATAGATTCAAGGGCGAAAGAAATTTCTGAATATTACAAACAGGTTATGGAGTCCGGACGTTCAACTGCACGTGATAAGGCTATTGCAAAGTCTTTTTCAAATTTTGCAAACTGCAGGCTATGGGCGGAAAGAAATTTTTCTGTTGAGAAGGATATAAAACTTAGAAAGAAGCAGCAGTCCTATGCAATGGTTTATGCTCTCAGAAATTTGTCAATGAAAGATTTTGATGGTACTGCGGAAGAACATTACAAGAAGATAAATAAAATAGATTTTGTGATTAGAAATTTTATTTATTCCCAGCCTTTTGCAAATTATAATTGTACCGTTGATGTTATGCGCAGGTGGATGCATGCACTGAATATTGCTTTGAATAATCAGCTGAACTATGATGAAAACTGTTCTGATGATGTAATTGTTGAAGCTATCATAAAGTCTGCACTTGAGCTTGTCCGTTACAGATTCATTCTGAAATACTTTACAAGGCAGTATGATTTTTATGCCAATGATAAAATTTTTGAAAGCGTTACAAATGGAATCGTTGAAAAATATTTTGCTTCGGGTGAAATAAAATTGAATGATGATCTTGCTGATTCTATGGTAAATCAGTGTATTGAAGTGCTTAAGGAAAACGCCAGAAAATAAAAGCAGTGCCTAAGATTTTATCTGCATTATACAGTTTTAAATTTCATACAGTCCGGCAGCCTGAGGAATTTAAAAACGCGCTAATTCAGCGGTTTTAAACTCGACGGTGCACCTCAATTAGGGGTTATGGATGTGCCCTAAACCTTTTTTCAGATGAGTGCGGATTGAAATAAATCTGCTATGAAGATGTTGCAATAAAAAAACTGGACATGCTGAAATTTCATGCCCAGTTTCTTTTGAGTTTAATTTGCGGAACCTAAAAAAGTTTCTGCAGTTCCTTTTTAGATTTCAATATCACCTTCATAGCAGAGTTCTGTTGAACCTGACAAGAATGCATCAACTCCATCGTAAGTTACGGAAAGTTTGCCGCCCTTTACGTTTACAGTTATGTTTTCGTTTAACTTGCAGTATCCGTTGAGAACTGCTGCAACTGCTGCTGCACAGGCACCTGTTCCGCAAGCCGGTGTTTCTCCGTTACCTCTTTCCCATGTGCGCATCTTAAGTTCATTTGGACCTACAACGCGAACAAATTCAACGTTGACTCTTTCCGGGAAAGCTTCATGGTGTTCGATTGCAGGTCCGATTTCTTCTACAGGAATTTTATCTACGAAGTCACAGAAAATTACAGCGTGAGGATTTCCGAAGTTCATGCAAGTAACATTGTACTTTTCATTTCCTACAGAAAGTTTTTCATTTACAACTGCATTTAATCCAAATTCCGGAATTTCTTTTGAGCTAAGTGTTGTCGGAATAAGTTCGCTCTTGAATTCTGCATAACCCATGTTTACAGTTACAGTGCTGGTTTTTCCTGCAAGCTTATAAATCTTAAGACGCTTAATACCTGCTCTTGTTTTTAATGATATTTCAGAAGTTGTTTCCTTCTTGTTGTGACGGTCTGCAATTCCTGCAATGTTATTGTCATACAGATATTTTGCAACGCAACGGGTAGCGTTTCCTGCCATCTGCCCTTCAGAACCGTCCTGGTTGAAGAATCTCATGCTTGCATCAGCCTTATCAGTTTTTCCTACAAGAACAAGTGAGTCTGCACCGATTCCGTTTCTTCTGTTGCAAAGACGAACTGCAAGTCCGCCAGGATTGTTGATGTACTGTTCACGGGTATCAATGATTATAAAGTCATTTCCTGTTGCACTCATCTTTGTAAAGTGGATTGTCTGTTTCTGTGTGCGCAAATTGTTGATGTCAATAAGCTCAACATTTTCTGCAGAATATTTTGACATAAGACAATCTGCAATTGCGTTTGCAGTGTCAATTGCTGTAAGACAAGGAATATCGCGTTCAACAGCATGGCGTCTCATCTTTACTGAGTCTGCATGAGGGTCGCGACCCTTTGCCGATGTTGAAATTACGTAATCAATTTTTCCGCTGTCAAGGAGAGTAAGAATATTGTTTTCTGCATTCTCACGGATTTTATTTACAGTTTCAACTTCCATTCCGAAGTCACGCAAAGTTTCTGCGTTCCCTTCCGTTGCATAAAGTTTGAATCCCATTTCATAGAATTTTCTTGCAAGACTTGGAATTTCGTAACGGTCAGTTTTTCTTACACTGAAGAGAACTCCGCCTGAACGTTTCATATTATATCCTGCTCCAATGAGACCCTTGAATATTGCTTCCTCACGGGTTGCTGCAATTCCAAGAACTTCACCGGTAGATTTCATTTCAGGTCCAAGGTGTGTATCAACATCCATAAGTTTTTCAAAACTGAAAACAGGAACCTTTACTGCATAGTATGGGGGAAGCTTATAAAGTCCTGTACCGTAGCCCATGTCCTTTATGTGTTCACCAAGCATTGCTCGTACTGCAAGTTCAACCATCGGTACGCCGGAAACTTTTGAAATATAAGGAACTGTACGGCTTGAGCGGGGATTAACTTCAATGATGTAAAGTTCGTTATTGAAAATAAGGTACTGAATATTTACAAGACCCTTTGTTCCTAAAGCAAGGGCAAGTTCGCGGGACTGTTTAATTATTTTTTCGCGGAGTATATCATTCAGGTTCCAGCTAGGATAAACTGCAATACTATCACCTGAGTGAATGCCAGTGCGTTCAATGTGTTCCATGATTCCAGGAATAAGAACATCCTTTCCGTCACAGATTGCATCAACTTCAAGTTCAATGCCCATCTTGTACTGGTCAATCAGAATCGGATTTTCAATTCCCTGTGCAAGAATAATTTTCATGTATTCTTTTACGTCTGCATCATTGAATGCAATAATCATGTTCTGTCCGCCAAGAACGTAGGAAGGTCTGAGCAGAACAGGATATCCAAGTTTAGCGGTTGCTTTGAGTGCTTCTTCTTCTGTTAAAACTGTAAGCCCCTTAGGACGTTTGATGTCGAGCTTTTCACAAAGTTCATCAAAGCGTTCACGGTCTTCAGCAAGGTCAATAGCATCAGCGCTTGTTCCAAGGATTTTAATTCCCTGACTTGCCAGAAAGTTTGCAAGTTTGATTGCAGTACCTCCACCGAATGCAACTACAACGCCGATAGGTTTTTCTGTATTGATTACGCTCATTACATCTTCAGGTGTAAGAGGTTCAAAGTAAAGTCTGTCTGATGTATCGAAGTCTGTTGAAACTGTTTCTGGATTGTTGTTGATTGTTACAACCTGGTATCCTAATTTTTTAAGTGACCATACGCACTGAACTGAAGCATAGTCAAATTCAATTCCCTGTCCAATGCGGATAGGACCTGAACCTAAAACAATAATCGTTCCCTTTGACTTTAAGGCTTTCTTTTTATTCTTTGCATCATCAAGGAAAGTCTGGGCTTCGTTTTCTGCATCATAGCTTCCGTAGAAGTAAGGCGTTTCTGCGTTGAATTCTCCTGCGCAAGTATCAACCATTTTATAGCCTGCATTAATGTGTGCTACCTGATTTTTCTTTACAAGTTTTGCAGCTTCCTTTTCTTCCTTCAGGATTCCCTGTGCACCAATAATTTTTTCGCCTGTAAGCTCTTCAATTACTTTGTCCGGATAGCCGTAATTTTTTGCAGCCCTATAAAAATCCATGTCAAAGATTCTTTCACCTGTACGAACTTTTTCAAATTCTTTTTCCATGTCGGCAAGATTCTTAAGTTTGTTCAGGAACCATAAATCAATTTTTGTAATGTCGTGGATTTCTTCCAGCGTTAAAATATCACGCTTGATTGCCTGGAAAATTGCAAAGAGCCTCTGGTCTGTGCACTGGCTTACATGTTCTTTTATTGATTCATCGCTTTCTTCTTCAAACACTTTAAGGTTAAGTGACTGGACACCAATTTCTGCTCCGCGGGCAGCCTTCATGATTGCAGTCTCAAAGTTATGGCCGATTGACATAACTTCACCTGTTGCCTTCATCTGTGTACCGAGATCGCGTTTTGCGTAAACAAATTTATCAAAAGGAAACTTAGGCATCTTTACTACAACATAGTCAAGAACAGGTTCAAAACATGCAGCTGTTTTCTGTGTAACAGCATTAGGAATTTCATCGAGTGTATAACCGATTGCAATTAATGTTGCGACTTTTGCAATTGGATAACCTGTTGCTTTTGATGCCAGGGATGAAGAGCGGCTTACACGTGGATTAACTTCAATTACAGCGTATTCAAAGTTATTAGGGTTCAGTGCAAACTGACAGTTACATCCGCCTTCCATTCCAAGTGATGAAATGATGTTCAGTGCAGCTGTTCTGAGCATCTGATATTCTTTGTCGCTTAAAGTTACAGTCGGAGCAATAACAATTGAGTCTCCTGTGTGAACGCCGACAGGATCAAAGTTTTCCATTGAACATACAGTCAGAACGTTACCTTTTGAGTCACGCATAACTTCAAATTCAACTTCCTTCCATCCGCTGATACATTTTTCAACAAGTATCTGATGGATAGGTGAACGGTGAAGTCCGTTGTGTGCAATTTCGTCCATCTCTTCGTCATTATGAACAATACCGCCGCCTGTACCGCCCAAAGTGAAAGCTGGACGTATGATTGCCGGATAACCGATTTCATTTTTGACAAAGTCATAAGCGTCTTCGTAAGTTGTAACAACTTTGGAAGGAATACAAGGTTCTCCGATTGCTTCCATTGTGTCCTTGAACATCTGACGGTCTTCTGCCTTGTCAATTGTTTCAGGATTTGCACCCAGAAGTCTTACGTTATGTTCCTTAAGGAATCCGCTTTTTGCAAGTTCCATGCACAAAGTTAAACCTGTCTGTCCTCCGAGAGAAGAAAGAATTGAATCCGGCTTTTCCTTTTCAATTATTCTCTGGATTGTTTCAGGAATTAAAGGTTCAATGTAAATATGGTCAGCCATTGCATGGTCTGTCATAAGTGTTGCAGGATTTGAGTTTACAAGAACAACTTCCAGTCCCTGTTCCTTCAAAGCCTTACAAGCCTGTGAACCTGCGTAGTCAAATTCAGCAGCCTGTCCAATGATGATAGGACCTGATCCGATAACCATAACCTTGTGGATGTCTTTATTAAGCGGCATTTTTCTGCTCCCTGTGTGTTTAAAAAAAAGACTGAATTCTTGGGAATTCAGTCTTTAAATTTAAAATTAATGAATGAACAATTGCAAATCAGTAACATCATAAGTAAATTGGGAATAACATTTTCCAAAAGGCTCTTGTTCATACTGAAAGTAAATAATAGCATTTTCGGGTAGAAATTTCTAGTATTTTCAAATTTTTTTTAAGAAAATTGAAATCTTAAATTATTCTTAAATATTCTGATTAAATTCCTGCGAATTTTTGTAAT
>JAZUJH010000133.1:0-7200 GCA_045642665.1 Treponema sp.
GAACTTTATAAAGGCACAAAATACAACGACACTTGAATTGCCGAATTTGACATTCTTACAGATGAAGGGTGGCTTATTTCTGATAAATAGATATTTTGAGCAATGGAGATATAAGGAAAGAAAGTATGAAGAAAAGAATTATTTGTTTGCTTTTTGCTGTGAGTGTATTGATTTCGTCAATATATGCAGATAAAAGTCGCTTTTATGAAAATGGAAAAGTAATTGATACGATGTATGTAAATTCTGAGGATGGACTAAAAGTTCGTGATTATCCTTCTTTAAAATCAAATCGTCTTTGCGGACTCCCGTTTCGTATTCCTGTAAAAATTATTGCAATTGGAAAAGAAGAAATTATTGATGGAATAACAGCTCCTTGGGTTGAAATCTTAATACCTCGTTATGAATGGAAAGGCAATGAACCTGAATATGGTTGGGTTTTTGGTGGATATTTATCGAAACTACAGCCAATATTTAATTGTGATAATTGGAATAATACAGATTTACAACGTTATCTTACTTCAAAAGAGTGGAAAATGTTAGTCTCTTATGATGAATACGCAGCAGTTAATTTTTTTGCAAATGGAAGTGCTGAAATAAAAGGTTTAAATAAAAAATGGACATTTAATTATCAAGCTTTATCTGGCAACTCCATTAAAATTTTTAATATGTCAGATACTAATATTCGTTCAAAAACAGTTTCTATGCCACCATATAGCGAAATCAATAATAAAACTTATATTTTAACATTCGCAGATAATCTACATATTGACGCTGAATGTAGTGCACTGCACTTGTTTTATTATATACCGACAAAATTTTCAGAACTTTTCACCAGAAGAGAACTTTATGAAACTGATGATTTTACTTGGCACAGTAATAGTGACTATAGTAATTATAATTTTACAAATTATTTTGATTATTATGTGGTTACAGAAAGTAGACGTATTAGAGAAGAATATATTCAGGAGTTTATAATTTCAGGACTATCTGCAAAGAAAACAGATTATGAAATGCAGTACCAGGACTATTGGAAGCCAATAATGGAGGAACACCAAAAAAAGGCTGATGCAATGGAATGATACGTATTTCAAATCACTGATACTCGTATAACTTCGCATGATTTAACAGATGTTATGTGGATTGTCACTGGGTACTCCGGGAGAAAAAATGAAATGAAAAAATTATTGTTAGAATTACTTGTTCTTGTATTTTTAGGTACAGCAATCTTTGCAGAAACCGGAACTGTTTTAGAGAATAGAGTTCGTGTGAGATCGGCACCATCTCTGACATATTCAGTTGTTGTTGGAGTAGCAGACAAGGGTGACAAACTGGAAGTCAATGCTAAATCTGAAGAATCTGATGATATAGATGGTTTTTCAAAATCGTGGTACAGAGTTAAATTTAATAATAAGGAATGTTGGATTTACGGAGGATATTTTTCTGTGGATTCAGATGTTGAAGATTTATTAGAAGTATCAAAGTCCAGCGCCATGAGTTCTGCATTGTTTGAGTATTACGCAGTATTTGCCGTGAATTGCGGAGCCTACTTAAGAAAAGGAAAAAATGTAAGAAAATCATACGAATCATTCACGGTTGAAGGCGGTTTTAAAATAGATGCCGTTTGTTATACTTTTGAATACGGTCCGGTCAAAATAGATTGTTATACAAGGGATGGCACTTATTTTACATGGACGGGCACATCAATAGTAAGAAATGGTGATAATCCTCTTAATATTAAACTTGGTATGACAATGGAAGAAGTAAAAGCTGTATTTGGGGATTTTGATTCTATTAAGGGGCTTACAGCGTATATATATGGAGGTGGAGTTCGTGTTGAATTCATCTTTGATGATAAAACCGGGCTTGAATGCATAAATCTGGTACAGGACGGCTGTTAGTGTAATATTAAATTTTGGGCTTCTGTTTCAATACAGATGTTCCTGAAATTTTTTTGTCTGATTTTTTTACACTTTTTGTAAAACCTTTTGTTGTAAAAATCATTTCTTTCAGTTAGAATACTGGATAAGATGCATTTGTTGCACAATAAAAGAAGGAGATGTTTTTATGGATATAAAAATTGATTTAAAAAAGGATGACGAGAGATATTCTGATGAAAATCTTAGGAGAATAAGGTTCATTAAAAGTTCTGTTGTGTCTTTTGTATCAGTAGGGGCTCTTGCATATTTCCTTTACATGGGATTCCAGCATCACATGTGGTATGTTTGCTGGGTTGCATTTCTTGCTGTTCCGATTATTGAATCAATATTTGATTGCATCATTAAAAAGACACCTGTAAAATTTGCATATCCAGTTCTGGCACTTGCAATTTATATGATAATAGGATTCAGAGGATTATGGCATCCGGGATGGATTGTTTTTCTGACTGTTCCTGTTTATTATTCAATTGCAACTTTCATTGAGAAACTGATCAGAAAGGATTACTAGGAAGGATTTTATGGGCTTTGGAAGAGCTGTTTTGTGTGTAATTTTTCCACCACTTGCTGTTCTTGACAGAGGCTGTGGTGCGGTACTTTTAACTTTGCTGCTTACATTTGCAGGTTGGGTGCCAGGCGTGATTGCCGCAATATTATTCAACAGGAAATAGTGAATATTGGGAATTTCTAAAATTGTAATTTTTAAAGGTCCCCTATTTTTATAAACAGGTGGGCTGTATTTATGAGGTCTTAAAAACAAAAACCCGGGCTGTGATTCTTAAACAGTTTCCGGGTTTTGTTTTTTATAATTTAACTGATTTTTTTTGATTCCGAAAAAAAGCACTTTTCTGAAAAAAGGACACTTTCGCAAATTTTATATCAAGCATAACATTTATTTAGTTCACCCGTTGGACAAACTAAATAAATAAGAGAGATGTTAAATGAAAAGAACGCAATCCTTCTTTGCTGCAGCAGCGGCGGTAGTTTCGCTGTTTATGTCAGCCTGTTCCGGTGCATTAATAACAAGTGAATCGGAAATGGATCTTGCTCGAAGTATTTCTACGAGAAAAGCTACTGACGAAAGTGCAAAAAGAGTTACAGGATATTTCTGTGAATGGGGTATTTATGCGGCCCATGGAAATTATTTTCCACAAAACATAAATTATTAAATTCTTCTATACATAACAACGAATTACAGATAGAATTTATTTTGTATGAAAAAATTCGGTTATTCTTCGACCTGATCAGGTAGGACTCGGACTTCCTGCAAGTACAAAGGGTGCAGGTTCCGGTTATGTTGATCCTCAGGTAATCATCAACGCACTGGACACTCTTATTACTGGTGCAAGACACGGTTCTCATGTACCACCTCATACATATCCCGGATTCCGCGGTGCAATGACATGATCCATCAACTGGGACGCTTCTGACAACTGGAACTTTGCAAACAAGATAGGCGCTTATCTGGCAAAGCTTAACGTAGATTCCTCAATTATTCCAGGTAATCCTGGCAATAACAACGGGAACACAGGAAACCCTGGAAATTCTGGAAACGATGATACTGGCATCGATGACATACCTTCATGGGAAGCAGGTGTAAGCTACGGTATGAGTGATGTAATTGTTTATCAGGGAGTAGTCTATACCTGTATATTCTCTCATACATCTATTGTTTCTTGGGAACCTGGTCCCGGAACTGCTGCTCTCTGGAAGCAGGGCGGAACTTACACAGAAAACATCGGACATGTAATTCCAACTCAGTCAGAGAATCTTCCTGTTTATGAAGATTCTTCTGATGGTTCTGTAAACAGTGGACTTCCTTCACGCATTATGAGCGGTTACTGGCACAACTGGGACGGCGGTGTTCCAGTTATTCCTCTTGCTCAGGTTGATTCAAACTGGGATGTAGTTAACGTTTCTTTTGCTGAACCTGTAACACCTGGAAGTGGTAACGGGAACATGAGGTTTTCTGTATCAGACAAAAACGGTTACAGCTTGAGCCAGTTTAAGGAAGATGTTAGGACCCTTCATTCAAGAGGCAAGAAAGTTGTTCTTTCAATCGGCGGATACGAAGGTTACTTTTATCTTGCAGATTCATCAGCAGTTTTAAACTTTGTAAGACAGATAAATGCTCTTGTTGACGAATATTGTTTTGACGGAATTGATATTGATTTAGAACAGTCATCAGTTCAGATGAACAGCGGTGCGGATCCTGATTTTAGAAATCCTACGACTCCACGCATTAAGAACATGATCAGTGCAATCCGACAGATTTGTGATGCTCACGAAGAAAACTTCATTCTTTCCTGGGTTCCTGAAACTTTCTACATGCAGCTCGGTCATCAGTATTATGGCGGTGTAAATGGTTATGTGAATAGCCGTGCCGGAGCATATCTTCCTATGATTTATGCTCTTCGTGACAAGACAACTTATGTTCAAACTCAACTTTATAACTCTGCACCGATTGTCTGGCGTAGCGGACAATACTACATACAATATGGGCACCGTGGAAGGTGTTATGGGAATGTGTAACGTGCTTCTTGAAGGTTTTACTGTAAACGGAGATTCTTCAAAGATATTCCCTGCTCTTCGTCCTGATCAGGTTGTAATTGCAGTACCTTGTTCATCAGGAGCAGCCGGTTCTGGTCAGATTTCAAATGCACAGTTGCAGGACGCTTTACGCAAAATCACAGCAGAACATCCCGGACTTCGCGGAATCATGAGCTGGTCAATTAACTGGGATGCTTTCCAGAACAGCAACAGCTTTGCTTCTTCAAACAGGAGCTTCCTGAACAGTCTGTAACGGTAAGGCTGTTTTAGCCGGGAACTTTCAAAGATTTTATATTTATGGAGGTTCCCGATTTTTTTGGAAAAAAAATAAATTTTTTTGTTTTTTTATGAAAACTCTATTGACACTTATGCATAAAAAGAGTATCTTATACTCACATTGATTGGAGCGATGGCAGAGTGGTCGAACGCGGCGGTCTTGAAAACCGTTATACTCTTACGGGTATCGGGGGTTCAAATCCCTCTCGCTCCGTCTTAACCTTAAAGGGTTTGAGACACTTTGGAGACGTGGTAGAGCGGTAATACAACGGTTTGCTAAACCGTCGGTGTCGAAAGACCCGGGCAGGTTCAACCCCTGTCGTCTCCGTACGAAGGGCATTAAATGTTCTTTATGAGATTGTAGCTCAGTTGGATTAGAGCGCGTCCCTGCGGAGGACGAGGTCGCACGTTCGAATCGTGTCAGTCTCACTTGTTAAGCTCGAATTTAATTATTCGAGTTTTTTTTATTTTAAATGGAAAAAAGGAAGGTCGGGTGTGGATGAAAATAGTAGAATAAATTACATGGGAGCTGCATTCACGAAAATTGATAAAAAGGTGGACGACCTTTTTGAAATGAAGGACAAGAAAAAGAAGTTTCTTTTTGTCACCTGGCATCAGTACACTGCTGAAAAACTTTTTGAATCTGCCACATATAATTCAATTCAGTCATATATTCTGAAAATAAAAGATGATATTGATAACTGGGAAAATGCAGGTGAACTTGTTCCTGCTATACGAACTGTCTACAATGCGAACCGGGATTTACTGGAAGAAAGAATACTTGACCTGAAGGAAGCTGTTGAAAAAAGGGAACCTACAATCTGGGAAAAAATCGGTAACTTCTTTAAGGGCTTCATCAAATTCATTGCAGATAATCTTCCTAGAATTTGGAACGGAATTATGTTTATTGCACATCTTGCTTTAGGAAAATCTGGTTTTATTGGTACTGCGGCAAAAAAGCTCATTGGTTTGGGAAAGAAAATAACAAAAATTTGCGCAGGAAAAAATCTTTTTATAAGTGCAAAATAATAAAAGAGGGTGACGTTTTTTTTCCGCCGCCCTCTTTTCTTTGTATGGTACTTAGTTTTAAGCTTATGCAGGTTCACTGACTGAGGAGTATGGGCATCTATGACTTTTAGAGATGCCGATGAGTTTTGATTCTTGAAATTACAAGGATTAAAACATCGCGTTTTTAAGGGAGCCCCTAAAAATTACAATTTTTAGAGGTTCCCTTATTACATTTTACTGAAAATGCATAAAATCATCATTTATTGACATCAATTACTGTATCCATCGTGCTACTCTGAATGTGATGGTTGAGTCGGCTGTTTCCCAGTTAAAATATTCAGTGCTTCCATCTGATGCCATTGCTCCGTGCCTCAGGTATGCATTGTTATCATAAGTTGTATCAGTGTTATCAATTTCATAGCACCATTCTCTTGTGCCTTCTTCTATTGTGATGTAACCATTGTCCATGGCATATCTCAACTCTTCCGGCATTGGAAGACGGAATCCTAAACGCTGTTCCTGTACATTTTTTTTGCTGCTGTATGCAAAATCGTTTGTTGTCATATAGATTCTTGTTATCTGGTTACAGAAATCAACTGCCTGTTTCCATGTGATTTTTGTTTGTGTTTCATTGGAATCAGTTATTCCGTTTGGTCCAATTATTGTAGAAAAGAATTTTTCTGTCACTGATATCTTCGAAATAAGAAAAGGTCTTATGCTGTTGTTTTCGGGGTCTGAGACAAGTATGAGCTCCGAGTTCTGGAATTCTATCAGGGCATCTTCTCTTTCAAGTTTAAAGGTTTCAAGACCAATAACGTTTTCAATGGATTCTGTTTCTGTTATTCCGCATTCACAGAATCTGGTCTTTAAAATAGAATTTGAGCTTTGTACAGACAGTCTTTCATTTTTAAAGAAATGTTCATGTCTGGTTTCAGGTTCGCTTTCACTAGCGGAAGGTTCATCTGCAGAGGTAAATTTATCAATTTCGTTTTGTTCTTTTTCTGCGGCTGGGTTTTTGTCATTGTACTTATGAAGCGTAAGATTGATAGGGTAGTTTGGGTCTGAGATAGTCATATAATCAGATTCGCCTACATAACGATCATGTTTTCCAACCTGAGCATTTGCAACAACTTTGTAGGTTGTACCGATATCAAGTTCAGAGAAAACAAAGGAAATCGAATTATAGCCTTCGAAATTACTTTTTTTTTCTTTGGTAATACTCTTCTGTATTATGTCGTTCTGGTCAACTAACATTACACTGATGTTATAGCTCGGATAGTCTGATGTGTTGATTGTTACTGCAAGATGACTCTGATTTTCTTCTTCTGCTTGTGAAAAAAGAAAAGAACAGGCTGAAAGGTTAAGCAATAAAATGCTTAGGAAGAGTAGTTTTGATAAAGTTTTTTTCATACTAGTTCTCCATTATTTTTTT
>JAZUJH010000134.1:0-2861 GCA_045642665.1 Treponema sp.
TAATATTCCAAAAATTTCATTAAAGTTAAATTTTAACGCCAGCTTTCATATGTAACTTCAATATCACGTTTTGTAATAGTTGTTTTATTTTCATAAGTTCCTTTTCCTTCGACATGAACATTTGTAAGCCCAGCTTTTATATCTATATCTAGATTTCCTGTAACCTTCTCATTCTTTTCTTCGATTGTTGTTTTATCTTTGTAAGTAAATTTTTCATTCCCCGATGATGAAGATGGAATATAAACATTTCCTGCATCATCAATGCAATGAAGTTCGTCTCTGCCGGGTCTTGCTATATTTGCACGACCGCCGTTGATGAAATAAAGTTCATCTGCTTCCATTGCTGTAAATCCGTTTGAGAGTTCCATAACTGTCATACCGGCTCATGTTTTCCATATTATGTATGGATTAAAAATTTATTTTAAAGAATAAAAGAATAACATTCGTGAGGTTCTCATTTTATTAGTGAGTGTTATTATATAAAACATCAAAAAAATGTCAATTATTCAGTAAAAATTTTATAACTTTCTCCCCTTCATGCTTAAGGTTTGCTCAGGATATTCTTTCCGCATACAATTTATTCCGCACCGCAGTCCGTCATGTCCGGCTGCTGAACGTATTTCATTCTTCTATCCTAAAAGACCTGCCAATATTTTTTCAAAGTTATGATAGCACAGTTCCGTATATTCTTTGACACAGCCAAAATCATATGAAATATCTTTTTTAGACGAATATTTTTCAAAATCATTCTGACTTTTGCAAGCCATAATACTCATTGTATGAATATTGTTAGGTATGTCAAAAGACTCTGAAAGTTTACACAGTTTTGATTCAACTGCGATACAATTATGTTTTAAGGCTTCATCCAGAGACATAGAATCAAAAACATAAACTTCCTTTTTAAGCATAAGGGCAACATAAGATGTGAGGGGCACGCTTACAATCCTTGAAACATTTATGATTCCCTTTGAAGCAGCAATAAGCTTAAAATTATCTTCAGCCGTATAATTTTCTGCAATAATTTCAACCCGTCCGGCAAGATTATGTTTGTAAATGTAATTCTTAAGGAGAAGAATATTTTTAGAATACTCTTCCTTTGACTTAAAGAATTTATTTTTTCTTGAAGCATCATTGTGAAGCGGATACGAATATTTTGTTGTCTCATAAAAATTATATGTCCTGACAACAAGCTTAGATTCTTTATTATTTTTTGCTATTCTTAAAAACAGTTCAACTGCATAATCAATACCGTCTTCATAGAAACCGTTTTCCATGAAACACAAATAATTATTCGCATTATACTCATTCAACTCTCTAAGATTAAAGCTGTCTATCATTTTTTTTGCGCATACACAGTTCAAGGTCTTTAACGTTTCTGAACTGAACATGCCGTCAAAAACATTTACTGTTTTAGAATAAAAAAATTCCCTGTCATCAATAATATTTATACAGTTCCTGTTCTTAAAAATATTCCGGCCGTAATTTTCAAAAGTTGTTCCGGAACAAATCGTCTGGTACGGAATTCCGCCGAATGAATTCATTATGTTTTCAGAGCAGAATTTCATTTTATAATCGCATTCATAAATTTCAGAATTCTTTCTGAGATCAGAAAACTGTATTATAGCATTACGGCTGCTCAGTTCATTTGCTAACCAGAAATATAGAAAGCGTTTCTTGGGCTGCAGAACATCAGGCAAAATAAAATTGAATGCCTTAGGCTTTTTATAAGATGAAAGACGGATTATGCAAAAATCCTTATAAGTCTGCAATGTAAAACATATTCCAGCCCTGGAGCAGATTCCCTTCATCCTTTCATAATCAAAATGTTCCCGTAAAAAATAAACATCCCTGCAGACTCTGAACGCTTCATTCAGTATTGCTGCCTGAAGTACGAAAGGAAAATCAAAGAACGAGCTGTTTATAAAACAGTCAGAATATTTATGAGATTCATAGGGAACTATACAGCCCAGCTGATGGTTATTATATTCTGATGAATTATAAAATGGTATAATCTCAGCAAGATATAAATCAAATTCCTTATCAGGAATTTTCTCTGCAAGGGTAATTATATTCAATGCATTTTTGATTTCATCATAAATTTCATAGAAGCATTCCTGCAGCTCAACTTCCATGCAGTTATGCAGCTTTAAAAACAGCAAACCGTTTTCCATTGTTTCATGCTGTTCAAAATTACTCTGACTGAAATGAGGCTGATGATAGACGAAAATATTTTTAAGATATGAAAAATTTGCTTTGTTCTGAAGCAGCCTGAACCCCAGTTCAAGGTCCTCATATCCCCAGTGCTCACCGAAGCCTTCATTAAATTCTCCGACCTTAAAGAACAGTTTCTTTTCAAGTATCAGTGTATGAGAAAAACAGAATCTCCATTCATTTCCTTTCAGTTCATACAGGCTGCGCTCATCATCATACCACGGAAGCTCTTCAAGAGTGTCAAAATTATTAACAAGATTCTGTGCACCAAATTTTTCTAATGAAAACTCAGTGAGCGAATGGCGGAGACCCAGCAGCACATTATTCTTTTCGCATCGAAACTGATACTGAAGTACAGCAATAAAATCAGGAGGGACCATCATGTCATTGTCAAGGAAGCAAAGGATTTCACCATTAGCCTCCCAGGCTCCCAGGTTCCGAAGAAGGGAACGGTTTCTGCTTGTCTGATTCTTTTTGTAAATTATTGTCACAGGACTTATTTCTATAATCTCATTTACCAGTGATTCCGTGTCATCATTTCCTGAATCTACTATTACAATCTCAAAATCATCTTTATTATTCACATTCTGGTTGCACAGACAGATGAGTGTCGGATATAAAAATTTTGCTCGGTTGAATGTCGGGATTAT
>JAZUJH010000135.1:0-9773 GCA_045642665.1 Treponema sp.
TCTTGAAAGCGAAGGTTTTGAAGCAAAGCAGACTATCCCTGCCCCAGCCCAGTTGTTCCAGCAGCTTAATATTCCAAAGAACTATGAAGATACAAGAAAGATTTATCCTACAAATGATGAATTGATTGAAGATATTGGAAAGGCTTATCGCGATGTTATCAAGCAGCTTTACGATGCAGGCTGCCGCACAATTCAGTTTGATGACTGTACATGGGGTGCAATTGTTGGAGATGCAGCCGCCCAGCGTTACAAACTTTTGGGAAATCTTAAGGAAGTTAAGGAACAGCTTTTGAAAGTGAATAACCTTGCTATTGAAGGAAAGCCTGCAGATTTGAAAATCAACACTCATATCTGTCGTGGAAATTATCATTCCACATATTTTACAAGCGGTCCTTACGACGGTGTTGCAGGATTTGTCTTTGCAAAGGAAAATGTAAACACCCTTTATCTTGAATACGATGATGAACGTTCAGGTGGGTTCCAGCCTTTGGCTCATGTTAGTGAAGACAAGAATGTTGTACTTGGTCTTATTACTTCAAAGCGTCCGGAACTGGAAGATAAGGCAACTGTAATTGCACGCATTAAAGAAGCTGCAAAATACATTCCGCTTGAACGCCTTTCAATCAGTCCTCAGTGCGGCTTTGCATCCTGCGAAATCGGCAACAAACTTACCGAAGAACAGCAGTGGGCAAAAATCAAATTAGTCCGTGAGATTTCAGAAGAGGTCTGGGGAAAATAAATTATATTTTGATTTTCCCAAATCGTTCTATCGGCAAAATATAAATCATAATTACGAGAGACTGTGAACTCTTTTCTGTAAATTCAGCAGGCTGCGGTAAAAAAGATTAGTGCGAGTTTCTCGCTTGCAGCTGACAGCTACTGTTTATGCTTCGAATATAAAATACAATCTGATTTTTTTCAAGAGCCAAATGATTTAAGGACAACTTGCCCGTAAAAAGCAGGTTGTCTTTTTTTATAATTAGTCTGGCAGTCTGCCTTCGTACATTATGCACATTTCACCAAATGCCTGCCCGAAAATGTAAAAAGGAAGAATTCATGCTATTCCTCAACTGTCCTTACTCTCCACTCTCTTGCCTTTTCCTGTTCTGTACAAACATCTGCATACCAGCCACCACGTTTTAACAGGGTTTCATGGTTGCCCTGTTCCATAATTTTTCCTTCTTTCAGAACAAGAATATTGTCTGCTCCTCTGATAGTGCCTAATTTATGAGCAATGACCAGTACAGTCTTATCTTTCATCAAATGCTTGAATGCCAGATTGATTTCCTTTTCGTTATCTGCATCCAGATTAGATGTGGTCTCATCTAAAAGGATAATTGGAGCATCCTTTAACAGTGCTCTTGCAATGGAAATTCTCTGCTTCTCTCCACCAGATAAACCGGCTCCTCCTTCGCCTAACATGGTGTCATAACCATGTTCCAGCTTTTCAATAAATTCATGACAGCAGGCAGCCTTTGCCGCTGCATGCACCTGTTCATCACTTGCCTTTGGATTACCAATTCTGATATTATTCATAATGGTATCATTCAGAAGATACACATCCTGGAAAACAATCGCCATATATTTCGTAAGCACATCTGGAGAAATATCTCTGATATCAATTCCATCTATCTTAATGCTTCCACCTGTTACATCCCAGAATCTTGATAACAGACTTGTAATGGTTGTTTTACCGGAACCGGAAGGTCCTACCAATGCAGTAGTAGTTCCCTGTTTTACTGTAAAGCTTACTCCGTCTAATACTTTTACCGCTTCAGAATAGGAGAAGCTTACATTGTCGTAGGTAATGTCAAAGTTCTTTAAAGATGTGTTTTTCTTGTCATAATCAAATGTTTTTTCTTCTAAAATTCCACACACATTTTCTGTTGCCTTTGTAATGGATTTGATCTGCGGATATAAGGAGCTTAATACTCCAAGGATATCTGCAAGAGATACTGTTACAAACAGACTGAGGACAAATTCTGCTGCCTCTATCTCTCCCATTTTGTATAAATATCCACCTAAAATAATCGCTGCCGGAACCATAATTGCTGTGATAACATAAAATGCCATAGATAAAGGCAGCACAGACAATTCTGATCTTACAGAAGCTTTTCTTAATTTTTTCAAATCCTCATCCAGTGCAGAAAAAGTTTCTCCTGTCAGGTTGTATAAACGGAATGTTTTAATTCCATTTACATATTCTACAATTCTTGTAACCACATCTGACTTGGCAGATTTTAATACAGAAGTGCTTGCCTTTGATGTCTTTCCAGATTTCAGCAAAAACGGAATTGCCGCTGCCACAATCAGCAGCATTACCAGTGCAAAAATCCAGTTAATGTAAAACAGAAAAGCAACCGATAAAATTCCGAAAGATACTACCTTGGTTACGTCACACAGACAATGGGTTATTATGATTTCGTAATCAGATACATCTGTAGTAAGCACTCCATTTAATCTTCCGATACTGTTATTGTTAAAATAACCAAGATTAAGTTCTCTGATATGGTTTCCCAGCTTAAGTCTTAACTTTCTTGAGACATTAGCACCAAGACACTGAATATCTGTAAATCCTATCCCCTGTACGATACAGCGAACCACAAAGATACCAAGCAGTACTAAAAAAAATATTTTCAACTTGTCAAAGCTAAAGCTTCCATCTGCCAACGCTGCAAATACCAGCAACATTACACCGTACATAAAGGAATTTAACAGAGAATCAATTACTGACAATGTAACTGGAAGTATTAATTTTTTTGAATCTTTTCCCGTCAATCTTTTTATATCTTTAATCATTCTTTAAATCCTCACTATATCTCGTCCATAAACGGGCATATTCTCCATTTTTCTCAAGCAACGTCTGGTGGGTTCCCTCTTCTACGATTCTTCCTTCCTTGAATACGCAGATTTTTGCCGCATCCATAATGGTATGCAGTCTGTGTGCCACCATAATTGTTGTCTTTCCTTCCAGCAATTTATTTAATGCAAGCTGAATCTTATGCTCATTTTCTCCATCGGTAAAGCTTGTTGCCTCATCAAACACTACAATCGGTGCATCCTTTAATATGGCTCTTGCGATACATAATCTCTGTCTTTCTCCTCCTGAGAACTTCACTCCTTCTGTTCCCAGTTTTGTGTCATAACCATCTGGGAGACTCATAATAAAATCATGGATCTGAGCAGCCTTTGCCGCAGCATATACTTCTTCTTCTGTGGCATCATCCTTACCAATTACAATATTGGCATACACCGTATCATTTAAAACAAAGGCTTCCTGGAACACAAAGGACATATTATCCATAAGATTTTTCACTGAGATATCTCTTATATCTGTTCCTTCAATGTAAATATTCCCATTGCTTACATCCCAGAATCTTGGAATCAACTGTGCCGCGGTAGATTTACCTGCACCGGATTCTCCCACAAATGCAGTAAGCTTTCCTTTTGGCAGAACTACTGAGATATCCTCAAGTACTTTCTGTTCTGTGTCCTTATAAGAGAAATCTACCCCTTTGAACTCAATTTTCATTCCCTTCTGATTGGTGAGTTCAACATTTCCTCCCTCTGTCTCATCAATCGCCATTACATCTCTTACTCTCTCGATACCAGAGGAAATCTGGCTGAAAACCTGAGCAAAATTCAGTATGTTATTAAAAGAAGATAAGAATACAATTCCCATTACCATAAAGAAGATGTAATCTTCTAAGCCCAAACGTCCTTTCAGATACAGATATCCTCCCAAAGGCATGGTAAATAATACCCCTGACTCTATTACACACTTTAAGACACCACTGATAGGTGCAACTTTTTTGGCAGTATCTTCCCATATCTCATCACAGCTAATTACTGCATCGCTAAAGCTTTTGTAGGAATCTGCTGTCAGGTTATAGGTTTTCATTACTGTCATTCCGCTGATAAATTGCATAATTCCAGAGTTAAGTCTTCCCACAATATTAGGAATCTCTGCAATTACATCCTTTGCCACCAGCATTTCCAATGCCTGAAGGCAAAAGGTTAAAATAATGGGAACAATCATCATCAATGTCATTGGTACATTTACCGTAAATAAAAATATCAATACCGTAACAGGTACAACAATGGCTGATACAATGTCAGGAAGCTGATGTGCTAAAAATATTTCCAGTCGTTCCACGTCTTCCATTAACACTCTCTTAATCTCACCGGTACTGTTGTCTGTAAAGAAACCAAGATTAATTTTACCTATATGATTACATAATCTCTTTCTCACACTGTACAGCACGTCATATGCTCCCACATGGGACAGGGATAATGAGATTCCCTGAAATAAAAATCGCAATACAATGGATACCAGAGCTATGATTCCCCAGATAAACATTTCTTTACAATCATTACTTTTATTAAACATTGCCGCCACGCACTTAAATATAGCTATATACGGTACAAAAGAGACAAGTCCCGAAAGCACACTCATACATATGGATATATATATCTTTCGTTTATTCTCTTTGTCTGCAAGAGAAAGAAGGTATTTCATACCTACTTTTTCTTTCTTATTCTTTGACTCGTTCACTGTCTTCCTCCATCCTACAATAAAATTATTTGCTTATTTTCCAGATCTCGTTTTTCATCTGGGTCTCAAGCATGTGACTGTAAAGACCTTTTCTTGCCTTTAATTCTGACGGTTTCCCCTGCTCTACAACTAAACCGTCTTCTAGAACAACAATTTTGTCTGCGCCATCAACGGTACGCATACGGTGTGCAATAATCAAGACAGTTTTATCTTTAATTAATTTTGAAAGAGCTTTCTGAATTACTGTTTCGTTATCAACATCAAGGCTGGCTGTTGCTTCGTCCATAAGTACGATTGGAGCATCCTTTAAGAAAGCACGGGCAATGGAAATACGCTGACGTTCTCCTCCAGAAAGATTGGATCCGTTTTCACCAATTATTGTGTCCCATTTGTTTGGAAGATTCTGGACAAATTCATCACAGTGAGCCAGCTTTGCAGCTGCCATAACTTCTTCGTCACTTGCATCTTTTTTTCCAATACGGATATTTTCCATAACTGAATTGTTGAATAAAGTTACATCCTGGAAAACAATTGAATATAATGAAAGAAGTTTTTCCGGATCTGTTTTACCTACATCCATTCCCCCTACAGTAATTTTTCCGCTGTTAATGTCCCAGAAACGGGCAGCGAGACGACTTACAGTTGTTTTTCCGCCGCCACTTGGTCCAATAAGAGCAGTAACTTCACCCTGTTTTGCTTCAAAGCTGACATCTTCCAGAACTTTTGTGTCATCATTGTAGTTGAATTTTACATGGTCAAATTTAATATCGTAGCCACTGTTTGTAAGAGTGTCGTTTCCTGCCTGAACTTCATATGAAAGAATTTCATCAAGTCTCTTGCTCTGAACACTTGTACTGAGCATTGCGGAAAGATTCTGAGTCGAAACCTGCATTGGGTCATAAAGACGGGAAACCAGCATAAGGAACATAAAGAAAGTAAGAATATTGATTTCTCCCCTTGCAAGCAGAACGCCGCCAACTAAGGCTGTTGTTCCGATTCCCAATTTTAAAATAAGTTGTGCTGTGGTTACACAAACTGCCATAGTAAATTCTGCGGCAATTGTTTTCTTTTCAACTTTTTTTATTTTTCCCCTAAGTCCGTCCATGTAAGAATCTTGTGCATTACAAGCTCGCAAATCCTTCATTGATTCAAGATATTCCTGAACACCATCAGAAAAATCCAGGTTAGCATTGTAATTTATTTCTACGGCCTTCTTCTGAAGTTTTGAACATAAAAGAATAACAAGAAATGCAACCGGAATTACCCAGAAACTTGCCAGAACCATTCTTACATCAAAAAAAGCAAACATGCTTAATCCAACAATTGTGGCTGAAATAATTGAACCGTAAAGTTCTGGAATCCAGTGACTGCAGGCTGTTTCCATTGTGGCACAGTCCCCCATAATGGCATTTGTTAAATCAGAAAGATTTTTGCCACCAAAATAAGATAAGGGAAGTTTTCTTAACTTTTCAGCAATTGCTGTCCTCCGGATTCCACTTTCTTTGTAGGTAGATAAAAAAGTTGCATTGTACATAATACGCTGTGTAATATAAATTAATGCAAGAATTATAACTGAACCAATGGCATAAAACGGAATACGGATTGAATTCAGATTTTTTTCCAGCAGATCTTTAATCAGTACAAAAAGCATGCCGGCTGGAGCCATCAAGAAAATATCCGAAATTGTGATTGAGATTATTGATTTAATCATATCTTTTGCACCTTTTTCTGAAAGTGCGTATTTGTGTTGTAACCTGCTGCTCATATTATTTACCTTCCTTGCTGCTGTTTACTTTCCATTCAACTGAGTTCTTAAATTCCTGGAACATACTGCTATATAAACCTTTGCTGTTCATTAATTCTTCATGACTTCCACTTTCAACAAGATTTCCGTCATTCATAACAAAGATTTTGTCACAGTCTGTAACTGCTGTAAGTCTGTGGGCTATCATAATTAAAGTCTTGCCTTTTGAGAGTTCTTCAAAGGCTGCCTGCATTTTTATTTCGTTATCCGGATCTGCAAAAGCAGTTGCTTCATCAAGAATAATGATAGGTGCATTTTTTATAATGGCTCTGGCAACCGCAATTCTCTGCTGTTCACCGCCTGAAACATAAGTGCCTTTTGAACCAATGATTGTGTGGATTCCTTCTGGAAGTTTATCAATAATATCCATACACTGAGCTTTTTTAAGGGCGGCAAGAACTTCTTCTTCTGTTGCTTCAGGTTTTGCCATTCTTACATTTTCAAAAATCGAAGTTTTTAAGAGCTTTGAATCCTGGAATACAAAGGAGATTTTATTCATTAATTCGCTGGAAGAAATGTCCTTGATATCTTTTCCCCCAATTTTAATTGAGCCTGAAGTTACATCAAAGAAACGGGCAATAAGTTGAGCAGTTGTTGATTTACCGCCGCCACTTGGACCTACAAGAGCAATCTTGCTGCCGGAAGGGATTTTTAGAGAAAGATTATTAACTGCGTTTCGGTTTGAATCTTCATATGCAAAACTTACATTCTGCATTTCAATATCAAAATCTGCCAAATCTGAATTGGAATGACTTTCTGGGATTTCTCTCATTTCAATAATGTTGTCTACTTTTTTCATAGACTGAACCAGAGTCATTTCAGCTTCACCAGAATATGTCATTTTTGTAAGTGTTAAAGTGATTAATGGAGTTACGATAATGTAATACATTACATTTGAGACCAATTCCGCTGTAATCCCACCTTTAGAAAATCCAATGGCAATCATGATTATAACTGCAAAAATTGCATTAATTGCCGTAATGAATCCAGCCATTTTTCCACACAGGAATTTTGTGAATCCAATAACCAGTTTTTCATAAGAATCAATAGAAGTTTTAAATCTAGAGAAAGAATTAACGGTCTGACCAAAAGTTTTTACAACAGGAATACAACGTACATATTCAACGGCTTCACTGCTCATCTGATCCAAAGCTTGCTGATAATCTGCCATCATTTTCATTGTGGATTTTCCTTTCATGGTTGCTAAAAACATAAACCCAATTACAGCAGGAATTAAACAAAGGAGTCCCATTCTCCAGTCAAAAGCCAGGAACAAAATAATAATTCCAACTGGGGTTACAACTGCTACGGTTTTATCTGCAATTGTGTGAGCAATATAAGTTTCTGTAGCAGCAGTAGATTCCATGATGATTCTTCTGATTTTTCCGCTTCCCTCCTTATCAAAAACGCCTAATGGAAGTTTCTTGATTTTTTCCAGAAGCGCAATTCGAATATTTGCCTGAACCCTGAAGGCTGAAATATGATTACACATAAGTGCTGCTATATACAAAAGAAGCGCAGCACATGTTGAAATGACAGCAATCAATGCCTCGTGAGAAATCTGGTTTAGATTTGTTCCTTCAATGGCAATATGGATGATTTTCCATATTTCATAGAATGGCAAAAATCCTATGATTGCAGAGACTGCAGCCAAAGTTCTTCCTGCTGCAATCAAATACTTGTAGTTACCTAAGTATGCTTTAATTGCATCCATCGGTTTTTCTTTTTTTTCCATTTTTTAACTCCTCCTAGAAAGTGAAAATCTATAAATCAGTTATCAATACTAGTTTTTTGATAACTAACAAAAAAAAAGGGAACCTTTCGGTTCCCTTTCAAAATCCCATAATATTCATCCAGCCTGGTGTAAAAAAATCCTGTATTTTTAGAAGACATTCTTTCGTCTCCTCCTTAGTATAATTATGTATTATTGGTTCCAGTATTGCCGCAGTATAAGAACTTAGAAAAACATGAAGTTCGTTTGAAGTAAGATTTTTTACTTTATAACCAAGATTTTTCATATGCGCTAAAACCTTTTCCATTTCATGCTGTTGCATTTCTATAAACTCATGAATAAAAGTTTCATATTTTGTGCCAGCACTTCTACAGAATACAAGCTTCATTTCTTCCTGATACTTATCTGAAAGATCTATAAAAATGGCAATTTCATTATCATTCACATTAAATAAATCACTGCTATTATTATCAATCATGTTGTAAGACTGTTTTTTGTGCTTCATGCATCTGTTCATGAATTCATTTACAAACGGGTCAACTAACTGACAGAACAAATCTTCTTTACTTTTTGCATGACGATACAAAGCCGCGGAAGTCATACCAGCTTTTTCCCCGATTGAACGGATAGAAGCGTTTTCAAATCCTTTTTCAAGGAACTCTTTTTTTGCAGCTTTTAATACAATTTCATGGGTTTCAGATTTATCTCGTGGCATATTAAACCTTTTTTATTATCAATGATAACTTATAATAAAAGAAAAAAAAAGTCAAGAAGTTAGTCTAGGCTAACAAGTCCTATATCTTTTCAAATCTAAGAATTTTCTGAGTAATTTGCCACCTTTATGTTAATGGGAACCTCTAAAAACTTCAGTTTTTTAGAGTTGAATTTAGAAATGCGATGTTTAAAACCGCGACAATTCAGCACTTTCAAACTCGCCGGTGCACCTCAATTAGGGTTTATAGAGGTGCCCTAATATCTATGATACTTCTACTTAACACATTCAAAGAAAACCATTGAACCATTTACATGCATATCCATCACTGCATAATATTGTTGCAGGATTTGTCTTTGCAAAGGAAAATGTAAACACTCTTTATCTTGAATACGATGATGAACGTTCAGGTGGGTTCCAGCCATTGGCTCATGTTAGTGAAGACAAGAATGTTGTACTTGGTCTTATTACTTCAAAACGTCCGGAGCTGGAAGATAAGGCAACTGTAATTGCACGCATTAAAGAAGCTGCAAAATACATTCCGCTTGAACGCCTTTCAATCAGTCCTCAGTGCGGCTTTGCTTCCTGCGAAATCGACAACAAACTTACCGAAGAACAGCAGTGGGCAAAAATCAAATTAGTCCGTGAGATTTCAGAAGAGGTCTGGGGAAAATAGCCGTATTCCCAAAGCTTTAGGTATTTGCTCATATTATTTTACATTGATCTGGCAAAGCTTCATTGCATTTAATGCTGTCTGATGACTTTCTGGAGTTACGCAGGCACAGCATGAACTGTCTACCGTAATCTTAACTTCTGACAATTTAGCTTTAAGTATGAAAGCATTGCTGATTACACAGATTCCAGTACAGAGTCCGATGAGTTCAATTTCTTTTATATCATTCAGACTTGCAACATAATCTGCAAGTTCCATAGAACCAAATGAAGGTTTATTAAAGATTTTAGAATCCCC
>JAZUJH010000136.1:0-22262 GCA_045642665.1 Treponema sp.
CATAAAACATATATCAATTTCAATTTTTATGCATTTTTTTGATAAAATCATAAATATTTTGTATAAAAAAAACTTTTCATATTTATTTTAATGTGATATTATTCACAATATTAACACTTTTTTTGATTTTTTTTGAATAAAAATACCGGTTTATACTATATTTCACCCAAAAATAATTGTACATGACTTTAACATTTGTTAATATAATTTAAAATTTGTAAAACGAACAAAAATGTTATCAACGGTACCCCCAAAAATTGCAATGCCTGGAGGTCACCTTGAAAACGCGATGCCCTAGGCCCTGTAAATTCAAGGGCCTAGGCTCACAGGAATCTCTAAAAAGTATTTTTTTTAGAGATTCCCCCAATATATTTTGGAGGAATCATGAAAAAGCTTGTTAAAATTACAGCTCTTGCAGTTGCAGCCTCACTTGCATTCACATCATGCGGTGGCAGCAAGAACAATTCTAAGGTTTCATCATCGAAGGGTGCTGAATTCATTCTCAACAACGGTACAGAACCACAGTCACTTGACCCGTCAAAGATTCAGGGTGTTCCTGAACACCGTATCTACATGGCATTGTTCGAAGGTCTCACATCCTATGACCCAAAAACATCCAAGGCTGTTCCAGGTGTAGCAGAAAGCTGGGAACGCGAAGACGACGGTTCGGTAGTTGTATTCCACCTGAGAAAGACATCATGGAGCGATGGTACACCAATCACAGCTCAGACTTTCATTGATTCATGGCTCTATTATATGGCTCCGGAAACAGCAGCAGAATACGCATACATGCCTGCAGCAGTTATCAAGGGTGCAGAAGATTACAACGCAGGAAAAGCGGACAAGTCTACAGTAGGACTAAAGGCCCGTGATGAATATACTCTCGAAGTAACACTCAACGGCCCTATCGCTTATGCAATCGACATGATGGGACACTACTCATTTGCTCCTCTTCCACTCCACGTAATGAACAACCCTGACTGGACAAAGCCTGGTAACTTTGTAGGAAACGGACCTTTCACACTTGAGACATGGAAGCCGCAGGAATGCATCACTGTAATACCGAACGAAAAATACTGGAACAAGGACAACGTATTCCTCTCACGCATCACATTCCTTACAATTGAAAACGAGACAACAGCATACAACAAGTTCAAGAACAAGGAAATGGACTGGGATACCTCAGTTCCTCTCGAAATGCTTGATGATATCAAACTTTCAGACGAATACCATGTAAGCCCTCAGCTTTCTTCTTACTACTACGAATTCAACCTTACGGACCCTGTTCTCAGCGATGTCCGCATCCGCAAGGCTCTCCAGATGTCTTTGGACCGCCAGATGCTCGTTGACCAGGTTACAAAGGGCGGACAGATTCCTGCAGACGCATTCGTTCCTCCGATGGACGGATACACACCTGCCAAGGGAAACGGTTACAATGTAGCAAAGGCACGGGAACTCCTTGCAGAAGCCGGATACCCAGAAGGAAAGGGATTCCCTGTAATGACTGTAATCTACAATACAAACGAAGGTCACAAGAAGATTGCTGAGTACGTTCAGCAGCAGTGGAAGCAGAACCTCGGCATTGACATCGCCCTGGAAAACATGGAATGGGCAACATTCCTTGACAAGAGACAGTCACACGACTTCCAGATTGCACGTGCAGGTTGGAATGCAGACTATCAGGATGCATCAAACTTCCTTGAGCTCTGGATTACAGACGGCGGTAACAACGACGGATGCTACAGCAATGCAGAATACGATGCTCTTCTCAAGCAGGCTGCAGGAATGCCTGACGGATCCGACCGCCAGAATATTCTCCGCAAGGCAGAAGAACTTCTTATGACAGAAGACCAGGGTATCATATCATTCTACTACTACGTTTCACAGAACATGATCGACCTTGAAAAGTGGGACGGATGGTATATGAATACTCTTGATATCCACCCGTACGTTGGTCTCAAGGCAAGAAAATAATTTTATAAAAAATTAGGCCAACTGTTTTTAACTTTTGACTACACAGGGGGGAGCAGCACAGATTTCAGCTGTTCCCTCTCTTTCTGTTTTAGAGGAAAAATATGGGAAAATTCATAATCCGTAGACTTCTGAGTCTTATTCCGACTCTGTTTCTTATTATAACATTCAGCTTCTTCATCATCAGAGTTGCTCCGGGCGGACCTTTCTCAAGTGAAAAGAAAGTTTCCGACGAAGTAATGGCTAACCTTCTCCACAAATACCACATGGACGAACCTCTTCCGAAGCAGTACGTCCGATATCTTGGGGACATGCTCAGAGGTGACCTGGGTCCTTCTTTCAAGAACAAGGACTATACTGTAAACCAGCTTATCGGACAGAGCATGCCAAACTCAATGGTCCTCGGTATAACTGCACTTGCCATTGCCCTTGTATTCGGAACTCTTGCAGGTCTTCTTTCTGCCGTAAGACAAAATTCATGGGTCGACTATACATGTATGTCACTTGCAAGCCTGGGACTTTCAATTCCCCTTTTCGTTGTAGGTCCTGTTGCAGTTCTCATTTTTGCAATGAAGCTTAAATGGCTTCCAACTTCCGGCTGGATTACAGGACGCGGAGGCCCTGCAACTCTCATCATGCCGGCAATGACTCTTGCTCTTCCTTACTTTTCATCAATTGCACGTTTAACCAGGGCATCTGTTCTTGAAGTTCTCCGCTCAGATTATGTCAGGACAGCTCACGCAAAGGGTCTCAAAAAATCTACTGTCATGTTCCGTCACGTGCTCAGGGGAGCTCTCCTTCCTGTAGTTACATATCTTGGCCCAGCATTCGCAGGTATTGTTACAGGTTCTGTTGTTATAGAACAGATTTTCCTTGTACCTGGTATCGGAAACTATTTCGTAAAATCCGCACTCAACCGCGACTACACACTCATACTTGGAACAGTTATAGTTTACTCCCTCATTCTTGTTATCATGAATTTTATTGTAGACATTCTGTACGGTTTCCTTGATCCAAGAATTTCTTACAAATAAGGACAATTATTATGGCATTCAGCTTTAAATCAAAAAAAACAGGCGTTAATGAATTCAACCAGGAAATGAAAAGTGTTTCAGCCTGGGGTGACGCATGGAAGCGCCTCAAGAAAAATAAAATGGCAATCATAAGCCTCTGGGTTGTGCTTGCCTACGTCCTGGTAGCACTTCTTGCTCCTGTTCTCCCTATCTATCCCTACGAAGAACAGGTTGTTGCTCACGCAAACCTTCCGCCTTCATTCAAGCCGGCTTCGGAAGTGCTTCTTCATCAGAAGGAAAACTACTTTGCAAAGGTAATGAAAAAGGAAGGAAGAACTTCCTACTCTGCAAAGGAACAGGAAGAAATAGACAAGATTACAGCCTCAATGGTAACTGCGGAGGGGAACCGTCACTACATATTGGGTACTGATGCTCTTGGACGTGACATGCTCAGCCGTACAATCTATGGCGGACGCATTTCAATTACAATCGGTCTGATCGGTACAATCACAGCTCTTCTCGTAGGTGTAATCATCGGTTCCGTAGCAGGTTTCATGGGAGGATGGATAGATAACTTCCTCATGAGATTCGTTGACATTCTCTACGGACTTCCTTACATGCTTGTTGTCATCATCATGATGGCAGTAATGGGACGAAACATTGCAATACTCTTCATTGCAATCGCTCTCGTTTCGTGGCTTACAATTGCCCGTGTTGTACGCGGACAGATCATCAGCCTCAAGAACTCGGAGTACGTTGAAGCTGCAAGAACTATGGGCAGTTCAGGTGCACACATCATCTTCCGTCACCTGCTTCCAAACTCACTGGGAATCATCATCGCTTATGCTACACTTTCGCTTCCTGAATTCATCATGAGTGAAAGCTTCCTTTCATTCCTCGGTCTCGGTGTAAGCGCACCGCTTGCTTCCTGGGGCAGTCTTGTTTCAGACGGTGTAAAGGGAATGGAACTTTATCCATGGATTCTTCTTGTACCAGCAATTACAATGACAGTATTCCTTTTTGCCATGAACTTTTTGGGCGACGGTGTAAGAGACGCATTCGACCCACGTTCAAAGAACCGCGTTTAATTTAGGCGCAAAAAACAGGAGTCCATTTTGACAGACGAAGTAATTTTAAAGGTCAAAGACCTTCGCACATATTTTTATACAGACGCAGGTGTCGTAAAGGCTGTAGACGGTATAAACTTTGACCTGCACAAGGGTGAAGTTTTAGGAATAGTTGGTGAATCAGGTTCAGGCAAAAGTGTTACGAACCTTTCGATCATCAACCTGGTTTCACATCCCGGAAAAATTGTTGACGGTGAAGTTGTTTTCCATGACAAGGATCTTCTGAAGCTTTCGGACAAGGAAATAAGAAAAATCCGGGGAAACAAAATTTCCATGATTTTCCAGGACCCTATGACAAGCCTAAACCCTTACCTGAGAATATCTACTCAGATGATTGAAAACATCAGGCTCCATCAGGGACTGGACAAGAAGGCTGCAAAAGCTAAGGCCATTGAAATGCTTAAGCTTGCAGGAATTCCTGCTGCGGAAGAACGCATTGACTGTTACCCTCACCAGTTCTCCGGCGGCATGAGGCAGCGTGTAATGATTGCTATGGGACTTTCATGTAACCCTGAAATTCTTATTGCGGACGAACCCACATCCGCTCTTGACGTTACAATTCAGGCCCAGATCATTGATCTCATGAAGGATCTTACACACAAGCTGGGAACTGCTGTTATCATGATTACGCACTCCCTTGGCGTTGTTGCAGGAATGTGTGACAGAGTAAACGTTATGTATGCAGGACGCACAGTAGAAAGCGCAACCAATACGGATCTTTTCAGGGAACCTAAGCATCCTTATACACAGGGGCTCATTAATTCAGTTCCACGTCTTGACCGGGAACTTGAGGACAAGCTATACTCCATTCCAGGTGTTCCGCCTAACGTTGTTGACCTTCCTCCGTGCTGTCCGTTCTATCCGCGATGCAGCAAGGCAATGGATGTCTGCAAGAAGGCATATCCTCCTGTAACAGAATTCGGTAACGAACACCGCTGCTCATGCTGGCTGTACGCACAGAAGGAAGCAGAAAAAGTTAACGCAGAAACAGCAGAAGCTTCATCAAACGTGGAGGAAAAATAATGAGCGATACACTCAACTCTTCAGTGAACGAAGAAAAAGATAACATTCTTGAAGTAAGGAACCTTAAGATGTATTTTCCCCAGGCATCAAAGGAGCTCTTCGGAAAAAAAAGTTATACATATGCAGTAGATGATGTTTCATTTGAAATAAAGAGAGGGGAAACCTTAGGTCTCGTAGGTGAATCAGGCTGCGGTAAATCAACAGTCGCCCGTTCCGTTGCACAGCTTTACAAGCCTACAGCAGGAGAAGTTCTTCTTAACGGAAAGGACCTCTGCCGAATGAACAGGAAGGAACTTCTTCTTGCCCGTCAGGAAATGCAGATGGTTTTCCAGGACCCGTACAGTTCCCTTGACCCCCGAATGACTACAAGCCAGATCATTACTGAACCCATGAAAATTTTCAGGCGCAACGGTCTCCTCAAGATGACAGACGCACAGATGGATGAACGCGTGGACTATCTTATGGAACTTGTAGGCCTTTCAAAGTACTTCAAGCACCGCTATCCTCATGAATTCTCAGGAGGACAGAGACAGAGAATCGGTATCGCACGAGCTCTTGCACTTAAACCAAAGCTTCTCCTTGCTGATGAACCTGTAAGTGCTCTTGACGTATCAATCCAGGCACAAATTCTTAACCTGTTCAAGGACATCCAGAAGAAGATGGGCTTGAGCTACCTGTTCATTGCCCATGACCTTGCTGTAATCAAATATATTTCAGACAGAATTGCCGTTATGTATCTGGGAAAGATTGTAGAAATTGCTGACTACAAGAATCTCTATGACACACCTCTGCATCCTTATACACAGGCACTTCTTTCGGCAGCTCCTATTCCCGATCCGGAAATAGAAGCAAAGCGCCAGCGTATTATTCTTAGCGGTGACGTTCCTTCTCCAAACATAATCAGACCAGGATGCGCATTCTACGACAGATGTCCTTACCACATGGACTGCTGCAAGGATCACCTCCCACAGCTTACGGAAGTTGGAAAAGACGGAGCAACTCACAAGGTTGCATGTTTCAAGGTTAATCCGATGAAATAAAAGACTGCACCTAAAAAAAATACCCTGCACGGTTCCCGAAACAACAGACCGTAAAGGGTATTTTTTTATTACGGAACATCTGAAGAAATCAATCCGATAATTCTGTGCCCAGAACTGAAGCACTTTCCCTATATGATTCATCAGGATCATATCTTGCAAGAATAAAAGTTCTTCCCTCAACAGGATAGGCTCTGTCCGGTGTAACGTTATAAGGTTTCAGGACAATTTCATCTTCATTAAAGCGACGGGAATCTTCGCCAGGTGCACCGTAGCTTATGAGATACATTTTTGAGAACAGAGGTGTTGAAGACTCAGAACGCATCTGTATGAAAGGCTGTCCGCAGCTTTCCATGGAAGTATAGCTTCCGTAGTCAGATGAAAAATCTCCGAAGGCCCTGTATTTTCCGCCATCAAAAATAATCTGCGTACCGTCAGGAAGCTTCCATCTCGGGCCGTCCTCAAGGTCAATGATATATGCTCTGTCCTTTCTGTCGCCGGCATCAGTTAAGTAATCAAACGTCGAATTGTCAACCTTAAAATATGAACCGTTCCATACGGAACTTTCACTAACAATCATTCGTACGTCGTCATTTATTCTGACATAAATTTCATCTACATTACGCAGAGAAATATCTATGTTCCTGCGCAGATTCTGAATCTCAAGATTAGTTGAAGAAATATACATACCGTTGCGACGGACATTGCTGCTCACCCAGTCAAATACGCCTTCCTCGTTTTCAAGAAAGAAGATGACCTGGCGCTCCTTCCAGTCAAAGGCAAGAAAATATCTTTTGTTTCCCACAGTCCTGTACCACATTCCGTTCAGAAATTCCGCAAAAGTTTCTACAGTTCCGTCCTGAATGCGGGCAAGCTCCTTTGCTGCAAGACGGCTTCCCTTAATGAGCTGCTCCTCGGCTATTTCATATTTTCTCGTACGGGAGTTCCATTCATAGCGCTTATGAATCTGGTCCGTGCTTTCAGGATTTGAAAAATCTGATGTATAAACCCATATCGGATAGCTCAGCCCCTTTGACTCATTCTGCATATATGATTCGCTTCGGTCCATTTCCTGAACAAAAATTGTACCGTCGCCTACAAGATTTGCAATTACATCAACATTCATTGAGCCGTCATAATTTGTATTTATATAGCTTGCCTGGAGAATTGAATTTCCGTCACCGTCAAATCCCTGGTAAACGAGAGCCAGCCTGTGGTCACCAACAAGATCGACACCGGTATATGAGAAGGTCCTCATCTGGGTAACAGGAGTTGCAAGAACCCCAAGCCGTTCTATGCGGTTGGTTTCAGATGAATAGAGACCAATAAGAAGCTGGAGGTACGGGCTTGAGGCAGTCTTTATAACATTAATCTGATCATCGTTTCCGTCACCGTCAAAATCAAGAGTCTCTGTTGTAATTAAAGTTTCATCCCCCTTAAGCTCAATAAGAGAGACAAGAGAGGAATCCTCAAAATTAAACGGGGAAGATATGGAATCATCTTTTTTGTCAACAGAGGAAAGAGGTACAACGACTCTTGCCTGAGCAATCTTTTCTTCTTTTTCTACCTTACGGCTGGCAAGAAAATATATAGCACCTAAAGCTAAAATAACAATGACAAAAAAAATGGGTATAATTCTGCGTTTCATGCCATAATTCTACAGAATTATGGGTTTATTTTCAATCCTTTCCGGATGTGAACTCTGCGTTCAGAACTTCGCCCTAAGACCGGCTCTTTGTTTTTCTTATCAAATGAAATCTGATTTGCAGCATATAATTTTTTTCTCACAAAAATCAGGAACTTGTGTGCATCTCTAAAAATTCCCTGAAAAAAAAATTAAGAACGAAGGAATCATCTGACGAAGACGAACGGCCGGCAGAATTAAATGAACCGGGAGAGTCACATGAAAAGTTGAATAAAGTAACGGAACAGGAAATCTTCATTGAAATCAGGACTCCGCATCAGTACGGAACATGCTTTCGGATTTATGACAAATTCTCCTGACGGCATTACAGTTCGTTGCAACAGAAAAAAACTTGCATTTTCCAGTATCAATAAGAATGACTGTATCCGGTTCTCAGTGATGCCGGTCCATTACATTTTAAAACTGTCGCCTGAAAAAAAGTCTGAGCAAAGAAGCTGCTGACAATTTTATTCAGGGGCTACAAAAATGCCGCCGCAGAAAATCAAGTCCGCAACGGCGAAACATACAGCAACAAAGAATTACTGATAGGAGCTCATAACTTTATGAAGTATTTCAAGTCCCTCATCCATTTCCTTCTTTGAGATGTTAAGGGGAGGAACAAGGCGTACAACGTTTGAACCTGCCGTAGAAAAAAGAAGACCTTCTTCAAGACACTTCTTTTCAATTTCAACAGGATTAACATTCACTTCAATGCCGATCATAAGACCAAGACCTCTTACGTCTGTCACGCAAGGAAGTTTCCAGGACTTAACAGCATCACGTATATAGTCACCCTTCTTTATAACCTTTGCCATAAAATCTGGAGTCTTAAGCTTCTTGAGAACGACACGGGCTGCGGCACATGCCAGAGGATTACCGCCGAAAGTTGACTGATGGTCGCCAGCTGCAAATACTCCGCCAGCCTTGCCACGGAAAATACAGGCCCCCATGGGAACACCGCCGGCAATACCTTTTGCAAGGGTTACCACTTCCGGATTAAACATAAGCTGCTCACTGGCAAGAAGACTGCCAGTTCTTCCCATTCCGGTCTGGACTTCATCAGCAATTACAATGGCTCCTGCCTTTCTTGCTTCTTCCGCCGCTGCACAGGCCCATTTAGGGTCCACAAGATTAACTCCGCCTTCCCCCTGAACACATTCCATCATAAATGCACAGGTACTGGAATCAAATGCCGTCTTCAGTGCGTTCCAGTCATTAGGCTTAATTGTCCTGAAACCTTCAGGATAAGGTGCAAAATCAGCAGGGTGAAATTTATCCTGTCCTGTAGCTTTCAAAGTAGCCATGGTTCTTCCGTGGAAAGAAGACTCCAGTGTCACTATAACTTTCTTGCTGTCACCGCCGGTAAGCTGACCGTATTTTCTGGCAAGCTTGATTGCAGCTTCGTTAGCTTCCGCTCCGCTGTTACCAAAATAAACACCGTCGAAGCCTGTTGCGTTGAGAAGTTCCTTTGCATAAGCAACTCCCGTATCGCTCACAAAATAATTACAGATATGTATCTGCTTTTTTGCCTGAGAAGAAATTGCCTTGACCAGGGGACCATAGTTATGTCCAAGAGAATTGACAGCGATTCCTGCAAGGAAGTCTATATATTTTCTTCCGTTGACATCATATACAGTTGAACCTTTGCCCTTCTTCATAGTAATGTCAAAGGAACCGTAGTTGTTTACAACAGTTTTGCTACCCATATTTAACCTCGCAATAAAATTAGTGCACCCCAAAGAAACTGTACCTGGATGCTCCGCCAAGTTCAGGACCTCTGAATCAGGCAGGCCCTGAACATCGAACACTTAAAGCCGATTCCGGAAACTTCCGTCAATAAACAAAACTTGTTCATCCGCTTTCACTGAAGTTCACGGAAGCTGACATCAATAAATCATCGTACCGATACCGCGGTCGCTGAACATTTCTATGAGCAGAGAATGAGGTACGCGTCCGTCGATAATATGTGTACGAGGAACTCCTCCATTTCTTGCAAGCATACAGCATTCAATCTTAGGAATCATTCCGCCTGCAATAGTTCCGTCTTTCATGTAGGAATCTATTTCGGAAACCTTTATGCGCCGGATAAGACTTGCAGGATCATTCACATCCTTAAGAACACCGGGAACATTTGTAAGCTGAACAAATTTCTCGGCCCCGAGTGCCACAGCAATTCTTGCGGCAGCAGTATCAGCATTAATGTTGTAACGGATATTGTCTCCGTCTTCGCCTAAAGCGATAGTCGAAACAACAGGAATTGCATTCTCATTGAGAAGCGACTGGATTATTCCCGGATTAATCTTTGTCACTTCACCAACAAAGCCAAGATCGACTCCGTCCTTTTCAAGTTTCTTTGCACGGATAAGCCCTCCGTCAGTACCGCTAAGTCCTACAGCTTTTCCTCCCTGCTGAACCAGCATACCTACAATACCTTTGTTAAGCTTTCCTGCAAGAACCATCTGAACAATTTCCATAGTCTCAGCATCAGTGTAGCGAAGTCCGTTAAC
The DNA here is from genome assembly GCA_045642665.1 of Treponema sp. GTDB lineage: Bacteria > Spirochaetota > Spirochaetia > Treponematales > Treponemataceae > Treponema_D. The sequence continues at coordinate 10,363 of JAZUJH010000136.1, forward strand.
AAACCTGCTTTCCTTTCCTACACGTTCGAGCATATTATTAATTTCAGGTCCGCCGCCATGAACAAGCACAACCTTTACGCCTATCGTATTAAGAAGAACAATGTCTTCCATTACAAAACGCTTGAGGTCTTCATTGAGCATTGCATTTCCGCCGTACTTTACAACGACAACTTTGCCTACCCACTGCTTAAAGTAAGGGAGAGCCTGGACAAGTACATCAGACCAGTGCTCATTATCCAGACGAGAATTTGTATTTGCGTTTTCCATTATATTCTCCAAAAATTATGTGCGGTAATCTCCGTTAATTTTAACGTATTCATATGTAAGGTCACATCCCCATGCAGTACCGCAGGCTTCTCCGTCCTCGCACCTGATGTTGATTACAATTTCTGATTCCTGGAGAACCTTCTTTGCAACATCCTCATCAAAATCAAGGGGAACTCCTTTCTCAAATACCTTTACGCTTGTGCGCCTGCCCTTCTGTTCCCCGACGAAATCAGTGAAACCCGTTCGCTCAGAATTTTCTGCACTCTCAAACTCAATGCTTGTCCTGTCAGGATCAAATTCGTATCCCGAATAGCCCATTGCGCACAGGAAGCGTCCGAAGTTTGCATCACTGCCAAATACTGCAGCCTTTGCAAGACTTGAACTGATTACAGCCTTAGCAAGCCCCCGCGCAGTTTCAACATCCCTTGCGCCTCTTACATTACATTCAATAAGCTTTGTAGCACCTTCACCGTCTCCGGCAATCTTCTTTGCCATCTGAGTGTTTATTGCATTAAGCGCTTCAAAGAATTTATCAAAGTCTTCGCCTTCGCTAACAATTTCGGCGTTACCTGCAAGACCGTTCGCAAGGATTGTAAGCGAGTCGTTCGTGGAAGTGTCACCGTCAACGGAAACACAGTTATAAGTTCCTGCAACAGACTTACGCAGGGCCTTTTCAAGCATTTGAGAAGAAATTGCACAGTCAGTTGTAATGAAGCTGAGCATTGTTCCGAGATTAATGTGAATCATTCCGGAGCCTTTGCACATTGCACCGATATGAACTGTCTTTCCGCCTATCTCAGTTTCCACTGCACATTCCTTAAAATGTGTATCCGTTGTCATAATTGCCTGGCGAGCTGCAACATGCCCTTCCTTTGAAAGTCCGGCCCTGAGCTCATCCATGTGTGCTTCAATCTTTTCTACAGGAAGCTGCTGTCCGATAACACCTGTCGAACACACGATTACATCTTCCGCCTTAACATTCAGGGAAGCAGCTGCAAGTTCTGCCATGCGGAGTGCAATACGTGCTCCCTGTTCACCGGTACAGGCATTAGCATTACCGCTGTTTGCAATAACAGCCTGGGCAACACCATTTGCGAGATTCCTCCTTGTAAGTTTTACACATTCAGCCTTAACACGGTTCTGTGTAAAAACACCGGCCGCAGAACATGGCTTTTCACTGTAAACAAGCGCCACGTCCTTTGTTGTTCTGCTTTCCTTGATCTTACACAAAACACCGTTTGCTGTAAATCCAAGAGGAGAAGTTACACCGCCATCAATAAACTGCATTTTTATGCACTCCTTTCAAGATATTTTGCATAATTATATTGCAATGACAAATCTTGTACAATAGATTTTGAAAATATATTCACTAAAATAATCGGCAACGGACCTGAAATTTCACGGAGCCTCCGGACACCAAATTCCCGCAGCTGTCTCAAGGAACCGTAAATATCCGGAGATTCCGTTCAGATTTCATGGACGGACAAAGATTTTCAGACAGCCTGCGGCATATCTTGATTGAACCTGTAAAAAAGAACCGCCCTTACAACTTCCGCATCCCCGCACTTTATGAGAAAAGAATATTCGCCCGGAGAAGTCTCCTTCCTGTAAACCCCAAGCTCATCACCTTCACGGCTTTCCTTCAGGTACTGGATTTCAAAACCGCAAACAGTGCAGGAATCATAGAAGCTTCCGCCAAGAGTATTGCACAGGAACTTTGCATAGCGGACGTTATTTGTATGACGAGTAAAATCAGTATCAGAGGCAAAGACTTTTGCGGAATAAACAAAGTCCTCGTCAGAAAATCCAGCGGTTAATTTCCCGTATCTGTCCGGATATTCGCTGGCCGCCTTAGGAAGATTTCCAGGAAATTCCACTGAATCAATTTTTCTTAGGGAACGGTCGCCCAGATTTATTGCGCACATCTGAGTCCTGTACAGAAGAATTTTTTCTCCCCTTTCATCAGACACACAGGTTTCAATTTCAATTCTAACAGGAGACCAGTTTGTTATATAGCATTCCCCATGAAGTTTTTCGTTCCATCCGGGAAGCCGTTTTGCGCAAAACTTTGTGCGGGTATAAATCCATGCGGCATTGTTCTTTTCTTTCAATACAATATTGTCAGTACCCAGCATCCCGCAATATTCTGTAAGCATATCCTGATTAAAGGCAAGACATTCAGCCAGTCCCATTCTTGCACTGCGGTCGACACAGGTGTAAGAGACATTAATATTTTTATGATAAACGTTTTCCATGGAATTCAGTTTACCTGTTTCTCAGTTAAATGTTAAGTAAAGCCCGTGCACGACATTAAGATTCCCGCCCGGCTTCAAAAAAAAGACAGCCGAACTGCATTCAATTGACGCCGCACGCTTCACAGTCCCCGCATCAGTGATAATCTATAACAGTTTCCTCAGAAATATTTCTGTCACCGTGACTGTATGCAATGAAATCAACAAGCCAGCCTTTACTGTAAACGCTGTCCGTCAAAGGCCTGCTTCCGTTAAACTCCGTGCATCTGACCAGACCAGGATTATTCCTTGCAACATAATATTTTGTGTCATAAGAAAAGTTTGGAGCTTCCGTAAGTGATACAGACAGACGCATAATCGGGTTCACATAATAGACACCTCTTTCGTCCCTGAAAATCTGGCAGTTAGGAAACATCCTGACCTTCCCGTCAACTATATCATAGACATCAGCAGCATTAGCGAACTTCTTTGTAAGAACATATCCGTTCCAGATTTTTTCAGCCTCGCCACGGGAAATTTCATTCCACGTATAAGAATTCACATAGTCAGGCACATTACCTATATAACCTGAACAGGACATAACTATAGCAGAAAAAATTACCCACACAATTACGGCATATCTTTTTTTCATTACATGACCTCCCTTATGAGCTAATCATATTTAACGGAAGTCATAATGTCAACAAAGCCTGTGCCCCCTGATTTTTATGTACCGCAGGAACATGACAGAAGTTCCATGGCAATTGATTTTATTTATCCGTACATATAAAATGTTACCATGGCTCCAGACGGAAACTATCCAAAGAAATTACTTGCGGCTCTTGTCATTGCGATTGCATTCATCTTTTCAGCTTACCCGCAGCATGAACAAAAAAAATTGGACCTGCAGAAAATATATGGAAAGGATTACGGGAAGGCCGTTACCTTTTCTGACGAACTTTATTCCTACCTTAAAAATATCAGCCCCGAAAGGAAATCAAATTTTTCAGACGACTTCATTGTATCCGTTGTATTTCCAGAACTTATCCGATATTCCGAAGTCCAGAACAGGGCGGAAGTTTTTGTAAACCAGATCCGAGCAAAATATTTTTCAGACTGGGACGGTTTTTCAATAGGCTACCTGCAGATGAAACCTGTATTCGCAATCATGACGGAAGAATATTTCCTCAAGAACAATGACCTGATTTTCCTGTTCCCTTCAATAAATTTTTATGGAAGAAATGAACTTGACAAAGACAGGTTTGACCGTCTTGACCGACTTACTGATATGGAAAGCCAGCTGGAATATCTTCTGGCGTTCATAAAAATTATTTCCGCCGAATACGAAGAGGACTTCGCGAAAAACAATCTGACAGAAGAAGACCAGAAACTTTCTTTCTATGCCAAGGCATATAACCTTGGATACGGATACACTTACGAAGAAATCACTTCCTCCGTGAACAAGAAATGGGACTACGACAAAATTTCTCATGCATGGTATGATGAAACGGAATCCGGGAAGGCGAAAAACAGTAAAAACATCTTGCAAAAAAAATAAGTTACTTTACAATTAGACAAGAGGTGATTTATGTATTCAAAAAATGATGCCGCAAGAACTCCTCCAATGGGATGGAATTCTTATGACTATTACAATACCGTTGTTACGGAGGCTGATGTAAAAGCCAACGCAGACTACATGGCAAAAAATCTCAGGCAGTACGGATGGGAATATATTGTTGTTGACATCCAGTGGTCTGATCCCGAAGCCGGATCTGCACTTCCTGAGAATCAGTATGTTCCTTTCGCCAGGCTGAACATAGATGAATATTCCCGCCAGATTCCTGCCGAGAACCGCTTCCCTTCAAGTGCAGGAGGCAAAGGCTTCGGGCCTCTCGCCGACTACATACATTCTCTCGGACTGAAATTCGGAATCCATATAATGAGAGGAATTCCAAGAATCTGTGCCCAGAATCATACAAAGATAAAGGGAACGGATGTTACTGCTGATAAAATTGCAAATCCTTTCAGCGTAAGCAAGTGGAACGGTGACATGTATGGCGTAGACATGAACAAAAAGGATGCCCAGAAATATTACGACTCAATATTTGAGCTGTATGCAGAATGGGGCGTAGATTTTGTCAAGGTTGATGACATATGCAACACGAACATGTATCCGCACGACCCTTACTCCGCTGAAAAAGAAATTGAAGCCATTGCAGAGGCCATTGAAAAGTGCGGACGTCCCATGGTATTCAGCCTGAGCCCCGGACCTGCTGTCATTGAAAAAGCATGGCACATGGAAAAATACGCAAACATGTGGCGCATAACCGATGACTTCTGGGACTCCTGGCCCCTGTTGAAGAATATGTTCGAACGCTGCGAAATATGGCAGAAGCATGTTGGAGACGGATCCTGGCCTGACTGTGACATGCTCCCCCTGGGAAAACTGGGCAGAGGTTTCGGAAATGAATGGACGACACGTCTTACAGCCGAAGAACAGAAAACAATGCTCAGCCTGTGGTGCATCTTCAGGAGTCCCCTGATGATCGGAACCGACCTTCCTAAGCTTGATGAAAAAACTTCAGAACTGCTTACAAACAAAGATGTCCTTGACCTGCAGCGGTACGGAAGAACACCTTCTCTTGCAGAAAAATCTGATGACCATGCAGTATGGGTAAGCTACAGCGGAGGATGTCCCGCAAAGGGAATGAAAATTAATGTGGCCCTGTTCAATCTTAGCGATGAAACCAAGGACATATTCTTTCCGCTCAAAAATATCAGGAGCATAAACGAAAAGCATACCTACAGCGTCAGGGATCTGTGGGGGAACAAAAACCTTTTCCCCATGGAAGGTTCTGCAATTCTTTCACAGACAGTTTCTGCTCACGGAAGCGTTATCCTTCAGCTGACATAAAATAAATCATAATAAAAGGCATCCCTGAAAAAAAGCTTTCATAGATTGCAAAAAAAAGGACTGCCTGGCTTTCCGTATGAAACCACAGTCAGACAGTCTCTTCTGGTTCATATAAGTGAATCTCTGACAATTCCGGACAGGATGCATGAATCTACTTCAGATTGAGCGAATAACCAGCAGAAAATCCCGCATCAAAATTATGTCTTCCCTCCTTATTCACACCTGTCCCGATTCCGAACCTCAGGTCCCCGTAAAAATGATCCGCTATAATTGAAATTCCTGCCGCAGTATAAAGTTCCCGGAAACCGAGCACCCCTGCACCCAGAAGGAAATTATATCTGAAACCTTCCGCGGATATTGTATATCCGCCGCACAAAGTAATTTCCTTATAGCCGTTCACATCAAAATTCGGAACATCCAGGTCAGCCTTGTATCTTAATTCCGGCTGAAGAAAAACACTTCCGAACCTGATGAAGTCTGCAAAAGTAAAACTTATGTATACATCAGGCCTGTCATTTCTCATAGAAAAACCGCTTCCTCCAAGAAAGAGAATGGAATTTCCGACGGGAGCCTCCCCCGAACGAAAAACTGTATTCCCTGTACTCTGGCCAGAAGAATTTTCATCTTCCTGCACAGCAAACCCGTTGCCGCCTGCATTATGTTCCTGAGCACAAAGGAAAGCTGCCGCAACAAAAATTATAAGCACGGTCGCAAGGATTTTCCTGTTCATGGTCTGCCTCCATTTTTTTTTGCCCCCCTAATATTGCAATTTTTAGGGGCAGCTTTGAAACCACGCTGCTTTAAGCCCTGTAACTTCAAGGATCAAAACTTACAGGCATCTCTGACAAATATTTTTTTTACAGATGCCCCTTTACATGAATCAGAAAAATTATAGCACGCATCATTTTGTACAGCAACGTTTCTTGCCTCATATTTCATGTGAATAAATATGCAACCAATTGTATAAGATCTGCAAATCTGATATAGTTATACAAACTTATTTTTTAGAGGTTACCATGTCTTTATTATCAGTTTCTCCAGTTGACGGACGTTACGAAGGCAAAACAAAATGTCTTCAGGGATATTTCAGCGAAATGGCTCTCATGAAATACCGCATATACACAGAAATCAATTATCTCATTAAGCTTCTGGAAACTCCTATGCTTAAGGAAAGAGTAAAAACTTCTGTGAACACAGCAAAGCTCCGGTCAATCATTGATATTACGGAAGAAGAGGCAGCTGTCATCAAGGCTATTGAAACAAAAGGCCACGAAGGAATTCCTGCTACAAACCATGATGTAAAGGCAATTGAATACTTCATCAAGAAGAAGCTCACTGCAATGGGAATGGAAGACATTATTGAATACGTTCACTTTGCTCTCACTTCTGAAGACATCAACAATATTTCTTACGGGCTCATGATCCGTGACGCAGTAAATGAAGTTGTGCTTCCTGAAATTCTTTCCATCTACGGAAAACTTTATGACCTCGCGGTTGAACACAAAAACCTTTCAATGCTTGCACGCACACACGGTCAGCCAGCAACACCTACAACTTTCGGAAAAGAGGTGCTTGTTTTTGTGAACAGAATGAAAGAAGAACTTTCCCAGCTTTCAAACATTGATATTCTTCTTAAGCTTAACGGTGCAACAGGCGGTTTCAACGCACATAACTTTGTTTTCCCGGAATTTGACTGGATCAACTTCAGCCACGAACTTATCAATTCCTTCAACGATTCAATCACGCCTCTTGAGAACACATACATGCATACAAAACCTCTCAAGGTTCGCTTCAACCCTATCACTGCACAGATTGAACCTCACGACTCATATCTCAGAGTCTTTGACTCAGTAAAGAGAATCAACAATATCCTTACGGACTTTGCAATGGACACATGGCGCTACATTTCTGACGGATGGATCAGGCAGAGAGCTGTTGCAGGAGAAATAGGATCTTCTGCTATGCCTCACAAGGTTAATCCTATTGACTTTGAAAATGCGGAGGGAAACTTCGGCATGGCTAACGCAATGTTTGAATTCTTCGTAAGAAAACTCTGCATTTCACGTCTCCAGAGAGACCTTACCGATTCAACGGTGGAACGAAACATGGGCACTGCCTTTGCACACTCAATGATCGGTTACGCAAGCCTGCAGAAGGGACTCGGAAAAATTGAAGTTAATGCAGAAAAAATTACGGATGCTCTTGAAACGACTCCGGAAGTTCTTGCGGAGGCATACCAGAACCTTCTTCGCATGAGCGGTGTTGACAAGCCTTATGAAAGACTCAAGGAAATTACACGCGGCAAGAAAGTCAGCATCGAAGACTTCCATAGCCTTGCAAGGAATCTTGATGTAAGCGATGAAGTTAAGGCACGTCTTCTCGCTGCAACACCACTTACATACACAGGACTCAGCGGAAAAATTGTTGACCAGTTTGATGCAAAAATCAACTAACAGCCTGCAATGAAATTTCATATCAGAACGGCCGAACTTATCTCGGCCGTTCTGATACAGAACACGCGTTATTCTGTTTTCCTCTTCAGACGAAAACAGCCTTCAGCACCGGTAATTAAAAAAAACAGTGGCCGCTGGCTCTCTTCCTTCACGCTCCATGTTCCATGAAAATGCAATGAAAAAAAGCCAGGGATTATTATCCTTTTCCTTATATTCTTGCAGACAGGCGAATACTTTTTACGCACCTAATTTTATATTATTTTCCGGCATAGTTTTTATTAACGGATAAAGTTCATTGTTTCCGGAACTGCGCACCTTGCAGGAAAAACCGTACCGGCTTTGACATACTTCCTTCAGACCGGGAAACTTTTTATCAAGCCGCTCATAAAAATATTCCCTGTTACCTTCACGCAGCGTGAGACCTATTCCAAAGTTTATAATCCCTTTCACACAAGCCTCATTCCATTTTTCCGTTACCCCAAAAAACAAGATAGTCTTCGGTCCCTTACAGCACGAACTCCCAGTGAATTTTCAGTAAAGAACTCCGATTCATTCCTTCTGCCAGAAACATCCCAGAACCCGGGAAGAAAGGGTATCACTTTTATTTCGTGCCCGTGCCCCAGGACAAGCAGTTACAATGCCTGCTCAACATATTTCTGTGTAGAATTTAAAATCGCAAAGTCCTTCAAAAAAATCTCCGGCGAAAATAATCATAAGCCCCCTGCTTTTCAACAAGATATTCAAATGTTTTTTTATCAGCAATTCCTGACACCCTGATTCCAATATCCTTCTGGAATCTTTTTATAGCAGATTCACTTTCAGGACCGAAACATCAGTCTATTTCTCCAGCATCCCTGTATCCGAGATATGTGAGCAACCGCTGCACCAATTCCACATCATTTCCATGGATGCGAGGATAAGTTACATAAATATCCCTGTAATATCTTTCATTCAGGCATCTTAGCACCTCAACATTTCTGTCACTGCCTTCAACTATCAAAACATCATACATAATATGCTCAACACCATTTCCATCTTTCTTATCGTTCAGCAAAGCCAATCTGAGTAAGTTTATTCCTCTGACCTGACTCAGATTTGAGGTTGCACCGCCTTCAAGTAAATAGTTCATCAAATCATAAACCCAAATTCTACAGAACATGCTAAAGGAGATAGCAATTCTCCGAACAATTCAGAATACTTAAATACATCAACAATGGCACCGTTTTCTAAAAGTTTTTTTATTACAGAAATTCTCCATTCATGACCAGGAACACTTGCATCATACAAACACTCTTCATACACTATACATCCATTTGCAAAAAGTTCATCAATCACTTTCAAGTTACATGCAGCCGGGGAGTATTTATTCAAATAAAAACATAGGGGCGTATTATATTTAAAATTATATTTAATAAAATCATCTTCCGGCAAAGGCACGGTTGCAAGTTTCATTTCAGGGGCTTCCATTATAAGTTCATCAATTCCCCGACAACAGTTTTCATAAAAATTTTAAACCTTAATAATTGGGTCACCATAATATACAACAAAAGAAATTACAAGTCCGCTTACAGGACAAACAGAACAGGCTGTTACATAAAAAATAATTCTGTTCGTTTTTACAGAAAAAAAAGATTTTATTTTACCGAAGAATTCTTTCATACATTCTTTCAATTTTTCAGCATCATATTTTTTCTTAATTTTCTGTTTTTCAATTTTTTGTATATTTGCTTCATGCGGAAAAGGAAGAATCTGCTGACACCATTTTCATCACAAACTGCGAAAGGAAAATACCTGTCACCGGCAATTCTTGCGTCATGGGATTCATCACATTCCTTTGCACCGAAAGGCCGTCTTCCCATGACACCGGCAGTCCGTCTGCGGAACATGACTTCATCGGAACATCACCTGACAGTTTCCTTTGCATCACAGATTCCGAAGGGTCCGGAACCAAGCATACTTTCCTCCAAACATCTTCAGCTAATACACGGTCTCTGTCTTTTTGCAATAAAATTCAATACAGGACTGACAGCCCCTGTATTTTCAAATTATTAAGCAAAACCATTGTCCCTGTAAAATAAAAAAGTATTGTGTTTAATTGCATAATCTGTTAAAATGTTACAACATACGGAATTGTTTTCCGTTTCTACATTTTATTGAGGTAAAAGAATGTCTGAAGTTCGTGTAAGATACGCACCTTCTCCAACCGGCATGCAGCATATCGGTGGAGTAAGAACAGCACTTTTCAACTATTTGTATGCCCGTTCACAGGGCGGAAAATTCATCTTGCGTCTTGAAGATACAGACCGCACGCGCTACGATGAAAAATATGTACAGAACCTTTACGATACAATGGCCTGGCTCGGAATTGACTGGGACGAAGGTGGAGAAAAAGGTGGAGAATACGGTCCTTACGTACAGAGTGAACGTTTTGAGCTCTACAAAAAATACGCACAGGAACTTGTAGAAAAGGGGGAAGCATACTACTGTTTCTGTGACTCCGAACGTCTTGAACGCATCAGAAAAATTCAGACAGAAAACAAGCTTCCACCTGGATACGACAGAAACTGCCGCCACCTTACAGAAGAAGAAATCAAGGCAAACCTTGAAGCAGGAAAGCCTTATGTCATTCGTCTCAAGGTACCTCTCGAAGGCGAAACAAAATTTGCTGACCATCTTCTCGGTGACATTGTATGGAAGAACGAAGACATTTCTCCGGACCCGGTTCTCCTGAAGTCCGACGGTTTCCCTACATATCACCTGGCAAACATCGTTGATGACCACATGATGAAGGTCAGCCACGTAATGCGTGCCCAGGAATGGATTCCATCTACACCTCTGCATGTTCAGATGTACCGTTCCTTCGGATGGGAGCACCCGGAATTCTGCCATCTTCCGATGGTAAACGGATCAGACGGAAAAAAGCTTTCAAAGCGCCACGGTTCAACATCCCTCAACGAATTCCGTGCAAGAGGTTACCTGCCTCAGGCAATAGTTAACTACGTTGCACTCCTCGGCTGCTCTTATGACGACGGACGCGATATGTATACCCTCGAAGAACTTGGACAGAAATTCAAGCTCGAGCACCTTAACAAGGCTCCTGCCGTTTTTGACTACAAGAAACTTGAATGGTACAACGGTCAGTATATCCGTTCCCTGACTGATGAGGAACTCTACAAGCGGACACTTCCTTTCATTACAGGAACAGGAGATGCGACACTTGAAATAAACCCTGAAAATCCACAGCCGAAGCCAAAGGTCGGACCGGAATTCTCCGGAGTTGCAATGGGAGAAGACGGGGAACCTGTTTGCGCGGACCCTTCAATGAATATGTCAAGCGCAGATGTAAAGGCTGCTCTCCTTAAGCTCATGCCTCTCATAAAGGAACGCCTGCACTTCCTTACGGATGCAGCGGAAATGGTTCACTTCCTCTTTACGGAACCTGCTGTTCCTCCAAAGGAAACAATCATTCCTAAAAAGCTTGACGAAGCAAAGACAAAGGAAGTTCTTGTAAAGGCAAAGGAATTTGTTGCAAAGCTCCCTGAACTTGACCACGAAGCAAGCGAAGCTTTGGCAAAGCAGTACGCAGAGGAACTCGGAATCAAGCTCGGTGACTTCATGATGCCAATACGCATGGCAGTTACGGGAAGCCGCGTTTCTCCACCGCTCATGGGATCAATTCTCATTCTCGGAACAGAAAAGAGCCTTGAAAGAATAGAGCGCACATTGTCAGCATTCTAAATAAAGCTCAGCCAAGTCAAAGCAAGAATCCCCGAGCTGATTAACAGTCCGGGGATTCCTGTGTTCGGACTCATATTATACGTCCCTGCATTTTCCCGATAAAATTTATTTTTCAGTCACACCCTGTTTCTCATGAGAATGCTCTTCCTTTCATCTTTCATGTTTTGTCTTCCCAAAAGATAAAATTCATTTCTACCCTCTGACATAATCCAAAAAATCATACCATGAATCAATATATTCAATAAATCGAAATTATATACGGGCATCTCTAAAAATTGCATTTTTTTTGAGGTTCCC
>JAZUJH010000137.1:0-69431 GCA_045642665.1 Treponema sp.
TGAAACAGCAGTTTTCAATTTAAATGAGTTGTTCAAGGAGTTAAAAGAATGCAAGTAACAGCAATTGTTGTAACATTTAATAGAGCAAAAGAATTGGAGCGTTGTATACGTGCTGTAATGAAACAGTCTTATAAGATTCAAAATTTGGTTATTGTAAACAATGCTTCTACTGATAATACATTAGATACTCTTAAAGATATTTTCGAAACTGATATTTCTACATCACTAAATAGAACAATTTTTGTTCGTGAGGTTAATGATATTAAAGTTTATATATACAATTTTTCCGAAAATACTGGTGGTTCTGGTGGATTTTCAAAAGGTATGGAAATTTCACATAAAGAATTAGCTTCAGATTATTATTGGATGATGGATGATGACGGATATCCAACATCTGATTGTCTAAGTATTTTGATGAAATCAATAGATAACTATGATTATGTTATGCCTGTTAGCATTAATGTTGATAAGAATGATGAACTCTCATGGCCTGTCAGAAAAAAAAATGGTGTAAAAACTGTTATTTATAAAGAATTAAGAGATAGTTGGGGTAATGTTATGAATTTTGTTACTCCTTTTAACGGTGTTCTATTATCAAAAAGATGTGTTGATACAGTTGGCTATATCAATAAAGATTTTTTTATTTGGGGTGATGAATATGAGCATTGGTGGAGATGCAAGGAAAATAATATTAACCCGGTAACAATCATGGATGCTCTTTTTTATCACCCAGCTGCAAAACTTCCTTTGGTTCTTATTTGCTTCGGACTATTTAAGGTTCCATATGTTAATTCTGAGTTAAGAATGTGTTGTTTGGCTCGTAATTATACATATATATATTTGCATCATGATAAGAAAATTAAAATAGCAATAAAATATCTTATGTACTGGTGGTTATTTATAATAACTCGTCATTTTGATGTCAAAGGCTGGAAACTATATAAATCTTCTGTAAAAGATGGGTTAAAGGGAAACTTTACTCGTCATTTTAAATATTTAAAATAAATAAAAAAGGTTTAGGAGTTAAAACCTATGCACTATGACTGCAGCTTCATCGGCGCAGGTCTTTTCAGTGCAACAATCGCAAACTCAGCAGTCATATCTGGTAAAAAATGCCTCGTTATTGAAAAATCTCCTCATATTAAAGTTCAATCATTATTCAAACTGTCCTGTGGCAAATTATAAAGGAAATCTTTATAACCTTCCGCCTAATATGAAAACTTTTGCAAAAATCTTGAAGAACAGGCAATTAGTCCTGTTGGAAAAGATATTTATGAAATTTTGATTAAAGGTTATACAGAAAAGCGGTGGGGCAGAAAATGTACAGAACTTCCTTCCTCAATTATCAAGCATCTTCCTGTGCGTCTTACTTTTGATAATAACTATTTCAATGATACACAGCCAACAACAATTATTACAAAGAAATATCCTGCAGCATGGAAACAGGGTGATTAACCATATTATGCTGTAAATGATGCAAAAAATATTGAACTCTATGAAAAATATAAGGAACCTGCCGATAAATAAGATAAAGTAATCTTTGGTGGCCGTCTTGTTATGTATAAATACTTTGATATGGATGATACAATTAGTGCTGCTTGGAAATTAGCCGAGGATCTTTTAAAATGATTTCAAAAAATACTATACAAATTACCCCTCACCATGAAAATTCATTTAATGCAATTAGATTTTTTTGCTGTTTGGTTGTAATCTTCGGGCATTGTCTTGACTTGTCACACAGTTCCGTTTCATATCGAAAATTTATTGATATGGGACTATGTGTACGAATTTTCTTTATTTTGAGTGGTTTTTGGGTGTTTCAAAGTTACCTGAAGAGTACGAATTTAAAAGAATACTTCTCAAAGCGAATAATTAGGTTGCTTCCAATGTATTATATTGCAGTTTTTGGATATGCAATTATTTGTTCTTTCTTTTCGAATTTGAGATTTGCAGAATATTTTAGAAGCATTGATTTATGGAAATATCTTTTTTGGAATTGCATTTATTTGAATTTTGTACATCCATCATTGCCAGGTGTTTTTGATGGCGGGCCTGTCAATGGAGCATTGTGGACAATTAAAGTTGAGATAGGATTCTATATTGTCCTGCCTTTTATTGCTTACCTTTTTGAAAAGCTTGCAAAAAAGAAATCCCAAAATTTATTACTAGTTGCAATTTATATATTGTCAGTGTTTTGGAATTTGGTTTTAGAAAAATTTTCTTCCGATTTACATTTGCCAGCACAACTTGCTCATCAGCTTCCAGGTTTTATGTCTTTCTTTGTAAGTGGAATGGTATTTGTAATAAATTGGGATTTTTTTATGAAAAAACTAAATATCATGATTATTCCAGCTATCATTTGTATTATTTTACATTATATTCTGAAAACAGAATTGATATTACCATTTGCATTAACAGTGATTGTAATGTTTGTAGGTGTGAAAGTAACTTTTTTAAAGAATATTGGAAGACCCTTAGATTTTTCATATGGAATGTATTTGTTTCATTTTCCATTAATTCAAATTGCAGTTGTATCGGGGTATTTTAAAAATAATGTATTTGTACCTTTTATTTTTATAACTTCAACTGTGTTTTTTGTGACTTTTATTAGTGAAAAATATATACAAAAAAATATAGCTAAACTAATGGATAATAAGAAGGTAAAAAATGTCTAATCCAACTGTATCAATTATTACACCTATGTGGAAAGGGGCTGCTCTTGTAGGAGCAACTATTGAATCTGTAATTGCCCAGACTTTTACTGATTGGGAAATGATTATTGTAGATGATTGTTCTCCAGATGAAGGGGAAGGTGCTGCAGTTGTTCAGTCTTATGCAGATAAAGATTCACGAATAAAACTTATTAGAGCAACTATGAATAGAGGATCTTCTGGTGCCAGAAATCAGGCAATGGATGCAGCAACTGGAAGATACTATGCTTTTTTGGACAGTGATGATATTTGGCATCCCGATTATCTTTCGACTATGATGAAGCATATTCAGGAAAACAAGGATGAATCTATTGCAATTTACTTTGCTTCATACCGAAGAATGGACAGCAAATGTGATGCCGAGTTATTATCGCCTTATGTTTTTGAAGGTAAAAGAACTTATAAACAGCTTTTAAGGCATTGCCCAATTTTTCCTTCAGTAGCTATTGTTGATACCCGGAAATTACCGGAACCGGTTCGTTTTAATGAAGCCTTAAAAGCACTTAGAGATGATTATGCTTACTGGCTTGATATTATGAAGTTCGGGCTTACCGCCTACGGATACAAAGATGTTCTTGGTGATTACCGTATGCGAGATGATTCTATGACAGCATCTAAAACTAAGATGATAAAACCTCAATGGAATATATATAGAAAAGTTCTTCGTATGAATCCGCTTTCTAGTGCATGGTATTTGTTTTGCTGGGGGTGTAATGGTTTGAAAAAATATAAGATAAGTTGTAAATAAAACTTTCGAAAACTGTTTCTACTGGAGAACTCCAGAAGAATTGCAGGGGCTGCTGGAAAATATTTCTGAAAACCAGAAAGAATTGTGCGGAACTGTCATGCATGATCTTGCTGTTGAACATTATACCTGGAATCATATTGCAGAACAGTATGATGCATTGTATTAGGGGATTCAATTTTTTAATGCCACGGCAGTTTCCCAAAACGTCGCGTTTTTTTGTGCTTACAAAGAAATATGTTTTGTGGTAGAATGAGTTCGTTTTCCATACTGAATGATGCATGGTAATTTTCCATGGAGTTTTTATGATCTGGTGGTCCTTAAAGGTTTCAGTTTTAGGGATGCCAATTTTTCTGGAGTTTTGTTATGAAATTTTTTGTTACAGGCGTTGCAGGTCAGCTGGGACATGATGTCATGAATGAACTTAGTTCACGCGAATTTGAAGGTGTGGGCTCTGATATACATGAAAAATATTCAGGAATGCCGGACGGAAGTGCTGTATGTTCCATGCCCTATGTTTCTCTTGACATAACGGATTCTGAGGCCGTTTCAAAGGTGCTTAGCGAAGTTAAGCCTGATGTGATAGTTCACTGCGCCGCATGGACTGCCGTTGACCTTGCGGAGGATGATGACAAGAGGGAAAAAGTTTTTGCAATCAATTCAAGGGGGACAGAGAACATTGCCCTTGCCGCAAAGACTCTGGGCTGCAAGCTCATATATATTTCCACGGACTATGTTTTCAGCGGACTGGGAAGTGAGCCCTGGCAGCCTGACTGCAAGGATTATGCTCCTCTCAATGTTTACGGAAAGTCAAAGCTTGAAGGGGAACTTGCAGTGAGTTCAAATCTTGAAAAGTATTTTGTTGTGCGCATTGCATGGGTCTTCGGAAAGAACGGAAAGAATTTCATAAAGACGATGCTCAACGTGGCAAAGACTCATGACACCCTCAAGGTTGTTTGCGACCAGATAGGAACTCCCACATACACACTGGATCTTTCACGTCTTCTTGTGGACATGTCCCTGACAGAAAAGTACGGCTACTATCACGCGACCAATGAAGGCGGATTCATCAGCTGGTATGACTTCACAAAAGAAATTTTCCGCCAGGCTTCCCGGATGGGACGGTCAGAATATTCAGAGGAAAAGGTTACAGTAATTCCTGTCACCACTGCCGAATACGGAATTTCAAAGGCGAATCGTCCCTTCAACTCCCGCCTTGACAAGTCAAAGCTTGTGCAGAACGGATTTACTCCTCTTCCTGACTGGAAGGATGCTCTGTCCCGTTATCTTTCTGAACTGGATTTCTAGTTTTCGGGGAACAGGCGTTTCCGCAGTTTAATGGAGGGAATCTGGTTCCGTTACCTTTAAAATAGTTAAGGTAACTCCGGCTTTTGTGACGTAAGGCATAAGGAATGTGCTGCTCAAGGTTCATGAACCGGAGGGGGCTGAATGCCACGAAACTTTTTAGGAAAAAGGTTTCCCTGATGAGTCTTTCTAAGAACGCCCTGCGGGAAAGAATTCGGCCTTCAGTCCTGGCCTACTAATTCATTGGTTTTACTTTACATATTCCTAAAAAACATATAGAATTATGGAATGAATTTTTCTAGAATCCGAAGACAGTTCTCTATTTTTCTGGGTGATGTCTTAATTTTAATTTTCAATATATTTTTATCGCTTCTGCTGAGAGACGGAAGTGTTCCGGAATTTGCAGATTTTCAGGTGCATTTCAAGTACCTGTTCATTCCGCTTATTGTTGTCGTAAGCTTCATGTATGTTTCAAACCTGTACAGCCTTACTGATGCATTTTCATTTCATAAGCTTTTTCTGAAGATTTCCGTCGCCTGTATTCTTGGAATGCTTATAGGTTTTGCAATTTTTTATCTTAACCCGTCAACTCCTATAAACCCAAGGGGCATCTTTTTTTTGTATTCAGGTCTTTCCATACTCCTTCTTCTTGTCTGGAGAACCTTGTATGACAGGCTTTTCTTTGTGATACACAGGTACAAGAAATATATTGTTTTCGGATACAATAATAATGTCCAGGACCTTCTTGACAGTACAAAGGTGAAGAGCTACATAAACTACAGACCGGCAGCTCTTTTTTCTCTTGAACCTGTGCAGGGACTTGATATTCCTGTCATCTCAACTCTTGAGGAGGTCAGGAATTTTGCAGAGAAGGGAGGCGTGGATAACTTTGTGCTCTCAATAAACAATGACATTCCGTCTGATGTGAAGAGATATATGTTCAGCAGGCTCGGACATAATTCACATTTCTACAGTCTTCCTGATTTTATGGAGATGGTATGCAGAAAGATTCCTCTCGGTTCCATCAATGAGCCGTGGATTATGCAGAACATCTGTCTTGACGGACGTCTTCTGCTTTCGTTCTGCAAGCGCGCATTCGATATATTTTTCGCCCTGGTCATTCTGATTGTCACAGGCATTTTCTGGCCTTTCATAGCTCTTATCATCAAGTGCGAAAGCAGGGGTCCTGTTTTCTTTAAGCAGGTGAGGGAAGGCAAGAACGGCAAGACTTTCTGCCTGTACAAGTTCCGCACCATGCGCACTGAGGGCAACAACTTTGCGATGACAACAAAGAATGACAGCCGGATCACTGCTTTCGGTAACTTCATGAGAAAGACCCGCATTGATGAGCTTCCCCAGGCACTGAATGTTCTTCGCGGAGACATGAGCGTAATAGGACCACGTCCTGAGCGTCCGGAACTTGCAGTGGAACTTGAAAAGGATGTTCTCTTCTACCGCCAGAGACTTCTTGTCAAGCCGGGAATTACAGGCTGGGACCAGGTAAGCGGTGAGTATCACAGTCCCAGCGTGGAGGATACATACAAGAAGGTTCAGTTTGACCTTTATTACATAAAGAACCAGAGCATATTCCTGGACATATCAATTCTTTGTAAGACAATTGTTACGGTCCTGAAGAAGGCCGGCCGCTGATTTCTGGTTTCTGATTTCCTGTATCAAGGGGATGCCGTTTTGGTATCCCCTTTTTTATTTTGTATTTTTGCCTGAAGGGTGATAGAATAAGGAAAGCTGAAAGGGGACGACGGATTTTGTGTCCGGGACTTCCTGTAATGTTTTTGGAGGAAATCATGCCGAATGCCGGTGACGGACTTATTTTTATTGGAAGCGTACTGAAGGAAACTATCTGGGGAGGAAACAGGCTCTCTGATTTTGGCTTCAGCCTTCCTTCAGAAACTGTAGGAGAAGCCTGGGTTGTAAGCGCCCACCCAGGAGGAGACTGCAAAGTTCTGGGAGGAACTTTCGGCGGCATGACCTTAAGCAGGCTCTGGAAAGAAAGGCCCGGTCTTTTTGGCCGGAGTGAAAATCCCTCTGAACCTTTTCCTCTCCTTACCAAGATCATTGATGCCCGTACAGACCTTAGCATACAGGTGCATCCTGATGATGATTATGCGAGGCTTAACGAAAACGGAAGCCTTGGAAAGACGGAGTGCTGGTATGTTCTTGATGCGGAGCCGGGGGCAAAGATAATTATAGGTCACAACGCAAGGGACAAGGTCCATCTTGCGGATCTTATAGAAAAGGAACAGTGGAATGACTTGATAAGGGAAGTTCCAGTAAGGAAGGGGGATTTCTTCTTCATTGAGCCGGGAACCGTGCACGCTATTAAGGGCGGAACACTGGTTCTTGAAACCCAGCAGTCCAGTGACATCACTTACCGCGTCTATGACTACGGGAGGCTCCAGAACGGGAAACCCAGGCAGCTTCATGTTAAGCAGAGCCTTGATGTAATCAGATGCCCCTATGTTCCCGTACCTGCTCCTGTTGATGAAAGCCGTACCTGTAATAAGAAACTTGTGCCTCTCGTGAACTGCAGCAAATTTTCAGTCTGGCATGCCTGTACAGAAGATTCCATGGAACTTGTCCAGGACCGGAACTTCATGATTGTTTCCGTCGTGGAAGGAAAAGGTTCTGTTGACGGAGCAGAAATCAGGAAGGGGTCAAATTTCATAATTCCAAGGGATTATGGCACGGCAACTTTCTGCGGAACCATGGAGCTTATAGTTTCTGCGGAAGGTTAAAATGTTTCGTTACTGCTGATGCTTCCATTTAACATGAAAATCAGTTAGAATAAGCCCTATGATTGGTAAGCGAAGAGGTCAGACTGATTTTTATTGCATTTTCGTCATGGGAGGAAGGGAAGAGCTTTTTAAAGCTGAAGCCCAGGAACTGTTTTCCCGTCTCTCCCTGGACGGAACCTTCTATTTTTTTACCCATGAAGTTTGGGTAGGAAAGGCAAGGAAGGGCATAAAAACTACTGTCCCGTTTTTCCCCGGATACGTTTTTCTTGCGTCTGATTCACTTGAACTTGAAACCGTTGAGGAACTTCGTAAGCTTACGGGCTTCATCCGCTTTCTCTATGACAATACGAATATCGTGAAGCTGGATTCCTCGGACCTCAGGATACTTGAAATACTTATGATGCATGGTGAGAATCAGCCCATGTCAGGTGCGGAATATACTGTTGATGACAGGGTGCGCATTATTTCGGGAAGCCTGAAGGATTTTACAGGTTTCGTAACAAAATATGACCGGCGCAGACAGAAGGTAAGCGTGCAGATCAATACTTCAAACCTCAAATGCACTCTGGAGCTGAGCTATGACATTGTAGAAAAGATTCCTGAAAACTGATATAATGTATGTCCATGAAACACAATATGCAGATTTTACAGGACCTGGCGGTCAAAAACGGACCGCTTTGTGTTGGCTTGGATACTGATCCTTCCTATATACCTGAAGCACTTGTCAAACAGTATGCTTCTCCTGCCCAGGCAGTTCTTGCCTATAACAAAGAAATAATCAAGAGAGTCAAGGAAACATCCAGCGCATGCTGTTTCAAGGTTCAGATTGCCTATTACGAGGCCATGGGACTTGAAGGTATGCAGGTTTATGCAGAAACTCTCAGGCTGGTAAAAGAAAGCGGACTTTCATGTATTTCTGACATCAAGAGAGGAGACATTGCTGCTACAGCCGGTGCCTATGCCCGTGCCCACTTTGCAGGCGACTTTGAGACGGACATAATCACAGTGAACCCTTATATGGGATTCGATACTCTTGAGCCCTTCACAAAGTACTGTGATTCCGACGGAAAGGCAATGTTCGTTCTTCTTCGTACAAGTAATCCCGGAATGGTGGACATTGAGCAGCAGGAACTTAAGGACGGTTCACGTGTTCTTGATGCTGTAGGAAACGAGCTTAGCCGTCTCGGAAAGGTTTATGCAGAAAAGTACCCTGAATGCAGGACAAGTCCTGTCGGTGCTGTAGTAGGATGTACTGAAGAAAGTGATGCCAAGCTGCTCAGGGATGCTTATCCTGATGTATTCTTCCTTATTCCGGGATACGGTGCACAGGGTGGTGCTGCAAGAATTTGTGCGACACTTCTCAGGAATGCAGGCGGAGCTGTTAATTCTTCCCGCGGAATTCTCTGCGCATGGAAGAATGATGCAGACTGCATGGCAAAGGTTGAAAATAGTACTGTAACTATGGAAGACCTTGGAAAGGCTGCTCAAAAGGCTTGCATTGACTCAAAGAAAGATCTTCTTGATGCAGTAAAGTCGCTGTAAGTTTTCAGCAAGCATCTCAGTGCCTTGTGTGCCGGGATGCCAGTCATTCTGGTGCTTGAATAACAGGATGACTGGAAATGGAGAGACTTTGAGTTTTCTTCATCTGATAACGTTTTCAAAATAAGTTATGAAAATTTTAGAGAATATTTATCTGCTTTGTGGACAAAGCTATTTGCTCGTGTTAAATTCCATGAATGGAGAGGGTTTAGCACATGAAGATGGATAAAGATTATTTAAAATAGAAAAATGAAAAAATATTTTGCCTTTGCTTTTTGTGCCTGCATTCTTTTGCTGGCCGTTTCTTGTACTTCCGATGCAAATACTGGATGTGAATTTGTCAGGCATTCAGTTATATCCTCTTTGAACGATGTCTATGTTGCCTCTTCCCGTGTAACTTTTGAAGAATATAACCGCTACTGTTCCTTCAGCTGCAGGTATGTTGAATCCGAAAACCGTAAGAAACAGGATGAGGCTGTCTCCTGTATAAGCTGGTATGATGCAATAATTTATTGTAATCTCAGAAGCATGGGCGAAGGTCTGAAGCCTGTATATTATATCAATGCGGAGAATAATCCCCGTAAGTGGTCAGGAGTTAACGTCATAAACGGAAAGCTATGCGGTCCTAACTACAAGAATGCGCTCTGGGATTCAGTTCAGATGGACCTGAGTTCTGACGGTTACCGTCTTCCTACCAGAGAGGAACTTGACGTGGCAGGTTCAGATGATGTTTTCTTTTTTAACATAGAGAACATGCCTGTCAATTACCGCGAATGCTATTCTGATTTCATAAAATCAAATCCGGGAAAATCTGTTCATTACAGGACGAATTCAGAAAGCCTTGTTCTCTGCAGAACTGCATTTTAAATGAAAATCCCTTTGTCAAAATCCCTGTAAAATTGTAGAATATGGAAACCTCCGGAACTGGAATTCCCGGGGGTCTCCATTATTCGAAACAAGTTTACGAGGAGCGTATTATGGTTGACGAACCGCAGATTAATGACGAAGGAAAGGGTATTCTTTTTAACGGAAAGGGACCTGTTACAAAATGTGTTCAGGTTGAAGGCCAGAAGGATGTTTATCTTCTTGAGACAATCCTTGAAATGGAATCATACCAGACAGGACCCAAGGCCGGTCAGTTCTACATGATACGTGCCCTTCAGAGTGCAGGTTATTTCAAGAGACCTATAAGTGTTTATCATTCAGAGGAAACTGTTTCTTCCGGCGGCAAAAAGAATGTGAAGGTTCAGTTCCTGATTCTGAAGAAAGGTGCGGGAACTTCTGAGCTTTGTGCTCTTAAAGAGGGAGATGAATTTCTTCTTGAAGGTCCCATGGGAAACACTTTTGATGTTGCAGGAGAATATAAGTCGGGAAAGATTTGTATTGTAGGCGGCGGTATTGGTGTTGCTCCTGTTGCAAATTTTGCTTCAACTCTTGCTGATGATTCCTATGATTTTTATGCAAGCTTCAAGTCAAACAGCTACGGTCTTGAATATGTGGGACCTAATGTTACTGTTACAACAGATGACGGTTCCGTGGGAATTAAGGGTATGCTTCCTGCTGCCCTTAATGCTGATGTAGTAAGGTCCAGGGGATACAAGGTAATTTATGCCTGCGGTCCTACTCCGATGCTCGTATACCTTCAGAAGCTTGCCGCGGAATGCGGAATCAAGGCTTTCCTTAGTGTGGAACACAGAATGCTTTGTGGGGCGGGTGCCTGCCTTGGATGTACGATCGTAACTAAGAAGGGAAGCCTTCGCGTCTGCAAGGACGGCCCTGTCTTTGACTCTGAGATTCTTGACTTCGGGAACCCTCCTGCAAGAAGAGCACCTCTTGAAACCGGAACGGAACCTGATGTAAGTGTTGACATTGCAGGCATTCATTTTGATAATCCTCTTATTGCTGCTTCCGGAACTTTCGGCTACGGTCAGAATTACCGCGGATTCAGTGATGTCAATTACTGGGGCGGTATCAGCTCAAAGGGTACTACCCTGAATCCCCGCGACGGAAATACCGGTGAACGTTGCATTGAAGTTGCTTCGGGAGACATTAATTCAATCGGTCTGCAGAATCCTGGAATGAATTACGTAATTGAAAATCTCTTGCCTGAAATGATGAAGCTTAAGCCTGTTGCAATTATGAATGTTGCGGGAAGTGATCTTGATTCTTATGTTGAGGCTGTTAAACTTCTGGAAAAGACCGACGTAAAGATGATTGAACTTAACATCAGCTGTCCGAACGTTAAGGCAGGCGGTCAGGCATGGGGTATTGATAAGGATCTTGCCTTCCAGTGTGTAAGTGCTGTAAAGAAGGCTACAAGCAAGAAACTCATGGTAAAGCTTTCGCCGAACGCTCCCGATCTTAAAGGAGTTGCCATGGCCTGTGTTGAAGCAGGAGCTGATGCGCTTAGTCTTGTTAACACAATACAGGCTGTTGCAATTGATATTGACAATGCAAAGCCGTGGTTCAATAACATCCGTGCCGGTCTTTGCGGTCCTGCAATCAAGCCTATTGCTCTTCGTATGGTTTATGATGTCGTTGAGGAAATGAACAGGCTCCCTGCTGATAAAAGAATTCCTGTTGTAGGTTTGGGAGGAATTTCAAAGTGGCAGGATGTTGTTGAGTTCATAATGGCCGGCGCAAGTGCTGTTCAGATTGGAACTGCCAATTTTGAGAACCCTGATGTTGCAAAGGAATGTCTTGAAGGTCTCAGAAACTTCATGAAGCTTAAAGGCTATAAGTCCATTGAGGAAATGCGCGGCCTTGCTCAGGTGAACTGAAAGTTTTCAGGGGCTAACGGTTTATGTGATTCCAGTCACTTTTAAGCAGCTGGCTTTCGGGGTACACTTCCAGTGCTTCCTTTAGTATTTTCTTTGCATCTTCGATTCTTCCCTTGTTTACTAAAGGAACTATTGAGTTGTGTACCGTCACCGAATAATTGTACATGGACTCGTTCTTGTACTTCCTGAGTCTTGTGCTGCCGGGAAGATATGTGAGCGCTTCATCGCAAATTGCCGCTGCTTCAAGAAATTTTTCGCTTTTTATTTTGGACATAATTTTTTTTGCCCATGCACTTTCCTGGTAGGCGTTTATTTTTTTTATCAGCTGGTAATCATTTTTTATCTCATCCATCGTTATAAGGTTTCCATAAAAAGTAATTTCCTCATCAGGACTGGTGAACTTGTCAATGTTCTGGCTGATGTAGTTGTCAAGCAGGATGTCCACTATTTCGTCCTGGGTTTTTGGGGACAGTAAATCTTTTCTGCTTTTGTAGATTTCGTTTGACTGTTCAAGATTTCTGGATTCTGAAAAATATAGCACGCTGTTATACACGCAGTCATTATATATGTCAGAAAGCTTTTCAGTTATTCCGAATTTGTTTATCACGTTTTCAATCCATATCATTGAATCGAAATACATTTTCCGGTTCTGCAGAAATACAGCATAGTTTATGCAGATAGAATCGAGGTCATTTCGGCTGTCATTATTTCTGGTGTCTCTTTCCGTGAAGAGAAAATAGTAGCGGGAAACGGCGGGCGGCACAGCCCTGAAATAATTGCTGGCATCGTTTGCATAGCTTGAAAGGTTCCGGGCAATTAGGCTTACTGCCATTCTGTCTGAAATTTCTGTTCTCTTTACGTAACTGGTTTTAGGAATGATTGCATAAACTGTTCCGCTGTTGCCGCTAGAAATCATCTTCTTTGTGCCAGGGTCGAAGCCTTTTGGATTTGTTGTCTCCACATCAATTTTTTTTCCGTCCACATATACTGTAATGAAGCAGTGTGAAGGACTTCGCTGTGCACGGGCATCAATTCCGCTGGCCTTTGCGAATGCAAGATAAAGTATGCTTGAAGAAACGCAGTTATATTTTCCTGAATGAAGAGCCTCATTTATTGTTGTAATATTGATGGAATATTCAAGAAGAATATTTTCGTATATGAAGTCAAGAATTTTCTCTGCCCGCTGGGTTTCACTGAGGGACAGAAAATCCGGTACAAGAAGGAGATCTCTTAATCTTCTGTATTCATTGAAGTATTCGTTTTCGTGCTTAAGCTGTTCGCTCATGAAAAGGCTTGTCTGTCCGCGGTAAAATCCTAGGGCCGCGGAAATAATTTCCTCATCATTGAGAGATGAATCCTGAATTCCGTTCTGGGGTTTGAATGTATATGAAGGTTCCAGAGACGGAAATCCCATGCTGTTCTGTGCCCAAAGATTGTGGATGTTCATGAGAAGAGTAAACAAGAGTGCGGGAAAAATAAATATATGCTTTTTCATTGCGGGTCTCCTTACAGATATTATAACGGTAAACAGACAAAAAAAAAGTGGGTGAAGGTTCCGGGGGAAAAAATAGACGGCTCCGAGGAACCGTCCGTTATTTTAGAGATGACATTGGAAATGCATCTCAGATAGAATTATTAGATATGTCCTGGTTCTGGAAAACAATTTTTCCGTTGAAGAATGTAGCTTCTACTTGTCCTGTAAGTTCTTTGCCTTCAAGTGGAGTGAATTTTCCTTTGCTTGCGAATTCTTCTCCGCAGACCGTCCAGGTTTTGTTTTCGTCCACCAGCACAAGATTTGCAGCATAGCCTTCCTTGAGAAGTCCTGTCTTTTTGAGTCCAAGAATCTGTGCTGGCGCAAGTGACATCTTCCTTGAAAGATCATTGAGTGTGAATGAATTCTTTTTGCACAGGATTGTGTTGCAAACTGCGAAGGCTGTTTCCAGTCCGCTGAATCCTGGGCTTCCGTTCTTTTTGTCTTCGGCCGTGTGAGGAGCGTGGTCTGTTGCAATTGCATCAGCCGTTCCGTCTTTAAGGGCTTCAATTACAGCAAGCCTGTCATCTTCTGTTCTCAGAGGAGGGTTCACGATATTAAAAATACCGGGCGACTTTTCTCCGCTAAGTCCGATGTGGTGAGGCGTGACTTCGCAGGTAACATCGTAACCCTTTGCTCGTGCTCGGCGAACAAGTTCAATGCTTTCACGTGTGCTTACATGACAGATGTGAACATGGGCACCGGCTTTTGCGGCGAGTTCAATGTTCCTGTAAGTGCATGAGTCTTCTGCGGCAGCAAGAAATTTGTTTGCCTCCGTAAGATAATTTTCTGCGGACCTTATTTCTTCTTCGCTTAGGCTTTCAATTCCTTTTTCAAGAATCCTGAGAGCATTCATTCTGTAAGGACGGGCCTTTGCTGCAAGCGACGGGTCTTCGCAGTGGCAGGAAACAATAATATTTTTTTCAGCAGCAATTTTCATTGCATCAAACATTACAGATGAATCAGTAACTTCCTTTCCGTCTTCAGTGATTAAAGGAACAGTTGCACTGTCCAGGGATTCAAGATGGGAAATTGTTTTTCCGTCAAAATCTTTTGTGATGCTTACACTCTGAATTACTTTCGTATAACCGAAAGCAGTTGCCTTGCTGTTATTTATCACCGCAGCTTCCTGGGAAGATACAACCGGACTTGTGTTCGGCATGAGAACCAAAGTCGTGAATCCGCCTGCAGCAGCTGCAAGAGAACCTGTTTCAATATCTTCTTTGTGAGTGAGTCCCGGATCCCTGAAGTGTGCATGCATGTCAATGAAACCCGGCATAAGTGTTCGGCCCTGTGCGTCAAACTTTGCAACGGTTTCATCTTCAAGCAGTTTCTTTACCGCATCCTTTGACGGAAAACCTGCAATGGAACTGTCGTCAAGAAGTATGGCTCCGTTTTTTATTGTAATGTTAGCGTCAACAAGATTTGCATTGTAAATGAGAAAAAGATTTTTGTTCAACTAAATTTTCTCCTAGTTTTCACCTACAGCTATTTCACCTGCTGTATAAAGTGAGTCGCAGTAAATGCAGCGGTACTGTTTGAGGCTTTTGTCCACGAGATAGAATTCCTGAGGAACATAGTGTTCTGTAATTGTAATGCAGCGCGGATTCTTGCACTTGATTACGTTTTCAACTTTGTCAGGGAATTCCATTTTAATTTTTCTTACAATCTGAGAATCCTGGATTACATTTACAGTGATATTCGGGTCAATGAATCCGAGTACGCTGTAGTCAATGTTAATGAGGCTGTCGATCTTAATAATGTCTTTTGTTCCTGATTTCTGTGAAACTGCATTTACTATAAGTGCGCATGAGAACTTTGCTTTATCAAGTCCAAGCCATTTAAAAACTTTCCATCCGCTTCCTGCCTGGATGTGGTCAATTACAAATCCGTTCTTTATTTCAGCAATATTGATCATCTTAATTTCTCCTAACAGTTACCAGAATCAGAGGCATCCTGTAACTTTTGCAATAAGTGCCATGCGTGCGTACATTCCGTATTTTACCTGCTTGAAGTAAGCAGCCCTTGGGTCGTCATCTATTTCTGTTGCAATTTCATTTACACGTGGAAGTGGATGAAGAACAATCATGTCCTTTCTTGCCATTGACATCTTTGCTTTGTCAAGAATGTAGCTGTCCTTGAGGCGGATATAGTCCTGCTCGTTGAAGAAGCGTTCCTTCTGTACGCGTGTCATGTAGAGAATATCAAGGTCACCGATTACATCTTCAAGTCTTTCTGCAGTTACATATTCAACGCCTGCAGGTTCAAGAACTGATTTTATATAATATTCCGGAAGGGAAAGTTCGTTCGGGCTGATGAAAACGAATTTGTTTTTCGGATAGCGGCTCATTGCTTTTGCAAGGGAGTGTACTGTGCGCCCGAACTTTAAGTCTCCGCAGAAACCTATTGTGTGTCCTTCGAATCCACCCTGAAGAGCACGGATTGTAAGAAGGTCAGTAAGTGTCTGTGTCGGATGATAGTGTCCTCCGTCACCTGCATTGATTATAGGACAGGCACTGAATTTTGAAGCCAGCATTGCGGCACCTTCCTTTGGGGAACGCATTGCAATTACATCAACGTAGGAACTTACTACTCTGATTGTGTCGGCTAAAGTTTCGCCTTTTGTAGAGGATGTGCTGTTTGCATCTGAAAATCCTTCTACGCTGCCTCCGAGATGAAGCATTGCGGCTTCAAATGAAAGACGGGTTCTGGTGCTTGGCTCAAAAAAAAGTGTCGCAAGAATTTTCCCACGACACACATCCTGAAACGAAACTGGATCAACAATCATCTGTTCTGCAATAGAACAAATTTCATTTATTTCTGAGATTGACAAATCACCTGGCTCGAGAATATGAGCACCTTTTAACATGTAAGTCCCCCTGTGACAAATTTTTATCATTATACTCATTTAAATATTTTTTAGCAATAGAAAACAGGGGGATTTTTTATTAACTTACGGGTACCTCCAAAAAATCCGGAGCGTGTCCGCCAGATCTAATTTGCATGTCTTTTAAGTTCTTCCTGAAACAGATGCTTCATGGAGAATTCAAGAATTATACCAGTGAGATGCAGTTTCGTCCGCAAACTGTACGAGCATTACAAGCGGATTTTTAAGGAAGTTTGAATAGTTGTATGACTCGTATTCGCTTAAATCAAAGACTCCCATGTGACGGCTGATTGCTTCAAGAACTGTGCGGTTCTTTATGAGTGAAGGCATGAGTTCCAGAACTCTGAGCACTGATTCATTTCCGTGTCCGAGTACGCGGGAATCCTGACGTGATTTGTAGATAGGAATTTTCTTCCAGTTACCGAATATGTCCTTGTTATTTTTGTATTCAATCTTGTAGGAATTGACTTTGCAGAAGTCGTGGCATATTGTGCTTATGAAAATATCTCCTGCAGTAAGTCTGTAATCTGCATTAAGTTTGCTTGCCGTAAAGTTTTCAATGTATGCTTCACACATTGAAAGTGCCTGCAGCAGTACCCTGAAGCTGTGAACTGCAAGTCCGTGCTCAAAGTCTCCATGAAATTTTGTTGAGGCAGGGCTTGTATAGAAGTCCGAGTTTTCCATCCAGTTAAGGAGATTTTCTTTTTCTTCCTTGTTCTCAATAACTGCATCGGCCATTTTCTGTATGCAGATTTTTATTCCGTCAAAATTAAAACTGGCGTCCTCGTTGAAGCATTTGCATTCCTTTGAAATCTCCAGCATCATGCGGCAGTCCGCGTAAAGTTTGTTTTTTTCTTCTTCAGTCATGGGTAAAATATAGAATATTTTTATGTGTTAGTCAAATAATTTATGGGCGAAGAGAATGTGCGGTTACGGATAATCATCCGGTTATGTTACAAGGTTCCGGGCTTTCTGCAAAAAATTTTCGTCTACCAGTTGAGGATATTTTTCTTTTATGATTTCCAGATTCTCTATGAGGGATTCAAAATTTTCATCAGGCCTTCCGTCTGTCCCGAAGATTATTTCGCAGTAACCTTTTTCCCTTTCCTGCTTGGCGCTCAGGTTTCTCAGCTGATGGAGATATTTAATGTAAGGCAGAGAAGAAATTTCTTTGAGAGTTTCAGTTTCTGTCAGAGGAATCTTAAAATTGCACATTTTTTTCATTGCTCTTATTTCGTCCTGGCCTGGCAATCTGTTTTGTGAAAGTTCAAATAAAATTTGCGGCAGAGTTTTACCTAAAGCGGCTGCATAAGTTTCGCTCATTCCGGAAAGACGTGGATTGATTTCAATTGCAAACCATCTTCCGTTTTTGTAAATGAGGTCCACCTGGCTTATTCCGTTCAGGTTTAATTTTTCTGCAATGTGTGTGAGCATTGAAATAAGTTCATCTGAATAGAATTCATCATCCGTGAGAGGACCGATTTTTACACTCTGCTTCGGGCTTGTAATTCCGTAGCGGTTCACGGAGAATGCGAAGGGAGGAAGAACAACATGTTTTCCGTTGGCACTGTAAATTTCACATCCGCACTGAAGTCCGGCAATGTACTCTTCAACAAGGCGATCAGAATTTGTTTTTCCCATGTTCAGATAGTGCACTGTTTCCTTGAAGGAGACTGCCACTTCCATTCCGTATGAACTTAATCCTGAGGTGTCCTTTATTACGACAGGGAAATTCATTTTGCTGATCTGGGAAAAAATAAATTTTTTATACGGGTTGGTTTTTATTTCCTTTCTGCTTCGTTCCGCCCAGTAAATATCATGCTTAACATAAACGGAAAAGGGAATGCTGATATTGTTCTGGATAAAAAAGTTTTTAGTTGCGTTCTTGTCAAAGCATATCATCTGGCTTAATGAGGGATGGCATAAAGTTTTTATTCCTCTTGAAATCAGTGTTTCGCCTATGAGTGAATCATTCAGGCTAAGCCAGTCAAAAGGTCTCTGCCAAAAGCTGCATGCAACGGCAACATCAGGATTCATCTGAATGATTTCATCAGCACAATCTTCTGCAGAAACTTTCTGTGAAATTACGATGTTCAAATTTTTTATGCCGCTGATTTTTTCATCTTCAAGAACAAATTTTCCCGGCGACTGTGTGTAAATAAAAAAAACGTCATCAGAATTTTCTGCACATAAATTTTTCCAGCATTCAGAGCGAGAAGGGAAAACATTTATTTCGTAATCAGAAGGATTATAATTGTTTGTGTTCGTGCTGTAGAAAAGAATATTCATGCGGGAAGTTTAGCACAATTTTATTTTTTTGTCTTGCTGATGATTTCAGGTGCATGAGATTTTAAAATGCTGTGCCAGGCTTAAAATCTTGCCTGGGATATTAAGCCTGGTACTTTCATTAAGAATTATCTGTGCTTTCCTTTATCTCAGGTCTTCTGTCCTGATAATGTCCTGGTCAGTGTAGGTTCTGTTTTCACCACCCATTGACCAGATGAAAGTATAATTCTTTGTTCCGCAGCCTGAATGAATTGACCAGCTCGGATTGATGACGGCTTCTTCGTTGTGCATAAGAATGTGTCGTGTTTCCTGCGGTTCTCCCATAAAGTGAAATATTGTCTGGTTCGGCTCAATGTCAAAATAGAAATAAACTTCCATTCGTCTTTCATGAGTGTGGGCCGGCATTGTATTCCATACCGATCCTTCCTCAAGATGTGTAAGTCCCATTGAAAGCTGGCAGGTATCAAGAACATCAGGATGGATGTACTGGTTGATGGTTCTTTCATTACATTCGGCAAGGCTTCCCAGATGAAGATGTTTTGCATCATTGTAGGTAATCAGTTTTGCCGGGAAGGGATGATGAGCCGGTGTTGAGTTCATGTAGAATTTTGCGGGAGCTGATGGGGAGTCTGATGAAAGATGAACTTCCTTTGTACCCATGGGCAGATAGAGTGCGTCATAATGTTTGACAGCAAAAATTTTTCCGTCTGCCTCTACAGTACCGTCTCCGCCTATGTTTATTATTCCAAGCTCCCGGCGTTCAAGAAAATAATTTACGCCAAAATCTTTCATGGGGTCAATGTTTTTTGAAAGGTTAACTTTTTCATTTACAGGCATGCATCCTAAAGTGACGATGCGGTCAATGTGAGAATAGACAGCGCTCACGTCGTCTGCAATAAAAATATTCTGAACCAGAAATTCTTTTCTAAGTTCATCAGTTGTCATTCTCTTGAAGGGCTCCTTGCCGGTTGAATATCTTATATCCATTTTCATTCTCCTGTTTCTTTTTGTCTTCCTGTGAAATGTAGTTGGATTTGTTTATATAAAAAGTTATTTGGGCTGACGGCCTATGTATGCAAGAATTCCGCCGTCAACATAAAGAATATGTCCGTTCACAAAATTTGATGCGTCGCTTGCAAGAAATACTGCAGGCCCTGCAAGATCTTCAGGTGTTCCCCAGCGTTCCTGAGGTGTCTTTGAAATGATGAAGGAATCAAATGGGTGTGGAGAACCGTCGCCCTGTTTTTCGCGAAGGGGTGCCGTCTGCTCAGTCGCAATGTATCCGGGGCCTAAGCCGTTGCACTGGATGTTATATTTCCCGTATTCCGAACAGATGTTTTTTGTAAGCATCTTGAGTCCGCCTTTTGCAGCTGCGTAAGCGCTGACAGTTTCGCGTCCAAGCTCACTCATCATTGAGCATACGTTAATAATTTTTCCGTGGCCTTTGTTTATCATCTGAGGAATTACTGCCCTTGAAACTATGAAAGGGGAGACCACATCAATGTCAAGAACTTCCTTGTATTCTTCAAGCGTCATTTCCGTCATCGGAATGCGTTTAATTATTCCAGCGTTGTTTACAAGAATATCAATTACGCCTAAGTCCTTGTTTATCTGTTCAACTGTTTTTTTTACTTCGTCTTCTTTCGTTACATCGCACAGATAGCCTCTGACATCAAGGCCCTCTGCTTTATAGGCTTCTGTTCCTCTGCTAAGTTTTTCTTTCTTCCGTTCACAGAATGCCACACTTGCACCAGCCTTTGCCAGTGCAGAAGCAATTGCAAAGCCTATGCCGTAGGAAGCTCCTGTAACCCAGGCAACTTTGCCTTTTAATGAAAATGATGAAATCACGTCCATATTACCCTCTTTCTTTGAAAACCTTTTCATAAAGTATATATCCGAAAGAGGGATTTGTAAATGCGGGGACCTCTAAAAAATACATTTTTTAGAGATGCCCAAGTCTTTCTTTTTTAATTGACCTGTATTTGCTTTGCCATCTCCGACCTGAGATTCCGTAAACTAATTACCGTTTCTTTCTCTTGCTTTAGCGATGTTCTCTTTGTAATCATACCGGTGCTGTCGGTCATAGATGTAGTTCGCAATAAAAGTTCCGACCATACCTGATACAATTCCAATGAAGATTGCGGCAAAAATAATATTCGAATCCATTTTTATAGTTCCCCTGGGATTAAATAATGTAGCTGATATTATTCATTATATATATTTATATGTCAATGAAAAATCTGCAGAATATACTAAGGTATACCGTTTTTCTCACGGCAATCAAAATTAGAAATTCATAGCTTTCTGGGAAAATGATTTTTATTTACACCTAAAAAACTCTGTGATATAATTCTTAACCTATGGATAAAAAAAAGAAAAGTCTGCTTGACCGAATCTTAAAAATGGATAGCGTAGTATTTAAGGTAATTCCAATTTTTGGTGTTATTTTTTTGAGTATGATTCTGGTTTATTCATTTTTTTTTAACCCTTTTTTTGATGAGGGCGTAAACTATCCTGTTATATTGTTTTTTCTTAGAATAATTGCGCTGGGATTTTGTATTTTTCTTATTTTCAGGCCTTTCTGTTTTTATGCATATTCGATTGTGGGATTCATTTTTTCTGTTTTCTGGACAGTTGATTCTTCTAACATGCTGCTGAGTTTTCTTTATATTCTTCTGTTCATGACAACAGCATCCATATCAGGTTTTTTTTACAGGAAGAGAAATTTGAAGGTCATAATTATAGCGGTAATCTATATTCTGCTTCCTCTGGCACAGCTGCGGTTAGGCAAGGAAGCTTTCTTTGATTATATTGTGACTTGCCTTTTTGCAATTCCTGTTATTTTTCTTAGTTTCATTTTCATTTTTTCTTCATTCCATACTTATTACGACAAAATCAGAGCTTTTCCTCTTGAGCTGAATCTGTATTCTGATCTGACTAAGGAAGATATAATTATTGTATGCAGGATTCTTCAGAATGAAAAATACACATCGATTTCATCTTCACTTAAGCGTAGCGAAGTTACAATTAAAAAACGTGCGGCAAAAATTTTCAGATGCTTCAGTTCCGTTGACAAATATGATTTTGTGGCAAACTTTTCGAATCATCCCGTAATGTATAACGGTAAACTTCTTATGGATGCCGACAGAAATGAGACATCATATTTTGCAGAAGTTTGCAAAGATGTTCAGGGGACGATTGCGAAAAGCTGAAGCTGATTTTGTTTCGGCATCAAAATTCTGTCAGTTTTTTCTCTTGCGTAATACCGTATCAGGTTCATATATTTTTTTATTTCTGATCCTCAAATTTCGGAACACTGAAGGCAGAATTTTTTTGTGTGAACCGATAAGAATTGCAATTTTTAGGGATGCCCCTGACCTTGATATTTTTCTGCCTGTCAGTCTTATATGGTAATACTGTTTAATTTGCCTTGAAGAAACTCTTTTTTCCGGGAGCTTTTATATTCTTCGGAACGTATCGGACTTCATTTACGTTGTAGACAGTCACGAATGCTTCTGGAGCATTTTTAACAAGATAGCTCATAAGCTTCTGATATTCTGTTTTGTCAACGATGGTAATAATTTCATTACGTATAATTCCGTCATGAGCACCTCTTGCCTGATAAATTGTGGCACCGCTTTTAAGGTCATTGATAATCCAGTGATGTATTTCCGCTTCCTTGTCCTTTGAAATTATGCAGACACGGCGCTTTATCTTTTGACCGAATACAAAGTGGTCAATCAGTATGCCGTTGAAATAAGTTCCTATAACACTGAGGACAACAGTTTCCTTGTCGTAAACAAGAGCACTGCTCAGGGCAACTATCATTCCGCTTATGCTCATGGCGTGTCCCAGGTCCATGTGAAGATACTTGTTCATTATCTTGGCAACAATATCCAGTCCTCCGGAAGATGCGTTCATGTTAAACAGAATTGCGATACCGATGCTTACAATGAAGATATATGCAATAACGTCAAGCATATTGTTTCCTGTAAAGGACTGCACATTAGGGAATATGGTTTCAAACAGCTTAAGGTAAAGAGGCATGATTATTGTATTGAATACTGTCCTGGCCCCGAATTCGTTTCCGCAGAAAATGAAACCCAGTATCAGGAGAAATACATTCAGTATCATGGTGATTGCTGACATGGAAAGTGGTATGAAGTTTTCAAGGACAATAGCCAGTCCTGATATGGAACTTATGGACGTATGTGTCGGTACAAGAAAGAAATAAACGGCAACAGCTATGATGAGACTAGCCAGGGACATAATCAAATATTCTTTGGCTGTACTAAAAAAATTTTTAGTATTCATAAAACGACCTTCATAAAAAAGATAGAATATGAATTTATCATAAGAACAGGATTGTGTGAATATTTTTACGTGATTTTTATGTTTTTTTTTGCAGAAAAAATTGTTTTATGGAAAAGTACCGGGAACTTCAGCAGGGAAATATCCTTCAATAAAAAAACGCCGGATTTGATTCCGGCGTTTTTCTGTTACTGCATATTTCCGGCTAACTTAATCAATTAGTTAGCAAATGGATTTTCATCCTTGTAGAGCATTCCTGCTGGCTGGTTGAAAGCTACATCACCAATTCCGAGGTACTTGAAGATTGTGAAGAGAGCCTTTCCATAGTGACCGAATGCAACAGCTCCGTGGTGTGGATACTGTTTTCCTACGAGTACATGGCGGTAGAAGCGTCCCATTTCTGGAATAGCGAATACACCGATGCCACCGAATGACTGTGTTGCAACCGGGAGAATTTCACCCTGTGCAATGTATGCCTGGAGCTTTGTATCCGGGGTTGTCTGGAGACGGAAGAATGTGATTGGTCCGTCCATGATGTCTCCTTCGAGGGTACCGCGAGTAAAGTCTGGTGTACCGCCGTTTTCAAGGAGACGGTTCTGGATAAGCTGGAACTTAACAGCCGGCTTGCTTCTCTTTGCGAGGCAGCAGAATGGTGTGTTTCCGCAGTGGAAAGCCATGAATGTATCGTTGAGCTTGTAGTTGTAGCTGAACTTTCCCTTGATGCTGTCTTCGTACATATCTGATGGAACTGAGTTATTGATGTCGAGCAATGTAACAGGTGCTGCAGATACACAGGTTCCGATGTATTCAGAAAGTGCACCGAAGATATCAACTTCACATGCAACTGGAATACCGCGGCTTGCAAGGCGGCTGTTTACATAGCAAGGTTCAAATCCGAATTCCTTAGGGAATGCTGGCCAGCATTTGTCAGCCAGGGCAACATATTTCTTGCATCCCTTGTTAGCTTCAATCCAGTCGAGGAGTGTAAGTTCAAACTGTGCCATACGTGGGAGCATTTCCGGATACTTGTTTCCTTCCATTCCAAGTTCTTCTGCCATGTCCTTTGCAACATCAGCGATACGTGGGTCATCTTTGTGTGCACGGTAAGCAACCAGAAGGTCAAGTTCTGAGTTTTCCTGGATTTCAACACCAATGTCATAGAGACCCTTGATAGGTGCATTGCATGCGAAGAAGTCCTGCGGGCGTGGTCCGAATGTAATGATCTTAAGGTTCTTGATACCGATGATTGTTCGTGCAACAGGAATGAATTCTTCAATCATTTTTACGATGTCATCAGCTGTTCCGACAGGATATTCAGGAATGACTGCAGGAATCTTGCGGAGGTTGAGGTTGTAAGAACAGTTGAGCATACCACAGTAAGCGTCACCGCGTCCGTTGATAAGGTCTTTCTGTGTTTCCTCAGCTGCTGCTACGAACATGCATGGACCGTCAAAGTTCTGTGCAATCTGTGTTTCCGGTGTTTCAGGACCGAAGTTTCCGAGGAATACAACGAGTGCGTTACATCCTGCTTCCTTAACTTCTGCTACAGCTTTGAGCATATCCTTTTCGTTTTCTACAGTTGTCTTTGCTTCGTAGAGTGAGCCCTTGTTTCCGAATGCCTTAACGATAGCAGCACGTCTTTTTTCTGAAAGTGAAATTACAAAACAGTCACGGCTAACAGCAATGATACCAAGTTTTACGTCTGGAATATTTGTCATCTTTTCCATTTTAATATTTCTCCTAAAATTTGTGTTTATAAATCATCAGAGTCCCTGAAAGTTTCAGGGATTCATTTATTTTTTTGATTTCTTTGCAAGATCAATGTTTTCGCCTGTAAGGCCAATGAAAGCACCTTCCTTAGCCGGTTCAGAATCAGCATGGGCAATGAGCCACTTATTTTTTGCCCAAAGAAGTTTGTCTTCATCGTCAATGTTCGTGATTTCAGGCTTTTCAGTGTTTGTTCCTTTCGGAAGAACAATGATAACTCTGAATCCCTTTGAAACTTTTCCGGCCTTGTCTACATCACAGCATGGAGCAAAGTGAAGTGTTGTTTCATAAATCTGAACAACAGTTCCCGCAGGAACTCTGAAAGCTTCAACGTGGTCTGTACAGAGCTTGCCTTCTTTTACGTCCTGGAGAGAAGCAAGAAGAAG
Source organism: Treponema sp. (assembly GCA_045642665.1). Classification (GTDB taxonomy): domain Bacteria; phylum Spirochaetota; class Spirochaetia; order Treponematales; family Treponemataceae; genus Treponema_D. The sequence continues at coordinate 25,005 of JAZUJH010000137.1, forward strand.
AATAGCATCCTGTGAAGGGATGTTGAGTTCGCTTCCCCTGTGATATTCAAGACAGTTGAGCTTTGTATTGTAACCGTTGCAGTATCCTATCTGGATATCCATTCCGCCGTATACATTTGTGCTGAACTTCTTCATAATATCAAGGCTCTCAAGATTAGCAACCGAAGGTTCGTAAACTGTGGAAGCTTCCGGCATTGGACTTATCTCATCCAGCATGGAAAGCAGAGGTTTTACATCATAACCTTTCAGAACTTTTCCGTAGCGTTCAAAGCTGCGTGAAAAAACACTTTTGATTTTAAGTTTCATTCATCCTCCAAAACTCTGCTCCCCGAAACTTTGTAACCAGAGCAGCAGTTCCCATTTATTTGTTCCCTGAAGTTAATTCATGTGCCTCTAAAAATTTATGTTTTTAAAGGTTTATCTATGGCATATTAGTATGCAAGTATGTATTATAAATCCGTTTTTAAAAAAAAGGAACATTGAATTTTTAGTTTTTTTATTTTTTTTTAAGAGGATTTTTTATCGGATTTTTTTAAGGAAATTTTAAAGTTTGTAATTATTTTTTTTAAATTTTTTAGAAATGAATACGAGTTCTGGGCCTTGAAATTACAAGGCCTAAAGACATTGCGTTTTCACGGTAGCCGCTAAAATAATTCAAGCTGAAAGTTCTTTTCCCTTAGAAAGGATTTCTGTTTTGCAGGAACTATTTTGTCTGTGGGAAGAGGTTTCCCGAATAGCATAGGAGAGTGCGGGTCGTGCACCTTATAGTTTTTCAGGGCAAGCTCTGTGTTGTCCGTTGCGTAACAGTATCTGCAGCCTGCAGGGCATGAACTGTAGGCACCCATGTCGCTGTATTTTATGCAGTGACAGCCTTTTCTTGTTCCTCTGTGAGTCAGGTCCTTGAATTCAATGTTAAAAATTTTTCCGATCTCACTGAGATTAACGCATCCGCTTTTTTTGATTCCAAATCTTGTGAAATCCTGATAAGTTTCGCATGTCTGAAGTTCGATTGAATATTTTTTTGCAATACGGCCGAGTCCTTCCGCAAGTTCTTCCATTTCTTCGGCTGTAAGAATCTGTATATCCTTCATATTGAATTTTACTTTCCCGTACATTTCCACGAAGCTGAAAATACATTTGGCGACATGTCCCTGCAGTCTTGCCGCCATGTGCTCAAAGGTAATGAGGTGCTGTTTTATTGTATATTTCTTTGTAAGGAGCACAGGGTCGTAGCGCCAGAAAATTTTATCTTTTCCCACAAGCTTTTCAAGTTTTAAAAGAGTGTCAATGCTCTGGTCTGCGGAAGGGACATCACTTTCCATATCCTTTCCGTATGCAGTTATAGTGTAGAAGAAGATTGCGTTGAATTTTTCCGTTATTTTTTTTACATGCTCCAGCAGAGGTTCATAATTTTTGGAGCAGAAACACAGGCAGTCCACTTTTGAGGGAGAAAGCTCGTAGCGGCTTATCTGTTCCGGGTTATACGGATTTCTTACAAGTACGTAACCTTCCTTCAGTCGTTCCATTAGCCATGGTGTGTAGTAGTGAACAATGTCCGTTCTTCCGCTGATATTCAGAATCATAGGTAACCTCATGAATATGGTAATGATTTGCACTCTTTGGTTCAAGTTGTGCACAAGTTGTTTACACATTTTATGAACAACTTAGTAACATCATTTGAACTGGAATTTGCTGGTGCATTGTTCAGGTAATTTGGACCTTCATTGAAGTCGGATAATGGTTTTTAAGTGGTTTCAGGTGCTTATCGTAAAAATTTTTGAAATGTTTAAGATTTTTTTTATGTTTCTCTTGATATTTTTATATTCTGTGTTATCATTGTTAGTGAATGGGGAATATTGTGAATATTTTGGGGATAAAAAGTTTATAACATTTTCTTTTCTTCTGCAACTTATTTCATGGTTAAAATTCATCAGACCATCACTGGTATTGTGTTTTTAGGGAGGGGAAATTCTATTGACACAATGCTTGCATAACTCCCGGGTGGGGGCGGGCAGAATCAGGTATTTTCAGACGGCAGTTAAAAATGTTTTCTGAAGTATATGGTAAATTTTTTATAAGTTTTTCTTAGTCCTTGGATGAGGGCAGTTTCAGTAAAAGTGCTGTATTATCTCCTGCATACACTGAAAACTGCTCTCGTCTTTTTTATCTGCACAGTTCACCGTCAGCAATTTTGATTACATGGTTACACATCTGGACAATCTTTGAGTCGTGTGTAGAGAAGATGAATGTTGTGTGAAGTTCCTCATTAAGTCTCTTCATTAGGTTAAGAATCTGGTCACCGTTTTTTGAGTCAAGGTTAGCTGTCGGTTCATCGGCAAAAATAACGCTTGCCTTTGTTACAAGTGCACGGGCAATGGCAACTCTCTGTCTCTGTCCGCCTGAAAGTTCAGAAGGTTTGTGACGTTTCCATGATGTAAGCCCTACAGTTTCAATGAGATAGTCAACCCATTCCTTTTTCTGCTCAGCATTGAATCCCTGTGTGAGTCTGGAATTACCCAGTTTGAGAGGAAGGCTTACGTTTTCTTCAACGTTCAGGACAGGAACAAGATTGAAGTTCTGGAAAATGAAACCAAGTTCCTGTCTGCGGATATCTGTTAAAGCTGAATCAAGTTTGAGCGGAATTTTTCCTCCGTCCGTAAGTTTTACGTCCTTGTAAATATCCTTGCCGTTTATGATAACCTGTCCGCTTGTAGGAATGTCAATGAGTCCCATTATGTTAAGCAGGGTAGATTTTCCTGAACCAGAAGGACCTGAAAGACATGTAAATTCTCCTTCCTCAATTGAGAATGAAATGTCCTTGAGTGCAGCAACTGTTACGTCACCCATTATGTAGTTCTTGTATATGTTGTTAAGACGTACAACTTCCATGTATCCGCTCCTTTATGTTCCGTAGATTAATAGTCCAATGCAATTGAAAGCTTTGTTCCTAAGGTACAGTTTATATCAGTACCGTAGTTTACAGTAATACCGGTGTTAAGATTTGCATGAGGGAATGTGTTCTTTAATACAAATCCTGGGGTTATATAACCTTTCTTGTTTGTAAGATCGTGATAACCTGCAAGGACAAGAGCTATTTTGTTATTGAATAGTCCGTTCCATCCCCATTGTTCACCTATTTCGCAAGTATTCTTGTTTTCTGTAAAATCATAGCCGTGACGGTATTCAATATTGATTCCCATGTTAGGTGCTGACCATTTTCTGTAGAATCCTGCTATAACATTCAGTTTGTCAAAGCTCTGAAGATTCATGCCTTTTTCAATCTTAAAATCAATGTCACCGTGCATGTAGGCATCAAAACCGAATATGGTGCGCTTGAGTTCAAGACCGGCGATTGTAGAAAAATCAGTTGCTTCCGGGTGATACTGGTGTGCGCTTAAACTTATAAGTGTATCGAATACAACAAAATCAAAGAGGCCGGCATAGGATACATCCTTCAGATTTACGTTTGTGTTTATGTTTGTGTCAATGAACCCTGATGCGCTGGAAGGAATGGTTCCTTTCATGAGACCTGCGAAAGTTAGATTTGTGGATCCGAAGGGAATGCTTACGGTTCCTGTTATTGTATTGCCTTGAGTGTTTCCGAGAACCGTATTTGAGTCAAAAAGTCTGCAGTTTCCCCAGCTTATATTTTTTTTCCCCACGCTTATAAACATTCTGTCCCACAGATTATAGTCCATGTACATCTGGTAAAGTTCCAGTGATGGGCTTGTGTTCGTGAGACTTGTATAAATGTCTGCAAATATTTTTATGGGAGATACAGGCCGGGAGGAAACATAAAAGTGGTTCGCTAAATTTAGGTATCCTGTATGGCTTATTCCTGCGGAACTTACGATTAATCCATAGCCTATGTCTGTATCAAGATGTCCGCTGAAGGTTATTGGGTATGTTGATACAACGTCAGTCACTTCCTGCTCTGTTTCATCAGTAGTTTCCAGGTCAGTGGCGTCATCAAAAAGAAAATCAAAGTCTTCTGACGACGCATCCTCAATAGATTCCTCCGCTGTCAGAGCAGTCACTGTAAAAGTGAGAAGTACAAGGCTCAGGGCTATGATTTTTTTCATTTTCAGGTTCCTTTAGTGCTTAAAAAATTACTGGCTTGCCATCATTTCGAGATAGTTTTTTGTATAAACCATGTCGCTCTGCTTGTCAAAGTTAACGTTAGTTATGGTAACCTGTGTCTTTTCGTACTGAAGCTTTCCGTCAATTTTTTTTCCGCGCAGATTGTCTACGATAAGCATCTTGTGCGGAACGGATCGACCGTTATTTGCTTTCTGATAGGAAGGAATTGCTGTTGTGCGCAGGAGCTGGCTTGAAAGACTGTAATCTTCCTTCTTGCGGATAAGTCCGTCTTCTTCTGTAACCCAGAGCTTTATTTCAGGGTAGTCTAGATTCTTTGCAGTTGCAAGGAGATGGAATTCGACACAGTTGTAGGAACCGAGCTTAACTTTTTTCGCATAGTCAATTTTATAGTCCCTTACAAAGTGCATAGGCGAAAAGTCACCGTTGTTTGCATTTGTGTTCTGGAATTTGTTCTGGCTGCTTGTAAATGTAAACTGATTGTCATGGGGATCATAGAACCAGATGACATTGTCGTACTGTACGTATCCCTTGCCTTTGTCCGCTGTAGGTTTTGTAACAAGAATCGTATAGCGGCTGGTGCTGTCCCTTCTGTGCATGATTGCTTCCGTAAGAGTAGTTCCCTGTCCCGGTTTTTCCTGTACGAGTGAGTAATATGCGTTGAAATCTGAACCTTCAAAATTTGTGCTGGCGTCAGTTTTTTTAAGAAGAGCAACAGCTTCGTTCTGGCTTAAGTTTTGTGCATGAAGTGACGCAGCTGTAATAAGTGTAGCTGTGATAATCATGAATATTTTCTTTGTAGGTTTCATTTTAATCTCCTGAAATAAAATTCAGCCTGATGAAGTCAAATAAAATCAGACTGTTGCTGAAAAGGCTTTGGCCGGACTAAGATGAATAATCTTATTGAGCGTCAAGAACACAGACACCAAAGTTGCAGCGGAAATGCCTGCAAGTATGCAAACAGTTTTTATGAAACTGTAGTCCGGTGCAATTTTTCCTCCAATCAGGAACAGGTCAAAGGCCGGTATGAAAGAAAAATTAAAGCAGCCTATAATTCCGCTTAAAATAAATGAAAATATAATTCCTATAATGAATCCGAAGACCAAAATAAGGAAGACTTCCGCAAAAAATAATTTAACAACCCCCTTAGACTTTAAGCCAAGCGCGCGGAAAGTGCTTGTCTCAATAATTCGCTTAAGAATTACAACTCTGTAGGAGCATCCAATTCCTATTGCTACTATTAGAACAAGCGGAATGATAATAAGATACACAATAAGTTTAAGGGCCTTTGTCATCATTACAACTTCAGGGCGGTTTGCATCCAGTGTTATAAGTCCGTAAATGTTTCCCTCATACATTCTTGGAGCTTCAGAGAAGAATTTGTCTTTGTTCTCAGGAATAGGTGCCATGGGAATCTTTCCGGAAAGTTTTTCCTGGAGAACTTCAAGCTGTTTGTTTGTGATGGAATTATTGTGAGTGTAAATTCCAAGCCTGTTTACATAATCTTCTGGATAGCCTGCAAGTTTGGTAAGGGAATTTATATCAAGGTATGCGGTGTACATGCCGAACAGACTGGAATCCTGGAAAATTCCCAGCACTGTAAGTTTTAGCGTGTTGCTGTAACCGTATATTGTGTTTGTAAGAACAGTAACCGAATCTCCTGCATGAATACCAAGAAGCTTTGCGATAGGCTGGCTGAAAAGGATATAGTCCTCTGCATCTGAAAATTCTGCTCTTTCTGTGAAGGTGAAAACATCAAGAAGATTCTTTTCATCTTCAATGTTTATGCCCTTGAGAATCCTTGAAAGAGTTGTGGCTCCTTCAAAATAGAACTGTGTGTTTGCTCCGTCATAGTCAAATCTTTTATAGACTTCGGATTCAATTCCCATTTCTGAAAGGGTTTCTTTAATCAGCTGAACCTTTTCGTCCGGATTATCAATTGCATAGATATTTCCGTTGGCCAGCTGCAGTTCTCCGCCATAATACTGCACGGCCTTTGTATTTAAGGCTTTGAGCATACCGTCGGAAACGGCGGTCACGGCAAGGATTATGCATACAGAAACAGAACATACTGCAAAAAGAGAGATGTATTGTTTTCTTCTCTGTACAAGAGATTTTAGCGCGTATTTAAAATAGAACATAGTTTCCTCTAGTTGTTTTTCTGCATTGCCACAACAGGGCTGACTTCCATGGAAATCTTAACCGGGTAAATCCAACCTATGATGCCCAAAATTACAGAAAGGAGCATGCATTTGATTATATTTGAAGCAGTTATGCTTGTTTTAAGAACTGTGCCACCAAAAATTTGGATGAGGTAAATGTTATCAAAAGTGATGCCAAAGGAATTCAGTATGGAATTAAAAATTATGCCCAGAATGCATCCAAGAATTCCTGCTGTAATTGTAAGCATCGAAGTTTCTGCAATGAACTGGGTAATGATGAAACGTTTTCTTCCGCCGAGTGCTCTCAGGGTTCCTGTTTCACCGATTCTGTCTAAAGCTGAAATTGTAAGCGCGTTGTTTACAATAATGAAGCCTACGCCAAGAAGAACTATGATACCTATTGTAAAGATGTTGTGAATCCAGTAAATGTACATGGCACTTAAACCTGCACTGCTTCTCCAGTTTACGGCCTGGACCTCAAGTCCATGTTTTCTGAAGGCCCTGTTAAGTTCTTTCATTGTATGCTTGACGGATGAACCGTCCTTGACTTTGCATACCAGGAAGTTCCATGATGTACGCTCTCCGGAATCTTCTTCAGCTTCTGCATCCTGGCCTGCATTATCTGTTGCATAGTCTGCATCAATAATGATAGCTGAATCTGTTGTTTCACCAAAAAGATTGTCAATATCAAATTCTTCAGAGGAGTCTGATATCAGGTCTTTCTGCATTGAATCTATGTTTTCGTTGTTTTCGATTGCAAGTGCAATGCCTGTAAGTTCTCTGAGCATATCCGGTGAAACAAGTACAATTTTATCAAGAACTTCATTTGTAATCTTGTATTCATAGATTCCTGTAATCGGAGCAGCTCTAAGTGAATAACTTGAACCGCTCTTTGAAATCATCTGGATGTTTTCACCTACCTGATATTTTTTTCCAGTGTTTTCTGCCAGGTTTTTGATCATGGATGTAGAAAGCATGACACCTTTTTCGTTTCCGTCAAAACTTCTGCCATCTATAATGTTTATGCCGCTCATTGTCTGCGTGTATATTTCTGCATTTACACCAAAAATTACGGCCGCGTCATGATGTCCTTCGGTGTTTATGGCTGCAATGCCGGTAAGCTGAGGAATTATGGTTGCAATATTATCGTTCTTTTCAACAGTCTCGAATACTTTTTTATAAGGAATGAGCTGCGGTATTGTAGAAAAACTTCCTGTTGCAGGGGTTTCATCTCCCAGGAGACTTAATGGAAAGTCTGCTTTAGGACGTATAACAATGTCTCCTGTAAAACTGTTTACGAAAGTTTCTTCGATACCTTTCCCTGTCCCGTCAAAAAAAGCATTTGAAACAACCAGCAGTGATATGGCAAATGCTATGAAGAGAATGATGGCTAGGGAACTTTTTCTGCTTATTACATTCTTGAACGCCAAATAAAAAGCCATAATATTATTTCCTGCTCCATGCTTCCTGTATTATTTTACTGGCCTTCGGATCTTTTTTTATATTTTCTATAGCATTTCTAAGGAATGCAATGAAGATTGCAAAAAAGAATCCTGCCAGGGTTATGATAATAATTTTTTTCAGGCTTGATTTTTTTGCTGGTCTTTCAACCAGTTCAAAAGGATCTTCGTCAAGTGTAATGAACTGTGCGCAGGAATCCTTGATGCCGTTCAGTTCGGACTGTGTTTGCAGGAGGCCTGATAAGTCTGATTTGTTGTCCGGGTCAGAGATTTTCTGCTTTGAAATAAGATCGCTGATGCCTGCCAGGATAGGATTTATTGTTTCATTCACTTGGGAATTTGTCATTTCAATGCAGGAGCTGATATATTCAGCTATGAATTTTCTGTAGTCATCCATCCGGTTTTCAGGAAGCTTTGCAACTATGTAGAAATTCAAAGGATTATCAGAGATAATATAAAAATTTTTCTGGTCTGCAGGGATTTCTTTTTTAAAGAAATTATTAATTATTTCGTTGTTCCTAAGGTCCGAAGAGCTTTTGTCAGTGAAGATATTGTATTTTTTTTCAATTCTTGCGAAATTGAATTTGTCGTTCAAATTGTTCAGGGTCATTCGAGAAACGCTGCTGCCTATGAAGTCTGAAAGCTTTTGAGGAGTCTGTGTTATTTTCAGGGAATATGTTACTGAAAGTGTATCTACTGCCGGCATACTGTTTTTTGGTGGCCTGCTGCTGATAAAAAAATACGTACAGCTGGAAACAAGGAAAATGAGTACAGTGATTAAGATGGATTTTCTGTATCGTATGAGCACTGCAAGTAAATCGATAAGTGAAATTTCATTTTCATTGCCGGCATTAAGTGTTACATTAGATTCAATTTCATTCATAGCACATAAATTATATCTAAAATGGAAAAAAAATCAACATACGGATGCTTTGTTGGCGTGGCACATTTGTTTGCCTGGTCTGTGAATAAAAATTTAAACAAATTGTTGTTGGTTGATTTAATCGGGGAAATAGCTTATACTTAGAGAGCTTGGTTTATAAAGATGTTGGGATTCTGAAATGTATGTTTCAATCGTATTAGCTTTCGTTATTTCTGTGGTCCTTGAGCCGCTTGTTATATTGTTCTGTAAAAAAAAGTCTGTTTATGATTCCACTAATGACCGGAAGATTCATAGCGGAAATATTCCCCGGTTAGGTTCAGTTGGATTTATGACAGCTTTTTGTCTTGCGAGTGTTTGCTATTTTCTTATTGATAAAGATATTAGTTGCGTTCGGTTTGTGCCTGTCATTATCGGAGGGATGGTTATTTTTCTTTTCGGTTTTATTGATGATGTTAAGGAACTTGACGGCAAAATAAAGCTTCTTTTTCAGTCAATTGCAGCTTTCATAACGATTTTTACAGGTTTCCGTTTTACGCATGTAGGTCCTGTCGGTCTTGGTTATTTTTCGTATGTGCTGACTTATTGCTGGATCATCGGCATGGTTAATTCCTTTAATCTTATTGACGGACATGACGGGCTTTGCGGAGGTCTGTCTTTCCTGATTGCTTTGGGCATTGCCGCATGTACAGGCAGAAAATCTCCCGCTGTAGTTGCGGAATGTCTTATTCTTGCTGCATCTCTGTTAGGTTTCCTTGTCTACAACAAACCTAAGGCAAAGATTTTTATGGGGGACGGAGGTTCACAGACTTTAGGTTATCTTATTGCTGTAATTCCGCTTTATACAGCTGATAATGCTTTTCATAGTACAAAGTTCTGGGGAATTATCCTTTTGTGTTCAATTCCTTTGCTTGATACTGTGGCTGCAATGTGGCGCAGAATAAGAGAGCATCGTTCATTTTTTTCTCCGGACAGAGCTCATCTTCATCACAAGCTTATGAATCTGGGATTCGGGCCCTGGCCGCTTCTTATTTTTCTTTATTCCATTCAGATCGGAATTGATGCTGCCGTTTTTGCATGTTCCCGTACATGCGGATGGATTTCCTTTGTAATTTATTTTGCTGCCGTAATATTTATTTTAGCTTTCTACTGTTCAATTCATTACATGAACCGCGCTGTTCTTAGAAGAAAGCATCTGGATTTTAACGGAAAACCTGTAGGTGACATCCTGGATGTTATGTAAACTTATTTATTGCGAAAATTTATAATGTGCATTATACTTAAAGACTACGAAAACATAAGGGCATCTTAAAAAGACTTTTCAGAGATGCCTGTAAGTTTTAATCCTTGAAATTACAAGTCTTGAGGCATTATGTTTTCAAAGTTGTCTCTAAGATTTGGAATTTTTAGGGATTCCCATAAAAAGTTTGGTATAATGCATAATTTTTTTTATTTTATCAGAACCGTTAAATTTTTTTCTCTTTTTCTGCTGACTTTTGTGGCTGTGTTTTCTTTTATTTCTTGTTCATTAAAAAAACAAAATCAAATTGCAGAGGCTGAACTTTCGGAAAAATCTCCTCTGATTATTGGGTTTTCGCAGATCGGGTCGGAAAGTGCCTGGCGCAAGCAGAATACCCGTTCAGTTCTGTCTGCTGCAGAGAAGAATGGAATACAGGTTGTTTTTTCCGATGCACAGCTAAAACAGTCAAACCAGATCAGAGCAATCCGTTCCTTTATTTTGAACCAGGTAGATGTAATCGTTTTTGTACCCCTTGTTGAGAATGGCTGGGAAGATGTTCTTGGAGAAGCAAAAGAAGCAGATATTCCTGTAATAATTCTGGACAGAAAACTGAAGGTAAGGGATGACAGTCTGTATGCCGGATATCTTGGTCAGGAAGGTTATGAGGAAGGAGTCCGTGCTGCTAAATTCCTTGTAGAAAAATTTTCGGATACCGAAGAGAAGGTTAATATAATTCAGTTGAAGGGAACTGAAAATTCTTCAGTCACTCAGGAACGGAACAAGGGGTTCAGGGAAGTTCTTAAGGATTATCCCAAGTTTGAAATTATTTATGAAGAGTATGGTGATTTTCTGCGTTCCAGGGGCGAAGAAATAATCAGGCAGATTATTTTCTATAACGGTGGCCTTAAAATAGGAAACAAGAAAATAGATGTAATTTTTTCGCAGAATGATGCAATGACTTTAGGAGCTCTTGATGTTCTCAAGAAAAATGAAATCAGTGCTGGCCATGATGTTGTAATAGTTACAGTTGATGCTGAACAGAAAATAATTGATGAATTAAAAAATAAGAATGTTAATTGCGTTGTTGAATGTAATCCTAATTCAGGTGAAAAACTTATGGAACTTGTTCAGCAGGTTGCTGAGGGCAAGGAAATTCCTAAGATTACTTACATAGAAGAAAAAGTTTTCTACGAAGGTGCTGATTTGAATTATATTCCGCCGCGTGGATACTGAAATGAAAAACAGAAAACCAAAAAGTTTATACAGACGGATAATGTTATCCTATACAGCAATTGTTGTTGTACTGATTATTCCTACAGTCTTTGCCTTTACAGTTTCACATCTTTATAACCAGCGTTATGACGCCATCATAACTAATGTTAGTGACGCCAACACAATTATGCGCATTGCGAAGGAAGAAATTTCCATAGAACTTTGGGATATTGTTGCAGGAACCATTTCTCTTGAAAACGGAAAGTATCAGGAAATGCTTAATGAAATATCAAGCGGAATTGACAGGCTTATGCTTAGGACTGCAACTGAAAATAATCGTCAGAGACTTGAAGTTGCCAAGCGTACATTTCTTTCTCTTGAAAAAAGAATCAGCTCGCTTGAAAAGCAGATAACGGAAGGCTCAAGAGTCAGCAGCAATGAAAAAGTTCTCGATGAAATCCGCGATATTGCATCCCTTCTTTCTGAGGTTCTCCAGGAATTTATTGTTGAGGAAATTGAAAGTGCCTCGCAGACTAACGGCGCAATCCAGACTCTTTCCATGTGGCTCACTGTAATTCAGATTATTATTTTTCTGATTGTCATAAGTGTTTCCATAATAAATATTTTTTCAATTTATATTTCAATTGAAGATCCGATTACGCAGATGAAAAATCTTTCTACACAGATTGCAAGCGGAAATCTCTCTGCAAGACTCTCGTCGCCGTCTCTCATGGAGTTTAACACTCTTGCAGAGAACCTGAATACAATGGCAGTTAAAATTGATGATCTTATAAAGGAAAACATTGAGGAACAGAAAAATCTTCAGAAGGCAGAAATGAAGGCTCTGCAGGCTCAAATTTCCCCTCACTTTCTGTATAACACTTTCGATACAATTATCTGGCTTGCGGAGGAAGAAAAAATTGATGAGGTTGTGAAAGTTACAAGAGCTTTCTCTGATTTTCTGCGCATCAGTCTTAGCCGTGGCCATGAATGGATTACCGTTCAGCAGGAAGTTGATCACGTGCGGAATTATCTTACTGTCCAGAAAATCCGTTATGCGGAGATTCTCAATTATGAAATTGAAGTTGATGAAAATCTGAATGAATATTTGATGCTGAAGCTTAGTCTGCAGCCGCTGATTGAAAATGCAATTTATCATGGGATTAAGAATAAAAGAGGAAGAGGTCATCTTAAACTTTGTGCAGGATTTTCTGATAAAAACAAAAGCAGAATCAGATTTTCCGTATCAGATGACGGAGCAGGTTTTACAGAAGAAAGAATGGAGCAGGTGATTGCAGAACTGAAAAAAAACATGAGAAGTGCCGAGACTCTTACAAGTGTTTACGGTCTTTATAATGTGAACAACCGTCTGATTTTATACTTCAATAATGAAACTGACGGTCTGCATATTGAAAGTGAAAAAAATAAAGGTACTGAAGTCTGGTTTGAAGTGCCTGCACAATTGAAATTGGAAGAGAGCAATGTATAGTGTATTTATAGTTGATGATGAGCAGATAGTTCTTGAGGGAATCAGAAATAAAATTGACTGGGACAATTCTGATTTTACATTTGCCGGTGAGGCGACTGACGGTGAAATTGCATTGTCCATGATTCAGGAAGTCAAACCTGATATTCTGATTACAGACATCAAGATGCCTTTCTTAGACGGTCTTGAGCTTTCGAGGATATTAAAAAAAATACAGCCCTGGATTCGCATTATAATTTTATCAGGCCATGATGAATTTGATTATGCAAAGAAGGCAATCTCCATTGGAGTCGAGGATTATATTTTAAAACCCTTTACTGGAGAGGAAATTCTTCGCAGCCTTAAAAAAATTTCTGCATCACTTGATGTTGAAAAAAAACAGTTCACAGATATGAATAAACTTAAGGAGGAGCTTGAGTCAAATTCAAATTTACGGAGAAGCAATTTCCTGACGGATGTTGTTTTGGGTACAACAGATTTTTCAACAGTTGTTGGTGCCGCCGAGGAATTTGGAATAAATCTTCTTTCGCATTTCTATAAGATAATTATTTCTGATATAAGGCACAGTGAAAATCGTTTTGAGGATATGCATACTGTCCGTTCAAAACTTGTTATGCGTTTAAAGAATCAGAGCGAGTGTCTTTCATTTTTTATCGGCCCCCAGAAACTTGTTTCCATTTTGCTGAACAATTCGGAAACTGATATTGTCGATGCAGCCTATAATCTTACAGAAACAATAGAACATCTTGTATGTGAGAGCGAAGGATATTTTGTTGTTTCGTCAATGGGAAAAACTGTTGAGCACATTGCAAATATTTCTGCTTCTTACAGTGAAGCGGAACAGATGCAGCATATTACCTATGAGTTCAAATCGTCCAGGGTAATTGATTCCGATGATATGAGAAAATCAGATTCCTCTGTGCTGAATCTTGATGAAACGGATTCTCTTGCTGACAGACTTAAATTTGCAAACTCAAATGACATTGATGATATTGTAAATTATTATGCAAATTCTTTAAGTGATAATCCTGTTCATTTTACTATAGTCGGATCCTATCTGTTTGTAAACATGATTATGTCTGTTTCAAAGTTTATTGAATCCTTGGGCGGTGATGTAAACGAAATTCTTCCGCAGCTTCACAGTCATGCTTACATTGAAGAGTCTGTCAAGAACAGGGATGTGTTTCTTTCAAATATCCGTATGATTATTGAGACCGTGCTGAAGTTCCGTGATAAAAGCATTCAGGGGCGATATTCTGATGTCATATTAAAGGCCAAGGATTATATTCAGAAAAATTATGCAAGCCAGGATACTTGTCTTCGGCTTGTTGCCGAAGAAGTTCACCTGAGTCCCAATCATTTCAGTACAATTTTTTCTCAGGAGTGCGGCACAACTTTTATTGAGTATCTTACTAATGTTCGTGTTGAAGCAGCAAAAAAACTTCTGAAGGAAACAGAAATGAAGGGCGCTGATATTGCATACGAATGTGGTTTCAGTGATCCTCATTACTTCAGTTTCATCTTCAAAAAAACAACGGGAGTTTCTCCGCGTGAATACAAGGTTATGTAGCTGAATATTTTTTTATTTTAATTTTTATATTAGGTAAGCTCTAGAATTTGCATTTTTTAGAGATGACTATAGGGAACCTCTAAAAACTTCAGTTTTTTAGAGGCAACATTAGAAATGTGATGTTTAAAACCGAGCCGATTCAGCGGTTTTAAACTCGACGGTGCACCTCGATTAGGGTTTATAGAGGTGTCCTAAAATAAATAAAAGTGGCTTAGCGGAAAGAATTTTGTTAAACCACTTTTATTTGTTTGACGGAAAGTTTTAAAACTTCTGTTTTACTTTCCCTTATTTTTTTGTTCGTCCCTTGATAATAACTATTGCACTCTGAAGTACGATGAAGAAACAAAGTATTACAGAAAGTACAATGCGGCTCCACCAGGATGAAAGTGTACCCTGGAAGTTGATGAGGGCTTCGATTGTAGCTTTTATGAGAACTCCGAAGAATGTTCCCACAACTGTACCTACACCACCTGTAAGCATTGTTCCTCCGATAACTGCAGAAGAGATTGCATCCATTTCAAAACCTCGTGCCTGTTCAACGAAGCCTGCGCATGTGTTCAGACAGAACAGAAGTCCTGAAAGTGAAGCAAGGAATCCTTCAAGCATGTATGCAAAGAATTTATTTTTCTTTACATTGATACCCATAAGCATTGCAGACTGTTCGTTGCCTCCGATTGCAAAAAGATTTCGCCCGAATCTTGTGAACTTGAGCATGAACCAGATTACCGCAACAGTAATCAATGCAATCACAACATTTGGATGAATGAACGGAGCAATATATTTCCCGGCTCTGTTTACGTAACCTCCAAAAGGAACGTTGATTGATTTCTGGCACATTGCAAGGAATGTAGGATTTGTAATTGCAATCTGGTTAGAGCTGATAATGGCTGTCAAACCGCGGCAGAAGAACAAACCTGCAAGGGTAATGATGAAGGGCTGAAGTTCCATGTAAGAAATAAGCAGTCCCTGAACGGCTCCGAATATTAATCCGAACAGCAGTACAATTAATATTGCAACTCCGCATGGAAGTCCCATTTTTTCCATTCCGAATGCCAGAATCATACATACGAGACCGACTACAGAACCTACAGAAATATCAATTCCGCCTGTAATCATAACAACCGTCATACCTGCGGCTGCTACAAGAAGACCTGCATTGTTTATGAGCATGTTCATAAAATTCTGCAGACGGTAAAAATTTTTGTGCCCGTAAATTATAAGCCCGAAGATGTACATAAGAACGAACAGAGCAATAGTAACAATGAGAAGAAAGTTTGTACTGTCTATGCGTTTCTTTTTTGCAACTGAAGAAATATTTTTTTCATTACTCATTTTGCTTCAACTCCTTTAAATTTGTTTTCTCTGTTAAGCTTGCGCTGTGCGTTCCATTTTTTGATGGCAGGAGACTGGAGAAGAACAATCAGAATAACTACAATTGCTTTGTAAACCGGAAGCTGGTCAGCTTTTACACCGAGGGAGTAAAGACAGGTTGTAAGACATTGAATTGTAATAGCTCCAATGATTGAACCTGCAAGATTGAACTTACCGCCGCCAAGACTGTTTCCGCCTAAAGCTACAGCAAGAATTGCATCCATTTCAAGGTTGAGACCAATGTTGTTGGCATCACTTGAATAGATACGGCTGGCTGCAATTGTACCTGCAACACCTGAACAAAGACCGCTGAAAAGATAGCAGAAGAATATAATCATTGTTGAGTTGATTCCAACAAGGCGACCTGCCTTAGGGTTTATGCCAACTGTCTGAATGTAAGTTGAAAGTGCAGTTTTCTTCAGCAGAAGAACTGTAAGTGCAACGAAGGCAATTACAATGAATACAGGAGTAGGAACCGGACATCCGGGAATGAATCCGCCTATCCATTTGAAGGATTCCATACGGACGTAAAGAATAACTCCAGTTGCAGTTTCTGTAGAACTTATAAGCTGGGCAATACCGCGGCCTGCTGTGTAGAGAATGAGCGTTGCAACCATAGGCTGAATTTTAAGGTTCGCAACAAGAAGTCCGTTGAAGGCACCGCATGCAATACCACCTAAAAGACCTACGAAGATTGCGATGGATGGAGCTGTTGCATAAGCGTCATAACTTGACCCAAGAAGGCGTACAATAATAGCTCCGGAAACAGCCATAATAGCACCAACAGAAATATCAGTACCTCTTGAAGAGGCAACAACAAGAGTCATTCCTACTGCAAGAATAATAAGTTCGCAGGAACGGTTCAGGATATCAATAAGGAATCCGTAGAGAACAGGATTTCCGTTTATATCATGGGAAATGGAAATTTCGAAAAAGTTTTTTCCCTGTACGCTTGTAATGATAAGGTTTATGATAAGCATCACAACAAGCGCTATAATAGGAAATGCCAGCTGATTTGAAAGACATTTTCTGGCGAATTTCCTGCAATCAAATTTTTCTTTAGCTTGTGAAGGAGCATTGTTTTCCATTATTTGTCACCTCCTGCAATTGCGGCCATAACATCTTCTTGTGTAAGGCCATTATTTTTTAACTCTCCAACCTTTTTGCCGTCACGCAGAACGCAGAGTCTGTTGACAGTACGGAGCATTTCTTCAATCTCTGAACTGATGAACATAACTGTCATTCCTTCGCCCGCAAGTTTTACGACAAGCTTCTGGATTTCGGTTTTTGTACCAACGTCAATACCTCTGGTAGGTTCATCAAGAATAAGGAAGTCCGGATGAGTAACAAGCCAGCGGCCGATGATAACTTTCTGCTGGTTGCCGCCCGAAAGCTGCTTGATTAAAGTTTCGCCGCTAGGAGTCTTAATGTTAAGTGCCTTTATGTACTGGTTGGTAAGCTCAATCTGCTTTGACATAGGAAGAAGCTTGAATATACCGGTCTTTGCCTGGAGCGCGATCATCATGTTTTCACGTATTGAAAGGTCAGCGATGATGCTTTCAGCTTTTCTGTCTTCAGGAAGATAAGCCATGCCTCTTCTGATTGAATCAATAGGTGCGTTTGATGTAAGAGGGGAACCGTTGAAGTCAATGTTTCCTCCATCAGGTTTGTCTGCTCCATAAATTGTGCGTGCCATTTCTGAACGTCCTGATCCCAGAAGACCTGTCAGACCAATAACTTCACCCTTTCTGATAGTAACATCAAAAGGTTTGATTGTACCTGTATGTGTAAGACCAACAGCCTTAATAACTTCAGGCTTGTCTGTTTCGTCATATTCGTTTGAATGAAGGTTGTCAAGTTCAGCAACTTCACGACCCAGCATTGCCTTAACAAGTTCAAGGCGTGGAAGTTCAGAAATTGTGTACTGACCTTCAAGCTGACCGTTCCTTAGAACTGTAATCTTGTCGCAGACTGCATAAACCTGTTCAAGAAAGTGTGTGACAAAGATAATACTTACACCGTCAGCCTTTAGTTGATTCATTACGTTAAAAAGATTTTCTACTTCATGGTCGTCAAGGGAACTTGTAGGTTCATCAAGAATCAGAACCTTGCAGTTGAATCTGACTGCGCGGGCAATTGCAACCATCTGCTGGATTGCAACGGAATATTCTCCAAGACTTCTTGTAACATCTATATTTTCAAGACCAACCCAGGCAAGAATTTCCTTTGCTTTCTGGTTCATTTTCTTCCAGTCGATTATTCCTATCTTGTTTCTTGGTTCGTCACCAGCAAAAACATTTTCTGCAACTGAAATATTTGTACACAGGTTTACTTCCTGATAAACAGGACTTATTCCGTTAAGCTGAGCTTCCTGCGGTGAATGGTTGTTGATTTTTTTACCTTCAAGAAAAATTTCTCCGGCATCTCTAGTGTGAACACCAGTAAGAACTTTGATGAGCGTACTTTTTCCTGCACCGTTTTCACCCATGAGAGCATGGATTTCACCTTTTCCTAAAGAAAAATTTACGTTATCAAGAGCCTTAACACCAGGAAACGAAATGGAAATGTTTTTCATTGAAAGAAGAACTTCTTCTGCCATGGTTAACCTCTTTTTTTTCGTTTTATATTATTTGGAATATTTTAAATTCAATGAACCGTGTTTTTCAGATTTGTCGTGCAAATATTATGCTGCCGTGTGCGGCAAAATATTTTGCGTTCTCAAAGAAACTTCCAAAAACTGCCTATTGAAATTGTTTATAAAAAGGGCCGCCGATTTGAACTTATGGAGTCCATACCGACGGCCGCATTACATTAAGTTCTGATTAGTCTGGTATTAGTATTTGCGAGTTGGGAGCATTGCTTCTGCGTTTTCTTCATCAAATACAGCTTCATCAACGTACTGAATCTTGCTGATAGAAGACATCTGGCCAGCTTCAATTTTCTGGATGATTTCTGCAACACGTGGACCGTGGAGAGGGTTACATTCTGCTGCACAGTTGATTTCACCTGCAATCATCTTGTTGAATGATTCGTGAACAGCATCGAAACAGATGATGATGATGTCTTTTCCAGGAACCTTACCAGCAGCCTTGATTGCGTCGATTGCACCCCAAGCCATGTTGTCGTTTTCTGCATAAACTACATCAATTTTGCTGTGCTGCTTGAGAAGTGATTCCATAACTTCCTGACCCTTTGCCTGTGTGAATTCACCTGTCTGCTGAGCAATGAGCTTCCAGTTGGAATGTGAAGGAAGAGCTTCCTCGAGGCCCTGTGTACGTCCGATCTGTGCTGAAGCACCGATTGTACCCTGGAGGTCAACAATGTTGATTTCTTCGTTCTCACGTCCAACCTTCTTGAGGTAAGCGTCCAACCACTTTACAGCATCCTGACCTTCTTTAAGAAAGTTTCCTCCAACCCAGCAGAGGTAGAGGCTGTCATCTGAAACCTGCATCTGGCGGTCAGAAAGAATAACAGGAATTCCTGCATCCTTTGCTTCCTTAAGAACTGTTTCCCAACCTGTTTCAACAACTGGTGCAACTACGATGTAGTCAACTTCCTGCTGTACGAAGTCGCGGATAGCCTTGATCTGGTTTTCCTGTTTCTGCTGTGCGTCTACGAAGAGAAGTTCGTAACCGTTTGCAGCTGTAAATGTAGATTTGAATGAGTCTGTATTAGCAAGACGCCAGTCTGATTCTGCACCAACCTGAGCGTACCCAACTTTGATTAATTTCTTTTCCTTTGATGTGGTGTTTGATGTTGCGTCTGTTTTCTTTCCACCACAACTTGTAAGTGCGAGAGCACCCATAAGCAATGCGCCTGTTAAGCTAAGAGCTTTTTTCATATAAATTCCTCCATTAATTAAATGCACCAATCTAATGTTACTGCCGTTGGTTTCATTTGATTGTTAAATAAATGATAAAGGCGAATTTGTTATCCGTAAATGGAATTTTTTACGATATTTTTTTGAAATTTTTCATATCTCTGCTTAAAAAAATTGGTGGAATAAGAAAAAGGTTTAAAATCTTACAGGAAAATTTATGTTTTTTTCAGTTTATGGCAGGACATAACAAATCACCGCAGAATTTCTGATTAAATTAAACCCTGCGATGAAATTTTTGATTCTGTTTCCGGATTGTCTGTACATATATGGATATTATTTTTGAGATTATGCAGTTCCGTTTATGTAAGTGGCTGTATTGGGTATCTCTGAAAAAATATTTTTCAGAGATGCCTGCGAGTTTTACTCCTTGAAATATGTGCAGTTCCGCTGTTTTTTCTTCAACGGTTCCGAACTGCTGCATTTTGTTTCTATATTCTTACGATTCTTACGCAATATTTTTAAACTGTGACATGTAAAGTTCATAATAGAATCCCTTTGAATCCATAAGTTCCGCAGGTGTTCCCTGCTCTACAATTCCGCCGTCATCAATTACAAAAATTCTGTCCGCATTTTTTATGGTAGAAAGTCTGTGGGCAATAACAAAGGATGTTCTTCCTTTCAACAAATTTTCGATTCCCTGCTGCACTAGAATTTCTGTATGAGTGTCAATAGAACTTGTAGCCTCATCAAGAATAAGAATCTTAGGTTTGCTCAGCATTGTGCGTGCAAAAGCGACCAGCTGTTTCTGTCCGTTACTCAGTCCGCCTCCGCGTTCGCTGAGCTTTGTGTTGTAACCTTCGGGAAGTTTTGAAATGAAGTCATCCGCGTGAACCATTTCTGCGGCCCTGTAAACTTCTTCATCTGTTGCACCAAGGTTACCGTAGCGTATGTTCTCCATGATCGTACCTGTGAACAGATAATTTTCCTGTGTCATAACGCCCATCTGCTTTCTGAGACTCTTGAGAGTTACCTCCTGAATATTATGACCGTCAATTTTTATTGCACCTTCCTGGATATCATAGAAGCGAGAGAGCAGATTTACTACCGTTGTTTTTCCTGCTCCTGTAGGACCGACAAGTGCAATTGTTTCTCCAGCATTTACACAGAATGACATGTTTTCAAGAATCTTTATGCCGTTGCCGTAAGAGAAGGTTACGTTTTCAAACTTCACGTCGCCTTTCACTTCCGGAAGATTTTTTGCATCACAAGCGTTCTTTACGCAAGGATCCGTGTCAAGAATCTCGAATACACGTTCTGCGGCTGCAATGTTTGTGACAAGCTGGTTATAGAAGTTGCTCAGGTTCTGTATCGGCTGCCAGAACATTCCCATGTAAGTTCCGAATGCAATGAGAGTTCCGATGCTTACGTCTTCAACTCCAATCACTTTTATGCCGACATAGTACATGAGAACCGCACCGATTGTTCTGCAGAAAACTGTTGCACTGAAGAAACTGTCCGTAAGATAAACAGCCTTCGTGTAAGTATCCTTATAGTCCTTTGCAAGTTTTGAAAATTCTTCGTTTGTTTCTTTCTCACCGTCAAAAGCCTGTACAACACGGATTCCGCTGATGTCTTCATGAAGGAAAGCGTTGATGTTTGAACTTTTCTTTCTGAAGCTTTCCCAGAGTATGTTCCCGAACTTTTCGATAAGGAAAAGAAGAACAACCAGAACCGGAAGAGTACACAGTGCGGCTGATGCAAGAATAGCATTCTTTGTAAACATGATTACAACAACTGCAACAAGTGTAAGAAGTTCTGGAATAAGTGTCGTTACACTGTTTTCAAGTATTTCCTTCAGAGAGTTTACGTCACCGATAATTCTTGCAAGAATTTTTCCTGTCGGACGGGAATCAAAGAACTGGAAGTCCAGAGTCTGGATGTGGTCAAA
Organism: Treponema sp.; assembly: GCA_045642665.1. GTDB lineage: Bacteria > Spirochaetota > Spirochaetia > Treponematales > Treponemataceae > Treponema_D. The sequence goes on from JAZUJH010000137.1 coordinate 46,252, forward strand.
AAGCTGCTGACGTATGTCAAGGATAACGTGATTTGAAACTTTTGCCATTATAAACATTCTGAGCTTAACAAGAAGAACCATAAGAACATTCAGTCCGAGTACAATTCCTCCAAGAACCAGAAGTCCTTTAAGATTTTTCTGAGCAATATATTTGTCAATGGCAGACTCCACGAAGAGTGGATTGACGGTTGTAATGCCGACGCAGATTAGCATTATGAAAAGCACAAAGCATATCTGCCATTTAAATTTCAGCATGTAGGAAAACAGTCTTGTAAGAACAACGGATGTCTTCATCTTCCGCTGCTTTTCGTCTTCCTTGTATGAATTAAATTCCATTTGTATAAATCCTGTTAGTTGTCTAACTGATTAGGGCATCTCTAAAAAAATCAGAGATGCCTGCGAGTTTTAATCCTTGAAATTACACGGCCTAAAACATCGCGTCTTAAAAGTTGCTACTAAAAATTGTAATTTTTAGAGGTTACCATTATTCATTTACTGCTGCTGGAAAGCTTCTGTACTGGTTCACCTCGGAAGGAAGTTCCCCGTACTGTGCCATCCATGTCTGGTAGTAAAGACCTTTCTGTTCAAGAAGTGATTCATGAGTTCCGCGTTCGGCAATTCTTCCTTTGTCAAGAATTATTATTTCGTCTGCAAAACGTACTGAACTGATTCTGTGGGCGATAATAATTTTGCTGGAATCAGTTACGCTTCTTATTGTCTTCTGAAGCTTCTGTTCAGTTTCCATGTCCAGTGCTGATGTTGAATCATCAAGAATGAGAACAGGAGTTCTTTTTGCTAATGCGCGTGCAATTGTGAGCCGCTGTTTCTGTCCTCCGCTAAGTCCTACTCCGCGTTCACCGATTACAGTCTTCTCTTTTTCAGGAAGAGACTGCACGAATGCTGATTCAGATTTTTCGATTGCAGTTTTCACTTTGTCCGGATCAAGACAATCCCGTTTACCGAATGCAACGTTCTGTGCAATTGTATCACTGAAGAGAAAAACATCCTGTGTAACAGGTGCAATGTTCTTTCTCAGCTGATGAACATCAAGTTCCTTAATGTCAACTCCATCGAAGGTAATTGTTCCGCCTGTGGTATCGTACATTCTTGTCATAAGATTTACGATGGAAGTTTTGCCGCTTCCTGTTGCTCCCATAATACCGAGAGTTTTTCCCTGCGGAAGATTGAAGCTTATTCCCTTAAGAATTTCTTTTCCGCTGCGACTGAAATCAACCTTGTCAAAAACAATGTTGCCCTTTGCGTTATCAAGTTCAACTGCATCATTTGCATTTGTGATTTCAGGAATCTCGTTGTAAAGATTTTTGATTCTCTTCCATGATGCAACTCCGAACGAAACACCGTTCATAAGCCAGCCTAGCATTTCCATAGGCCATACCATGTTCATTGAATACATGATGAAGGCACTCAGTTCTCCTACAGAAAATTCTCCGCGTATAACGTAAACTCCTCCGTGAATAAGAACAATTACAGGTACGACCATAGATATTACCTGGATAATCGGATAATACTTTACAAAAACTTTTGACTGGGAAACGTTCAGTTCGTAGAACTTCCTGTTGTGCATAAAAAACTTGCTCTTCTCAAAACTTTCACGGGAAAAGGCTTTTACTGTTCTGACTCCCGAGAGATTTTCTGATGCAGTATCATTCAGCACTGAATCTTCCTGGTCAATTTCATCATAAATCTTGCCAAGATTTTTTTCCATGAGAACTGCAACAAGTCCTGCAACAACCATAAGAACTGTAGGAGCAATTGAAAGTTTCCAGTTCATCTTGAACATGCAGTAAAGAACTGCAACTGTGTGGAAGGCAACTTCAATAAGGCACTGGGAAATAAAAGACACGGCCCAGCGAACCTTGTCAACGTCGCTCTTAATTTTTGACATAATTTCGCCAGCATTGTTCTTGTCGAAGAATGATGCTGAAAGAGTCTGGACGTGTGCAAATAGATCTTTCTGCAGCGGTTCAGCAATTTTAATTCCGTTAATGTCAAATGTGATTTGCTCAGTGTATACCATGACAACTCTTGCAAGCCCAACACCGAGCATACATAAAAGTATTCTTGCAAGAAATTCAATTTTTCCTCCAACAATAACGTCATCAACAAGACGCTGTGTAAGAACCGGAGAAACCATGTCGAATAATACGTTCAAAATTGTACATAAAAGTCCTGCAATGTACAGCCACGTATAACGTTTTACGTAATTAAACAGTTTCATTTTTTGTGAGAAATCCTAATGAAATAAAAGAAGAAATATCTTTAAAAAGTCAGGCCTGTGAGGTGAGTTCCTGAAGCAAAGATAACAATAACTAAGATGCCACGATTTTTGTGGAGACCAAATTTCTTGAAAATCTAAAAAAATCATTAGTCTAAGGCGAGGTATTTAGAGGAATGATTTAGATCGAGTAAGATACTAAACTAATCATAATAGTTTTACTCTATTGCGGAAATTATTTTTTGTCAATAGAATTATTGCTGACAAATAATTTTTTTTATTTTTATTTACTTAAATAATTTTCTGCAAAGTATGGCATCCCTGATAATTTAAAATGCGATGCTCGTCGGATTTTTGCAGTTGAACTGATGCTGCTCCGGATGCAGCATTTTCATATGCTTGTGGAATTTCAATTCAGCAGATTCCATTGATTAAAAGAAATAGCAAACGGAATCATATGTTTTCTATTTTATAATTTTTGAAGATGTATGCAAAAATGAATCCGATGATGGAACCTAATATGCTTGTCGTCAGTGTGTTTACGAGAAGAAATTTCAGTGCAATACGAAAATATCCTTCCGTGATGTGACGGTGGATGAGCAGAAAAGCTGCGGGACGAATTATGAAGAGAGCTGTAATATGTGTAACTAATGTTGCCAGTGGAAAAATGAAATAATCTTTCAATGTCATGGAACCGTTTCTGGCGTTTGAATATTTTCTGAAAAGACCTGTAATAATTCCGATTGAGGTTGTTGTTATGAGAGTTGAAATCATGAAGTGAGTTTCATGGCATAAACATACAAGCAGCTGTCCGCAGAAACCTGCTATCGCTCCAGGAATTGAACCGAAGGCAATTGCAAAGGTTCCGAGAATTGCATACTGGAATGGAATTTCAATATCGGTAAAACCGCTCGGGATATGAATGAATCTGGCTGTAATAAAAAACATAGAGCTTATTGTCCCGATGGGAATGATTGTATTGAATGCTAACGATTCCTTGTCTTTTGGTTTCTTTTTATATTCATTTTTCATCTTCCTGGTTCTCCTTTTTTAGTGTTTTTATTCTTTCGAGAAGAGGCGGATGGCTGTAGTTAAAGATGCAGTAAAGTTTGGGAGGTGTAAAGTCATTTAAGTTTTCCCTGTTAAGCTTTATGAGTGCTGTAATAAGATTTTTTTCTGTTCCGCAAAGTTCCTTTGCAAATTCGTCAGCCTGGAATTCATTTCTTCGGCTGAAGGTGTTTGAAACTAAATTTATTATCGGAGAAAAACCTTTTAATATTTCTGCAATGAGCATTATTCCGGCGAACTGCAGGAAAATTATAAAGTTCGTCCATCCTTCAGGAATTATTTTTGAAGCAAAAACATCTGCCGTTGTCTGTGTTTCATTTGCAATGAGTCCGAATGAAAGGTAGATGTCCATATTCCATATAAGCTTGCTTGCAACAAACAGTGCAAGGAATATGCAAGGAATTGTTGCTGCAAGGTTTTTCTGTATGTGCTTCTTTTTGTAGTGCCCTAGCTCGTGTGCAAGAACAGCTTCAATTTCTGCTGGACTGAGAGTCTTTATGAGGGTGTCATAGAGAACGATTCTTTTGCTCTTTCCGATTCCCGTAAAATAGGCATTGGAATGGGAACTTCTTTTTGATGCATCCATTACAAAGATTCCTGTTGTCTTGAATCCTGTTTTCCTTAGAAGAGCTTCAAGACGTGTCTTCAGTTCTCCGTCTTCAAGTGGAGAAAACTTATTGAAGAGCGGTGCAATGAACATTGGATACAGAAAGGAAACTGCAAGTGAAAAGACGACATAAAAAATTCCTAAAAGCCACCACCAATGTTCTGAGAGGAACAAAAGATTTATGCAGACTCCAATAATGATGGATTCCATGATGAATGTGATTATAAGGGATTTGACTATGTCCAGTATCCATTCCCTGACAGTTATTTTGCTGAATCCGAATTTCTTTTCGATTTTAAATTCATTGTAGATGTCAAAGGGAAGGTTTGCGATAAAGCTTATGCTCTGCAGGAGAATAAGAAATAATATCACGGCAAAATAAGCATTGTTTGATACTGTGTGTGCAAGAAAGAAGAACTGAGAAAAGAAGAACAGAATAATCATGAGGTTGAGGAATGTTTCCGCAATGTTCCTTACAACCCATAGGGCATATTTTTCATTTTTGTATTCGCAGGTCTGGATTATTTTTTCTTCGTCAACATAATCCATGAGTTCAGCAGGAATATTTGCACAGTGATGTTTCCTGTGGATGTATGAATAGAATTCAAGTATCTGGTTTAAAGTAAATTCTAAAAAAGTTCCTGCAATGAATAAAATATAGGGCCAAAAACATTTAATGCTGTTCATAGTTACGGATATTATAACAAATACAACAAAATAATGTCAAATTGTTTACTGAATTACGTATAAGCATGTAAATATATTCACGGCAATGTCAAATAAGTGTATAAATTTTCATTTTTTTTATAATTGAATGAAAGTTATATTTTTGCTATAATATGGTATACAATTTAATTGTGATGAGGAAATATGAATGAGTGAAGATAAATTTGACTGTCTTAAACTTCGTAACCAGTTGTGTTTTTCCCTTTATGCCTGCTCGAAGGAAATCATTAAGCGTTATAAGCCTATGCTCGATGAGCTGGACCTGACTTATACCCAGTATCTTACAATGATGGTGCTCTGGGAAAGGAAGCAGATGAATGTAAAGGAACTTGGAAATTATTTGTATCTCGACAGCGGAACTTTGACTCCCGTACTGAAAAAACTTGAGGGAAAGAATTATATTACCCGCGCAAGAATGAAGGAAGATGAAAGAAATGTTCTTATCTCCATTACTGAGGAAGGTGAATCCCTGAAAGAAAAAGCTGTAAGCATTCCTGCAAGAATGTGTTCCTGTGTTAATCTTGACAGAGAAGACGGACAGAATCTTCATGGTCTTCTGCAAAAAGTTCTTGAAGGCTTCAGGGAAGATAACTGATGGATCTTGTGAATGCTCCAAAACCTTTTCTCTTCAGGCTTGACGAGCTTATGGTCCGCCAGAAATATAGCACTTATCGTTCAGTGAGAAGGCTTCTGATCAGAAGCACTGTGTGTGTAAACGGCAGACAGGTTATTGAGGCGGGAACAATGATTGATCCCCGCTATGATGTTGTGACTGTTGACGGCGAGGTGTTTCCTCTTAAGGGTGACATTTATCTGATGATGAACAAAAAGCAGGACACTGTATGCACAAGTGATGAAGGGCAGCATGAAAGGGTTTTCCGGTCTGTTGCGCCTGAATATATTAATCCTGAATTCCTGGGAAAGCTTCATACGGTTGGAAGGCTTGACCTTGATACGGAAGGTCTTCTGATTCTTACAACCAACGGCAAACTTTCTCACTGGCTTACGGATCCTATGTTTCATCATACGAAGAAATATTTTGTATGTCTGAGGGATGAACTTAATGCCGAAGAGAAACTTGAATATGAGCGGAAAATAGCTGAAGGTTTTTATATTGAGCCCGAAAAGAAGGCCCCTGCCTTTACCTGCAAGCCTGCAGAGATTCAGTGGATAGATGATGCGGAGAATAATCCTTACTGTAACCTGAGAACTTCATCTGATGAAATGGACTACAGGTTTACTGCATGCGTTCTTACCCTGACTGAAGGCAAGTTTCATCAGGTCAAGAGAATGTTCAGCACTTTGGGCAATCATGTAATTTTTCTGAAGCGCATTTCAATGGGGCGTCTGTACCTTGATACATCTCTCAGGACCGGAGAATACAGGCATCTTACAGAAGAAGAGCTTGAACTCCTTCTGACTGTGTGAAGGCGTTTCCTGAAGACTTTATGCAAAATGTCCCTCCGAGTTTAAAACTGACATCCTGTACGGTTTTAAACATCGGCTTTCTGGGATTCCCTGAATTATTTGCTAATCAATGATGCAGCAGGGATTTTGCAGGTATAAGTCAGCGGAAGGTTTACTGCGTTTGAAAGTTCCGGGAAGCTTAATGAGCTTGAAAGATTGAAGTCAGGGTTCGTTATGCTTTTGTTTATGAACTGTTCAATAAGGTCCACCGAGTTCATGGTATTCAGCTTTGCTGTCATAGGAACAGAGCCTTCTGAAGAGGATATTGTGTTTGTTCCGCTCGGGGTTATGGAAGCAACAGTTCCGTTTGCTGATGTCATGTTACAGGTGTTCACTGTAAATTTCCATGGAGCTCCGCCTTCGTTTTTTACGTTCAGGTTGAAGTTTATTTTTATGTCAAGGTTGACCTTTTTTAACAGCGAAGTATCAATGCCGTTGCCGCTTGTTATGGAACTTAGCATATTTGCAGCGGTTCCTGTATTCATTCCGCTTTTAAGGAGAACATTCAGAATAGTCTGGGAGTCCGGGAGGGTGACTGACGGGTTTGAAATGCTGAAACTTGGTTTGAAAACAGGCACGTCGAATCCGACGGAAAAAGGAAGGTTCACGGTACTTGAAACTGCTGAAATAACAGGAACGGAACTTACATCAAGACCTGCGGCTCCTTCAATCTTGAAAGGGATATATGCACTGGCAGCAGAATTCTTTGCATAGCCGATTATTGTTTCGTAAGGAACCTTGAATGAGACATTGTTTCTTTCTGTTCCCATGGCCCTTACCCTGGCACCTTCATTGGCTGTAATCTTTGTAAAGGTTCCCTGGCTTGTGCTTACATTTGCATTAAGGGATTTTATTGAAAGTTCTGCCGGATAAGGATTTGTAATGCTGTAGGCGCAGTTGAAGGTTATGCCTTCCATGTCAAGGTTCTTGATGATTACGCTGTTTACAGAAAGAGTAGGTTTTTCAACCCTGAAGTCTGAAGACTGGCAGGAAACGAAAAGTCCTGCGGCAATGGCAATGGAGGCAGCAGCCTCTAATCTGATTCTTAAAAACAATTTTTTCATGATACACTCCCTGAGATTTTTTTTATTACTATTATTGTATTACGGAATTTTTTAAAAGCAAACTTAAATTGAAGGTAATTTAAGTGATTTATTGCAGAATTCAGAAAAAAAAATACTTAATTAAGCCTGTTTGCAATTTTTTGTGCAATAAGCTGTTTCCGGTATCTCTGAAAATACTTTTAAGGATGCCTGCGGGTTCTGATTCCTGAAATTACAAGTCATAAGATATTGTGTTCTTGAAGTCGTCCCCAAAAGCTTTAAGGGAACATCTAAAAAATTCAGTTTTTTAGAGGTAGCTTTAGAAATGTGATGCTTAAAACCGCGCCAATTCAGCAGTTTTAAACTCGACGGTGCACCTCAATTGGGGTTTATAGAGGTGCCCTTAATTTTTTGAGATTCACTATCTCCTGTTCCTCTTAATAAATCAGAGTGATTTGAAAAACCCCTGCATATCTGTTATACTTGGAGATATGAAAATTACACCGGATTATTCACTTATTTATGAAGATGATTCAATACTTGTATTGAACAAGCGTAGCGGTTTGCTTGTTGCCGCCGACCGTTATGATCCCGTTGCACCACGTCTTGATCTTCTTGCCTCAAAAGAATTCGGAGATCTTTTTGCCGTACACAGAATTGATAAAGATACCAGCGGTATTGTTATTTATGCAAGAACTGCCGAGGCCCATAAAAATCTTTCTCTCCAGTTCCAGAACCGTGAGGTGAAGAAGACTTATCACTGTCTTGTAAACGGTCATCCTCTGTGGAATGAACTTCATGTAGACCTTAAGCTTCTGCCTGACGGAGATGCAAAGCACCGTACAATTGTAAACTCAAGGTCGGGAAAGGTTTCTGTCACTGACTTCAGGTCCGTAGGAAACTGCGGTCCTTATACATGGATAGAAGCTTGTCCTCATACAGGCAGGACTCATCAGATTCGTGTTCATCTTAGCGCAAACAATCTGACAATTGTTCGTGACCCTTTGTATTCAGGAAATCAGCATCCAGTTCTTCTTAGCGACATCAAGAAGAAGTGGAACGGAGATACGGAAGAAGAACGACCTCTTCTTGACCGTCTTGCCCTTCATGCATATTCAATTGAAATCACTCATCCTGAAACTGGTGAACGCGTACGCTATGTCGCCCCTTATCACCGTGACATGGAAGCTGTTCGCAAGCAGATTGCAAAGCTCTTTAAGGTTGATCCTGTTGCTTTCAGTGAAGCAAAGTATGCTGAGGAAGCTGGAAAAAAGGATTCGGAATAGGAGCTGATTATGACTGCACATTTTTCCAAAAAGAAAACTATCTTCACTATGATTTTATGTGCAGCCATACCAATTTTTTCATTGGAATTTCCTGCCGCAAGTTTTGAAGTGACGCCTTTTTTTTCTTCAAGGCTCGGCTGGTATGGGGAACATTTGTATACGAAAGTTAGGAATGCGGAACATCCAATGACCAGTTATCTTGAATGGCAGCAGAATTCAGTGTTCACTTTCGGTACAAAGGCTGAAGGCAGGATCAGTAATTTTTATTTGAACGGGGAATGCTCCTTCGGAATTCCTATGCGTACAGGTTTGATTTACGATTATGACTGGTTCATGAATACTAATATCTGCCAAAGCCTTTCAGTAGGTGAAGAAAATCTTATTAGGAGTTATGATTTTGGCGGAAGTATTTCTTATCTTTTTCCCCTGAAGCATCTTGATTTCATGATTTCAGCTGGCTGTTCATACGCTTATGTTTATTTCGACAGTCCTGAAAATCAGTATGGAAGAGCGGATCCTCATAGGGGTGATTCTGACGTAATATCTTATGATTCTGAAGAGGCCGTTATTTTTTCGACTTGCCATCTTTCTTATGAACGTTATACTTTTTATTCCTGGCTGGGAGGAGAATTCAGATACCATCCTTCAGATAAGCTGTCGTTTAATTTAGCTTTCAGCCTCTCTCCATATTCCTCTACAGAATCTGAAGATCATCATGATTATGATAATGATTATGATGCTGATTCCGGGGAATATTTTCAGGATGTTTGCAGCGGTTTTTTTTGGGCATATAAGTTTAGTGCCGGCTGCAGATATTATTTTTCAAAATATGCGGGAGCTTATACAGGTGCCCGGATAGTTTATATGCCGCCGATTTATGGCAGAACTTATACATCCGGGCATTCCCGTGTGCTTGGCTCGTTAAGTTCCGCGGATTATGTCGGTGCAAGTGAATTTACCTGTACATTTTTTGCTGGAATAATTTTCAGAGTCAGTAATTTTTAACGGAAACCATTTACTTTCATTAGGGCATCCCTGTAAATTCCCTGAAAAGAATAAATGATAAGGGCATCTATAAAAATTACTTTTTAGAAATGCCGACGAGTTCTGATGCCTGAAATTACAATGCTTAAAGCATCGTATTTTTTTTAGTACCCTTCAAAAATTGTAATTTCTGGATGTTCCCATAAAATTTAAGAACGAATGAATCATTTGATGAAGATGAACGGTCATCAAAATTGAGTGAACCGGGAGATTCACTCAAAAAGTTGAATAAAGTAACGGAACGGGAAATCTTCATAGAAACCAGGACTCCGCCGCCGTACATAACCTGCTTTCGGATTTATGACAAATTCTCCTGACGGCATTACGGTTCGTTGCATCGGAAAAAACGGTCTGCATCTTGGGGATGCCCTTAATATTTTACCGGAATCTTAAAGTTCGCTTGCAATGGTCTTAACTCTTTCCGATGAACTTGAAATGTTTTCTGTTGCCTGGCTGAAGCTTTCGATTCCGTCTGCTATCTGCTTCAGGGTAATGAATATCTGTTCGCTGGTAGTTGAAAGCTGTCGTATGTAAGAAATAATATCCTTGCTGCTTTCTGCTGTAATCTCTGACGACTTTTTGATGCTTTCGAATTTAGATTCCAGAGTTTTTGCACGGTTGTATCCTTCTTCTATTTTTACGGTACCCTTTTTGCTGGTAAAGATGAGTGTATCGGAAGCTTTCTGTATTTCCTCAATCTTTTCCTTGATTTCATGGGTCCCGTCAATGATGTTATCAGAAAGTCGTCGCACTTCTGTAGCAACGATATGGAAATTCTTTCCAGATTCCCCTGCCGAGCTGGCTTCAAGTTCCGCATTGAAGGCAATGATTTTTGCTGTATCCGCAATGTCGTTGATGAGAGAAACAATGTCCCAGACTCGTTCTATCTTGACTCCAAGATTTTTGATTCCCTCTATCGTAGATTTATTGCATTCCATTATTTCAAGAAGTCCCTGAGCATTTTCATCAAGGGCAATGACACCTGCAATGACATCGTTCCTTGATTTTTCTGCGTGCTCGCTTACGCTCCGTACTTTTTTGTCTATGTTGTCATTCAGCTCTGAATTTCCCTGCATGGTTGCAACAATTTCTTTTACAGCCGCATTCTGGTCCTGGCTTGTGCTGGCTGACTGTTTTGTTGCAACGGCAAGATTTTCTGTCTCTTCATGCAGTACCCGGCTGACTTCAGCTTCATTGTTCTGCATTCTCTTGATGAGGAGCCTGTACATTATCCAGCACCCCAGAACCGTAAGTGCAGCTCCTATTGTTGCATACAGGCCGTATGTCTGCATCGGGGCCGGACGTGGACTCAGAATAAGACCTTCCGAAACAAGCGTCATGTTCATGATGCACATATATATGATGCAGACAACTGTTGCCGAAAGTATGCTTGATAAGCTGTTCTTAATGTTCCTTACACCAACTTTCCGTAGAATTTTTGTCATTTCAATTCTCTTGACGCAGAAAACAATTATCACAAAGTTCAGGAAACCGAATCCTACTGACTGCATGATTATCTGGATAATCAGTATTATGCTGAAAGGTTCAGGGGCTGCCATGGATTCGGATATAACGGAATAACCTGAACCTAAAACGAAACCTATTGTTTCTGTAACGGCTACTCCAATGTCAAAGTTTTTATAGCTTTTCATGCAGGCTTCAATTTCTGTGGGAGTAAGTTCACGTTTTTCACGGAGTGCTTTGTCTGTGTACATGATGAATGGTTTAAGAACTCTTCTTTGTACCAGACTTACAATGATGTATAGAAGCATTGAGACAAGACATACTTTTCCACAGCCTGTTATTATTTCAATAGGTTTTTCATAGATGAATGCGAAATGGAATATTCTTAGGTAGAATACTCCTATAAAAGTTGTGGCAAAAAGGTAAATTAAAAATTTTTTGTATACTGTCATACTTGAGACTATAACGCAATTTATAATATTGACTACCTTAAATTTATTTTTTGGTACATGTGGCATACAAAAAGTCCTGTTCCATGATAAAATTCCGGGAGGATAGTGTTTTAAGTTGTTGCATATCAATGAGTAATAGTATCTGGTAAGTTAGGGGCGTAAATCATTGGCTGTTCATTCTTCAGTGACGGCTGTGCGGATGAAAGATTTGTATAAGGGCAATCCAGAAAAATCTTTTCAGGGATTCCCTTATTTTTTTTTCAAATCAGGCAATCCGTGGTATAATTTTTTAGAGAAGTCCAAGAATTAATTTGGAAAGTTTAATGAGAGGAGCGTAAACATGAAGAAATTCATAACAATCAGCCGCGAATACGGTAGCGGTGGTCATACAATTGCAAAACTTGTTGCAGAAAATTTGGGTCTTCCTTTCTATGACAAGGAAATTATTGACATGTCTGCAAAGAATTCAGGTCTTTCACCGGATTTTATTAAGGAAACTGAACAGAATATTTCTTCCGGCTGGATGTACACAATGCTTCTGGGCGCAAGTTATGCGGCTCCCGGAACCAGTGCAATTAACGGAGGTGCAGCCCATACACCTACGCTTCCTCTGGCTGACCAGGTCTTCAATGCACAGCGTAATGTTATTATTGAACTTGCAAAGAAGGGGCCGTGTGTAATTGTCGGCCGTTGCGCTGATTATATTTTGCGCAACTGTAAAGAAGTTGACCGCAGTGATGTATTCAATGTTTTCATATACGCACCTCTTGAAGACAAGGTAAAGCGTGCCATTGAACAGAAGGGACTGAATCCTGCTACTGCGGAAAAAGAGGTTAAGCTTATTGACAAGCGCCGTGCAAATCATTACAACACTTTTACGGAAAGAACCTGGGGAAACAGGACTCATTATGATATGCTTATAAACAGCTCACTTCTGGGACTGGAAAAATCCGCAGAAATGATTGCTGAAATTGTTAAGCATTCCTGAAAATCATCTGCCAAGGAATTTAATTCTTACGTTCTGGATCCGTCTTGCACTTTGGTCTTCTACAATGAAGACTGTCCTGTTGTAAGTGTAGGCGGCTCCAAGAGACGGAAGTTCATCAAAACATTCGAGAAGCCATCCGCCGAGTGTATCAAAATTTTCACTTGAAAGGTTCAGCTTCAGAACATCGTTCAGGTCATCAAGCTTCATGTCGCCTGGAACAAGGAATTCGTTTGCACTTACAATGCTGATTCTTGCTTCTGGAGCAACTTCAAGTCTTCCGTATTCGTCTGTCATTCTTCCGAAGACTTCCTTAAGAATATCATCCATTGTAACAATGCCTGCAGTTTCTCCGTATTCATCAATTGCGGCTGCAAAGTTTGTGTTGTGTTCCTTCATCTTTTTTAGAAGATCCGTAGCGCTCATTGTTTCAGGAACAAACAGAATATCTTCCATGCAGATGCGTACAAAATCTTTGCTGCACTTAAGTTCCTTTGAGGCAAACAGAACGGACTTATAATTTAGAAGACCTATTATGGAATCCTCCGAATCCCTGCAGACAGGAAGTTTTGAATAACCGGAACAGGCAAAAGTTTTTATAACCTCATCAATAGAGTCATTTATGTTCACATACTTTATGAAAGACCTGTGTCTCATGATGCCGTGTACCTGGAGATCAGAAAATTCAAAGATCCTGTCCAGCATCTTCTTTTCGTCCTCCTCAAGGGTACCTTCTTTTTTGCCGACATCAAGAAGCATTTTAAGTTCATCTTCCGTAATGAGAGGAGATTCTGATTTTATCAGAGTCTTTTCCAGGAAGTTAATGAACTTTGCAAGTAGGTCAAAGACATAGACAATAGGGAAAAGTATTTTCTGCAGAATTATAATTGTACGGGCACTTTTCAGTGCAACTTCATCACTTTTTACGGCCGCATAAGTTTTAGGGATTATTTCACTGAAAATTATTATGCAGACACTTATTAGTGCAGTTCCGTAGGAAACATATTCAGGTCCGAGAACATTCAAGGAGAATGCGGTTGCCACAGCAGAGGAGAGGGTCGTAATGAAGTTTGTCCCGATTAGGACTGTAGAAATGAGACGGTCCAGGTTGTTTTTTAATCTTGAAACCTTCTTTGCATTCCTTACGTTGTCCTGAACCATCTGTCGTACTTTGATTCTGGAAATTGAAGTGTATGCGGTTTCTGATGAAGCGAAGAATGCTGCGCAGAAAATAAGAAGAACTTCCGCTGCCAGAGGAATAATAATTTTTGTCAGCACATAAGTTAAAGTCATTCGTCCTCCTCATCGTTATCGTCTGAATCTGAGTTCCTGCATGCGTTGACCTGTGCAACTCTTTTGTCTTCCATCTTCGTGACTGTAAATGTAAAGCCTTCTGAGTTTATGCTTTCCCCGCACTGGGGAATATGTCCAAGAACTTCGCAGATGTAACCGCCAATTGTTTCGCAGTTTTCTGATTCCATTTTTGTGTTCAGTTTTTCGTTGAGGTCAATTAAACGCATCAGGCCGCTGAAACTTGAATCAGGTTCAAGTGAATCCGGCTGGGAGTTTCTGTTCTGATTTTCTGCCGGCCCGAAAATTTCAAACGTAATGTCATCAGTTGTAAGAACTCCGTCCGTTCCTGAATATTCATCAATTACAATCGCAATGCTCTGACGGTTTTCACGGAGCATCTGCTGTATGCTGGACATTTTTTTTGTTTCAAGGATGAACAGGGGAGGTCTCATTACTTTGGAAAGAGAAAATTCTTCTTCGGAGAAATTATCCTGTGATGAAATGAACAGCAGGTCCTTCAGGTACAGTACACCAATAATATCGTCTATGTCTTTCCTGTAAATCGGAAACCGAGAAAGCTGATGCTTCTGGGAAAATTCAATTATTTCCCTGTAGCTTGCCCTTTCATGCAAAGCTTTTATTTCTTTGCGGGGAATCATAATGTCCTTTGCTTCAAGGTCAGAAAATTTGAAAACCTGTCGCATCATTGTTTTCTCGTTGTTTTCGATGATACCTGCTTCGCTGCTTACGTCAATGAAGGTTTTGATTTCTTCTTCCGTGAAGGAAATATTTTTCCTGCGGGTATCAATTCCCATAAGCTTCAGAATAGAGCGCGAGATGTGAGTAAACAAAAATACAAATGGAGTGAGAATCATCTGCACGAAGTCTATGAATCCACAGAAGAAAAATGCAATTGCTTCAGGATGGTGTGTGGCAATTGTTTTAGGAGAAATTTCTCCGAAGACCAAAAGCAGAAGCGTTGCACAGAAAGTTGCAATTCCAACACCGGCACTTCCAAAAAGTTTAATGGCTATGAAAGTAATAATTGAAGAAAGTGCCACGTTTACAATGTTGTTGCCTATCAGCAGTGTGTTTATCAAACGCTCCTTGTTGCTGAGCAGCTTGAGAACACGTATTGCCCGTTTGTTTTTCCGGTTCTTAAGTGAACGCAGCCGAAGCTTGTTTACAGAAAGAAATGCGCTTTCGGCTGCAGAAAAAGAAAGTGAAAGCAGAATCAGTATGAGCGCTGCAATAAGTAAAAGACCTATGGGAATTGGTGCGGAATCAGTTTCCATATTATTTGTTCGTTTGCCTCCGTAAAGTGTTTCTCGGCATCCCTGTTCCGTGGTGACGCCCTTTATTAAGTCTGCTTCAGAATTTTCCTTTATTCAAACAGCTCGGAATCTTCTTCTGATAAATCTTCAGGATATTCGTCTTCTTTGATTTCCTGAGAAGCTTTGTTGCAAAGTTCCTGCATTATTTTTGCATTGTCCATCATGTCCTGTACATGAGTCTGGGCAATTGCATCTGATGTATTTTCGTATGCAGTCTGCAGAAGATCAAGCATTCTGTCATAGCGTTGGCTTTCCGTAATTGCATAAACCCAGGCACCCTGGTATGCGGCTTCAAACATCTGTGACTTATCAAGATGCCCGTTCTGGACAAGCTTTTCAAAAACAAAGCAGGCTTTATCTTTCTCATCACTTATCAGATAATCCATGCACTTTGCATAAGCGTTTATCAGTTCGTATTTTCCCAGAAGTCCGGATGTGTTTTTCTCATCAAGGGCAGGAACTTCTTCGCAGAGACTGTCCAAGGGATGCCTGAAATAAATATCCGTTGCTTCATACAGTTCGTCTATTGCAAAAAGTTTCCTGTTTCCGGTAAAAGAATTTGTATTTGCAATCTTATCCTTTATAGTCTTATTTGCTTCCTCAAATGAAAGAACCTCGGCTTCAAGATTTCCTTCCGACAAATATTTATCTTCGTATTGAATGTAGCGGATAACATAGCCTTCCTTTGACAGGACAAATATTCCCGGAAGATATTCAATGTAGTAGTCACGCTCAATTTTGCTGCAAACTTCAGGATGATTTTCATCATTTACGTTCGCATCAAGGAATACATATTTTTTTTGCAGGAGAGAAGCAAAATTTTTGTTCGACTTCAGCTGACCAATAAAATTCTGTGAGGTTTCATCATCGCCTCTTATAATCATCAGAATATCTTTTTCATTTTTTGTACACTGATTTTTTGCATCCTCAAAAGTGTAAACCCATTTATCCTTTGTGCAGGAAATAAAAGTGAATGCAGAAATTAAAAGTAATGAAACTGTACAAAAAGTTTTTTTCATTTGTTTTCTCCATTTAATGGATTATGTTAAAATATATAATGAACTGATATTCGCGAACTGCAAGTTGTGCTTAAAATTCGGAGAATATATTTGGGCATCCCTAAAAATTGTAATTCTCAGGGATGCCTGATATCTTTTGCCTGCAGCTTAGTTGAAGTATCTTACTCCGGCTCTGAAGATATTCTGAGCCTTGTCCCCGTCAACATTCTTGAAGAGGTCAGAACTTGAACCGTCAGCATTAATTCCGACAGAACGTTCGTTGTGTCCCATCTTACCAAGAACTCTACCGTCAGGACTTGTGATGCCTTCAATTGCGAAGGCTGAACCGTTAGGATTGTCCGGCTCACTTATTGCAGGAACTCCGAATTCATCAACATACTGTGTGAATACCTGTCCGGAAGCAAAAAGTTTTTCTGCAGTAGCATTGTCTACTACGAATCGTCCTTCTCCGTGGCTTATTGCAACAAGGTGTGTAGCAGGATCAAGCACTGAACGGTCAAGAGCCCAAGGACTTGCTGCACTTACCATGCGAGTTCTTACAATGCGGCTGATGTGGCGGCTTATCTTGTTGTATGTAAGAGTCGGCATTTCATCAGTCATGTCACGGAATTCTCCGTACATTGCAAGACCTGTCTTAACAAGAGCCTGGAAACCGTTACAGATACCAAGCACAAGACCGTCGCGGTTCTTGAGAAGATCTGTAACCTGGTCAGAAATCTTTCCGTTTCTCAGAACATTTGCAATGAATTTTGCAGAGCCGTCAGGTTCATCACCTGCAGAGAATCCTCCTGAAAGTGCAAGAATCTGAGCGTTCTTAAGTTCTGCTTCAAGGTCCGAAAGTGAAGCTTCAAGCTGGCCAGGAAGCTTATTTTTCAGGAGAACAATCTTTGTGTTTGCACCTGCAAGATTGAATGCACGGGCCATATCAAATTCACAGTTTGTTCCCGGGAAGACAGGAAGAACTACCAGAGGCTTTTTGGCGCTTCTGTTTTCTACATGGAAAGTCTTTCTTGCTTCTTCAAGGGAAGAGTGAACCTTTGTTGCAAATTCAGGAAGGGCATCCTGTTCCTTTGCACCGCTGACTGCCGGATAGACCTTTGCAAGTTTTGCTTCCCATGCGCTTTCAATTTCATCAAGACCAATTTCAGCATCGTCAAATGTAATTGACCTGTTTTCCGTTGTCTTACCGATGCAGAAAACAGTTCCCGAAACAAATGAACCAATTTCTTCAAGCTCTTCAGCTGTTTCAACAATGATTGAACCGTAGAGAGGTGTAAAGAGATCTTCAACGCCTGCTTCTTTTTTGATTCCGACTGCAGTAGCACTGTACGGAATGGTCTCAAGGTCACAACCGATCTTGTTGCCCAAAGCCATCTTGCTTACTGCTTCCGCAATACCGCCTGCGTTTACAGGATACATTGCATCAATCTTTCCGCCTGCATTAAGTTCGTAGAGAACCTTCGCATTCTTCTTGAAAGTTTCAAAGTCCGGAGCAAGCTGTGCTGAATAAGGAACAGTAACAAGATAAACATTGTTGCCGGCTTTCTTGAAGGAACCGCTTGTAATGTTCTTAACATTTTCTGTGTCAACTGCAAAAGAAACCAGAGTGTGAGGAACGTTCAGGTCTTCAAAAGTACCGCTCATTGAGTCCTTTCCGCCAATTGAACCCGTTCCCATGGAAACCTGTGCATCAACAGAACCAAGGAGAGCTGCAGCAGGATATCCCCATGCGTTTTCATTTACGGCTCTTCCAAAGAATTCCTGGAAAGTAAGACGACAGCTTTCCGGCTTACCACCCATACAGGCAATCTTGGCAAGACTTGAAAGGACAGCTACCTGTGCACCGTGCCATGCACTCCACTGGGCAACTCTGGGATCAAATCCGTAGGACATAAGGCTTGCAGTTGAAGTTTCTCTAGGGCTAACGACAGGAAGCTTTGCAGCCATACCAGCTTCAGGTGTGCCCTGATATTTTCCTCCGTAAGGGAAGAGAACAGTGGATGAACCGATGGAACCGTCGAAGCGTTCACCCAGACCTCTCTGGGAACAGCATGCAAGGTCGTTCATGTTTGCAAGCCAGGCTTCCTCAATCTTATCAGCCGCAGCATTTTCACCTGCATCGTTTGCACTGTCATAGTCGGCGAATACCTTTGAAACAGTTTCAAGAGGTTTTACGAGCGGAGAATCTTCCGGCGCAGAAGGAGATGCAATGTTTGCAACCGCATGATGTTCTGCACCTGCTGCATCAAGGAATGAACGGTCAAGCTCAACAACAGTCTTGCCGCGCCACTTCATTACAAGCTTGTTCGTATCTGTAACAGTTGCAACAACAACTGCGTTAAGGTTTTCATCGTTTGCAGCCTTAATGAAACGTTCCGCATCGCCCTTGCGGACAACACATGCCATGCGTTCCTGGCTTTCACTGATTGCAAGTTCCGTTCCGTCAAGACCGTCATACTTCTTTGGAACAAGGTCAAGATTAATATCAAGACCAGGAGCAAGCTCGCCTATTGCAACAGAAACACCGCCGGCACCAAAGTCATTGCAGCGTCGGATCATTTTGCATACATCTTTGTTGCGGAAAAGTCTCTGTATCTTTCTTTCCTCAACAGCGTTACCTTTCTGAACTTCAGCGGCGGCGGTTGTAACAGATTTTGTAGTGTGAACTTTAGATGAACCTGTAGCACCGCCAATACCGTCTCGTCCGGTTCCTCCGCCCAACAAAACAACAACATCACCGGCATCAGGTTCTTCACGGAGTACCTGTTCAGCAGGACTTGCAGAAATAACGGCACCAAGTTCCATGCGCTTTGCAACATAACCCGGGTGATAAATTTCTGCAACCTGACCAGTCGTAAGACCGATCTGGTTACCGTAAGAAGAGAATCCCTGAGCAGCTTCACGGCAAATCTTAACCTGAGGAAGCTTTCCCTTCAGAGTTTCGTTCAAAGGAACAGTCGGATCAGAAGCACCTGTAATGCGCATTGACTGGTAAACCCATGAGCGGCCTGAAAGAGGGTCACGGATTGCACCTCCAAGACATGTTGCGGCTCCACCGAATGGTTCAATTTCTGTAGGATGGTTGTGAGTCTCATTCTTGAACTGCAAAAGCCATCTTTCTGTTGCCTCAGGAGAATTTTCATCTATAGGGTTACCGTTTTCATCAGTCGTGTAATGAACATCAATAAAAATGGAACATGCATTAATTTCAGCACTTGTTTCAAGGTCATCAAGTTTTCCGTGCCTGCGAAGATATTTTGCACCGATGCATGCCATGTCCATAAGAGTAACAGGCTTATCCTTGCGGTCAGCATAAAGATCTGTACGCATGGAAGTATAGTTTTCCCATGACTTTCTGAAAAGAGATGCGTAAGGACCTTCTTCAATCTTAACATCGTCAAGCTGTGTAAGGAAAGTTGTATGGCGGCAGTGGTCTGACCAGTATGTATCAAGAACACGGATTTCAGTAAGCGTAGGGTCGCGGTTTATTGATTTGAAATAATCCTGAAGGAATTTAATGTCAGCAAGGTCCATTGCAAGACCAAGTTCTTTTCTATAGGAATCAAGCTTTGGATCGTCAAGTGAAGTGAAACCTTCAACAGTAGGAATATCTGAAGGAACTGCCGCATCCATCTTAAGAGTTGCAGGCTTGGAAGAATCTGTAAGACGGCTGTCCACAGGGTTTATAAGATAGTTCTGGATTTTTACAAGATCATCTGCTGAAACTGTTCCCGAAAGAAGAACAACCTTTGCACATCGTACACGAGGAGGTTCAGTTCCGACCGCAGTTTCATTCTTCATCCCCTCGCGCAGAAGAGAAAGACACTGTTCGGCACTGTCAGCTCTCTGATCGTACTGTCCGGGCAGATACTCCCAGATAATCTCCTGACAACCTTCTGGAATCTCTAGTGCCTCGAACATAACGCAGTCACTCTGAGGTTCAGAGAAGATGCGTGTTGCAGCAGCCTTTGCAACTGTATCTGCAACGTTCTCTATATCGTACCGGTTAAAATAGCGAACACCAGTAACACCGTCAATACCCAAAAATCCTGTGATTTCGGAATAAATTCTGGCTGCTTCGTTTTCAAAGCCAGCCTTTCTTTCTACATAGATACGAACCATTTTGACATTATATTGAAAATTGAATATTTATGCAATTGCAGAAAAATGAAACCGAATAATCCGTGGAGCATACGGAAACCATTAAAAATACAGTTCCGCTGAAACCGGCTGCAGGCAAAGAACCATTACCCGCTTTACGTTGCAATAGGCTCTGCCCATTTCCACTGCAATCGGGGCTAGGCAAAGCAGATCAACCTTCAGCGTTCCGACTCTTACCTTGGTCGCGAGGCTCCCATTTTTTGCTTCGCGAAAAACCGGAAAGAGTCACACGTTAAAGTTAGGTACTTCTCCGGCACATTGTATCTTATGCAAAGCAGATCAACCTTCGGCGTTCCGACTCTTACCTTGGTCGCGAGGCTCCCATTTTTTGCTTTGCGAAAAACCGGAAAGAGTCACACGTTAAAGTTCGGCACTTCTCCGGCACCTCTTATTTAGTGCAAAGCAGATCAACCTTCGGCGTTCCGACTCTTACCTTGGTCGCGAGGCTCCCATTTTTTGCTTCGCGAAAAACCGGAAAGAGTCACACGTTAAAGTTAGGTACTTCTCCGGCACATTGCGAATCTTTTCAGGCCAGACATTTCACGTAAAACGCCATGAAATTCGGCAAGATACGCAGGTTCATGGCAGATGGACATTAGCAATGATGCCATTCCGACTAAGAATAGTTCATGTAGAAATCTTCAGATAATTTATGGGAACTTCCAAAAATTGAAATTTTTAGAGATGTCCTTGTTTATTTTTTTCCCGGTGCAATTGAATTTTTATTGTCCGGCGTTCCTGATGGTTCCTTGATGATAGAATATCTGTTTATCCGGTAAGAAATTATTATACGGGACATGCCTAAAAAAATTGTAATTTTAACGAATTTTTTCGAAAAAACATTTGAAATTTAAGATTAATTAAAAAAAAAATTTGACGATATAAAGATTGTATGGTAATGTAAATTATCAGACGCACAAAAAGTGCTAATGAAAAAATTGGAGGAAAATTATTATGAAAAAAATTATGGCAGCTGCAGCAATGGCAGCCCTCGTAGCTGGTGCAGCATGTGCAGCAGATGTAACAGGTGCACTCAAAGTTGGCACAGATATGTTTAACATGAATTTCGAAGACGGAGCAAAGCCGACTGTATTGAAATCCGGTGTTGAAAGCGGTGGTTATTATTGGGGTACACGTCTCCAGGTTGGCGTAAGCACAGAAAAGGCAGGAGCTCAGTTGGCTCTTAGCTATCAGAGCTGGGACAACTGGGATAAGCTTCACTGTGATTTGTATCTTCATGATGCACAGGTATGGGTTAAGCCGATTGATATGCTCAAGCTTTCTATTCTCGGACAGGGAGATCATCTTAACAATTCTTATGTAGATGACCAGCGTGTAATGCATGTTGACGGAGCATGGAAGGCAGATCTTACACCTGTTGAAGGTCTCACAGTTTCTGCAACACTTGCAGACAAGCTTGTTGATAACGGAGACCTTAAGGATGCAGGTTTGAAGGTTGCTTACGGTGCAGATTTCGGAACAGTTGGAGCTATGTTCATTGCTAAGGATACTTTCAAGGATCTTCGCTTCGGTGCCGGTTATTCAGGAAGCTTCGGTCCAGTAGATGTTTTTGCAGATGCAGCAATTGGACTTAATGATGGAAAGGCAAACAATCTTGCTTTTGACGCACAGGCTGTTGTAAAGTTTGAACCAGTAACTGTAAAGGCATTCTGTCTCTACGAAAATACTCTTGCTGATTCTGGAAATGCAGCAGCAGACAACAAACTTCTTCTCCGTGCAAAGGTGGAAGCAGCTCTTGATCCTGTAACACTTTATCTTGAAGTAAAGGATGATGATTTTATTGCTGATAATTTCAAGATGTCAGTTAATCCTGGTGTTTCTTTCAACATTGGTGCAGCTGGATGTGACTTCGGTGCTGTATTCACAATTGACCAGAATGGTACATCAAGTGTTAAATGCCCATTCACAGTATCTGTTGGATTCTAATTCAGGTTTGATACTTATAAATTAATTAATATCCAATTAATAAATAAACACCGTCAGGTCCAGCCCGGCGGTGTTTTTGTTTGCATTTTTATTATAAACTTTTATCCCGGTGAGTCTTCACGAATTAAAAAATAAAAGGTTAATCGCTGAATTCTATGGGTAAATTGGAATTCAGCGAAAAATCTTGTTTTATCAGGAAGTGGGTGAAATTCAGTTTTCCACAATTCAGGTAGATTATCGTCTTGAAGAATTCTGTGTTTTTGGAACCTCTCGCCTTTCACTTAATGTTTTGAATTATGCTGTTTGTCTTTTCAAGAATTGCATAGGTAAACAGATGTTCGAAGTAATTCAGTATGTTCTCAAGATTGTTACGTATCAGCTTTGCAAAGTCCTTCATCTCGCTGATTCCGGAATGCATGAGCCGGCTTGTGAGTTTTTTTGGCTTCTTCTCCGCAGCTTTACGGTCGGACATGACTCATAAATGTCCTGGAGCTCTTCACGCATCATCATGGCCTTTCCTTTCCTGAAGCCGAGCGGCATGTCATAGGTGATGACCTTAATCTTCTCCTTGTTTCCGCCTTGGCACACGAAATCGTCAGCAAAACCTGTCACGGCGGATAAGTCCCTGCCGTCCGTCACAAAAATGACTTCCCTTTCATTCAGGTCCGCTGCGACTGTAATGTAATTGTGTCCCTTTTTGCATGTCTCGTAGATTCCGATGCTCTCAACATTCTCATAATTCTCGCGGCTGCGTGCTGCGCCGACATAATGCTGGATGAAACGCCACAGCCGGGTATCGTGTTCCCCAACCATTTCCGCTATCGCCGCTACAGGCATATGTTTCGCAAGTTCAAGGCACCAGCTTTCAAACGGCAGCGTGAATCCGCTTCCCGGACGCCCCATGATACGGCAACTGTTTTTGCACCATGTTTCTTACATTTGACCCTTGGCAGACGTGCATGAATGTATGTTTTGTACTGAAAGAAATTCAGATGCCTCCATGTTCGCTCTGAAACGTCATACGCTGCTGAAATTTCGTTGCAATCGC